>CAVQHT010000014.1:0-30983 GCA_963712355.1 uncultured Acidobacteriota bacterium
GAAGTCGATGCGATCGTTGTCGCTGATCCCCTGACGATCGAACGCCGGCGGCTTCTCGGAAACGGCTGCGTCGGGGAGAGTTCCTCGCCGGGGATATCGGACGGCGACGCCGGCCGCTCTTCGATGGGCCAGAGCG
This sequence comes from uncultured Acidobacteriota bacterium, assembly GCA_963712355.1. Classification (GTDB taxonomy): domain Bacteria; phylum Acidobacteriota; class Vicinamibacteria; order Vicinamibacterales; family CAVVIG01; genus CAVQHT01. Next base: position 137 of record CAVQHT010000014.1, read on the forward strand.
GCTGGCCGGTCGCGCGATCGAGCGCGTAGAGGAAACCCTGCTTGCTGGCCTGCGCGATGACTTTGATACGCCGGCCGTGACGGTGACGTCGAGCAAGGACGGGACACAGGGGAAATCGAAATGCCAGACGCCGTGATGGACGGCCTGGAATGCCACGCGCGCTTGCCGGTACCGACATTCGCCGCGACCAGGCTCTCGCCGAAGAGACCGTCGCCTTTGCGGAAGCCGCCCCGTCATCGCTGTTCGGTGTCGTCATCGGCAGGTAGACCAGGCCGAGGTCGTCGTCGCCGCTCAGCATCGACCAGACGTTCCCGTTGCCGGTGTAGCGGTTCGCATGAATCTCCCAGGTGTCGGCACCGAATCACCATCACGCGGAGACGTGTGAAACACCCGTTCAACGTGCCCGTGCTGACGTCGAACGCCTCGACGTAGCCCGGCGGCCATTCGTCGATCGGCGTGCGATCGGACATCGACGATCCGACGATGACGGTGTCGCGCACGACGACCGGCGGTGAATCGACCGAGGGTGATGCGGCTCGCCGTCGACCAGATGCAGCGTCTTTCGGCTGTCGCGCGAACTCCCGCGTCAGGTCGGCCTTGCCGCTCATGCCGAACGACGCGATCGGCTGGCCGGTCTTTGCATTCAGCGCGATGAGATATCCGTCGAGCGTCCCGAACAAGATCCGTTCGTCGCCTGCCATCGCTCGATACGCGACGCCCCTCGAAATCCAGCCAAGGACGTCGGCCTGCGCCCCGTCCTTGTAGGCCTCAGGGTTGTAGACCCATTTCGTCGTGCCGGTCACCGGGTCCAGGGCGACAATCTCGTCGAGACCCCTGCTGATGTACGTCACGCCGTTCACGACCAGCGGCGTGGCCTTCATCCCATTAGCGTGAATCGGCATTTCCTCGTACCGGGGAATCGTCTTAAGCAGTTCGTGGTCCGGCGAGCGCCACGTCCACGCACCAACAGGCTGCCGAAATTGCCTCGCGTGATCTGATCGAGCGGCGAGTTTTCTGGCTCCAGTTCGTCCCGCCGTAGCTCTGCCACTCGCCGGCTGCCCGCGTCGACTGGGCGGAGAGCAAGGCGACGGCGGCTGCCGCGCCGCCGAGGATCCCGACTGTCCAGAGCGACACGAACCATCGAGCTCACCTTCTAGAACGTGAACGACAAACTGAATCGCGCGATGCGCGGCGAATCAATCGTCTGCGGCTGGAGGAACGTCGGCCGGAGACAAAGCTGATGTCCCACGGCTTGGCCACGTTGAGCGCATTGAGGATCTCCACGCTCGCTCGGAACTTGCTGCCTTTCGAAATAGAGATAGTCTTCGCCGCCCGCAGGTTGAGCAGATCGCGGGCGGGGCCGAGTTGCGAGCCGAACGGCTCCATGCGGAGGGTAATGTTACCCGCGGATCCGACGGTCCGGAACAGGTTCGTGCGCTGTCCCTTGACGCCGTTGTAGATCTGGTAGGTCCCGGACAGATCGAACTTCCAGGGCAGCAGGTAGTTGCCGTTGACCTTCAGGCTCCAGTCCCACGTGTTGTCCCGGTCGAAGTCCTGGTTGCGTTCGGGGTCTGGATGATGCCGACGATCGGACGGTCGTTCTTGCTGGCCGCTGCCGAGGCGAGCATGCCCCAGTGCCCGACCGTCCGCCGTGTGACGACGCCTCGATGGTATTCAGGCGGATGTCACGGTCGTTGGGCCGTGTCAGACGCTGGTTGCCGACGAACGCGCTCGAGGACACCGCGGGCCCGTAGCCGTAGACGTTCACCGAGCCGAGATCGTCCGGCGTGCCGTCGACACCATCCGGACCCGGATCCTGACGCGACGGCACCACATCCCAGGCCGAGTACGGACGCAGCACGTTGACGCTGCCGTACGGTCGGCCTGCCGCACGTAGATGTAGCTCGCGCGCGCCGAGGTTCGGCATGAGCTCGCGGTCGAGCGTCACCGTCGCCTCGTAGGTCTTCGGATCGTTGAGATCGGGATTGAACAGGTTGTTGGCCGCGCCGCCGGCGATGCTGATGAAGTCGCAGCGGAACAGGTCGTGTCCAGGTTGACTTCGCCCGGATGGTAGTCGCCGTCGCCGTTCAGATCCCGCCAGCGGTAAGTCGTCGTCGTGATCGTGTTCTTGTTGTAGAAGTCAGAGAACGCATCGCCTGGTGAGTTGGCGAATTCGCCGAACATCGCCTTGACGACTGTCTTCGTGTCGCCGAAGAGGTCGTAGGCGACGCCGAGGCGAGGCACAAGGCCGTTCCAGGCGATCGCCTCGACGCGCGGATAGGTGCCGGCGTTGCCAAACTGCCCCTGCTCTTTCGTCTGCTCGGGAACCCAGGAGTGGAACGAGTCGTAGCGCACGCCGAGATTGACCGTCGTGCGCTGCCCGATCCGCCACGTGTCCTGCAGGAACACACCGCCTTCGTTGAGATTGTTGTTCGGCGCGAGCGGGAAATTGAACGTCTGAATCTGCGTACGGCTGATGCGGCACGCCGTTGACCGTGTCGAAAATCAGCTGGTAGTTGCCGTGTTTGCCGTCAGGACGGCCGGTCGCGTAGTCCTGGAACATCATCGCAAACCCGCCTTCAACTCGTGCCGGCCGAGCAAGGAGCCTTCCGGGAAATAGGAAACGGATCCCGACGGCCCCCAGCTTTTACGCGGACGTGTGTCCTGAACGGACTGGGACCCAGATTGAGCTGCGTGACGTTGTCGAGGGTCCGCGGTGATCCGGCGCCGATTCCTGCGCGCGGTAGGCAGCGAGATACGCCTGCCTGCCGACCATCACATTGTAGATCAGCCGCGGAGACGGCGTGCCCTGGATTTCCCCTTTGATCTGATGGGGATCCCACACGAACGTGCGGCTGCCCGGATACGGCGTCAGCCGCGGGTTGATGTCGGGATACGGATCGAAGAATTCGTGATGCATCGCATAGAAGCCAATCGGCTTGATCTTGGCGATTTGATAGGTGGCCTTGGCCGTCCGGTTCCAGTCCGTCGAATTGCGCAAGGCCGGCACGTCGTCGGTCGTCATGAAGACGCCGTCCGGCCCGGGGGCCAGCGAAAAACCCAGCGCGGTGCGCTCGGTTTTGCGGTAACGGCCGCCGCGTAGAACCACAGCCGGTCGTGGATGACCCGGCCGCCCAGGTCGGCGGACAACTCGTTGCCGATCTTGAAACCGTCGCCGACGGTCACGCCCTGCGCTTTCAGTTCGGGGGTGATGTTGTCGCTCTGGAAATTGTCGCTGACGTTTTGGACTTCGTAGCGGCCGTGGAACTGATTGCCGCCGGACTTGACGATCATGTTCAGGAAGACGCCGGGGAGCGCCTGCTCCGCGCTGCCGCCGACCGTGACGATCTGCATCTCCTCGAGCGAGCCCACGTCGGGGCCGTTGCCGGTGCCCTGGTCGATGGTCGCGTCCTGGCGCGTATTGACGCCATCGATCAGCATCGTCGACTGGCCGGTGATGCCGTAGTTCGTGTAGGCGCCGCCGCCGCTCGTGCCGCCGCCAAGGTCGGCCGAGAAGCGGGTGGACATGCCCGGCGTCGTGGCGAGAATGTCCTGGACGCGGCGCGTGACCGGCAGGACTTCGGTCAGGAACTGCGCCGAGAGGTTGACGCTGGGCGCCGCGGCGGTCGTATCGACGACCGGGCTCTGGCCGGAGACGGTGATCGTTTCGGCGACCGCTCCGACCTTCAGCACGACGTTCAGCTCGGCGGAAAATCCGGCAGTGAGGTGCACGTCTTCACGCACGTGGCGCTGAAAGCCGGCGAGCTCGTAGGCGACCGTGTAGTCGCCAATCGGCAGTTCGGCAAAACGATACTGCGCCTTCCGTATCGCTGACCGCCGTCAACTGTCCGCCGATCAGGGCCGGACTGGTCGCCGTGACGCTGACGCCCGGTAGCGTGGCACCGCTCTCATCGGTGAGGCGGCCACGGATGTTGGCGTTGCTCGCCGTTTGCGCGAAGAGCGGCGTCACGCCGATGCCGAGCGCAAGGAGAAACCATCCCGCGATCCTTCTCATGGTGAAAGCCTCCTGAAACTGCCGGGTGCGATGACGGGCGTGCAACGACCCGTCTGGTTGTCTATTCCAAACCGAATGCGAGCAGGACATTGCCCGGCCGTCCGCCGTCCGCGCCGTACCCCGAGTTCACGTAGACCATGCCGCCGACAACCGTGGGCGCCGGGCCAATCAGCGAGGCCCCGCGCGCCGGGACCTTGTTGACCGTGTCGAACGCGCGATTGGTGTCGTAGGTCCACAGCACCGCGCCGTCCTTTGTCGAGAACGCGCGAATGCCGCCGTCGTTCGACCCGGAAAAAATGACGCCCGGGATGACCGTGATCGCCGCCGACTGCGCGGCGTTGCAGGCGGGCGCGCTGCCGCAGAGCGGCGGCGGCGGCGCCGCATACCACGATCGCTCGCCGGTCGTGAGCGTGACCGCGTGCAGACCTCCGGGATGAGCGCCACGAATGTCCGACACCGGGAAGTAGGCGTGCTCAGCGTCGACCGCCGTGCCCCACTCGATGCCGCCGAGCGCACCGCCCTCGGCTGCGCGGTACTGCCAGAGGACATCGCCCTGGCAATCGGGATCGATCGCCCAGCCGACGCCGGACTTCTGGCCGATGACGATCACATCCTTGCCGCCGGGCAGCGTCGCCAGCGTCGGCGGCGTGCCGAAGTCGAAATCGTCGCCGGCGTCAGGATCGAGGCAATTGCTGCTGCCCTTCCGGCACGGGAAAACATCCCTGGCGGTCATCTGGTGTGACCAGCGGATGGCGCCGGTCTTCATGTCGAACGCCAGAACCGCATCGCTCGTCTGCAGCTGTGGACCCGAGGTACTGGTTTCCGGTCGATGCGTAAATCAGTCCGCGCTTGGCGTCGACGGTCGGAGCGGTCCAGATCGGCGCACCGGACGGCCCATACAGCGTCTGCCCTGCGGCATTGGTCCCGCGGGCTTTCAATGGCTCGCTGATCGTGGGCGTCTGCCAGACCACGGTCCCCGTCTGCGCATCGAGCGCCGCGAGGCTGCCGCGGAACGTGCAGCATCCGTAGTCCGCGTTCCCCGCCATGGATTCTTCGAGCGACGCCACCGGCACATACAGGCGATCGCGAAACAGCGTCGGCGATCCGGTGATCCGGCCGTACAGGTGGGTCTCGAGCGCACGCATCCAGATCGGCGCGCCCGTGCCGGCGTCAATCGCGTAGACGTTGCCGGACAGATCGCCGAAGTAGACGACGGAGCCCTGACCGCCGGCGCGTGGTCCGATCGAGATCGCCGAGCGCACCGCGCTCTTCGCCTGGTAGGTCCAGTAGGTGCAACCAGATTTCGCATCGAGCGAGTAGACCGCGCCGCTGTGGCTGCCGACGAAAACGCGGCCGCCGGCGACGCTCGGCTGCGAGAAGGCAAGGCTCGAATCGGGGAATCCGAACGCCCACTTCAGGACCAGGTGCGGAACCTGCGCGCTCGTGAGACCCGCCTGCGCAGCCGGCTGCGCGTGGGTGTTGGTCTCGCTCGGGCTCCATCCGCTCCACCCGGGACCGGCGGACGCATCGAAGCGCGCCGACGAGGGGCAGCGGCCGGCTGACATGTCGACGGCCGGGGCATCGAACGGCTTGCCGGTCGCGTAGGCCACCACGGCGCGGCGCTCGGCGCCGGTCAGCCGTGCGCCCTGCATCCGCATCGCGCCGGTGAGCAGCGCATCGAACACCGCTTGCGTCGATCGCCCGCGCAGCGACTCGAGGCTGGGCGCCCGCGATCCGGCGGCGCCGTCATGACACATGGCGCAGGCGCGGTTGAACACCGCGGTGCCGTCCGCGTCCTGGGCGCGCGCCGGGGACGCGATGACGATCGCGATGACGACACCGAGCGGGAGCAGTCTTTTCGCCATCCCGGCTCCACCTGTTCTTCGACTTCGGCGGCGGTCACCTCCACCCGTGGCATCACGGGAACGAAGAGTGACCAATGACGGTGTTGACAATACGGCAGGAAACCGTAAATTTCTTCAGAAAAGAGACCGCACGTGTTGTCCGCGCCCGAACGCTTTCGTGGTTCGTTTTCACATTACGGCAGCGCCAGCGCAACCAGTTCGCCGGGACGATCGGTCCAGCCGGTCGCGACGACGATGTATTGCTTGCCCTGCCACGAGTAGGTCATGGGCGGCGCCGTGACTCCGGCCGGGAGTTCCATCTCCCACACCACCGCGCCGGTCGCCTTGTCGAATGCGCGGAACATCTTGCCGCCGCCGTACGGCGGTCCGCCGCCAGGGTCGGTGTTGAATCCCTCGCCCATGAACACCAGCGATTTGGTCGTCATCGGCCCGACGCGTCCCGGGTTGCCGAGCGGCGGAAGATTCAGGTCCTTGATGGCGGGATGATCCCGGGGGCCGTCGCCGTTCGCCACGGTCCACTTGATCTCACCCTTGTTCAAATCGATCGCGACCAGCCGGCCGTAGGGCGGTTTGAACATCGGCAGTTTTTCCGGGCCGACGACCGGCTCCCAGGCTCGCCGCACGAAATTCATGTTCGAGCCCTCGGGCGGCGGCACGAGCTGCACGATGATCGGCGAATGGTGCGAGGGCACATAAAGGATGTTGGTTTCCGGATCCAGTGACGCGCCCGGCCAGTTGGTGCCGCCGTACGTGCCGGGAATATGGATCGATCCCTTCTTGCCGGCGCCGATGCCCTTGCCCGGAACGATCGCCGGAAAAAAGATCGGCCCGTAGGCGTAGTCGGACAGGATGCGAATCGCGTCCTGCCGGAGCTGGGGCGTGAAATCGATCAGATCGTTGACGGTCACGCCCTGCTGGTCGTACGCGAACGGGCGGCCGTGGCTGTCGAGCGGCACCGGCTGGGTCGGCGAATACCACTCGCCGGGCGCGTCGCCCTTCGGGACGGGACGCTCTTCGATGGGCCAGACCGGCTTGCCGTTGGTCCGATCGAAGACATAGAGGAAGGCCTGCTTCGACGGCTGGGCGAGCGCCTTGATGCGGCGGCCGTTGACGGTGATGTCCGCGAGAATCGGCGGGCACGGGAAGTCGTAGTCCCACATGCCGTGATGCACGCCCTGAAAGTGCCACAGCCGTTTTCCGGTCGCGGCATCCAGCGCGACGATGCTTTCGGCAAACAGGTTGGCGCCGGGACGATGGCCGCCGTACCAATCATTAGTGGGCGTCGTGAGCGGCAGGTAGACCTGGTTGAGATCCTCGTCACCGCTCATCGTGCCCCACACGTTGGCGTGCCCGGTGTAGGCCCAGGAATCTTTCTCCCACGTCTCGTTGCCGACTTCGCCGGGCCGCGGAATCGTGTGGAACGTCCACAGCAGCTTGCCGCTGCGGACGTCGTAGCCGCGGACATCGCCGGGTGGCGCTTCCATCGTGACCGGACGCGCGGCGCTGTTGATGTCAGGAACCACTGATCCGACGACGACGACGTTGCGAACGATGAGCGGCGCGGACCGCCAGCTGTAGCCGTCGAACGCGCGGCTCAGCCCCAGGCGGAGATCGACCTGGCCGTTCGCGCCAAACGACGGATAGGGTTCCCCGGTTTTCGCGTTCAAGGCGACGAGGAAGGCGCCGGTGACCGTGATGATGCGCGCGTCCTGTCCGTCGCTCCAGTACGCGACGCCTCGATTGGCCGCCGACGGCGGACCGGGCGTGGTGGGCGGCGTCTGCAGCCAGACGACTTTGCCGGTCGCCGCATCGAGCGCCGCGACCGTGCCCGGCCCGGTACTCATATAGACGAGGCCGCCGGCCATCAGCGGCGTGTTCTGGTAATTGGTCGGCGCGGGGCGGAGATTCGGGATCAGCTGCTTGAGGCCGTCGGGATTGGCGGACTGGCGCCACGCGATCCTGAGGCCCTTCACCGTCTCGCGATTGATCTGATCGAGCGGCGAATAGCGGGTGCTCGCCTTGTCTGCCGCCCAGGCACGCCACTCGCCGTCCGCAGCGGCGGATTGCAGTTGGCGCGGCGCCGCAGCCACGAGGCCGGCGCCCACCAGGAACATCAGCACACGAACGCGCCGTTTCATGAGGCCCTCGTCAGAAGCGGAGTCGGCGCAGTTTACACCTGTGGCCGACGGCCTTTCGTGATATCCATCTCCCGATGCCTCTCTACGACTTCGAGTGTGAGTCCTGCGGATTCGTCTTCGAACGGCTGGTGTCCGCTTCAGCCAGCGCCGAGTGTCCCTCGTGCGCCAGCAGCCAGGTCAAACGGCTTCCCTCGACCTTCGCGGTGTCGAGCGCGGCGACCCGCAAGGCGCACCTGCAATCCGCGCGAAAAGCGAACGAAGAAGCCGCGAAAGACAAGCAGATCGCCGATCGGGAGGCCGAGCACAAGCATCATCACGACCATTAGGCCAAGAGCCACCGCAAAGGACGCGGCGCGCGCAGATGCGCGCAGACTGCGCTGGCCTGCGATCACGCGATTGCAGGCTGGCGTTCACGTGCGGTGACGACCACCCTAACGAAACCCTTGCGAAATGACCCTGTTAGACCGAAAGTAAGGGCGCACATACCGTGCATGCGTGGCCGCGCGCCGCGCGGAGGAATAGAGCTATGACCGCACGACCTGGTTCACGTCTCGGGGTCGGCCGCGTGGCGCTCGTCGCGCTGATCGGTCTCGGCGGCGCGGCAGCGCTGTTCCCCCAGGCGCCGCTGGCGGGACAGGCGCCCGCCCCAGGCCAGCCGGCGACAGCCCCGCGCGTCACGTTTGCGAAGGACATCGCGCCGATCCTTCAGCGCAGTTGCCAGAACTGTCACCGCCCCAACTCGCTGGCGCCGATGTCGCTGCTGACCTATGAGCAGGTGCGGCCGTATGCCGCGGCGATCAAGCGCCGCACGAGCATCCGCAGCAAGCAGGGCACGATGCCGCCGTGGTACATCGAGAAAGGCATCGGCATCCAGCATTACAAGAACGACATCTCGCTCAGCGACGAGGAAGTCGCGCGGATCGCCCAGTGGGCGGACAGCGGTGCGCCGCTCGGAAATCCCGCCGACCTGCCGGCGCCGCTGAAGTTCGCCGACGGCAACGAATGGACGATCGGCACGCCGGATATCGTGGTCAAGACGCCGGAGGTCAGCGTCAAGGCGGTGCAGCCCGACTGGTGGGGGCCGGCTGGTTTTGCCGACACCGGGCTCACCGAGGACCGCTACGTGTCCGCGATTGAAATCAGGGAAGTCAACAATCAGCAGGGCAAGGCGTCGGCGACCAACACCGTCGGCGGACTGTTCATCTTCCATCACGCGCTGATGGGCGTCGAAATGCCCGGCAGCCCCGCTTCGCCCGGCGGCTGGCCGGTGCACGAGGTCGGCCGCAACGCCGACGTCTTCAATCCCGATTCAGGAAAACTGCTGCGCGCCGGATCGCGCGTCGGTTTCGGGAACGTCCACATGCACGCGAACGGCAAGGACACGACCGGCCATCTCGAGATCGCGCTGAAGTTCCACCCGAAGGACTACAAGCCGAAGTTCGTCGAGCGCCTGATGCCGATCGCCACCGGCGACATCGACATCCGGCCGATGGAGGCGGGGCAGAAAGTCGAAGCCTTCATGACGCTGACGCAGCCGACCAAGGTCACCGTCTTCGAGCCGCACATGCACGCGGCGGCGGTGCGCATGTGTTTCGACGCGATCTTCGGATCGCGGATGGAAACCCTCAGCTGCTCGGGCTACGACCACAGCTGGGTGCGCGCCTATCAATATGAAGACGACTCGGCGCCGCTCCTGCCGCGCGGCACAATCCTCCGCGTCACCGGCTACTACGACAACACGCCCGCCAACCGCAACGTCGTCGATCCGCGCAACTGGTCCGGCCTCGGCCATCGCTCGATCGACAACATGAACATCATGATCATGCAGGGCGTGTCGCTGACCGACGAGCAGTTCCAGGCGGAAGTGAAGGCGCGCCGCGAACATCTGAAGCTCAAGCCGGGCGAGGACGCGCCGGGATGCCCGCTGTGCGCCTTCGACACGATTCCGGTGCAGGCGCAGCCCGCGAGAACAGGACAGCAGTAGCCATGCGCGGCCGCCGCGGATTACGCGTCCGGGTTGCGGTGCTCTGCGCATCCATCGTCGCGGGGATTGGCCTCGTGACGGTGGGCGCGCAGGTGCAACCGGCCGTCACCAACATCACGCCGGTCTTCGAGGGCTGGCTGCCGAATCCGGACGGCTCGTTCGAACTGCTCTTCGGCTACATGAATCGGGAATGGAGCGGCGAGACCTACATTCCGCTCGGCCCGGACAACAACATGGAGCCGGGCGGCCCGGATCTCGGGCAGCCCACGAACTTCTTCCCGCGGCGGAGCCGCTTTGCGTTCCAGGTCCACGTGCCGAAAGATTTCGGCACCAAGGAGATCGTCTGGACGCTGACGAGCAAAGGGAAAACGGACAAGACCTACGGCACGCTCAAGCCGGACTACGTGCTCGACGACACGTCAATCATGTCGAACATCGGGACCGGCGGCGGCTTGAGTACGTCGCCGGACATGGTCGGCAACAAGGCGCCGGTGCTCACGGTCCAGGGACCCAAAAGCCTGACCGCGAAGGTTGGCGTCCCGGTCGCGTTCTCCGCGGTCGCGACCGACGATGGGAAACCGAATCGGAAGGACATGCCGTCGCGGCTTGGTGGCGACTATTCGCTGCCGGCGACGGCGAACGGCCTGCGGCTGTCGTTCTTCGTCTATCGAGGTCACGGGACGGCGGTGACATTCGCTCCGACGCAGTCGGAGACCTGGGAGAACACGCGCGACGGCGGCAATTCACCGTGGTCCGCGGGGTTCAAGACGCCGCCGATCCCGGAAGGCAACACCTGGCAGGCGCGCGCGACGTTCTCCGAGCCCGGCACCTACGTGATCCGCGCGCTCGCGCACGACGGCGGTCTCTGGGCCGCCCAGGACATCACGGTCATCGTCAGCAAATAGACTGCGTTCGTCGTACTCAAATGTAGTGTCCGGCTTGAGCCGGACCTCGTCACTCGCGCTTTACATCGCGGGTGACCGGTCATCGCGGATAGACGTAATATTGGTGAGCCTCGAACGTTCTCGAGGGAAGGAGATACATGAAGGCGCTTCTGAAGGCGGTACTACTTTCCACGCTGGTGTCGGGCACGGCACAGGCTCAAACCAATGCGGGCACGCTGAAGCCCGAAGCGGACCTCCCGTTCACGATGACGCAGGTGGCGACGTTCAATCGGCCCTGGCGTATCGCCTTCCTGCCTGATGGGCGGATGCTCGTCACCGAGAAAGTCGGTCCCGTGTGGCTGGTGACGCCGGAGGGCGTCAAGACTCCGGTCGCGAATGCGCCGGCGGTTCTGTATGGCGGCCAGGGCGGCATGCTCGGCATCTTCCTGTCGCCGAAATACGCCACGGATCACAACGTCTATCTCACCTACTCGGAGCCGGGCGATGCCCCGGGCGTGTCGAGCCTGGCGATGGCGCGGGCCAAGCTGACCCTTGGCGAGGGCTCGGCGAGCCTCGACGGCCTGCAGGTGCTCTGGCACGACATGCCGAAGGGCCGCGGCGGGCAGTTCGGCGCGCAGATCGCGTTTTCGCCGGATGGCCAGTATCTGTTCCTGGCCGTGGCGATCGCCAGCGCATGACGCCGGCGCAGGACCCGAACACGGAAGTGGGCAAGATTCTGCGGTTGACGCTCGACGGCAAGCCCGCGCCGGGTAACCCGGGCGCCGGCAAGACCGGCGCAACGAGCCTGCCGCTCATCGATCCGCCGCGCGACACCGAAGTGGCGAAGACCGCGACCGTGATCAGCACCTACGAACTGCCGGGACCGAACCTGGCGCTGGCCGAAACGTGGACCATGGGTCACCGGACGCCGTACGGTCTCGCCTTCGCACCCGATGGCAAATTGTGGGAACTCGAACACGGTCCGCGGGGCGGCGACGAGCTGAATCTGATCGAGCCCGGCAAGAACTACGGCTGGCCGCTCGTGTCGTACGCCACCAACTACAACGGCGTGCCGATCCCGAGCCCTGACACGCGCACCGACCTGGCCAAGCCGGTCATCTACTGGACGCCGGTGATCGCGCCGGGCAATCTGGTGTTCTACAAGGGCACGATGTTTCCGCAGTGGCAGGGCTCCGCGCTGATCAGCGGGATCGCCACGCGATCCCTGAGCCGCGTCACGTTCGACGGCAAGGGCGGCGCGACGCCCGCGGAACGCTGGGCCATCGGTAAACCCATTCGCGACGTCGAAGTCGCGGCGGACGGCGCGCTCTGGATGCTCGAAGACACGCCGACCGGCGGGCTCTACCGCGTCACACCGAAATAAGCCTGCAGATTCGCCGGCGTGCCGAATGAGGCGCGCCGGCGAAGCCTTTCGACTCCTCCATAAGTCAGCTACGTGCCGCAGAACGTGCGATAGGGCTGCTCGCCCGAGCTCGACGTGCTGTACATCGGCAAATCGCGACCGTGGTCGTAGGGTGTCGCCAGTACGTCAAGGAGGCGCGCCATCACGGAATAGTCGTCCATGCTCGTGGCCGCGTGGAGCGCCGCTTCCACGTTGTGATTGCGCGGGATGAACGCCGGGTTGTGCCGGCGCATCAAGTCCTCGCTCTCGACGGGCGATTGCGGCTGCCGTGCCCGGCGCGCTTCCCAGCGTCGATGCCACGCCTGCACTTCTGGATCAGCAGAGGCGTCCCCGTTCAGGCGCCCGCTGGTCAGCGTCCGGAACGTATTCGTGAAGTCGGCCGACCGTCGCTGCATCCAGGCGAGCAGGTCGGCGACGAGCGACCTGTCCGCATCTTCCTGCGTGAACAAGCCAAGCTTCGCGCGCATGCCGTCCAGCCAGTACTGCTCGAACAGCTGCGAGAAGCGATCGAGCGCCGCCGTCGCCCGCGTCACGGCGCGATCGGCGTCACGATCGAACAGCGGCAACATGGCTTCTGCCAGTCGTGCAAGATTCCACTGCGCGATCGACGGCTGACTGGCGTACACGTACCGGCCGCCGTGGTCGATGGAGCTGAAGACGGTCGCCGGATCGTAGGCGTCCATGAACGCGCACGGGCCGTAGTCGATCGTTTCGCCTGAGAGCGCCATGTTGTCGGTGTTCATCACGCCATGGATGAAGCCGACCATCTGCCAGCGGGCGATCAGGCGCGCTTGCCGTTCGACGATCGCGTCAAAGAGCGCGACGTAGCGGCTCCTGCGAATCGTCGAGCTCCGGATAGTGACGCGCTCGCGTGTAGTCCGCCAGCGCCCGTATCGCCTCGTCGTCACCGCGCGCGGCGGCCCATTGCATCGTGCCGACGCGGATATGACTCGCGGCAACGCGCGTCAGGACTGCGCCGTGGAGCACCGTCTCGCGGTAGACCGGCTCCCCCGTCGTCACCACGGCCAGGCTCCGAGTGGTCGGAATGCCGAGCGCGTGCATCGCTTCGCTGATGATGTATTCCCGCAGCATCGGCCCGAGCGCCGCGCGCCCGTCACCGCCGCGGGAGAACCGCGTCCGCCCGGCCCCTTTCAGTTGAATGTCCACGCGATCGCCGGATGGCGTGATCTGCTCGCCAAGCAGGATGGCGCGGCCATCGCCAAGGGTCGTGAAGTGGCCGAACTGGTGGCCGGCGTACGCCTGCGCGATAGGCCGCCCACCGTCGGGCAGGGAATTGCCGGCGAAAATCGCGGCACCTTCAGGACCTTCGAGCGCCGCCGCGTCGAGTCCGAGCGTTGATGCGAGCGACCGGTTGAAAGCGGCCAGGCGCGGCTCGCGAACCGGCGTCGGCGCCGCAGGCGAGTGAAAGAGCGGCGGTAGATCCGCGTAGGTGTGTTCGAGGTGCCAGCCTGCCACGTGGCCATCATACCGGCGCGCAGTAGTCACCAGCGCGGGTCGAACTGAGCGCGCGTCGTCGCGCGTGCGGGCACTACCGGCGCCCCAGACCACTGGACAGATGTCCTCGTCAGGGCCAGAATTGCGCGCGTTCGAATGCACCGAGCGTTCGGATGCGCCGTTCTGCCGCGGCGCTGTCGGCATTCCCGGAGAAGGGTTGCAGAGATGATTCGCACCGGATCGTGCGCGCTGCTGATGATGCTGACCTGTACGGCGGCGGCGGCGCCCAGCAGGCGCCGCAGCAGGATCTGAAACCGCTCGTGCCGCTGCTCGACAGCCCGCGCATTTTCGACAGCACCGTGCGCGCGCCCAATGGCGTGCGCACACCGGGCCCGAAATTCAGGGTCGTGCCGATTCCCGGCCTGCGCCGGCCGTACGGCATGGCGTTCCTGCCGGATGGGCGGATGCTCGTCAGCGAGCGCGCGGGCCAGATCCGCATCGTGGATCACGACACGGTCGATCCGCAGCCGGTGTCCGGCGTCCCCGCGGTCCTCGACGTGAACCTTCGCGGCATGAACAACATCGTGCTGCACCCGAAGTTCGCGACCAACGGCTGGGTCTACTTCACGTACTACAAGCCGCATCCGACACAGCGCGACGCGGCCGCCGCGGTGCTCGCGCGCGCCCGCTACGACGGCAAGCATGCGCTGAGCGATGTCACGGACGTCTTCGTCGCCGATACCTACGTCACCGGTCCCTCGTCGGCGCGCGTGTTGTTCGCGCCGGACGGCACGCTGTTTCTCGCCCTCGGTGTGCCGATTCCGCCGCGCGCCCGGGACGGCATTGCCACGCCGATGGACGCGCAGAATCCGAAGAGCGTCTACGGCAAGATCCTGCGGCTCAATGACGATGGCAGCCCCGCGAAGGACAACCCGTTCGTGAACAAGCCCGGATACCGGCCGGAGATCTATGCGATGGGCATTCGCAACGCGATGGGAATGGCGTTCCATCCGGAGACCGGCGAACTCTGGGAGACGGAGAACGGCCCCCAGGGTGGAGACGAGCTGAACATCATCCGGGCCGGGAAGAACTACGGCTGGCCGGTGATCTCGTACGGGCGCGCCTATAGCGGCGATCTCACGGGCGAGACCGGCCCGGTGCAGAGTCCGGCCGTGGCCGAAGGCATGGAGCAGCCGCTGCTCTTCTGGTCGCCGTCGCCGGCGCTATCCGGGTTTGCGTTCTATACCGGCAGCAAGTTCCCCGAGTGGAAGGGCAGCGTGTTCGTCGGCGGGCTCATGAGCCTCGGCATGGAGCGGATCGTGTTCAACCTGCGAGGACTGCCGACCAGGCGCGACGGCCTGCTGCGCGAACTGGGCCAGCGGGTTCGCGACGTCCAGCAGGGACCCGACGGCCTGCTCTACCTGCTGATCGACGAGGAAGAGGGCGCGATCCTGCGCATCGAGCCTGTTCAGTAGCCGACTTCATACGCCACGGGAGCGCGAAGCATTGACCATCAAGATCAAAGTGATCCTCGGGACAACCCGGCAGAATCGCTTCGGCGACAAGCCGGCGCAGTGGATCTGCGACGAAGCCAGGGCGCAGCCGGATGTCGAAGTGGAGCTCCTCGACCTGCGAGACTATCCGCTGCCGTTTTTCGACGAGCCGCGATCGCCTGCGTGGAACAAGGGCGTGTACTCGAACGAACTCGTTCAGCGATGGGCGGATCGGATCGCCGACGGCGACGCGTTCATCATGGTGACGCCGGAATACAACCACGGCTATCCGGCCGTGCTCAAGAACGCCATCGATTACATCTATCCGGAGTGGGCCGACAAGCCGGTTGGCTTTCTCAGCTATGGCAATGCCGGTGGCGCGCGCGTCATCGAGCAGCTTCGCCAGGTCGTCGTCGAGCTCCAGATGCTGCCGATCCGGAGCGCGATTCACCTGCCGGTCGCCGTCTATCTCGCCGTCATGCACGAACCGGTGCCGGCGAATCCCGATCTGTTCCTGCCGTTGAAGGAAGGCCGCGTCAACCACGTCGAGCGGTTCTTCCACGAATTGCTCTGGTCCGCGCGAGCCCTCAAGACGGCGCGCGACGCCAGCGTCACGCCGGCGCCATCCTGAACACGCGAGGTCCCGCCATCGGCCGGTTTCCCGCGCGAAAGGTTGTCAATGACCCATTCCATCCACGCGGGAATCGAGGCCAGCGACATCTGGATAAAGAAACCAGCGTGGTCGATGCTTTCAGTCAATGGCGCCGTCACTACGATCGGCGCTCCCCCGTCGTGGCCCTCCGATCCAACCCACTGAACTGAACGCCAGCCCGGGCGGGCTTGAGCCGGCACGGCTCCAGAATTCTCCTTGAGGGCGGCAGCACTCTGACCTAGACTCCACTCCGCGTTACATACCGGTCGCCGCCTGAACGGCGTTTCATTCGCATCGCTCTCTTCATCTCTCGTCGGGTTTGTCGCGGTTTCCCTCGTCGCTCGGGGTTGGTTCCGCTCAGAATCTGGAGGGTCCGAATGTCACGTCGATGCGCGTCGCTACTGTTCGCCGTCCTATCCGCGTTTCTTCTTCTTCCTGCCGTCGCATCCGCGCAAAGCGCCTTTTCGGGCGTTGCCAGGGATGCGAGCGGCGCCGTGTTGCCGGGTGTGAGCGTTGAAGCGGCCAGCCCGGTCCTGATTGAGAAGACCCGAACAGTGGTCACTGATTCGGACGGCCGATACACGATTACCGATCTGCGTCCCGGCACCTACACGCTCACTTTCACGCTGTCAGGCTTCTCGCCGTTCGTGCGCACGGGCGTCGAGCTGGCCGGCAACACGACCGCGCCGATCAACGCGGACATGAAGGTGGGCTCCCTCGAGGAGAGCATCACGGTCTCGGGCCAGTCGCCCCTCGTCGACGTGCAGAACGCCCAGCGCACGCAGGTGGTCGAGCGCGAAGTCATCGATGCGCTGCCGACCACGCGCAACATGCAGTCGGTCGGGGCCATCATCCCCGGCGTCAAGATCAGCCGGCCGGACGTCGGCGGCTCGCAGGGCATGGAACAGACCTACATGCGCACCCACGGCGCAGACGACCGCCACACGAACATCCAGGTGGACGGCATGTCGGTCAACAGCGCCATGGGCGACGGCAACATCCAGGCGTACAACGACGATGCCCTGTCGCAGCAGGTGGTGTTCCAGACGAGCGCCTTGCCGGCCGAAGTGGCCGCCGGCGGCGTGCGCGTGAACATGATTCCGAAGGACGGCGGCAACACCGTGAAGGGCGGCGGCTTCTTCGGCGGCACCGCGCCGAGCTGGCAGGCCAACAACCTCACGCAGGACCTGATCGACAAGGGGTTCAAGTACCGCAACTTCGTGCAGCACGTGCAGGACTTCAATTTCAATATGGGCGGGCCGATCATGAAGGACCGGCTGTGGTACTTCACCACGGCGCGGCACGTGTCGGTGGACGAAGGCGTCGGCAACTCGTTCTACTCGGCCTCCTACCTGGACAGCCAGGGCATCCAGCACAACCCCGGCGATCCCTCCATTCAGCACCAGTACGTCCGGGACGTGCTCGCCCGGCTCACGTATCAGGCCAATTCGAAGACGAAGGTCAGCTCATACCTGGAGCGGATCTGGAAGCACAAGGATCCTGAGCTTCTCTCCGGCTACAACCCGGTCACCGCATCCGACATCCGCGACCCGATGCACGCGCTCTACTACGTCGGCCAGGTCAAGATCACATCCGCGCTGACCAACCGGCTGCTCCTGGAGTTCGGCTACTCGACGAACCTCGAGCGATACAGCGCCGCGCTATCAGCCCGCCATCGAGGCCATCGCCGCGCAGCCGTTCTCGGCTGACTGGTACAAGAACGTGACGCACACGGCCTCGAACGGCAACATCTGGGGGGCGGCCCCTGGCGGTTCGACGGGAACCTATCCTGACCGCAAGGTGTTCTCGGCGGCGCCGTCGTACGTGACCGGATCGCACAACCTGAAGGTCGGCATGCAGTGGTCGTTCGGCGTGGATGGGAACTCGCAGATCCGCACGGGCGACCTCGTGCAGAACTACATCGACGCCTCCACGACCAGGAGTTGCACGGAAGACGTGTTGTCCAATTGCGTCCCGAACAGCGTCACGGTCTACAACACGCCGACGCGATACTACGAGTACGTCAACCGCGACCTCGGCATCTACGCGCAGGACACCTGGACGCGTAACCGGCTGACCGTCAGTCCCGGCATCCGGTTCGACCTGTTCGACGCCACCAGCCAGGGCGGCTGCCGCGGCGCCGGGCGGTTCGCGCCGGCGTCCTGCCGCGACGACGTGTCGGGCCAGCCGAACTGGCACAACGCGTCGCCCAGGGTTGCGGCCGTGTACGACCTCTTCGGCAACGCGAGGACCGCTCTCAAGGCGAGCGTCAGCAAGTACATGCTGCCGTGGGCCGGCGGCTGGGCCAAGCGCTACGACCCGTTCACGACGGTCACCGACACCCGCACCTGGACCGATCGCAACGGCGATGACATCGCGCAGGACAGCGAGATCGGGCCGAGCGGCAATGCCAACTTCGGTGTGTCAACCGGGCGGACGTCCGGAGCCCGGCCTCAGCCGCGAGTACAACATTGAAACCGCGGTGGGCGTTCAGCATCAGCTGCTGCCGCAATCTGTCGGTCTTCGGCGGCTACTTCCATCGCCACTTCTACAACCAGGAAGCGCAGAAGAACCCGCAGTTGACGGCGGCGGACTTGACGTCGTTCCAGGTCGCCAATCCGCTGGGCAACGGTGAGACGATCACCCTGTTCAACCTGAACCCGGCGAAGGCCTCCAGTTACGCCAGCCAGTTGATCGACGTCAATTCCGACATCAACCGGACGATCTACGATGGCTTCGAGGTCAGCTTCAATGCCCGCCTGCCGCACCGATCGACCGTGTTCGGCGGCTGGAGCAACGACCGCCTGATCACGATCACCTGCGATCAGTACGACCCGAACAAGCTCCGCTTCTGCGACCAGTCGGGCAAGACGTTCCAGGAATACGGCAAGACGTCGACGCCGCCGTTCCGGAACGACTTCAAGATCGCGGGCAGCTACCCGGTCGGGTGGGGCGTCGAAGCCAGCGCCGTCTTCATGAGCTATGCCGGCAAGGGCAACACCTACACGGCGCAGGATCCGTCGCTCGGCGTGTACTGGTCCGTGCCGGCCTCGGTGTTTCCGAACGGCCAGCGCACGCGCGTCGTGACGTCGGCACCGATTCTTCTTGCCGCGGGCACGCAGACGCAGGCACCCGGCGTCAACCTGATCTCGCCCAACACCAAGTTCCAGGATCGCTGGAACCAGTTGGATCTGAGCGCCAAGAAAACCTTCCGCGTCGGGAAGAACGAGTTCCAGGGCCAGTTCGCGGTCTTCAATGTCACCAACGGCAACGTCGTCCTGCAGGAGGTGCAGACGTTCGGCGCCACGCTGGGTCAGCCGCAGAACTTCCTGCAGGCGCGCACTGATGCGCCTGGCGCTGCTCATCAACTTCTAGTCCGGCACAGATCTGCGGACCGGCGAGGCTTTTTGAAGCTCGCCGGTCTGCAGTCGTTTCTCGCTGTCAGTCCCCGCCCCCACGGCCAGATTGCTCGACGGTGCTCTTGATCGCCGCGAGCGTGCTCTCGAGCGACGAGAGCGTCTTGTCGACGACGATCTTGCGCAGGATCGACCCTTTGATGCCGGTCAGCCCGTCCTGCTCGGAGCCTTTGAGCGTCAGCAGATAGAAACCGTGCGGCGCGGTGGCCGCTCCATCGTCGACGCACACCGACATGTCCAGCGCAGTGACGAAGTAATGCGACGCGTAGAGCTGCTTGATCGCCACGGCGCCGAAGTCGCGGCCCTGCGTGTGGCCGCGATAGACGACCGCGTGGTTCACCCGAATCGTCGGCTTCAGGCCGAACGACACCTTTTCCCAATAGAAGAAACTATCGGCGTCGGCGAGCTCCGCGTTCGGGTATCGAGGAGGTAGCGGCGCATCCCCGGTAGAACGTCGGGCAGCGCCGACGCGCGGCCGATCAGCTTCTTGAACTGGTCGCCGATGCGCGCCGGATGCTCTTTATCGCGGTATTCCCCGAGCGCCCGGTTGCCGCCGCTCTGATATGCCTTCAGCAACTGCAGCACCATCGGGCGGGCGAGCGCATTGGCCTGCTCTGCGGCGTCAGGCCGCGACCAGTTCACGCCGTCGTGAAATGCCTGAATCGCGGCCGTCGGCAGCTGCACGTCGCACGATCCCGCCTTGCAGTCCTTGAGCGCCTTCACATCGTCCGGGTCGAACGCGAGCGCGGCGAGATCCGCGACCGTCGCGTTCTCGCGGAGCTCGCCGACGCCCTGATAGCCGGGCGCGCCGCTCAAGCGTCCGACGTTACGCGCGGCCTCGAGATAGACCTCGGGCGAAGCGTCGATGTGCACCGCGCCGAACACGTAGATGTCGGACGGTCCACCCCACGAAACCACTTTCGCGACCGGTTGACCCGAGTCGATCGACGCGATCTGCTTCGCGGTCAGTCCGAGATCCGTGAAGACTTTCAGCGGGGCGTGTTGGACGCTCTGAGCGATCAGACCAACCGCGAGCAGCGCAATATGACGGTAAATGGGAAATGCCATGACGTTCCCCAACACCCGAGGTAGAGAAGCCAGGAACGGCTATCGACGCGCGGTAGAAAGATGACCGAAAGGGACACCAAGAGCAACTGAGCAGGACGGCCTCGGGCACTCCGCTTGCTATGCAACCACCGTGCGAAGGTTTCTGCGGCTCAGCGTTGTCGTTGGAGCCCTTGTGACCGCGAGTACTGGTCATGCTGGCTGCCTATTCGGTGCTCGCGCACGAGTCAGCGATCGACGTGGCCTGGGACTCTGCGCTCCGTCCCCTGCTGCTCCGGCGCTTTCCGCGCAGTTCCAGCGAGGACCTCGAGCGGGCCCGCTCGTTCGCGTACGGCGGCTCGGTGATTCAGGATCTCGGCTACTACCCGTTCGGCAGCAAGTTCTTCAGCAATCTGCTCCACTATTGCCGATCGGGGGATTTCGTCGAGGCGCTCCTGCGTGACGCGCAGGATGTGGACGAGTTCGCGTTTGCGCTTGGCGCCCTCGCTCATTACGCGAACGACAATGCCGGCCATCCCGAGGCGGTCAATCTGTC
This sequence comes from uncultured Acidobacteriota bacterium, assembly GCA_963712355.1. GTDB lineage: Bacteria > Acidobacteriota > Vicinamibacteria > Vicinamibacterales > CAVVIG01 > CAVQHT01. The sequence continues at coordinate 21,062 of CAVQHT010000014.1, forward strand.
GGTCCCGAAGATTTTCCCGAAGCTTCGCGCGAAGTTCGGGGACGCCGTCACCTACGAACAGGCGCCCAAGCAACACGTCATCGTCGAGTTCTCATTCGACGTGGCGCAGACCGCCCGCGGCGCGTATCCGCTGGAGGCGTATCGAAGCTTGATCGGGTTCCGCGTGGCCGTGCCGCTCCTGGAACGCGCGTTTCTCGAGACATATGGTCTGAAGATGTCCGACGTATTTCCCAGCGAGGATCGCGCGATCGCGACTTACCGGTACTCCGTCAGCCAGTTGATTCCCGCCCTGACCGAAGCGGCGTGGCGCGACAAACGCGAGGACATCGAAGCGATCAAGCCCGCTCGTTCACGCGATGCGTTCGTCCTCAAGTATTCGCGCGCCGAGTTCGAACGGGACTATGGCCGCGAGTACCAGAAACCCGCCTTGTTCGCGCGCTTCCTCGCCGTCGTCTATCGAGTCGTCCCGAAGGTAGGACCGCTGAAGCCGCTGGCATTCAAGGCGCCGACCGCCGACACGGACGCGCTGTTTTCGGAGAGCCTTCGCAATGCGCAGGCGCGATTCCTGGCCTTCGTCGGTGACGTGCGCAATCGGCGGCTCGATCTGCGGAACACGGATTTCGATACGGGACAACAGAGCCGGCACGGCGAATACGCGCTCGCGGACGAGACATACGCCGAGCTGCTCGAGCGGCTCTCGAAGCGCGAGTTTGCCGGCGTTCCTGATGCGCTGCGCGCCAATATCACGGCGTACTATCGCAATGCGTCGGCGCCAGCCAATGACAGCCGAAAAGAGCGACAGCACTGGGAGCACGTGCAGACCGCGCTCGCAGCGCTCGGGCAGACCTCGGGAGCCGGTCAGCGAGGATTGAACGGTCGAAACCAGGGCGCAAGACAGGGTAGCGCCCTGTTTCGCCGCAGTGGGGTGGATTCTACGGACAGTGCGCGATCAGGTACTGCGCGTCGGCAATCATGATGGCCGCCGCGTTCGCGGCGACGCCCTTCCCACCCTGCGCCTGCAATGCGTTGACGAACGCGTTGTACTCATTCGCCGCAGTCCCGCACTGACCGCGGCTCCGCGCATCGGCGGCCGCGTTCAGCTTCGCGAGCAGCGAGTTCGCGAGCCCCGCGTTCTTGATCAGGCCGGCCGCCAGGAACTGATTCACGTCCTCCTTGATGCTCTCGGCGGTGACGACGATGGTGAACGACACCGATGACTGACCGAGGTTGTTCACGTGATCCGTGCTCTGCACGGTGAACGAGTGCGGCCCGAGCGCGAGTTCCGTCAGGAGGTTGATCGCCTGACCGCTGTCCAGCCCGTGCCCGGCGAGTGTCGCCGCGCCGTCCAGGCTCGCGGTCGCCGACGCGACCCCCGAACCGGTCCCGTCATTCTCGGAGTAGTTGAGCGTCAGCGTCTGGGCGTGCGTGTACTGGCCCTGGGGCGACACGATGTCGATCGACGGCGGCAGGTTGTCGAGCACGACCGTCACCGAATGCGCCGCCTCGACGATGCCTGAGTTGTTCGTGGCAAACATGTCGATCGTATAGCTGCCATCTGATCCGGAGATCGTGAACTGCACCGGCGGCGGCGCCACCGTGAACGCCGGCGGCGTTGTTCCGGTCGGGTACACGCGATACGAGATCGACGCGACGCCGATCGATTGATCGTCTGGAGCGGTGCCGTCGAGCGCCGTGATGGTCAGCGGCGTGCTCGACGTCACGAACTGGCCGAAACTCGGGTTCCCGCGCGTCAGCGTGCTCGCCGGCACGAACGGCGCACACGCGTTGTGCTGATTCGACCAGTACGGCGCGACCGTGATCCGCCCGCCCACCGCCGGGTCGTCGACGAGAAGGGACAGCGCCGGCGTCGGGTGCTGGGACGCTGGTGGATTTCTATCCGGATGCGAGGTGTCTTCGCAGACGTCGGCGACCTCGCCGACCTTCAGGTCAAGATTGATGTTGCTGAACACCTGGACGACTTCCGAGAAGAAGTTCCCGTGGAGATCGTCGATGACGGCGTCGTTGATCCAGCCGGTGCCGACCAGCGGATCGGTGGCCGCTTCGATAATCTCGTGGCTCGCCGCCGCCTGAATCGCGCGGGTAATCTGGTCCCGCGTCGGAGACGAACTATGGCTCGCCGCGCACTTGGTGGGAATGACGGCGAAGGCAAAGGTCTGCGAGAACGCGACCGGGATCACCACGTCGACGGTCGTGACGATCGGAACCGCCGAGTAGAAGTGATAGCCGCTCAGCGAGTCGCAGCCGCCGTCGACGATATCCATCGATCGGGGCAGATAGACCACATACACCGTGTCGTCATTGGGCGACGGCACGCCGCTCAGCGGCGGAAAGACGCCCGGGGCCGGAAGCGGATCGAATCCGGCCATGCAGCTCACCCAGTCGAGCAGCTCGACGAACTCGGCATGACCGAATTCCGGCTGGATCGGCGCGCAGACGACACTCCTCTGGTTCGATCCAGTGAACGACGCGTGGTGCACGTCATATTCACCCGCCTGATCGAGGTAGTGGCTCGAAACCAGCGCCTGGGTGAACGCATCGATCTCCCCGACGCTGGGTGCGTCAGGGTTGTGGGCGTCCCAATCGTCGTCCACGAAGATATTGTGAATGTTCGGGTGCCTGAGCACTCGGCCGTTCACGACGACCGGCGGGTAGCTGAACGTCAGCGGATCCGTGAAGAAGCCGGTCAGCGTCAACGCGGTGTTGATCGCGGCCGTTTCGAGCGCTTCCAGAATGGTGTCACCCCGGTTGTCACTGAGCTGCGGAGTCGGCGGTCCGGCGGCCTTCGGCCGTGCCACCGCCGCCGCGCAGATGGCCGCGATTAGGAATCCCGTGATCAAGCGGCGGGGTGAACGAGCGCTGCCCTTCATGCATCCTCCTGCGAAAACTGCGAAAAGCGGGTCCGATTCCTCGCAAGAGGAACTTCGCGGCCCGCATCTGCTTAGGCAGTTGCGGCCGAATCCTTTCGCGTCGCGGTTGCAGTCGGGGGATGGCGCCTGAGGACGGTCCGAAGGGTGCGGGCGAGCGGCGGACCTGTTGAAATCTGCGGTCCGCCGCGTCGTCGTTATTTCTTCACTTCCAGTTCGAGGTTGTTCAGGCGGACGGGCTCGCTCGAATAGTTCTCGAGCTCGATCGAGTTCGTCTTCTTGTCGAAGGTGATCTGCGTCGCGTAGGCCAGCTTGCCTTCGCCCTTCCCGTCCTTGTTGAATCGCATCTCGAACAGCGAGAACGGGTAGTCGGACACCCGCGGCTGGTTCACTGCCTCCTTGAACCCGATGACCCGCGGGGTGATGACGACGATGCGGCGGCCGCCGTCCTCGCCGGGAAAGTTCATCGCGTAGCGGATGTCGGTGCCCAGCCGCATGGTGTTGTTCGGATCGGGGCCCATGTAGCCGGGGAAGTTGAAGCGGCCCATTTCCGGCTGCTTCTCCAGTTCCTTCAGCAGGCCGTCCTGCTTCTTCTCCAGGAAGGTGTCGATCAGCTTCGCGCGCTGCGACGGGCTCGACCACTTGTCGATGTTGATCTTGATCGTCTGGTTGGCGCCGGTCGCGGTGTTGCTCATGTTCAGCGCCCAGCCGGTGATCACCACCTTGTCCGTCGCGCTCGGCGCGACCGACTTCGTGGTCGACTGCGCGGTCACTGACGGCGACAAAAGGGCGATGGCAGCGGCGATTGATGCCAGTATGGTGCTCTTCATCTGCTACTCCTTTCAGAGTCTCCACGCGCTAACGGGGCGCGTCTTTCGTCAGATATTGTGCACTGGACAGGTAGAAGTTTCTACCGTTCGCGCTGATTTGCCGTTCACCGAGCTCGGTGAGCGCCTGCGCCTTCAGGTTTCTCGCGTCTTTGTCGTCAGGGTGGATGGCCAGGACATAGTCGGTCAGCTCGGCCGCCCATTGAAAGTTGCGCTGCGCCAGGGCGTCGCGCGCCTTCGAAAGGACTTTGGCTTCGCCGCCGGCGAGCTCCAGAATCCCGGCCGCGCGGTCCTTGCCGGACAACGGGAACAGATTTGTCGCGTTGCCATCGAACCATCCGGCGTACTCGGTGTAGATCGCGCGGACCGACCACGGCACCGTCCCGTAGAACTCCTGGAGATACGGATTGGCGGCGAGCGCGGGAGGCAGCTTGACCTTTTCGACGAGCTCGTCCGGACGAAGACCTTCCCTGATGCCGGCGATCGTCTGATCGAGCACCGATTTCACGCCGTCGTGATAAGCGGTCAGCGCGGACCTGACCGCGTCGGCGCCGGCTGATCGGGCGCGTGTGACTCGGCACCAGGTAGTCCGCCTGTACCGCGACCAACTTCGCGAGGCTGGCGACCCACGAGTCGACCGGTCGAAGGCGTGTGCCGCGAATCGCATACAGGTTCGGGAAGGATCGATAGAACGTATCGCCGGGAAGCAGCACCTTCTTGTCCGGCAGCCACACATAGATCGCGTCAGCGGTCTCAGCAGGCGCGTGCACCAACTGCATGCGGACGCCCGCTACCGTGATCGACATCTCGTCGCCGACGAACGTCTTGGTCGGCGCCACGTAGCCATTGCCACCGCCGCCTGGAGGCAGTTGCGGTCCGACGCCCGCGTTAATGCGAAGATTTTCGGGAAGCGATGGACCACCGAACTGGTTGCCGCCTTCTCTTCCGGCTCGCCCGAGGTTGGACAGGTTCTCCGCTCGCTCCGCTACCAATAGTGCATGCGCGTAGACGTCTGGCCGATCCGCGCCGGCGAACACACTGGCGCCGCCGAGGTGATCGGGATGATGGTGCGTGTAGATGATCGCGCGTACCGGCTTGGTCGATATCTTGTCGAACTCGGCTTTGACGGCGCGCGCGTCGCCGATGCTGCTGAGGGTGTCCACGATGATCAGCCCGTCGGTGCCTTCGATCAGAATCGAGTTACCCAGTGAGAATCCGACGGCCACGTAGACACCATCGGTCACCTTGATGACTTCCCTGCGGAATTCCTGGGAGTGGGCGCGCAATTTGTCGCGCCCGGCAAACTCCTGCGCCAGCGCCGGGACGTGTCCGGCCAGGCACTGAAACAACAACAGCGCGAGCGTCGTCGTTCTGGCTTTCTTGAATATCAATTGCGCACCTCTGCGAAGGACCAGCTCAATATAACGCCTCCACATAGGCGTCACCCGAGCCCCTCAACAGATTTGTCGGGTTTGCGTCGGGGACGACTGCTGAATTACGCGGCAACATCCGCCAAGCCAACGTGATGAGAGGCGACAAGCGGGCCCCGCAGCCAGGCGTATCATTGCGGATCGGGGTAGCGGGCTACGGCGGGGTGGGGGGGTATACACGTGCCTTCAGTTGCTGTCGTTGTCGGCGCGTTGACTGTGTTGGCAGCGCAAGTGATTCAGGGACCGGCGGCGCCGGCTGGGAGCGACCGGGGCCGCGCTGCGGATCTTGCCGCCATCGAGAAGTTCCACCAGCAGGACATTGCCGCGACGTTGTCGCGAGATCCTGGGGCGCTGACGGAACTCTGGACAGATGACGCCGTTCGTCTCGGCCCAGGCGTACCAGCAGAAGTCGGCAAGCAAGCTATCCGAGCGAGCAACGAACGCTGGTCGGCTCGCCCAGGCCTCACGGTGTTGACCTACGTTCCGGAAACCAAAGACTTGACGATCGTGGACGGCTGGGCAGTCGAGTGGGCGTACTTCGCTGGTTCGTATGTCGAATCGCCAGGTGGCGAGCTGAAGCAGATTCGTGGCACGAGGCTCTCGGTGCTCAAGAAGCTCCCGGACGGCAGCTGGAAATACTTCCGCTGGATTGGGACGCCAGTCGCTGCAGTTGCCGCCGCGTCGACCGCGTCGGCAGGACCAGTGGTTCAAGAACCGGCCGCGACGGCTGGAAGCGACGGGCCCGCCGCTGCGGACCTGGCCAGCATCGAGAAGCTCCACCAGCAGGACATCGCCGCCACGTTTTCGCGAGATCCTGTGGCGCTGACGGATTCGTGGACCGATGACGCCGTTCGTCTGGGCCCGGGCCAGCCGGCAGAAGTCGGCAAGCAAGCTATCCGAGAAAGCAACGAACGCGCGTCGGCTCTCCCCCTCAAGGTGTTGACCTACGTTCCGGAAACCAAAGACTTCAGGATGATCGTGGACGGCTGGGCAGTCGAGTGGCGTTACTTTACTGCCTCGTATGTCGCATCGCCCGGTAACGCGCCGACGCAGGTTCGTGGCACGCTGCTCGCGGTGCTCGAGAAGCTCCCGGACGGCAGCTGGAAAGTTTTCCGCGGCATGGGGATCCCGGAATGAGTTGCAACACCATGATGGCCGATAGACACAGAGTACTCGCGGCGGTGGTCGTCGCAGTGACGGCAATCGCAGGAGCGGTTGTGGTCTTCCAATCCACGACGACCGCTCAGACGCAACGCCAACAAGTGCCGCAGTTCGAGCCCGATCCCCTGTGGTCGCAGTCGCTCCCCAACAAGTGGGTGACGGGAGCGGTCGGCGGCCTCGCCGTCGACAGTCACGACAACCTCTGGGTATTTCATCGCCCGGCGTCGATTCCCGACGGCGAGAAGGCTGCGTCGCTCACTCCTCCACAGGCCTCGTGCTGCATCCCCGCTCCCGCGGTGCTCGAGTTCAACGCCGCCGGTAAATTTCTCCAGGCGTGGGGCGCCCCCGGCGCCGGCTACGAGTGGCCCGATACGCAGCACGGCATCTTCTTGGACGCGGCCGACAACGTCTGGCTCAGCGGGAGCGCGAAACAGGACAACCAGATCCTGAAGTTCTCGACCAGGGGTCAGTTCCTGATGCAAATCGGCCACTCTGGCAAGAACCGCGGCAGCAATGACACCCAGAATGTGGGAGGACCAGCGGGACTCTTCGTTTACGAGAAGACGCACGAGTTATTCGTCGCCGACGGCTACTTCAACCGCCGCATCATCGTGTTCGACGCGAACACCGGCAAGTACAAGCGTCACTGGGGCGCGTACGGCAAACGTCCCGACGATGAGTATAAGTTTGCGCCGAAGGCGCAACTGATTCAGGGACCGCCACCGCCGCAATTCAACACACCGGTCCACGCAGTGCTCGTGTCAAACGACGACATCGTCTATGTTGCCGATCAATCGAACAACCGGCTGCAGACCTTCAAACTGGACGGCACGTTCATCAAGGAATATCCGATCGCGAAGGACACGCTTCAGAGCGAAGGAACGGTCCACGCGTTCGCGTTGTCTGCGGATCGCGAGCAGAAATTCCTCTACGTGCTCGATGGCTCGAGCAAGGCGATTCACGTCCTCAACCGGCAGACGATGGAGATCGTCGAGGTGATCGGCGGGCACGCCGGCCACAACGCCCGCGAGTTCTTCCACGCGCACAGTTTCGCCGCCGACTCGAAGGGCAATCTATTCATCGGCGAGGTCAACAACGGACAGCGTTATTACCGGTACGCCTACAAGGGCCTCGGGATTGCGCCGACGCGGTGAAGTGCCCGCGATTCAGAAGGTCGGTTGTCGGTTTACTTTGATTGCCTCGCTTGCACGACGGCGGCTTCGAAGTCGCGCTGCATGGGATATACGAGGTTCTGGATCATCAACAGCGTCACGAGCTGCTCTTTCGGGTTGATCCACACCTGTGAGCCGTATGCGCCGAACCAGCCAAAGCTGCCGTCCGGCAGCGTCCACCCCGCGGCCGCATGGTCCTGCACGATGGCATTCAGGTAGCCGAAGCCAAATCCCTTCGTCGGGAAATTCAGTTTGCCGCTGAACAAATCGCCGACGTAGTTCGTGGCGATGCGTTTCACGGTCTCCGGCTTCAGCAACCGCTTCCCATTGAGCTCGCCGCCGTTACAGAGCATCTGCGCAAACTGCGCGTAATCTTCGGCGGTGCTGACGAGGCCGGCGGATCCCGAGAAATAGGTCTTGCCGGAAAACCCGTCGGGGTTCGCCGTCGGGACGAAACCGTTCGGCGTCTTCGTATACAACGTCACGACGCGTGGTCTCTGAGCATCGGTCGGGAAGTGCGACGTGTCCTTCATCCCGAGCGGATCGAAAATGCGCGCGCGCAGGAACTGTTCGTAATTCTGTCCGGAGACGATTTCGACGATGCGCGCGAGGACGTCCGGTCCGGCGATGCCGCTGTACGACCACTCGGTCCCGGGTTGAAAGAGCAACGGCATGCGCGCATAACGGAGCACGATCGTCGCGAGCGTCTCCTCGGGACCCCGGTCGGGCACGTTACCGGCCATGCCCGATGTGTGGGTCAGAAGATCGGCGATCGTAATCTCGCGGTTGGCCGGTACGGTCGGATCGGTGGGTTCGGGGGCGCGCCTCGCCAGGCCCTGCGAAGCGTCCCGCGGCGCGGTACTGACCTTGAGCTGCTTGAACTCCGGGACGTATTTCGACACCAGATCGGTGACGCGCAGCTTGCCCTGCTCCTCCATCATCATCACGGCCACGGCGGTGACCGGCTTGGTCATCGACATGATCCGGAAGATGGAGTCTTTCGCCATCGGCCGCTTCGTTGCGAATCCATCAGGCCGTGCGCTTCGAAGTGCACGATGTGACCGCGGCTCGCCACCAGGGTGACGGCGCCGGTGACGTCGCCGGCGTCGATGTGATGCTGGACGGTGTCGTGAACCGCATGCAGCCGTTCGGACGAGAACCCGGCGTCTTCGGGGCGCGCCGTCGAAACCGAACCCGCCGCCGTGAGCCCGGCCACTGTCGCGACGCCGAGCAGCACGCCGAGCGCGTACTTTAAGGATCGCGGTGTCAGTCTGAAGTCCATGGCGTTAGCTCCTCCAAAGCGGGTCCATCGTAGGGCAACTCCGCGATTCACGGCCGGCGCCGCCCAAGTTTGTGTGACAAAGCGGACAGCCTGGGACAAGCCGGTCTTTCGGAAGGCCTCGGACGGGGTGAAGGGGCGCCCATCCCCAGGCGAAACACGTAACTGCTCAGCTTCGGAATTGGTGGACGCACGGGAAGGCAGGAAAGTTGCCCGTGCGACAGTCTGCGACAACCAAACGTGGCCGGGGCGTGCTAAAACCTTCCCAGTTATCCGCCATTCTCCAAGGAGTGTGCTTATGCTCGCGGTCCTGGACAGCCGGAGAGGTGCCTGCGCCGGATTGGTCGCCGGCCTGATGGCGTTGTTTGTCGCGTCAACGGCCAGCGCGCAATCGGCCGCGGCCTCTCGCCGGTGACGTACACCAAGGACATCGCACCTGTCCTGCAGCGCAGTTGCGAAAACTGCCACCGCGCTGATGGCGTCGCCCCGATGTCCCTCTCGACATATGAGGAAGTCCGGCCGTGGGCCAGAGCCATCAAGCAGCGTACGGGGATTGGACCGCACGCCGGTGTGATGCCGCCCTGGTACATGGAGAAGAACATCGGCATCCAGAGTTTCAAGAACGATCCGTCGCTCAGCGACGAAGAAATTGCCAAGATCGCCAAGTGGGCGGACAGCGGCGCCCCGAAGGGCAATCCGGCCGACATGCCGCCGCCCCGGACCTGGGAAGACGCGAATACATGGACGATTGGCACGCCGGATCTGATTGTGAAGCTCCCGTCGATCATCGTGAAGGCGAATGCGCCGGACTGGTGGGGCGAGATTCCGCGCGCCCAGATCGCGCTCGATGAGGATCGCTACGTCACGGCCGTCGAGGTCAAGGAGTTCAACGACGTCGAAAAAGGGGGCAACGGCCGGCAGACCGTCGGCGGGCGCTATGTGTTTCATCACTTGATCTACAGCACCCGCATGAGCCCCGATCGAACCGAACGAGGTAGCGAAGGCGACGCGGTCGCCGATCCGACGGCGACGGGATGGCCGGTTCACGAGGTTGGCAGGAACGCGGACGTCTTCGGACCGGAAGCCGCGCGGCTCTTGCGCGCACATTCGTACATCGTGTCCGATTCCGCGCACCTGCACTCGAACGGCCGCGATACGACGTCGCACC
>CAVQHT010000015.1:0-220000 GCA_963712355.1 uncultured Acidobacteriota bacterium
CGATCCTGACCGAAAACCGGCAGATCTCCACGCGCTGGCGGCCGAAGCGGTCGAGCGGTTCCACGCGGAGCGCCCGGCTCGGTACTTCGCACGGTCCTGTACCATTACAGCCAGAGCGCCAACATCGAGCGGACCGTCATTACGCGCGGCTCGCTGGCGAGCGCGCGCTGGCGATAGCCGCGTACGACGAGGCGGTGGAACATCTGTCGACCGCCGTCGGGGTTCCAGGACCGCGTACCCGGCGCAACCGATTTGGCAGCCGCTGAGACGCTTCACCAGCTCGCCACCGCGTATGAGTGGAGAGGCCAGCTGCGCCAGGCGGTGGGCCGTGTGGAGGAAGCCACCGCGCGTCGGCCGGCGCAGACGGCGCATATCCCGATGACACACGCCGTCTCGAACGGCGCGCGCGTCTTGCGATGACGCTGGGCGACCTTGATGGTTTGCTCGGCGACTGGGAGCGCGGTCCAGTGTTACGAGGACGCGGAGCGGCGCTTCGCCAGCCTGGAGATGAGGGTCGAGGCAGCGGAGGCGCGCTGCTGCCGCGGCTTCAGCTATCGCGCGCTCGGGCAGCTGGAGCGGGGCGCCTCACTGGCGCGTGAAGGATGGGCGGTGCTCGAGGCGGGGGGACGCGGCTCCGTCGCGCGAGCCGGCCACGAATTGGGAACCTGCTGCGCGACCTGGGCCGCTATGACGAGGCGCTGCGCATCTTCGATCGCGCCGTTGCAAGGGTGAAGAGCTGCGCCGCCAGGGTCGGATGTCCGAGTCGACGTGGGGGGCCCTCGCCGCACGTCTGGCCGCGCGATGACACACGCCGCCATGGGAAACATGGCGGCGGCGATTGCCGATCAGCGGGCCGTCATCGATTCGCCACTAGCGACGGTAACCGGGTGGCGGGTGCGATTAGCGAGTATCATTTGGCCGCTCACTACCTCGACCACGGCGATCTGCAATCGGCCGAGGCCGCAGCTGTGCGCGCAGAACAGCAGTGCCGCGAGATGGATATGCCGGGTCGGGCATTTAAGTGCCGGGTGGTCCAGGCTCGTGTGCGCTTGCGCATGGAAGAGTGGGACGGGGCAGTCGATCACATCAAGACGGCGTGTGTCGCCGCCGGGCGCGATCGCCCGATGCCTGACGACGGGCTGACGGACGCTATCGACGTCCTGCTCTCAACGGTGGACAGAGTGCCGCAGGCGTGCCAGCCAGGCGGCCCGGATGGTCTGGCCGCTCGCGGCACGCGGCACGAGCGAGAAGCTCTGCGGCCGGACCCGGCGCTGAAGGCGCTTCTCGGTACGAGGACGCAACCGTCTCGGCGACCGCGGTCTATCCGCCAGCGGCGCCGCGGAGAACGAGATCACGCGGTTGAAGTGAATCGAAACGGGGGAGTGACGTGCACGATGAGGCCAGTCTGCGCTCGTTCGGAGGAGTTCATCGTCGGACTCCAGCACCGGAGAACCTGACGCGTGACGAAGCACGCGGCCTACAACCAGATCTGGCGCAACGAGCAGCCAGAACTGCAGCAGGGCGTTCATCGCAGCCCTGCAGTGCAAGGGCGAGACGCTCGACGAGATCCTTGGCGTCGCCGACAGCCACAACGACGACTGGCAGGAACACTTGCCAGCCAGAATCCTCGGCGCCGGAGCCGCATCTGGGAATTGTCGGCGTGGGCATGGATACGCTCAAGACCGTGAACGTGTCGAGCGGTGCCGCGATCATCGCCGCTGCGTGCGGCGTCTACGTGCACAAGATCGCCGCGCCGGCATGACCGGCGTCAGTGGCAGCGCCGAGACGTTGCAAGCTGCGGCGTCGATCCCGATGTCGACCATGCCGTCTCATGCCGCGCCACCGAGCCTGCCGGCTGGGTTTCACCTCGGTGGTGGGACGCGCGGCGCAGTCTGGGGGAACGTTCCGCGTCCTCAGCCAGCTCCGCTGCGGCACCTCGGTGCATATCGCAGGCCCGATGGGCTTTCACAGCGGCGAACGGCACAAGTCACGGCGTTCCCAGGCCCGACTCCTTCTCGCTCGTCGTCGAAGGGCTCAACAGCTTGGCTATCTCAGGGCGTTCGTGCCCTGCGGAGGCTGTCGAGTATCCGGGCCGCTATATGGACGAATTCAGCACGATCGGGCCGACGTCGGTCGCCGAATTGCACGAGGACGGCCGCGTCACGCAGTTCGAACTGCGGCCCGAAGACGCGGGGATCACCACCGGGCGTTATGCTGATATCGCCGCGGCCAGGACGGCGAACCAGAACATCCGCGTCATTGCGCGCGCCCTCGCGATCCGGCGCCAGGGCCGGTACTCGATCTGCTTGCGCTGAATGCGGCCGCCTGCCTGATGCTGATGGGAAAGGTCGACCGATGGGACGCGGGTGTCGAGCGGGCCCGCGCCGCCGTGCTCGACGGTTCTGCCCTCGCGCAGCTCGAGCTCCTGATCCGCACGCAGAACCGCGATCCCGAGGCGGGCCTCGCACGCTTGAAGGCGTGCATCGATGGCGACTGACGTACGCAACAACCTGCGAACCGAGTGGGCACGCGTCGATCCTCAACGGATCGTCGTGGCCACGAGCCGCGGCGCGTCGATACATCGTGTCGAGCCGGACGACCTGTCCGACCCTTTTGCGACGCCGATGCGAGGGCGCGGGATCCCCGAGACGACGCGATGGCTGCTGGATGGGGCGATGGGGCCGCGGCGTTCGGTCGTGCGTGGCGGGCGAGCGGCCCGATGACTCCGCTGCGCTGGTTGTGGCGTCTTGCTGGCTACTACTGCACCACCGCGGCGACCTCGCGGCTGCTGCCGGTGGCCTCTCAACGCTTCAAGGCTGCTGGCCGGCGCACGCTTCAGGCGTGGGCGGAGACAGAGACTCGCGAGGAGCGCGGCCACGATGAACTGGCCCTTCGCGACATCCGCGCCCTGGCTACACCCCGAGCAGGTGATCAGGCGGTTCCAGCCGAATGCCGTGACGCCGATCGTCGAGTACTTCCGCCGCGCCATCGTGGACGAGCCCGATCCATCGGTTGCGTGGGGTACTGTTACGCGCTCGAACGGTTCGCCGCCAAGAAGGTCTCGACAACATGGCGGCCGTCCAGGCGATTCTGCCGCCAGACGTAACACAACCCGCTGTCCTCCGTGTGCACAGCGGCTCGGGCAGTGACGCGGCGCACGTCGCCGACACAATCAGATCGTGGTCCGGCTGTCTGCGTCGAGCGGATCGCCATGGCCAGGGCGTGCTACGAAACGGCTCGTCTGTTCTATGCTCCGCCGCGGGCGGAGCCGACCGAACGCGAGCTCCACAATCTGTTGGCTGCGGACAATCGCGCCCACGCTGAATCGGAGATGCACTCACCCTCGGAGGAGGATCGATGGCAAAGAAGAAAGTCGTCAAGCGCGCCGCTGGCGCAAGGAAGAAGAAGAGCGTCGGCAAGAGCAACCTGAGCGTGTGGCAGGGAGTTGTCGCCAAGGCATGGAAGGACAAACAGTTCAGAGAACGTCTGATGAACGACACCCAGGGCGTGCTCGCAGAGCACGGTTATAAGGCCAAGAAGGGTGTCTCCTACCACGTCGTCGCCGACTCGAAGACGGTCAAGCACCTGATCATGCCGGAGTCGGCTCGCAGCGTCAGGGTCAAGCCGGTCCGATTTGGCCAGCCGGATCCGGGCTTCTGATAGGCAAACCAAATCCGATGCAGCGGGAGCCCGCGCCGGCAGTCGGTGCGGGTGTCTCGCTGTTATCACGTACGGTGAACCTATGAAGACCGAACACCGCGACTGCGTCGTCATCGGTGGCGGTCCGGCCGGAAGCACGTGTGCGTCCCTGGTGGGAAGACCTCGCCGACAATCTCCGTAACGGTTCTGGAGCAGGCGCGGTTTCCGCGATACCACATCGGCGAATCGACGATTCCGGCGGCCAACGGGTTCTGCGCGACCTCGAAGTATTCGACGCGCTCGATCGGTCCACCTTTGTGAAGAAGATGGGGGTCGTGTTCATCTGGGGCGAGGACCGCCAGCCCTGGAACGCCGACTTCCTCAGGCTGAGAGACGTCACATCGCCGGGCGGCGCCGGCGAGATGGTCGACGTCACCGGGCAGGACTACCGGACCTGCTGGGCGAGTTGCAGCAGCGGGAGACGCCGTTCACCGGCTTCAACGTCCGCCGTGCTGAGTTCGACCGATTGTTGCTCGATGATCGCGCGGCTTTTCGGTGCCGAGGTTCGCGAGGGCACCCGCGTCACGGCCGTTGTGCGCGATACCTGGGCGGGTCAAGGGCGTCCGCTGGACCAACGACGCCGGCGCGTCCGGCACAATCCAGACGCCGTTCGTGTTCGATGCCAGCGGGTTGTCCGCCGTCCTGACGCGCGATCGCCAGCGCGATCCGCACATGAACAACTTTGCCGTCTACGGCTACTTGTCGAACGCGGACTGGAAGGTGACGTTCAACGGGACCAAAGCGAGATCGACGGTGTTCATTTCCACCGTGGACAACGGCTGGATTTGGTATTTCCCGATTGACGCCGATGTGATGTCCGTTGGTGTCGTGACCCGTCGCGAATCGCTTGGGAAGCAGCTTCGCACACGCGACCTGGAGCACTTCTGGTGGGACACCATCCGTTCATGCCCCGAGGTCGCTGACCTGGTCCGCACCGCTTCCGTACCCACCGACATTCTGCCGGGCGGCAAGCGGGTCGCAGCGAGCCAGGACTGGTCCACATGGGCCACCCGACCAATCGGTTCAGGGTGGGCCGCCGCGGGAGATTCGGCCGCATTCGTCGACCCGATCCTGTCGTCAGGGCTCACGCTGGCCCTGCAGAGCGGACACCGCGCGGCCTATACCTTCAACACGGCGCGCCGACACCCGGAGTTCGAGGTCGGCGCCCTCTGGAGCGCGTACGCCGACTGCATCAGAGGGGAGGCCGCGTCATTTCTGACCCTCGCCCGCTTCTTCTACGGGAACAATCGTGCCGCCAGTCCTGGTGGTGGGAGGGACAACGTCTCGTGAATCGGACCGGCAGACTGAGCTCGACAGCCAGGAGGCCTTACGATGGCCTCCGCCGGCTTCTTTCCAGTGCTGCGGGCGATAGTCCGGAAACCGTTGGTGGTTTAATCGGGCATCTGTCGGGCCGTGGGGCAGACGACGCGCATGTCTCTCAGCAGACCGGCATCCGGAAAGGACGGCGCTGTCGCGGTGCTCGATGGAGGTCGTCGTGCCCTTCAGGCTTGCACTACGCACGGAGCCACCGGCGCCGACGTCAGAGCCAGGGCACCTCGACGTGTTCTACGACTCGATCCCCGAGACGGTGAGATGGCACACCGCATGGCAGCCTTGCCCTTCAGCATCCCGCTGGAGATGGCTCCCGTCGTCGACGCCATCCCGAGCCACCGAGCCGTGAAGTCGCTTCTCGATGAAGCGCCCTCTCTGGTCGAGGACGTGGCGCATCCTGCGGAGATCCGGCGGTCGACGCTCGATATCGTGCGAGTGGCGGCGATGAAGGGGTTCCTGCGGCTGGTTCCTCAGGGCTCGAGTTCGTAGACCGAGCGCCCCCATGCCGGCAGGGTCGCCAGCGTCGGCGGTCCGCCCGCGCGTTCGATGATCGGCGCGAAGCTGCGCATGCTGCGGGCGAGGAGGGACAAGGCAGCCGGCGCGCCTTCGGCATCGACCTCGATGCGGTGCAGACAGGCTGTGGGCGGCAGCACGGCCGCGAAGCGCTTCACGTAGTCGCGTTGCGAGGCAGTGGCAAAGGCCAGGAGCAGCGGGTCGTCGCCGCCGCCACGCAGCATCATGAACTGCCCGTGCGAGAAATGGCGCAGGTCCGTGTGCCACGCCGGAGCCAGGCCTGTTTCATGGCACTTGTTGACGAAGTCCACCGCCGCCGGCTCTGCGGCTCCCGCGCCGAACGCAATCACGAATCGCGGGACGCGCGTGGGCAGCTCGGCATCGCAATCGAAGTAGGGCGCCCAGGGACCCCGCCCGGCGTATGTGCGCCCGGCGAGCACGGCGAACGCCACCACGGACTGCACGGCAATCATGTCGTCCGGATAAGGCGGATCGCCGACGGCAAAGACGGCGTCGGGTTCCGACGCCTGGCCTACAAGCGAAGCCAGCCGCGAGTCGGCGCGGTACACGACGGCTCGAGTTTCGTGGCCACGTTCGAGCGCGCGCGCGGCGCCGGCAAGAATGTCGTGATGGTTGCCGCTTGCCGACAGCAGGAGGACGCGTGTGCCCGGCGGAAGCGTCCGCTGCGCGAACGCGTACGGCGTGACTGCCCAGGCAGGGTTCCCCGCGACTTCGTGCAGATGAGCCCACAGCAGTGCGGTCGTGTACGAGCCGCCTGAGGCGACGATCGCCAGCGGGCCTTCGAGCAGCGACCTGAACCGATTGACTCGCGCGTCGTCCAGCGACGCCTCGACGCCGGCGGCCGTCTGACGCATCATGGCCGTGCCGAGAGACGTCATCAGTGCCGAACCCTGAGTTTTCTCGAAGGCGTGGGACGAATCGCCGCCGCGATCAGGTTGGCGACGTTTGGCACACCAAGACCCGTCACCGGATTCCATCCGGCGTCGGCCGCGAAACCCTCGAGCAGGTACTTCGCGGGCACGCCGGATGCGTCCAGCACCCGAAGTTCGACATTCGAATTGCCGATCGAGATGTTTCTGAAAGGCTGATCTTCGGGAGAAGTCTGCGTCGCCGCCAGGCTATAGAGCAGCGGGTTCGCGAAGCCGACTCTGGGCAGCCCGGCCGCGCGCCGCGCTTGATTCATACAGGCGATGATGGCGGACCAGATCGGCGCTGCGATGCTGGTGCCTCCGGCCCAGTTGATGCGATCGCCGGCAACCACCGCGTCGAAACCCGTCGACGCGAGATCGGTGCCAGAACCGTGCGTGATCGAACGTCCGGCGGCCATGAGCGCCACGTCGGGATAACCGCGGCCTGAAGGGAGGATGGATGGGCTCATCAGGCCCCGGCGGAACGCCCGCGCCTGACCCTGAGGACAGAGCATCGCCTGCTGCCACCAGGGGATGGCAACATCCTCGCTGAACCCGCCAGAACTGCCCAGCCTGAAGAAGGGCACGGCATCGCGCAATTGCTGGCTCGGAGGCAGCGGACCGGACCATCCAAGCTCGGTGAGCGGATGCGTCGACGTGATCATCGTTCCGCCGACACTGAGGATGTAGTCCTCCACCGACGGAAAGACACCGTGTGGCCATGGTGCCTCGGCGACGGCCACCTCGGTGCCAAGTCCGTCGACCGCCGTTAGGCCAGGCCGCCCGTCGTAGACGCCCCAGTCGCCGCTGGCCGCGATGACCGTCATGCCGATTGCCGCAGCCTGTTCGAGCAGGCCGGAAAAGACGCCCTGTCCATGCTGCGCCTTGTAAATTCGCTCTGGCAGACTCCACGTGGACACGGCGATGGTGGGGCCGAGGCTTTTCACGTCAACAATCGCCGACGCAAGAAACGCGGCCCACGGGTCGGCGGCAAGCGTCGCGTCAACGTTGCAGACGATGAGCCGCGCGTCAGGGGCCAACGCGCCAATCCACTCCAGCCCCATCATCGGTTCGAGTTGCCGAAGCAGCGCGCCGCCCTTCCTCGGCGCCCTGCCAAGATTCAGCTCAACGGGGTCTTCCCGTTTGACCCCGTGATGTCGCCAGAAGTCCTGAAGGTCGCTGACGTCCACCCGCGAGCCGAGGTTGAGCAGGAGGATCGTCTCGCCCTTGCCGGTCCATTCCGCCGGGAAGTTGTAGATCCTCCGTACCTCGGCGGGAGTCATGCCCGGCAGTTCGTTGAACTGCGACACGTGGAGCGATTCGCGGTCGCGGGACGCGACGTTTTGGCCGCTCGGGATCCCCTTGACCGAGAGCGCCAGACCATGCAGGTCGAAATCCTTCGTGGATGTCGAGCAGACGGACACCGACTGGAGATGGATAGCGATGTCGTCCGGCAGAGGCCACCGGTGACGCGGAGGGGATCCTGGTGTCCGGTTGCGTCAACCACGCCTCCGCCTCGACCCCGAACGCCCGGCGGAGGGCCGACGCGCTGGCGTCGGCCACATAGAACTGAGGGCTGTAGGTTTTGATGGTGTCGAAATGCATCCCCTGGCGTTCGAACCAGCGGCGGCAATTCGCCACGGCACGAGTCGGCGGCCTGATGGCTCGGGCGAGCGCAGCCCGAGACAAGTAGTGGCCATACGTAGGGTCGCGAGGATCGGAAACGTGCCTGGCCCGATTCGCGATCCGGCTCGGTCCTTGCGATGATTTGAAAACGAGCGTGAAAGCGACGCGTCTGGTATTCCGCCTGCCGCCCATTGTGTGCGGGCGAGAATATCACGCCGCAGGACCGGCGGCCGCTGCGTGCTGCGCGCGAATCCAGGCGCCGCGTGGAGACGCCGATGGCGCCAGATTGCAGTCGCTGTACGACGCCATCGAGCAACGCGACGTCCGCTTCCGCATGGCGCTGGGCCGAGCTCTCGAGCGGCTCATCATCCTCGTCCTCGACCATATCCTCACGCACCGGGAGTTCCAGTGGCTCGGGGCGGAGCACGACAAGGTCGCGCACTTCCTGACGACCACGTCCCTCGATCGTGACGCGCTCCGGCGTCTGGCGTTCCGCGTCGCGGAACTCCTTGGGGCGCTGCCAGCCTGGTCCGTGCATCTCCCCGTGGTGGTCAGGCAACCCGACACGGAAGGCTGCGCGCAGCGTCTGGCGGAGGTCTATGAGGACGCCTTTCACCATGAATTCGGAACGCCGCTCGACCCCGTGACGGCGAACGAACTTCGCTGGTTCTGGGAGGCGACGACCATCGCGTCCGGACCGCTCGATGAGCGACGGATGCGGAGGGCGCGCCGCATCTTCGGAACACCTCGTTTTCGAGCCCTGCGCCGGGCATTGGAACTCGATGGGCCACGTGCCGTTGATGTCACGAGCTCACGGGGAATCGCCGACATGCTCCATGGCGACTGAAGGCAGCGGACCTGACCGTCGGTAAGCGATTGTGCGACTGTCAGTTGCAGCCATCGCAAACGGGCGGCGATTTACGCCGCCCGCTGAGCGCGAGAAGCCGAGCGCGGCGATCACTGAGGGTCCTGTGGCGTGAGCGACCACCTGCAGAGCCCCCCTGCGCTGCCAGGCCTGCGGCCAGCGCGTGGTCGCTCACGCCACAGCGGGTCACTACGGTTGAGATCGATCTGCCGCGAGATCTACTGGTGGTTACCTGCGTCCCACGCCTGTTCGACGGCCTCCTCAGGACCTGCTCGAACCGCGGACGCTGGCGCCACGCCATGTCCATCCACTCGCCCCTCGCGACACCGTCGCGCATGGTGGCCGCCTTCGCTCCTAGAGCCAGGCGCTCTGCCGGAGGTGTCTGCCATGCGCGACGGATCCGCTCGCCGCCAAGTCATGAACGGTCAGCCCCGCACCTGGACGTCCGAGCGCGCCGAGGTCCAACACTTCAGACGCCACCATTGCGATGACCTCCTCCAGGAACTCGCGGACGGTGCCCGCAGTGTGAAGTGGACGCGTCGGCTGGTCACCACTCTCCTCGACGAACTCCACGTCTCGGACGAATTTGATCGACTCGTCGGGCCCCTCTCCCGCGTAGCCCCAGCCAGTACCCACGTCTGCGACTGCGCGCGACGCCGACGTCGTGCGTCCGGGGCGGCGCTCTCAGGGCCATCCCGCATTGAAAGGAGTCACTCCATGAACCCTCCCAGCCTGTCGTCCGCCCCGCCACGCGGCCACTGCGTGCGTGAACTCGCCGTCGGCGACGATGGCCGGTACTTCAGCTTCCACGAAGCCGGCCAGTTCCCGCAGAAGAGCCACGGAGCGTAGGACATGCCCGCTGCTTTGACCTGCGAATGCTATGGAAGGCCTCAGCCGCGTCAAGGCTTCGCTCGCTGCGCTCGCCGCGGATGCGGCCTTGACCCGGCCTCGGACCTTCACACGGAGGGCATTTATCGAAGCAGCGTGGACTCTGAAGAAAGGAGCAGGTCATGAACGAACGGTCGCTCACGCACAGCACGGTACTATCGGCCACCACACGCGGATCTATTTCGCTTTCGCCACCACGGCTCCCACCGAGCCCTGGACTCTCCCGCGACCGTCACGGTGCATGCAGCGACGTTCGCGGACGTCGTCAGCTTCGCGGCCGAGCCGATCACGCTCGATCGAACACACGGGCTACCGCCTTCGGGCGGTACCCCGTCATCCGCGCATGGGAGAAGGGACATGGCTACCGAAGACCTTCTTAACGTTGTTGATGCCGCCAGCTACCTTGGCATTCGGCCGTGGACCCTGCGGCATTGGATCAGCGATCGAAAGATCGACGTCGTGAAGTACGGCAACGGGGTCGTCCGCATTCGTCGAAGTGTGCTTGACCGATACGTGGCAAGTTGTACGATCAAAGCGAGAGCAAGTCATGGACGACGCACGAAAGAATCGCGACTTCTCGAAGGGGCCAGTGTGGCATCCCGAGAAGAATCGCTGGCTCGTTGAGATTCGGTACCCAGACGGTTCACGCCTGCGAAAGCGATTTCATCGCGAGCGCGAAGCGTTGCGCCTCTGGTCTTCTGAGCAAACCAAGATCGAAAACGGTACCTGGCACGAGCAGGCGCCAAAAACAGTCACATTCGAGAAGGCCCTGAAGCAGTATCGCGAGTATTCGACGGTCCAGAATCGCTCACACGACTCGTATGTCGAACCCGCGCTTTCCGTCTGGGAGGAACACATCAAGCCGAGCACGTTGCTGGCGAAGATCAAACGGCGCTAATCGAGGATGTCAAATTGCGACGTGCTCAGAAAGTCGCTCGCTCCACCGTCGACAAGGATCTTGCCGTCCTGAAAGCATTCTTCAACTGGTGTATGGCGCGCAGTCTGGCAGCCTCGAATCCGGTTTGCCGCGTGAAGTTCTTCAACGAGGACAACTCACGGCTGCGGTATCTCACCGAGGACGAATACACCCGGCTCATCCAAGCGGCGAAGAGCCATCGAAACGTCGCCGTTTCTCGCCGAGAAGATCATTCTGTCCGTGCATACGGGCTTGCGTCGCGGCAGCTTGTTCAACCTCCGTTGGGATTATGTAGATTTCTTGAATCGTGTCGTTCGCGTGCCACGAACGAAGAGCGGCCGGCCCCACGCCGTGCCGCTGAATGCGACTGTGCGTGACCACGCTGCAGGCGCTCTATACCGAGCGAGTTCCCGAGGCTGACTTATGTATTCGCGCACGCGACAGGGTCGCAAGGCTGGGGAGCCAGTCAAAGACGTCAAGAATGGGTTTCACACCGCGCTCGAGACCGCGGAAATCAAGGATTTCACCTGGCATGATCTCCGGCACACATTCGCCTCGTGGCTGATCATGAAGGGAGCCTCGCTTCGATCCGTGGCCGAGCTGTTGGGGCATAAGGGTCTGCGTATGGTGATGCGATATGCCCATCTCTCCCCGGCGTACCTCTCCGCGGAAGTGGGACTCTTGGATCAACCAGCACCGGCATCGCCACCGCCGGTCGAAGCCGCGTCACCCGAAAGGGCAAAAAAAGGGCAACGTGCTCGAACGCGCGATCGGGCGCCGGCGAAAGTCGTGGAATTTCCGAAGGAAAATGGCTCCTCAGGCTGGATTCGAACCAGCAACCCTCCGGTTAACAGCCGGATGCTCTGCCGTTGAGCTACTGAGGAATATGGGCGGGAGCCGTCGAGCGCGCTAAACCTGCAGCGCACCTGCCCCGCCGAAGCCCTCGGCGATGGCGGGACCCTTAATGGTACTTAATCGGTTCTAGACCGTCAATTCGACAGAGTTGGCTACTCGCGGCGTGGCCGCAGCGAGTAGCCAACGGGTTTCTGGTCGCGACAGCGGTCTACTTCGGCGCCGCCGCCGGACCGCCCTCGCCGCGCGCTTCCGCCGCGCGCGCGCCGCGCAGGATGTCGGCCAGCGCGTAGTTGCCTTCGTGGCACGCGTACTCGTAGAGCGGCTGATCGGTCGACGGCCACGGGAACTCGCCGGTCCACGCCCGCACCCACGTCTTCGGATCCTCGACGGTGAAGCGGTACATCAGCGTGCCCTCGTCATCCGCGCCAGAAGCGCTCGACGACGTGCAGGTTCTCGGTGGAGTTGCGGAAGCGCGTCTTGTCCGTGAAGTTCGTCGTGTCCACGACCAGCGTGTCGCCCTCCCAGTGCCCGACCGAATCGCCCATCCACTTGCGGATGGTGGACGGCAGATGCGGCTGGTTCATCCGGATGATGCGCGCGTCGTGATCCATCTCCACGTGAATCATGATCGCGGTCGGCGTCTGCACGATCTGCTTCAGGTTGTTGTAGAAGTAATTCGGCATCGTCGGCGGACCCGACGTCGAGCCGAATCCGAGCAGGCAGCGCTCGCCGAGCGGCCGCTGCTCCGGGTCGTTGTAGGCGTTCGGATCGAGCACGAACGTCGTGTTCGCGGCCGCGTTCTCCTCGTTGGCATCCGCGTTCGGCCCGTTGCGGAAGCTTCGCGCGCCCCGATCCTTCGCTTCCTGGGTCAGCGCCGGCATCTTGCCGTCCGGCGGATCGATGATGAGCGAGCTCCGCGGCGTGTTGTCCACGCGGATGACCGTGGACCCGCGATCGATCCAGAAGTTGTTGTAGCCGCCGACCGGCGCGCCCTTCTCCGGCGCGGCGCGATCGACCGGACTCGGTGCGGCGCGATCGGCGACGCGCTTGCTCTCCGTGCCCTCAATCGCCGCCGCTTCCTTGTCGGTCATCGTGAGGCGGCCGTTCGCGCTGCGCGGACGCTCGATCGGCGTCAGCGTCGCGATGTCGTAGGTGCCCTGCAAATCGGGATGACCGTCCGGCGTCCGCGCAATCGTGCCCTTGCGCGCGGCGGTGCCCGATGCCGGCTTGCCCTGCCCCGATGGCGAGGATGAAAGGAGGAATGCGGTGGCGATCGCCACGCCGACGGATCCGAGCCAGGAAATCCTTCTTCGACGCATCGAAACCTCCATCTGCTTACCCGTTGAACTATCAGTATTCATTAGGAAGACCTAAGCGCACGCCGCGATTCTGCGCCCCATCCGGCGACCAGGTCAACGTTTTTTCAGCCCGGCTCCGGGCGCGTGCGATGGGCTGTTTTTTGCGCCGTCCCGCTGGCTGCTCGCAGAGCTGGACCGCCGTTACTCCCAGCGTAAAAGCCCTTACAGCAGTCGAAAAATTCAGCTACCTCACGCGCGGATTCATTCGCATTCCGCGCGCGGCGTCCGGGCATCAGGCTTGCGATGACGTCTGTCTCAACCGAAGAAGGGGGATCAGCAAATGACAGATCGCGTCGTCACGTTCGAAGATCACGAGCCGGGCTCGTTGTCCCGTAGACAGTTCACGCTCCAGGCAGCGCTCGCCATCCTGGCAGGCTGCGTCATCACGATCAGCGATACCGCCTGCGGCAGCAGCAGCACCACCACGCCGAGCTCGACGCCCACGGCGACATCAACGGAGACGTGTCAGCCAATCATGGACACGTGGCGGTGATTACGGCTGCTCAGATCAATGCGGGGACCGGCATCGTCGCGCTGGACATCCACGGCACGGCCACGCACACGCACACGCTGTCGATTTCGCAAGCCGATCTGACCGCGCTCAAGAACAAGCAAACGGTGTCCAGCCGGTCTCGACGACCGATTCCGAGCATTCGCACACCGTCACGTTCACACCGGCCTGAGCCGGCGCCGACTCAACGGACGCGCCTGCCGTCCTTCATCACCAGCCTGACGCGATGCAGGGCGGTGATGTCGGCGGTGGGATCGCCGTCCACCGCCAGGAGATCCGCGAGCAGTCCTTTCGCGACCCGTCCGATCTGATCGTCCAGGTGCAGCACGCGGGCATCGACCGATGTCGCCGCGCGGAGCGCGTCGATCGGCCGCATGCCGTAGCTCACCATGATCTCGAGCTCGCGCGCGTTGTCGCCGTGCGCGAAGACGCCGACGTCCGATCCGCTGGCGATCGTCACGCCCGCAGCGAGTGCGAGCTTGAACGAATCGCGCTTGCGACGGATGCCGGCCGGCTCCTGATCGGTGCCTTTCTTCCAGCCGGCGTACTGCGCCGTGGCGTCTCCGGCCGCAACGGTCGGGCACAGCGTCACGTGACGCTCGGCCATCAGCTTGAACACCTCGGCGGTTCCGCCATCGCCATGCTCGATCGTTTCGACACCCGCGAGCACGGCGCGCCGCATGCCTTCCGCGGTGCTGGCATGCACCGCAACCGGACGGCCGATGCTTTTTGCGGTGGCCACGATCAGATTCATTTCGTCCTGGCTGAACGTCGGCACGTTCTCGCCGCGCGGGCCGGCGCGGTAGTCGCCGTAGATCTTGATCCAGTCGGCGCCCTTCCCTGCCTGATCGCGGACGACCCGGACGAGCGCGTCGCCGTCGGCTTCTTCGGCGCCCTGCGGAACGAGCCACTCGGCGGGATAACCTTTCGGTCCGTAGGTGCCGGTGGCCACGATCGCCCGCGTGGCGACGAGCATGCGCGGTCCCGGAATGATGCCCTGCTGCACGGCCTGCTTGAGCCCGACGTCAGAGTAGCCGGCGCCTTCAGTCCCAAGATCCCTGATGGTCGTGAAGCCCGCGTCGAGCGTCGCTTTCAGCGACATCGTCGCGCGCGCGATCCGCAGCGCCAGCGTTTCGTGCGCGACCTGATCGTTCCACGACGTCTCGTTGTACGGATGGAGCAGCACGTGCGAGTGCGCGTCGATGAGGCCGGGCAGAAGCGTCGCGCCCGGCAGGTCCACGGTCGTGGCACCTTGCGCGTCCAGGCTGGCGGCCACGCCCACTGCCTCGATGCGCTCGCCGCGCACGAGCACGCCCCACCCTTCGTGCATCGCGTCCCCGTCGAACACGCGCGAAGGTCTCAGGATGGTTGCCGCGTTGTCCGCCGCGGAAGATGACGATCGACTTTGGCCGGCAGGCGTCTGCGCAAGCGGCAGGAGGGTCAGGACGGTGACGATCGCCAGGGCGCGCGCATGCGTCATACGCGAGTGTAACCTCCACGCGGATTCATCGCTTCGCGTTCGAACGGGTTGTCGATGTACGGATCCTGCCCGCGGGCCAGGGCCCAGCCCGATGCCGCGAGGTAGAGCGGGATGAAGAACGGCCCCCAGCGTTCGTACTGACGCACGTGCACGCGCTCGTGCGTCCGCGTCCATTCGAGCGAGTCCACATCACGCGCGAGCACGACGTGTCCGAACGTGATCGCTGCCGCGCCGCGATCGAGCCAGGTGAGATGGGTGAGCCCCCAGGCCAGCAACCGCCCTTCGGCTTCGATCACGCCGGTGTGCAGCGCGAGCCGTCCGCCGGCTGCGATCCCCACGATCGCAAGCACCAGGCCGAGGCCGGTAGCAGGAGCCGCCCACAGATACCGCAGGATCGTCCGCATCGACTCCCGAGCATGATAACAAGGCAAGCCGGATCGACGTGCCGGCGCCGCACGCTGGCATGCGCGAGCCATTTGCTATGCTCGGCAGCACGAAAGGCATCGACCCGATGGTCAACGTTCGCGTTCTGAAGGACGCCGCCGTCTTCGAAGTCGAGGGACTTCACCAGCTGTGGGCCCTGAAAACCCGGCTCGAAATCCCGCTGACCCACATCACCAGCGTCGAGGCCGATCCCGAACAGGTCGGACGCTGGTGGCACGGATGGAAGCTGCTCGGCACCGACGTGCCCGGACTCTTCGCCGCCGGCACCTTCTACTATCACGGAGAGCTCGTCTTCTGGGACGTGAGCGACCCGGCGAGCACGATCATCGTGTCGCTGAATCACGAGCGGTACAAGAAACTGATCGTGGAAGTCGAGGATCCGCAGGCGGTCGCGGCCAGCCTGCGCGGATCGCTTATCGCCCCTTTATAAGCAGGGGATCGGTGAATCGGTGAGATCAAGGTAATCTAGGCGGCCATGACCGCATCTGCCGCTGTCCGTCCTGCGCGTCGCTTCGCTGCGATCGGCGCCATCGTTCTCTCATCGTTCGTCGTCTTCGAGCCGCCGGCCTCGGCACAAGCGCCGGCGACGCCCGCGCCGGTCACCGCCGGATGGCAGGACGGATTCGTCATCCAGTCCGCCAACGGCGACTACCGTCTGACGCTCGGCATGACGGCGCAAATGGATGGCCGATTTGCGCTCGACGATCCGCCGCCATTCGTCAACACCTTCACGCTCCGCAAGATCCGGCCGACGTTCACCGGGCGCATTGCGAAATATTTCGACTACAAGGTCATGCCCGATCTCGGCGGCGGCCAGGTGGTCATGCAGGACGCGTATCTCGACATGCGCTTCTCGCCGAAATTCCGCGTGCGCATGGGCAAGGACAAGGAACCGGTCGGCTACGAACTGCTGATCGGCGATCCGTTCGTGCTGTTTCCGGAACGCTCGCAGGCGAGCAACCTCGTCCCCAATCGCGACAACGGCGTGCAGATGCTCGGCGATCTCTTCAACAACCGGATGTCGTACTCATTCGGCGTCTTCAACGGCATTCCCGACGGCACATCGTCCACGACGGAAGTCGACACCAACAACGGCAAGGACCTGCTGGGGCGCATCGTCATCACACCGTTTCGCAACAAGACGCCGGCCGGTGCGCTGAACGGCCTGGGGTTCCACCTGGGCGGTTCAAGTGGACAGCAGACGGGAGCGCTGCCGTCGTTCAAGACCTCCGCCGGACAAAACTACTTCACGTACGCGACGGGCGCGACCGCAGACGGCGGGCGGCAGCGCGTTTCTCCGGCCGTTTTCTACTACTTCAAGTCGTTCGGCGGATTCGCCGAGTACGTGTATTCGAAGCAGGAAGTGGCGCGAACCGCGGCGCGGTCCGATGTCGCAAACCAGGCGTGGGATGTTACCGGCTCGTATGTCCTGACCGGTGAAGCGACGAGCGACCGTGGCGTGCACCCGACGAACAACTTCGATCCTGCGCAGGGACACTGGGGCGCACTGCAGGTGCTCGCCCGCTACGCGAGCCTGTCGGTCGATGACGACGCGTTCGCTCACGGATTGGCGGCAGCGACGGCAAGCCAGACGGCACATGCCACGACCGTCGCGGCAAACTGGTATCCGAACTACTGGATCAAGTACTACGCCTCGTACGAGCACACGTCGTTCGACGGCGGCGCGACGCGTGCGACGGAGAATTCGTTCATCATCCGCGCGCAGGTCGCGTTTTAGACATCGTTTCGGCTGGAGCCCGGAGCCCGGAGCCCGGAGCCTGGGAATTCCCTACTCGTCGCGGAGGACGATCATCGGATCGACGCGCGTGGCGGAACGCGCGGGCAGGTAACAGCCGACCAGTGAGATCAGCGCGATCAATCCGGTGACCGCGGCCAGCGTGGTCACGTCGAACGGGCTGACGCCGAACAGCAGCGACTCGATCACGCGGCTTGCGCCGAGCGCGATGGCGAGGCCGAGCACGATACCCGCGCCCGCCACCAGCATGCCCTGCGACAGCACCATCCGCAGCACGAGCGCGCGGCCGGCGCCGAGCGCCATGCGGATGCCGATCTCGCGCCTCCGCTCGCCGACCATGTACGACAGCACGCCGAACGTCCCGATCGCCGCCAGCAGCAGCGCGATCGCCGCGAACACGCCCAGCAGGTTGCGCGAGCAGCCGCGGCCGTCCCATCGCATCCGCGAACACGTCGTCCATCGTGCGCAGCTTGATCACCGGCACGGCGGGATCGAGCGCCGCCAGCGTTCGCTGAACGATCGGCGCCAGCGCCGCCGGCGTCAACGACGTGCGCATGACGACGTTCATCAGTTGCGGCGTGGAATTGGGCAGCGACTTCGGCAACTGCTCGACGTTGAAATACAGCTCGGTGCCGGTGTCTTTCTCGACGCCGCCCTGCTTGACGTCCTTGACGACGCCGATGATCGTGAACCACGGCACCGCCGTGTAGGGGCCGCAGCAGCGCAGGCGATGGCCCAGCGGCACTCTGATCGGGGAAAAAGCGCCGCGCCATCGTCTGGTTGATGAGCACGGTCGTATCGCCGGCGTCGGTCGGCAGGAACGCCCGCCCCTCCACAACCGGGATCCCCAGCGTCTGGATGTAGCCGGGCGAAATCGTCTGGTAGTAGTCCACGTTCTCGAGCGGACCGCCGGGCGTCGGCGTATAGCCGTCGATGTCCGTGTCGTTCGCGTTCAGCGGCCGCGACGGCGGCAGGCCGGACATCTCGGCCGCGTCCTTCACGCCGGGCACGGCGCGCAGCGCGTCGAGCAGGCGGTGCTGAAACGTCAGCATGTCGGTCGGCTGCGCATAGCGCGTGGCCGGAAGGCTGAACCCGAACGTTACGAGCTGGTCGCGGCTGAATCCGGAATCGACGCGCGACAGGTTGAATACCGTCCGCAGCAGCAGACCCGCGCCGACCACGAGCGCCAGCGCCAGGGCCACCTCGCCGGCAACGAGCGCCCGGCGGACGCGGTTGCGACCCACGCCGGCGGTCGTTCGTTGTCCGCCTTCCTTCAACGCATCCGCGCCCGCGCCGATCCGCATGTGCCACAGCGGCGTGAGCGAAAACACCACGGCGCACGCGATCCCGACGAGCAGCGCAAACGTCATCACGCGGGCGTCCAGGGTCACCGCCGCCGTGCGTGGCAGCGCCTCTGGAAAGGAGGCAATCGCCAGGCGAAGGCCGACTGTCCCAACGGCGAGACCGAGCGCACCGCCCGCGAGCGACAGCAGCATCGCCTCGGTCATGAACGGCGTGAGCAGTTGCCGGGCGCCGGCGCCGAGGGCAGCGCGGACCGCGAGCTCCTTGTGCCTGGATTCCGCGCGGGCGAGCAGGAGATTCGCGATGTTGGCGCAGGCGATCAGCAGGATCAGGACGACCGCGCCCTGGAGAACCACAACGGCAGTTCTGGCGGACCCGACGATCTGCTCGTGCAGCGGGTCATAGCGCAGGCGATGTCCCTGCGGGTCCGGCGTGTGCGGACCGTTGGTGGCGTTCGCCGGCCTGGCAATCGTCGTCGGCCACGCGGCCAGCAGCGTCTCCAGTTCCGCACGCGCCGTGGCGATCGTGGCTCCGTCTTTCAGGCGGGCGATGAGATAGAGGAAGTGGCTGCCGCGATTCTGCCGATTCGCCGGATCGCCAACGAGCGGGAGCAGCAATTCGACATGCAGATCCGCGACGTCGAAGCCGGGCGGCATGATGCCGACGACCGTCCGCCGCACGCCGCCCACTTCGATGACCTGTCCGAGCGTGTTCGCGTTCGCGCCAAACGCCGATCGCCACAACTCGTGCGTGAGGATGACGACATCGGGACCGTTCGGACGGGTTTCCGCCGGCTCGAACCAGCGGCCGAATTCGGCCCGCGTGCCGAGCGTTTGCAGCAGGCCGTCACTGACGCGCACGAAGTTGACGCGGCGGGGCCGATCGGGCGCGGTGAGATTGATTTGTGCCGAGGAGAAGGCGCCAATCGACGCAAACGACTGCGCGCGCTCCTGGAGCTCGAAAAATTCCGGTGGCGACACCCAGAACTGATCGAAGCCGAGGCGCTTGAACTGCGTGGAGACGTAGACGAGCTGTTCCGGCTTCGAGTACGGCAGCGGCTTCAGCAGGACGGCGCTGACCACCGAGAAGATGGCCGTGTTCGCGCCGATGCCCAGCGCCAGCGTGAGGATCGTGATGATGGAGAACGCCGGGCGTCCGCGCCAGCGAACGCGCGGCATAGCGCAGATCACGCCAGGAAGACATGCTTCCGCGTTAGACGGGAAAGGCGGGCGAAGAGTTGTCGCCCGCCCCGTCCGCGACTAGCTGACGTGCGTCGTGACGGTGATTTGCAGGGCTCCCCGCAGGGCGTTCGACACCGGGCAGCGCCCCTCGGCCTGCTTGGCCAGCTCGTCGAACTGCTGCGCGTCGATCCCCTTCAGGCCCTTGACGGTCGCCGACAGCGCCGAGGACACGATCTTGATGCCCGCATCGCCCTTGTCCGCCGCGATCTTCGCGGTGACGGTCATCGAGTCCGCGGTCGCGTTCGCGCGGCCGAGTGCGCCGGCCACGACCATCGCGTAGCACGCCGCATGCGAGGCGGCCATCAGCTCCTCGGGGCTCGTCTTGCCCGCCGGCTCGCCGACGCGCGACGCAAAGGTCACCGGCAGCGTGAATGCGCCGGTCCCCGCCTTGGCGGTGCCGTTGCCTTCCATCAGATTTCCCGACCAGTCGATGTCTACGTGCCGTTCAAATGTCATGCGGTCCTCCGGAGTGTTTGAACTAAGTTCTTGGGCTTTGGGCTCTCGGCTTCGGGCTCTAGGATCTGGCTTGGCTTCGGGCTTCAGGCTCCGGCCGAGCCTAGAGTCCCAAGGCCCAAGGCCTCATTTCTTCTTACTCGTAATCGCGAGCTGTACTGCCACCCCGACGATGCCGAGCGCGATCCAGGCGATTGGCGCCCAGCGTTCACCGGGCACGTTCGGATACAGGATCCAGACTTCGGTCGGCGACGAGCCTTTCGTGATGCCGCGCGTCGCCAGCACGTTCACGGCGCCGACGATCAACGTCCACGCGCCGCCGAACGCCGTGGACACGACAATCACGTAGCGCTGCAGGACCATCGCGCCAATGGCGCCCGCCAGCGCCACCACGACGACGACGGCGACGGGCGGATCGCCGGCGGCGACCGCGTTCCAAATGGCGTGGCCGAGGAGCGCGCCGAGTCCGGCGCCGGTCAGCGCAATGGCCGACGAAGTACGCCATCACCAGCACGATCGATCCGACCAGCCCGCCGACCACCGCTGCCGCCACCATTGCGACGTGGCTGCTCGCGCCCATGAGCGAGCTGGCGAGCATCGCACCGAGGATGAACCCGTAGATGCCGAGGACGACGCGGAAAAAGCGGTAGCCGGCAAAACAGGCCACGGCGCCGCCGATGAGCAGGGCGATCGCGGTCGGAAGGCCGTACGCAGTGCGGCAGCATCAGTCGATCACACCTCGCGGCGGCCTTCGAGCGACTTGTGCATCGTCACTTCGTCGGCGTATTCGAGATCGCTGCCGACCGGCACGCCCATCGCAATGCGCGTCACCTTGACGCCGAGCGGCTTGAGCAGCCGCGCCAGGTAAATCGCGGTCGCTTCGCCTTCCACGTTCGGATTCGTCGCCAGGATGACCTCGCTGACGCCGTTGCCGATGCGCGACAGCAGTCCCTTGATCTTGAGATCGTCCGGCCCGATGCCCTGGAGCGGCGACAGCGCGCCCATCAGCACGTGATACACGCCCTTGAACTCCCGCGTCTTCTCGATCGCCGCCACGTTCTGCGGCTCCTCGACCACGCAGATGGTGCGCTGATCGCGCTGATCGTCGCGGCAGTAGACGCACGGATCGGTGTCGGTGATCGCGTTGCAGATCGAGCAGTAGGTGACGTTCGCCTTGAGCTCGTGCAGCGCATCGGCCAGCCGATCGGCCTGCTCGCGCGGCGCCTTCAGGATGTGGAACGCCAGCCGCTGCGCGCCCTTGGGCCCGATGCCGGGCAGGCGCTGCAGTTCCTCGATGAGGCGGACGAGAGGGTCGGGGAGAGACATCGAGGAATTGAGAATTAAGAATTGGGAATTGGGAATTGGGAATTCAGAATTGGGAATTCAGAGTTCAGAGTTCAGAATTGGTAATTCCTAATTCTTAATTCCTAATTCTTAATTCCGAATTCTCCATCGTTAGAGCTTGAATCCTGGTGGCAGCATGCCGCCCATCTTGTTCTGCATTTCCTCGTCGGCCTTGCGGTGCGCGTCGTTGACGGCGGCGACGATCAGGTCCTGCAGCATCTCGACGTCGTCTTTCGACACGACCTCGGGATCGATTTTCACCGACTGGAGCTGCTTGGCGCCGTTGATGACCACGGTGACCATGCCGCCGCCGGCGGTCGCCTCGACTCTCAGTTCTGCCATCTGCTTCTGCAGGCGCTCCTGCATCTGCTGCGCCTGCTTCATCATCTGTTGCATCTGCTGAGGGTTCACATCTCCTCCACGTCGCGAATCTCGGCCGGAAAGACTTCGAGCATCGCCTGCACGCCGGCATCGGCGAGCGCCTGCTCCTTGAGCGCGGTCTTGCGATCGGCGTCCACCGGTTTCGCGCCCGTGCCGTTTGCCGCGTCCGGCTCCTTGCCGCTCATGTCGGACACGACGGTGATCTTGCGTCCGGCGAGGCGGGTCGCGATCGCTTCGAGGTCCGGCCGGTACTTGTCGAAGGTCGGGCGCGATCTTCTGCGATGCGGCAAAGGTCAGCGTGATGCGATCGGCCGCCACGTCGAGGCGCTGAGCCTGCACGACCAGCGAGTTGTACATCACCGGCTTGGACTTGCGGATCTCGGCGAGCCACGCGTCTTTCAGTCCGTCTTTTCCGACGACGATCGGGCTCTCTGCCGGCAGCAGGCGCGGCGGCTTTCGGACTGTCCGCTCGCAACGGCGCCGGTGACGACGAGGGCAGCGTGCCGATCCGCGCCGGCGGCGGAGGTGCGCTCATCCGCGGCGGCGCCTGAGGCGGTGCGGGGGGCGCGGTCGGACGTGGCGACGCCGGCGGCAAGACCGGCGCCTTGCCGATCGGGGCGCTGCCCGCCGACTGAATCAGCTCCTCGATCGACACCAGCTTGCGCAGATAGATCCACCGCAGCAGCGCCATCTCGAGGTGATACCGCGGCTGCGCCGCGTTTCGGATGTCCGCCTCCGCCTTCGTCAGCAGATCGAACGCGCGCAGCAGGTCTTCGCGCGAGAAGCGCTTCGCCAGATCGCAGCAGCCGATCGCGCTCCGCTTCTCCGGCAATTTCCGGATCGCTTGCGCGCGACGGATCGACCGACAGGACCAGCAGATCGCGCACGACCCGCGACAGCTCGCGGCAGACCAGCCGCAGGTCGTAGCCCATTTCGACGGCGCGGCCGGCGAGCGCGAACGCCGAGGTCGCATCCTCGTCGGCGACCGCCTGGAAGGTATTCAGCAGCAGATCGCGGCCGACCAGCCCGAGCACCGTCGTCACATCGTCGGCGCCGATCGTATTGCCGGTGAACGCAATCACCTGATCGAGCTTGCTCTGCGCGTCGCGCATGCTGCCGTCGGCGTCGCGGGCAATCAGCTGCAGCGACTCGTCGCTGACCGTGATGCCGTCGGCGTCGACAATCTTGCGCAGCTGCGCGACGATCGCGTTCGTGCCGATGGTGCGGAACTCGTAGACCTGCGACCGCGACAGCACCGTCTCGGGAATCTTGTCGAGCTCGGTCGTCGCCATCATGAACACGACGTGCGGCGGCGGCTCCTCGATCGACTTGAGCAGCGCGTTGAACGACGGCGTCGAGAGCTGGTGGACTTCGTCGATGATGAAGACCTTGTAGCGGTTGCGCACCGGCATGATGCCGAGGCCGGCGATGATCACCTCGCGCACGTTGTCGACGCCGGTGTGCGTCGCGGCGTCGATTTCGAGCACGTCGATGTCGCGCCCCTCGGCGATTTCGATGCAGGCATCGCACACGCCGCACGGATCGGCGGTCGGTCCTTTCTCGCAGTTGAGCGCGCGCGCCAGGATGCGCGCGGTCGTGGTCTTGCCGACGCCGCGCGGGCCGGCGAACACGAACGCCTGCGCCAGCCGTCCGCTCGCCAGCGCGTTCTTGCAGCGTGCGCGTCACCGCCTGCTGGCCGACGACATCGTCGAACCGCTGCGGGCGCCATTTGCGCGCGATGACCTGGTAGGCCATTCGGGGATTTCAGAGTTCAGATTTCAGACTGCAGACTTCAGAGTCACGAAATCACGAAGCACGAAGAAAACCTCTAGGTTTCGTGTCTTCGTGTCTTCGTGACTCCGGTCTTGCGGACTGAACCGCGGCCCGGAAGGGCCTGCGGCACATGTCAGGATCTACTTAGCGCTGCTGCCTTCCGGCCCTGACGCGGTTCGTAGACTGAAATTGCACAGGTTCCGGACCGCGGTGCAATCCGCAAACGTCAACTTTACTACACGGGCACACGAGTCGCGAGGAGCAGGTACTTCGCCAGCACCTCGCCGACGACGACGGTGAAGAAGTCGACGTAGAGGATGCCGGTCGCCGACTGGGTCGAGCGGATCTTGGCGGTTTCCCACGTCAGCCAGGACAGCACGGCCGGTCCGGCCAGCCCGAAGAGCATGCGCTGCCAGAAGAACATCCCGCTGACCGACATGATGTAGTGCCGGAAGCTCGGTCCCAGGCCGGGCTGCCACGTCGCGATCGCGACAAAGACCGCGGCGGCCGACCACCGCGACGCGGATGACCATCGACGCGATGTGCAGCTTGACGATCGACTGCAGCTGCGAGACCTGCATCGACGGGATGACCAGATACCAGTGCCCGAGGATCATCGCCGTGCACGCGCCGCCGAGCAGCGCGGCCGAGCTGAGGAAGCTCGCGACCGTCAGCATCTGGGTCGTCACCGCCGTTCCGGCGGCGGTGTCGAGCGCCTGCGCCACGAGCGCCACCAGCCCGGACGCGCATGCGACGCCGACGATCGCCGGACGGATCGACGCGAGCGTCCGGCCGATGGTCGCCCAGTAGACCACGACGGCCGCTTCCATGACGAT
The DNA here is from genome assembly GCA_963712355.1 of uncultured Acidobacteriota bacterium. GTDB lineage: Bacteria > Acidobacteriota > Vicinamibacteria > Vicinamibacterales > CAVVIG01 > CAVQHT01. The sequence continues at coordinate 24,503 of CAVQHT010000015.1, forward strand.
CAAGGCGACCAGGGCCACGGTGCCGAACGCCGTCGCGCTGGCGCCGGTGCGAAACGCAAAGGCCACGGCCACGAGCGCCGCCGCCAGGCCGGCATTGAAGCGGAAGAACTTCACGCCCGCTTCGCGTCCGACAAACGCGAGCGAAAGGACGATGCCGACGGCGAGGTGAGCGAGAAAGAGGAACAGAACCACGGTAGGGCAGGTGGGCTGGATGGGGCAGGTAGGGCTGGATGGGCCGGATAGGGCGAGTGGGCTGTGACTGCCCTACCTGCCTTACCTGCCCTACCTGGCCTACTCGCGGCGCCGTTACTTCGCCGAGCCGCTTGTTGATTTCCGCCCAGTTGACCACGTTCCACCAGGCGCCGATGTAGTCGGGACGGCGGTTCTGATACTTCAGGTAGTACGCGTGCTCCCAGACGTCGATGCCGAAGACCGGCTTCTTGCCGTCCATCATCGGGTTGTCCTGGTTCGGCGTGCTCTCGATCGCGAGCTTGCCGCCGGTGTCGATGACCCACGCCCAGCCGCTGCCGAAGCGGCCGACGCCGGCCTTGGCGAACTGCTCCTTGAACGCGTCGAAGCTGCCGAACGACGAGTTGATCGCGTCGGCGATCGCGCCGGTCGGCGCGCCGCCGGCGTTCGGCGCCATGATCTGCCAGAACATCGTGTGGTTCACGTGGCCGCCGCCGTTGTTTCGCACCGCCGTCCGGATGTCCTCGGGCACCGCGCTGAGGTGCTTGATCAGATCCTCGGCGCTCTTCGACTGCAGGTCGGGATGCTTCTCGAGCGCCGCATTCAGGTTGTTGACGTAGGCCTGATGATGCTTGCCGTGATGAATCTCCATCGTCTGCTTGTCGATGTGCGGTTCGAGCGCATCGAGCGGCGTATGGGAGCGGCGGAAGCGTGTGAGCCATCGAGCGTCCTCCTTCGGGGTCTGGCGGATCGTATAACCGTGGGATCGTACTTCGACGCACGCAGATGGTGCAAGGCGGGAGTCGTTACGAGATCGAGAGCATGCGGTCGAGCGCGACCTTCGTCCAGTGCTTCTGATCGTCGGGCACGACGATGCGGTTGTGCACCTCGCCCGCGACCAGCCCTTCGAGGATCCACAGCAGGTGGTTCGGCGAGACGCGGAACATCGTCGAGCAGAGGCAGCCGAACTGGTCGAGCGAGATGACGGTGCGCTCGGGCTGAACCTGTTCGGCCAGCCGATTGACGAGGTGGATCTCGGTGCCGACCGCCCAGATCGACCCGGCCGGGCTCGCCTTCACCTGGCGGATGATGTACTCGGTCGAGCCGGAATCGTCGGCCGCCTGCACCACGTCCCACGGCACTTCGGGGTGCACGATGACGCGGATGCCGGGATGCTGGGCGCGCAGCTGCTCGATCTGCCGCACGGTGAAGCGCGTGTGCACCGAGCAGTGGCCCTTCCACAGGATGATGCGGGCGCGCTTGACGGCCTCCGGGTCGAGCCCGCCGCACACCTCGTTCGGATCCCACACCACCATGTCGTCGAGCGGCACGCCCATCTTGTAGGCGGTGTTGCGTCCCAGATGCTGATCCGGCAGGAACAGCATCTTCTCGCCGCGCTCCCACGCCCACTTCAACGTCGCCGCCGCGTTCGACGACGTGCAGACGACGCCGCCGCGCTCGCCGCAGAAGGCTTTGATGGCCGCCGCGGAGTTGATGTACGTGACAGGAATCAGTGCAGCCTTACCCGCCCCGTCGCCGCTCGGCCTACCTGCCCGACTGCCCCACCCGCCCACCAGCCTGACCTGCTCGAGCGTCAGTTCCTGCCAGCAGATCTCGAGCTGTTCGGGCTCCGCCATGTCGGACATCGAGCAGCCGGCGGCGAGGTCGGGCAGGATCACCTGCTGATGATCCGCGCTCAGCACATCGGCGCTCTCGGCCATGAAGTGCACGCCGCAGAACACGATGAACTCGGCGTCAGGATGCGCCGCGACCTGCTTCGCCAGCTTGTACGAGTCGCCGGTGTAGTCGGCGAACTTGATGACCTCGTCGCGCTGGTAGTGATGGCCGAGGATGACGAGCCGGCGGCCGAGCGCCGCCTTGGCGGCCGCGATGCGCGTGTCCATTTCCTCGTCGGACAGCCCGAGGTAGCGCTCGGGCAGCGGCTGCCGCTCGGAGATATTGCGACTTCTCGTACTCGGTCAGGACGGGAAGGAAGGTCGACATCTACTGACGATCGTAGCGCAAAGACTGCTAATTGGTCATTTGGTCATCGAGTCATCGGGTCATCGGGACATCGGGAATCTAGTCATCTGGAATTCGAACTCATCCGTTGCAGATGACCAGATGACCGATGACCGAATTCAGACCCGATGACCCGATGACTCGATCGACGCAAATGTCGAGCGTCAGTTCGCGACGACGTTGTAGAGCGTGTCGCGCTCGAGCGGCTCGCGGCCGGCGGCCTGGATGAGCCGCTGGATCTGACGCGTCGTCATCGACTCGGGCGTGCGCGAGCCGGCCATGTGGTAGATCTTTTCTTCCTGCACGGTGCCGTCGAGGTCGTCGGCGCCGAACCAGAGCGCCGTCTGCGCCACTTCCACGCCGGTCGCAATCCAGAACGCCTTGATGTGCGGGATGTTGTCGAGCATCAGCCGCGCGACCGCGTGCACGCGCAGCGTGTCGGCGGCGGTCGGCGCCGGCAGCTTGCGCATCTGGTTGTTGTCGGGATGGAACGCCAGCGGGATGAACGCCTGGAAGCCGCCGGTCTCGTCCTGCAGCGCACGCGCCCGCAGCATGTGATCGACGCGCTCCTCGTTGGTCTCGATGTGTCCGTAGAGCATCGTGACGTTCGAGCGCATGCCGAGCCGGTGCGCGGTCCGGTGAATCTCGAGATACCGATCGGTGCCGCACTTGTCGTGCGCGATCTTGCGGCGCACGCGCTCGGCGAAGATCTCGGCGCCGCCGCCGGGCAGCGAATCGAGGCCCGGCCGCCATCAGCTCGCGCAGCACCTGCTCGTCGGTCTTGCCGTAGAGATCGGCGAAGAACGCGATCTCGACCGCGGTGAAGCACTTCAGGTGAATCTCCGGGCGGATGCGCTTGAAGCCCTCGAGCAGCTCCGTGTAGTAGCTGAACGGCAGATCCGGGTGCAGGCCGTTGACGACGTGCACTTCGGTGAGCGGCTGGTGGCTGCGCTGCCGCAGCTTGTCCCAGGCCTCCTCGAGCGACATCGTGTAGGCGCCGGGATCGCCGGGCTTCAGCCGCGCGAACGAGCAGAACAGGCAACTGGCGACGCAGACGTTGGTCGCTTCGAGCCGGATGTTGTAGTTGTAGTAGGTGCGCGCGCCGTGCCGCTTCTCGCGCTCGCGGTTGGCGAGCCAGCCGACCGCGAGCAGGTCGGGGCTGTCGAACAGGCGAACGCCGTCCTCGAGATCGAGGCGCTCGCCGGCGTCGAGTTTCTCTGCGATGTCGGTGAGGCCCGAGGCCTCGAGGCGGGAACGAATCACCACGGAACCATTTGGTCATCTGGTCATCGGGTCATTGGATCATGGTCGGTGCGACGATCCAATGACCCGATGACCCGATGACCAAATGACCAGATGACCCAATAACGACCGTCAGTCGTCAGGAGACGCCGAAGATCTGGATGCGCAGCGACCGGGCCCGCGGACCGTCGAGCTCCGCCATCAGGATCCGCTGCCACTGACCCAGCACGACTTCCCCGCCGCTGACCTGCAGCGTCAGGCTGTGGCCGAGCAGCAGCGCGCGCAGGTGCGAATCGGCGTTCATGCGATCGCAATCCGAGTGATCCGGGTTGTTGTGCATCCACTCGGCGTCGCGCGCGACCATCTGCTCGAGAAAACGCTTGATGTCGGTGAGCAGCGCCGTCTGGAACTCGTTGATGAAGAGCGAGCAGGTCGTGTGCATCGACCAGAGGCTGACCAGTCCTTCGCGGATGTTGAAGCGACGGACGAACTCCATGACCCGGTTGGTGAGATCGACCAGCTCGATACGGTTATCGGTCTGGATGACGATCGTCTCACCGTGAATCGTAAGGCCGCCGACGTTCGCCGAAGCCACCTCTTCGACAGGCTCTCTCGCGAACCGTGACGGTCGAACTCTTGCCCATGCTCTCCTCTTGGCGTGCTGGGCGATGCCCAATCCGAACAGATTATGTTACGCAAAAACGTGCAGACGAGGCAACCTCGCCGATCCGCTATACTCGCTGCGTGCCACGCGGTCACCGACAGTGTTCGCCGAAGTCGAAGTTCCAGCACAACTGACGTTTGCCCCGGCGGCCACGCGAAGTGGGTGCGAATCCCACACGGTCCCGCCACTGTGAGCGGCGAGCAAGGCCTCCATCAAGTCACTGGGCGCACCGCCTGGGAAGACGCGAGGCGGACGCGACGACCCGCAAGTCAGGACACCTGGTCACTCCGGGGGCGTCTTTTTTCGGCGCGTGAGACGCCGGGAGGAGAGACCCTTTGTCCGTCCGCGCTGCGCGGCTCGCCTGCCGCGTCCATCCAGCTTCGTTCCTCACGACACTCGAACGACGGAATGGTCCGGCTAAAGCCGGACACTACGTACGGTCACAACACGATGCAGATGTAGTGTCCGGCTTCTAGCCGGACTTGAAATCATGTCCACAAAACCTCGCGCGGCGATCTCGTGGAGCGGCGGCAAGGACAGCTGCGCCGCGCTGGCTCGCGCACGCGCCTCGTTCGACGTCGTCGCGATGGTCACGATGTTCGACGAGGAAGCGGCGCGCAGCCGCTCGCACGGGCTGCGGCCCGAGGTGCTCCAGGCGCAGGCCGATCGGCTTGGGCTGCGTCCGTTCATCGGCCGCTGCACCTGGCAGACCTACGACCGCACGTTCTCCGAGACGCTCGCCGCGCTCGCGAGCGAACGGCATCACGCACGTCGTGTTCGGCGACATCCTGTTCGAAGAACATCGCCAGTGGGCCGAGCGGATGTGCGCGCCGCTCGGGCTGACGGCGGTCGAACCGCTGTGGGGCTCTCGACCGACACCCTGTTTCGCGAGTGGGTCGATTCGGGCAGCGATGCGGTCATCGTGACCGCGCGCGCCGAGTTCCTGGACGAAAGCTGGCTCGGGCGCCCGCTTCGGCGCGAGATGCTCGACGAATTTGCCCGGCTCGGCGTCGATCCCTGCGGCGAACGAGGCGAATACCACACAGTCGTGACGGACACCCCGCTCTTCCGGTCGCCGTTGACGCTGAAACGCGCGGGACACGTGCAGCGCTCGGGCTGCTGGGCGCTGGATCTGGTCGTGGACGATGCTGACCGCGCATAACGTGACGTTCTCGTACGACGAGCGGCACGGGCTCAAGCGGCCGGCGCTCGATTCGGTCTCGCTCGACGTCGAACGCGGCGCGCATCGTCGGCCTGCTCGGGCCCGAACGGATCCGGCAAGACGACGCTGCTGCGGCTGCTGGCCGGCATGCTGCGCCCACGCGCCGGCAGCGTCCTGGTGGACCGGCGGTCGGCGGCCGATCTGTCCCGGCGCGAACTGGCCCGCCGCATCGCCGTCGTGCCGCAGGAAACGCACGCGGCGTTCGACTTCAGCGTCATCGACATGGTGCTGATGGGGCGCTACCCGCACCTCGGCCCGTTCGAGCTCGAAGGCGCCGACGATCTGGCGATTGCGCGCGAGGCGCTTGCCGCCACCGGCACCGACGGCGCTCGAAGCGCGCCGGTTCTCGACGCTGAGCGGCGGCGAAAAACAGCGCGTCGTCATCGCCAGCGCGCTGGCGCAGGCGGCCGACGTCCTGCTGCTCGACGAGCCGACGGCGTCGCTCGATCTCGGCTATCAGTTCGAGATTCTCGCGCTGCTCCGCCGCCTGAACACGCGAGCGGGGCACGACGATGGTCGTCTCGACGCACGATCTGAATCTCGCCGCGGCGCTCTGCGATCGGGTGGTGCTGCTGCGCAACGGCCGCGTGCTGGCGCAGGGACCGACCGAACGAGACGCTCAGCGCCGCCAACATGCAAGTCGCTCTACGACGTCGATGCCGACGTGCAGTTTCACCAGCGGGCCGGTCATCTGACGGTGGTGCCGATTGGCCGCGCCAACTGACGCGCTGCGCCTGCCGGCGCCGCGCGCGACGGTCAGGCAGCGCCTCTTCTGGACGCTCGTCGGTGTTCGGGGCGCTCGCGGTGGCGGCCTGTCTCCTCGCGCCGCTCGTCGGCAGCACGACGATTTCACTGGCGCGCGTCTTCGATCGGTCGATTCCGTACGCGGACAACGTCGACGCGCAGATCTTCTTCGTCGCCCGGCTGCCGCGGGTTCTCGCGGCGGCGCTGGTCGGCAGCGCGCTGGCGCTGTCCGGCGTCGTGTTCCAGGCGCTGCTCCGCAATCCGCTGGCGTCGCCCGACACACTCGGCGTGTCGGCCGGCGCGTCGCTCGGCGCGATGATCGCGATCACCTTCGACGCGCGCTTTTCGTTCCTCGGCGTCTCGGCGATTTCGCATTGCCAGCTTCGCCGGCTCGTTCGGCGCGCTCGCCATCGTCTACGGCATGTCGGTCGCGCGGCGGCGCGGCGCATCGACGCTGGTGCTGCTGCTCGGCGGCGTCACGCTGCACGCGCTGCTCGTCGGCGGTGATCGCGTTCATGCAGTACCTGGCCGACTTCACGCAGACGTTCCGGAACGTCCGCTGGCTGATGGGCTCGCTCGACGTCGCGTCGTATCCGCCGATTGTCGCCGCGCTGGTCCCGATGGCGATCGCCTGGGTGGGCTTCGCGACGCTGCCGCGGCTGCTCGATCTCATCAGCGTCGGCACCGAATCCGCCGCGGCGCGCGGCGTGGACGTCGAACGCGCCGAACGCGTGGCGCTCATCAGCGCGTCGCTGGCGACCGGTGCGGCGGTCTCGCTGGCGGGTCCGGTCGCGTTCGTCGGCATCATCGTGCCGCACCTGGTGCGGTTGATCGTCGGCGCCGATCATCGGCTGGTGCTGCCGGCGTCGGCGCTTTTCGGCGCCGCGTTCCTGATCGGATGCGATCTCATCGCGCGGACGATCATCGCGCCGCTCGAGCTGCCGGTCGGCATCATCACGGCAATTATCGGCGGACCGGTGTTCTTATGGCTGCTATTCCGCCGTTCGTAAGACGTCTCGTCATCACCGCGATCGCGGTCGCCGCGCTGTGCGCGGTCGTGACGCCAGCGGCCCGGGTGACCGTGTGGGGCGACGCATCAGCGACCCTCCACGCGCAGACGCCGCAGCCTGGCCCGCGCCGCATCATCTCGCTCGTGCCCGCGACGACCGAGATGCTGTTCGCATCGGCGCCGGTTCGCGCCTGGCCGGCGTGAGCAACTACGACCACTTTCCGCCGGAGGTCGAGAAGCTGCCGCGCGTCGGCGGGCTGCTCGATCCGAACGTCGAGACGCTGCTCTCGCTCAAGCCGGACCTGGTCATCGTCTACGACACGCAGGACGAGCTGAAGCAGCAGCTCGAACGCGCGCGAATCCCGATCTTTCATTACGTCCACAAGGGATTGCCGGACATCACGCAGACGATGCGTGCGCTGGGCGAGCGGATCGGCATGAAAGACGCGGCCGACGCCGCGGCGCACGAACATCGAGCAGCAGCTGGCGGCGATCGGCGCGCGGGTGGCCGGGCAGCCGCGACCGAAGACGCTGCTGGTCTTCGGCCGCGAGCCGGGCGGCGCTGCGGCAAATCAACGCGAGCGCCGGCTACGGGTTCCTGCACGATGTGCTGGAACTGGCCGGCGGCGCGGACGTGCTGGGCGACCTGAAGCGGCAGTCGGCCACGCTGAGCACGGAAATGATTCTGACGCGCGCGCCCGAAGTGATCATCGAGCTGCACTACGGCGACTCGCTGTCGACGACCGAATCTGGAGCAGGAGCGGCGGGTCTGGAACGCGCTGCCGTCGGTGCCCGCGGTCCGGAACAACCGCGTCTATCTGCTGACCGGCAACGAGTTCGTCGTGCCCGGACCGCGCATCGTCCTCGCCGCCGAGCGCTTCGCCAAGGCGCTGCATCCGGATCGGTTTTCACGGTAGAACCCTGCAATTTGGTCATCTGGTCATCTGGTCATCTATCGGGTCATCGTCATCGGGTCATTGGGTCATTTGGTCATCTGGTCATCGGGTCATTTGGTCATCGGGCATTTGGTCATCGCGTCATCTGGTCATTGGAGCTGCGGGCTCGAGGCGTTGTCGGATGGTCTTCAAGGAGCGGCCGAAGATGGCGCGCAGTTCACGGGCTTCGGTCGCGGACGGATCCAGGTCAGACAGTGCGAGGAACTTGCAGCGAACGGCTATCTCGAGCCAATAGACGACTTCATCGATTTCCTCGTTGACGATACAGAGCTTCGACACGAATCGGCATCCGAACGCGCCATGCAAACGCGCGATAGTTGGCGCCAACTGAGGTTGCACTTTTTGCGAGTTGCCGAGCGACAATCTGCGCACCGACTCTCTGCGGGAATCGTCGATGAGCGCTAACACGCTGACCGCAAAGGTCATACACCGCTCTTTCAGTTGTTCGCTCTGCTCGCTCACTGCGACCGGCTGAGCACGTTTCGTACCGACCGCCAATGGCCAAATGACCAGACGATTCAATGACCATGACTAGATGACCAGATGACCAGATGACCAAATTCAAGACTCTGATTTCCTGGTCGAGCGGAAAAGACAGCGCGTGGCTCGTTCACACGCTGCGGCGGCATGCCGGAATACGAACTGGCCGGCGTGCTGACGACGATCAACCAGGATGCCGACCGGGTGGCCATGCACGCCGTGCGCAGTCGAGTGCTCGAGGCGCAGGCGCGACGCGCTCGGCCTGCCGCTGTGGAAGGTACCGATTCCGTCGCCGTGTCCGAACGAGGTCTACGAGCGGGCCATGGGCGAAGTGGTCGCGCGCGTGGTCGCCGAGGGATTCACGCACATGGCGTTCGGCGATCTGTTCCTCGAGGACGTGCGCCGCTATCGCGAAGATCGGCTGGCCGGAACCGGGCTCACGCCGATCTTTCCGCTGTTCGGCGCCGACACCGCCGCGCTGGCGCGCACGATGATCGCCGGCGGCCTGCGCGCCCGCATCACCTGCGTCAATCCGAAGCAGCTGGATCGCTCCTTTGCCGGCCGCGAGTTCGACGCGCAGCTGCTCGCCGACCTTCCTGAGAGCGTCGATCCCTGCGCCGAACGCGGCGAATTTCACACCTGCGCCTACGCCGGCCCGATGTTCAGCCGCCCGCTGCCAATCGAGACCGGGATCATCGTCGAACGGGACGGATACGTCTTCGCTGATCTGACGATCAATGACTCGATGACGTCCGATGACCGATGACTCGATGACCCGATGACTCGATGACCAGATTTCCAAGCCGCATCGTCTGCCTGACCGAGGAAACGACCGAGACGCTCTACCTGCTCGGCGAAGGCGACCGCGTCGTGGGGGTGTCGGGCTACACCGTCCGCCCGCCCGAAGCGCGCGAGAAGCCGAAGGTGTCGGCGTTCATCAGCGCGAAGTTCGACAAGATCCAGGACTCTGAACCCGGACCTCGTGCTGGCGTTCTCCGATCTTCAGGCGGATCTCTGCGCGGAGCTGGTCAAGCGCGGCATGAACGTCGTGACGTTCAATCAGCGCAGCATCGCCGGGATTCTGCAGATGATCCGGATGCTCGGCGGCCTGGTCGGATGCCAGGACAAGGCAGAAGCGCTTGCCGGCGAACTCGAACGCGGGCTCGATGACATTCGCGCGTCGGCCCGGCGCTTTCCCGTCCGGCTGCGAACGTTCTTCGAGGAGTGGGACGATCCGCTGATCTCAGGAATCCGCTGGGTGGAGGAACTGGTCGAAATCGCCGGAGGATCGCCGGTCTTCCCTGAACTGGCGACTGCGGGACTCGCCAGGGATCGCATCGTCGATCCCGCCGAAGTCGTGCGGCGCGATCCCGAGATCATCTTCGCGTCGTGGTGCGGCAAGCGGATGCGGAAGCCGACGATCGTCAACCGGCCGGACTGGGACAGCGATCACGGCCGTCGCGCACCGATCGCATCTTCGAAATCAAATCGACCTACATCCTGCAACCCGGGCCCGCGAGCCTGACCGACGGTGTGCGGCAGCTTCACGAGCACTTTGTCGAGATCAACCGCGTGGCATAATTTCGCGGCAAGTATTCCATGCGCGTGGCGATAGTCGGCGGACCGGGAATCGGCAAGAGCACGCTCGTCAGGCAGTTTGGCGATCTGTATCACAACGGATCGTACGGCGAGGGCGAGAAAGGCGTCTGGGACCCGCGCGTCCTCGAGGACATTGCCGCGGGACGGAACGCCGTCGGCGTCACGGCGTATTTCGGCGCGCTCTACGACGCCAACTACCGTGATGCGGCGACCAACGATTCTGCGGACAAAGTGATCTTCTTCGAGGGCGCGCGCATCACGCTCGAAGCGCACATCGCGGAGATATCCAGCGGCGGCGCACGCGGCGATCAGGAAGACGCTGTCGATTGGCGACGGCTGGAATCCGGACCGGACGATCGTCCTGACCTCGGGCACCGCGAACCATCGAAAAACATATCCGCCTGAGAAATCGCGCGCACGAAGACGTCGAGCAGATGGTCGAGCGCTTCCGCCTGATCGACCGTGAATTCCGGCGGCTGGCGCCGCTCTACGAAAACACCGTGGTGATCGAACGCGACGGCCTCGAATTCCACGAGCGTCGCGATCTGGTCACGATCATTCAGTCGGCGAACCTGCCGATGTTCCGCGAGATTCCCTACGAACAGCTGGAGTGACGCGCCAGGCGCCGACTACCAGCCGATCGCCAGGCCGTCCTTCCGAACATCCGATCCGCCCATCAGCACGCCGGTCGCGAGATCGAAGCGGATGCCCTGATAGCCGCCGTAGGCCGCCCGGATTGGCGCCCTGCGAAACCTTGTGGCCGCGCTCGACGAAGCGCCGCGCGAACCGATTCGGGCATCGCGCTCTCGACCAGCAGGCCATTGTTGCCGTGGTTGACGCGCGCCGCCTCGCCGCCTTCCTGGACGTTCATGCCGAAGTCGATCATGTTGACCACCACCTGCGTGTGGCCCTGCGCCTGGTGGTCGCCGCCCATCACGCCGAACGACAGCCACGGCTTGCCGTCCTTCATGATGAACGCCGGAATCAGCGTGTGCAGCGGCCGCTTGTGCGGTGCGATTTGATCGGGTGAACCGGGCGTCAGGTTGAACCCGCTGCCGCGATTGTGCAGCAGGATGCCGGTATCGCCGGCCACGATCCCGGATCCGAAGTCCGAGAACAGCGACTGGATGAGCGAGATGAAATTGCCCTGTCCGTCCGCGGCGGTCATGTAGATCGTGTCGCCGCGATCGCGGCCGGTGAAGTTCTGATCCGGCTCGGAGACGCGCGCGCTCGTGCTTCACGCCGACCATCACGCCGGGCTTGTACGATTCGGCGGCGTGCGCCGGATTGATCTCCTTGCGGCGCAGCGCCGCGTAGTCCTTCGAGATCAGCGTCTTCAACACCGACGCGGGCACGGAGGCCGGATCGCCGAGGTAGGCCGCGCGGTCGGCGAACGCAATCCGCTTCGCCTCGACCAGCGCGTGCAGGTAGTCGGCGGAGTTGTGCCCCATCGACTTGATGTCGAAGCCCTCGAGGATGTTCAGCATCTCGAGCACGACGAAGCCCTGCGTGTTGGGCGGCATCTCGTAGACGTCGTAGCCGCGGTAATTCGTCGAGATCGACGTCGACCCAGTCGGCCTTGTGCTCGGCGAAGTCGCGGTCGTCGAGCAGGCCGTTGCGCTTCTTCATGTCGGCGACGATCGCCTTGCGCAATCGGTCCGCGGTAGAACGCGTCGCGGCCGCCCTTGCCGATCAGTTCGAGCGTGGCGGCAAGCTTCGGATTGGCGAAGATTTCACCCGGCTGCGAGCGGATGACCGTTCGGCAGGAACGTCGCGGCCGTGACCGGGTCCGCGGCAAGCTTGCGCTCGCTCCCCTTCCACTGTCCGCTGACGATCTCCGCCACCGGATAACCGTTCTTCGCGTAGTCGATGGCCGGCGCGACGACGCGCGACATCGGGCACCGTGCCGTATTTCGACAGCAGCTCGGACCAGCCTTCGACGACGCCAGGAACCGTGACCGAGAGCACGCCGCTGCCCGGCATCGTCTTCTGCTCGACGCTTCGCGTACTCCTCGGGCGTGGCCGTGTACGCCGAGCGTCCGCTCGCGTTCAGGCCGTGCAGCGTCTTCGTCTTCGCGTCGTAGACGATCGCAAAGAGATCGCCGCCGATGCCGGTCATCGAGGGCTCGACGACCGCGAGCACCGCCGCCGCCGTGACGGCGGCATCGATCGCATTGCCGCCCTCCTGCAGGACCTTGAGTCCCGCGCCGGAGGCCAGCGACTGGCTGGTCGCAATCATGCCGTGCCGCGCCATCGCGACCGAGCGCGTCGAGTGCTGATTGGCGGCCGGACGGTCGCCCGGCAACGGTTTGGTGCTGCGATCGGCGGCCGGTTGCTGAGCCGACATCGTGAAGACCGCGACCGCCAGGAGAGATGCGATCAGAAGCAGGCGTGTCATCGAATCACCTCGTCCAAAAACCGTCGGAACGATAGCATGACCGGCCAATTTGGTCATCGGGTCATTTGGTCATCTGGTCATTTCATTTGGTCATTTGGTCATCGGGTCATCGGGTCAATTGGTCAATAAGCCATTGACCAGATGATTCGATGATTCGATGCCTAAATGACCAGATGACCGATGCCAGATGACTAAATTTCAAACATCGTCGTCAGCGCTCTCGACGGCGTAGGGCCGCGCGACGCGCTTGACGACGATGGTCAGGCCGAAACCGACGATGGCCGCAGCGGCGAGCAGGCCGAGATAGATGCCGCTGCCGACGATCGCGTCGCGGGGCCTTGCCGGCCTCCCGGCCCTCGACGATGGCGAACGCCTGCGAGCGCGTCAGCGCGCGATCGGCGACCGCCGTCGGCATCAGTCGCCACGACAGGAACATCAGGCCGAGCGCGACGAGGCCGATGAGGAGCAGCGGATGACGGGAGTTCTTGCGGGTGATGAGACTGAGGATCGCGAGAACGGCGGCGAGGATGCCGAGGCCGACGATCCAGAGCGCCGTCGACGTCGGGCACGCCGGTCAGGGTCACGTCGCCGACGCTGACCCAGGGCAGGAACGCGCTGGCCGCCAGGACGACGCCGGCCACGAGCGGGATGATGTAGGCCCGCATGCCGGGCCGGAACATCTCCCTGACGCTCATCCCTGCGCGTCCTTGAACTCTTCGTACCACGCCATCTGGATCGCTTCGAGCTTCGGCTCGTTCGACGACTTCGGGTCGTCGTCGAAGTCGTCGAGCGCGATGACGCGCTCGCGCAGGTCGGTGAAGCGGATGGTCAGCGGATCGACGCCGGGAAATTTCTCGGACAGCGCGATGCCGATGTCTTCCGCGTCGGTCCACTTCATCGCACGACCTCTTCGTCCTTGCGGCGATCCGACTTGCCGAGCTGGATGCCGCCGCCTTCCTGGACGTAGTTGCGCGTGTACATCGGCAGCTCGCAGACGACGTCGCCCTTGATGACCGCCTGGCAGCCGAGCCGCGAATGCGGCGTCAGGTCCCAGGCCGTGTCGAGGCGATCGGCCTCGTCGTCTTCCATCTCGCTCAGATTCTGCGCGCCCTCGCGGATGATGACGTGGCAGGTCGTGCACGCGCAGCTGCCGCCGCACGCGTGCTCGAGCGGAACGTGAAGGTTCTTGGCGACGTCGAGAAACGACTCGGGCTTGCCGTGATGGCGTGTACGGCAGCTTGCCGTGCTCGAACTCGACGGTCTGCGGTTCGCCGTCGATGATGAAGGTGACTTTGGGCATGTCTTTATTCTGGGCTCCAGGCTTCGGGCTTCAGGCTTCGGCGTTACCAACTGTCGACCGAGCCCGGAGTCCAGAGCCTAGAGCCGCTCGATGTTCTTCCCCGCCAGCGCCGCTTTGACGCTGCGGTTCATCATCACTTCGGCCAGGTGCTGCGTGGCGTCGTTCAGCACGTTCGTCCACTGGAGGATCGCGTCGCGATCGGACGACTGCATCACGTGCTTCAGGCCGGCGAGCGCCTGCTCGATCCGCTTCTGTTCGCCGGCCGCGAGCTCGGTCGCTGGCGACCGTCGGGAAATTCCGGCGAGCGGAACGTCTTCTCGGTGGCCAGTGACGACCGACTCGGCTTCGTTCTTCGCCTCGATCAGCAGGCGCGCCGCGAAGTCGGCTTCGGCGTGCTCGAACGAGTCGAGCAGCATCCGCTCGACCTCCTCGTCGGTCAGCCCGTACGACGGCTTCACTTCGATCGTCTGCTCGATGTCGGTGCGAAGCTCGGTGGCGGTGACGCTGAGGATGCCGTTCGCGTCGATCTGAAACTGCACCTGCACGCGCGGCAGGCCGGCCGGCATCGGCGGAATGCCGCGCAGCTTGAAGCGCGCCAGCGACCGATTGTCGGCGACCAGCTCGCGCTCGCCCTGCAGCACGTGGATGTCGACGGCGGTCTGGTTGTCGACGCCGGTCGTGAACATCTCGCTGCCGGTCGCCGGAATCGTCGAATTGCGCAGGATGATCTTCGACATGACGCCGCCCATCGTCTCGATGCCGAGCGACAGCGGCGTGACGTCGAGCAGCAGCATCTCGCGGTTGCCGGTGATGAGGATGTCGGCCTGCACGGCCGCGCCGAGCGCCACGACTTCGTCGGGATTCAGCTCGCTGTGCGGCGTCTTGCCGAACAGCTCGCCGACCAGCCGGCGCACGAGCGGAATGCGGGTCGAGCCGCCGACCAGCACGACTTCGTCGATCTGCGACGGCTCGAGGCTGCGCGTCGGCCAGCGCCTGCAGGCACGGACCGAGCGTGCGCTCGACGATCGGCCGGATCAGCGCCTCGAATTCGGCGCGCGTGAGCCGCTTGCCGAGCAGCGTCCGTCTCGTCGCTGATCCGACAGATCCCACTTCGCCTGGATGACCGCCTTGCGAATCGCCTGAACGGATTCGGGCGTCCACTCGCCGCCGTCACGC
Source organism: uncultured Acidobacteriota bacterium (assembly GCA_963712355.1). Lineage (GTDB taxonomy): Bacteria > Acidobacteriota > Vicinamibacteria > Vicinamibacterales > CAVVIG01 > CAVQHT01. The sequence goes on from CAVQHT010000015.1 coordinate 39,504, forward strand.
GTCCTGCTGAACCCGGACGTGTCGTAGCCGGGCGCGGACGAGTTGAGGTCCGCGAGGACCCGCTCCACCACCAGACGATCGATGTCGTCGCCGCCGAGGTGGGTGTCGCCGTTGGTCGACAGCACCTGGAACACGCCGTCCTCGACGCGGAGGATCGAGATGTCGAACGTGCCGCCGCCGAAGTCGTAGACGGCGATGATGCCGGTGTGGCGCTTGTCGAGGCCGTAGGCGAGCGACGCCGCCGTCGGCTCGTTGATGATGCGCAGGACTTCGAGGCCGGCAATCCGGCCGGCGTCGCGCGTCGCGGTCCGCTGCGCGTCGTTGAAGTACGCCGGCACGGTGATGACCGCGCGATCGACTTCGGGATCGATGTCACCCTCGGCGGCGAAGAACTCCTCGGCGCGGCGCTTCAGCTCGCGAAGGATGAACGCCGAAATCTCCGGCGGCGTGAACTCGCGCTCGCCGAGGCCGATGCGGACGACGCCGCCGGCTCGCCGGCGACGCGGAACGGCAACAGCTGCGCCTCGCCGCGCACGTCGTCGATGCCCTTGCCCATGAAGCGCTTGACGGAGTACACGGTGCGCGACGCGCTCGGTCAGGAGCCGCCGCTGCGCCTCGCGGCCGACGAAGATCGTGCCGTCGGCGTCCGCCGACACGATCGACGGCACGAGCGCGTCGCCGCTCTTGTCGCGGATCACGACCGGCGCGCCGTCCTTCACGAAGGCGACCAGGCTGTTGGTGGTGCCGAGGTCGATGCCGACGACTTTTCTCATGATCAGGCTTCGGGCTTCTGAGCTTCAGGCTTCAGGCCGACTCCGGGGCTCCGGAGCCTGGCCTGGATCCGGAGTCCGCCAGTCTCGCGTTCGATTCCCGCGAGCAGGTTGTTGATGTAGTTCCGCTCGAGCATCCGCTCGCGCAGCGCGTCGAGCACCGGCGCGGCGCTCGGCGCGTCGGCGTCTGCCGTCGACGAGCGCATCCCACTTCGCCGACAGTTCCTGCAGCTGCGCGTTCGTGCTCGCTCGCGCTTGTCGTCGATCGGCTGCGCGGCGCGCTGCAGCCGCGGCGCGCCACTCGCTCTCCGGTGCGCCGCTCGGCGCGCAGCTCGCGGACCTCGTCGAGTTCCTCGTTCAGCGCAAAGACTTCCTCGAGCAGCGCCGGCGGCGCCTGCTTCGAGACGTTGCCTCCGGCGTGATCGGCCGGCGTCAGCACGCCTTCGAGCTCGAGGAGATAGCTGATGCGCGCGATCGGCTGCTTCAGCGTGCGATACGCGTCGTTCAGATACGACGAGCGCTCGAGGCTGGCGCGGCGCTCGGCCGGCGTCGCGTTGTAGAAATAGTCCGGATGAAACTGACGGCTCAGCGCGCGGAAGCGCTGCTCCAGATCGTCGGCGTCGAGATTCAGCTTGCGCGGCACGCCGAGAAACGCGAAGTAGTCGCCCTGCCGCGCCGAGCGTGAGGATCTTGCGTGCACTGCGGGCAGAAATGCACGTCCACCGGCGCGCCGCCGCCGCAGGTGCGGCAGACTTGAACGATCGGGGTGATGGAGGGGGAATGACATGAACTCAGGTTCTGAGGCAGACCGCCAGACGCGTCCGTCACGCTCCGAAGGAGCTGCCGCAGCCGCAGGTACGTCTTCGCGTTCGGGTTGTTGAACACGAAGCCCTTGCTGATCAGGCTGGTGTCGTAGTCGAGCACCGTGCCGTTCAAGAACAGCAGGCTCTTCTTGTCGACGAAAATCTTCGCGCCGTCCGGCCCTTCGAACACTTCGTCGCCGAGCCGCGCTTCGCGCTCCCAGGCGAACGTATAGCTCAGGCCCGAGCAGCCGCCGCCCTTGACGCCGACGCGCAGACCGCCGTCGCTGATGCCCTGCTTGGCCATCAGCGTCCGGATCTTCTTCGCGGCGCCTTCGCTGATCTCAATCATGCTGAATCCTGAAATCTGAGGAGTTGAGGACATTCCTCAATTCCTCACTTCCTCAATTCCCAATTCTGTCGCTACGCCGTCGGCTGCGCCTGTCTTCCACGCCAGCCGACGTCGCTGCCCTGCTTCTTCTTGTAGTCGCTGATCGCCGCCTTGATGGCGTCCTCGGCGAGCACCGAGCAGTGAATCTTCACCGGCGGCAGGCTCAGCTCGGTGACGATGTCGGTGTTCTTGATGGCGAGCGCTTCGTCGACCGTCTTGCCCTTGAGCCATTCGGTGGCCAGGCTCGAGCTCGCAATCGCCGATCCGCAGCCGAACGTCTTGAACTTCGCATCGTCGATGACGCCGGTCTCGGGATTGACCTTGACCTGCAGCTTCATGACGTCGCCGCACTCCGGCGCGCCCACGAGCCCGGTGCCGACGTTCGGATCTTCCTTCGGCAGCGAGCCGACGTTGCGCGGGTTCTCGTAGTGGTCGATCACCTTGTTCGAATAAGCCATCTGCTACTCCTCTAATTTCGACATCAGCCAGCACATCCGAATCGCAATTCTGACACTCTGCAATCTGCAATCTCAGCGTGTCAGTGAACTTCCCACTGCATCGTCGACAGATCCACGCCTTCTTTCGCCAGCTCGTAGAGCGGCGACATCTCGCGCAGCCGCGTCACGACGGTGATCAGCTTGTCCGCGACGTAGTCGACTTCCTCTTCCGTCGTCCAGCGGCCGAGGCCGAAGCGAATCGACGAGTGCGCCAGATCGTCGCCGGCGCCGAGCGCCTTCAGCACGTAAGACGGCTCGAGGCTGGCGGAGGTGCAGGCCGAGCCCGACGACACCGCGACGTCGTTGATGCCCATCAGCAGCGACTCGCCCTCGACGTAGGCGAAGCTGATGTTCAGGTTGTGCGGCAGCCGGTGCTCCATCGAGCCGTTGATGTAGATCTCGTCGAGCCCGTCGTGCAGCTTCTTGTTCAGCCGCTCGCGCAGCGCCAGCAGCCGCGCGGTGTCGCTCGCCATCTCCTGCCGGCACAGCTCCGCGGCCTTGCCGAAGCCGACGATGCCCGGGACGTTGAGCGTGCCGGAGCGCATGCCGCGCTCGTGGCCGCCGCCGTCGATCTGCGGGGCGAGCAGCACGCGCGGATTGCGGCGCCGCACGTAGAGCGCGCCGACGCCCTTCGGGCCGTACATCTTGTGCGCGCTGATCGACGACGAGATCGACCTTGAGGTCGTTGACGTTGAACGGAACCTTGCCGACCGCCTGCACGGCGTCGGTGTGGAAGAGGATCCCCTTCTCTTTCGCGATCGCGCCAATCTCGGCGATCGGCTGGATGACGCCGATCTCGTTGTTGGCGGTCATGATCGCTGATGAGGATCGTCTTGTCGGTGATCGCGGCGCGCAGATCGTCGAGGCTGATCAGGCCGTCCTTCTGCACCGGCAGATAGGTGACCCGGTAGCCGTCCTTCTCGAGGCGCTTGCACGTGTCGATCACCGCCTTGTGCTCGGTGACGCACGTGATGATGTGATTGCCCTTCTCGCGGTACATCTCGGCGACGCCCTTGATCGCGAGGTTGTCCGACTCGGTCGCGCCGCTGGTGAAGACGATTTCCTTGGCGTTCGCGCCGATCAGATCGGCCACCTGCTTGCGCGCCTTGTCGACCGCCTCTTCGGCCTCCCAGCCGAACGGATGGTTGCGGCTCGCCGCGTTGCCGAAGTGCTCGGTGAAGTACGGCAGCATCGCCTCGACCACGCGCGGATCGACCGGCGTCGTGGCGTGATAGTCCATGTAGATCGGAAGCTTGATTGACATGTCTCGTCTCTCTACTCCCCTCCGATCGTCATCAAATGTGCGTGTGCAGCACCGCCGCGCGACGCGCGTGCGCCGGCCGGCGGCGGATCGGCCGCCAGCTCGGCGATCGTGCACTCGCCGAGCGCGGCCAGAATCCGCTCGCGCACCCGCCACAGCGGATCGCGCACGTTGCACTTCGCAAACTGCTCGCACGCGCCATCGTCGGTCGAGAGCAGGCGGTGACGGTGACCGGACCGTCGATCGCCTGAATGACGTCGGCCACCGAAATCTGCGGTCGGGACGCGCGCCAGCTGATATCCGCCGCGCGTGCCCTGCTGCGACGCGAGCAGCCCGCGCCGGACCAGGCGCTGCAGCACCTTCGCCAGCAGCTCGATCGGAATGTCGTACTGGCTCGGCGATCTCGCGGGCGCTCGACGACCCGCGATCGCCGCGCAGGGCCAGATGTTTCATGGCCATCAGCGCGTAGTCCGCTTTTTTTGAGAGTCTCAACATATCCGACCGAGCTGAGTCCTATATTACTAGTATTTGGGCTGGCTGGGATCAACCTTATCGATCCAGTCCAGAATCCCGCCCTTCAGGTTCAGGACCTGCTTGAACCCGACCGACCGCAGGAAATCGGCCGCTTTGGCGCTCCGGCCGCCCATCTTGCACTGCATGACGAGCTCGTCGTCGGGTCGAGCTCGGCGTAGCGCCGCGGGATCTCGCCGAGCGGAATCAGCTGCGACCCGGGAATCCGGTTGATCTGGTATTCGTTCGGCTCCCGGACGTCGATGATCCGCAGCTTGTCGCCACGGTCGAGCCGCTGCTTCAGCTCGACGGCGGTGATCTCCAATCCATTGCTGCGTGTTCACGGGTGCTGGCTCCGTTGCGGCCGGGCGAAGGCCGCAGAACTGCTCGTAGTCGATCAGCTTGGTGACGGTCGGGTGCGTGCCGCACACCGGGCAATCGGGATCCTTCCGCAGCTTCAGCTCGCGGAACCGCATCCGCAGCGCGTCGTAGATCAGGAAGCGGCCGATGAGCGGCTCGCCGATGCCGGTGATCAGCTTGATCGCCTCGGTCGCCTGAATGACGCCGATGACGCCGGGCAGCACGCCGAGCACGCCGCCTTCGGCGCAGCTCGGCACGAGTCCGGGCGGCGGCGGCTCCGGATAGAGGCAGCGGTAGCACGGACCGTCCTTGGTCGCGAACACCGACGCCTGCCCTTCGAAGCGGAAGATGCTGCCGTAGGCGTTCGGCTTGCCGAGCAGCACGCACGCGTCGTTGGTCAGGTAGCGCGTCGGGAAGTTGTCGGTGCCGTCGAGGATGACGTCGTACGGCTCGAACAGCTCGCAGCGCGTTCTCCGACGACAGCGCCGTCTTCGTAGGTCTCGACCTCGATGTGCGGGTTGATCGTCGACGCAGCCGATCCTTCGCCGACGCCAGCTTCGAGCGGCCGACGTCCGGCGTGCCGTGAATGATCTGCCGCTGCAGGTTGCTGAAGTCGACGACGTCGAAATCGACGACGCCGATGCGGCCGACGCCGGCCGCGGCGAGATACATCGCGGCCGGCGATCCGAGGCCGCCGGCGCCGATGCAGAGCACGCTGCCGGCCTTCAGCCGGCGCTGACCGTCGACGCCGACCTCCGGCATGATCAGGTGCCGGCTGTAGCGCTTGATTTCGTCGTTGGTCAGCTGCGGGAAGCGTCGTCGATGTCAGTCATGATCAGCCATGGAATCCGATCACGAGTCGACTGGCCTGCATCGGCGATCCGGACCTCGATTCGACGCCGCCGGCGACCGACGGGATGATGCTGATGGTGTCGCCGGCCGACACCGGCGTCTGTTCCTTCTGCAGGTAGCGGATGTCTTCGTCGTTCAGATAGACGTTGACGAAGCTGCGCAGCTTGCCCTGCTCGTTGTAGAGATGCGCCTTGAGCCCGGCATGCTTCGTCGTCAGGTCGGCCAGCAGCTCGCCGATGGTCGCGCCGTCGGCCTCGACCGCTTCCTTCTTATCCGTGTACGGCCGGAGCGGGGTCGGAATCAGAATTTTCGTCGCCATTCAGCTCGCCCTCATCGAAACTGGATCGATCTTCTTTCAGGAACCACACGGTCATGTCGCGCGCGGCGCCGGCCATGACCGACACGATCACGTACGCGAAGTTCGGCCACGCGTGATCGAGATCGAACTGCGACGGCCGCGCCGGATGATCCGGATGCGAGTGATAGAACCCGAGCAGCTCGCCGCCCAGCTCGCTCGCCTGCTGCTCGGCCAGCCGGTAGTCGGACGGGCGCACGAGAAAACGCCGCCGCGGCCCTTCTTCGGTGGTGTTCGGCAGCGGGACCGCCGCCGTCACGCGATCGCCGGTGCCGATCAGCGCGCCGCAGCACTCGTGCGGAAACGTCTCTTCGCCATGACGGCGAATCGCGGCGGCCACACCCGCGTCGAGCTGCGACTGCTTCGCGGCCGGCGTCATTCCTCGGCCGTCCAGAAGCTCTCGCTCAGGTACTTCTCCGCGCCGTCGGGAAACACCGTGACGACCACGCCGCGCTCGAGGCCGCGCGCGACCTGCAGCGTCGCGGCGAGCGCCGCGCCGGACGAGATGCCGACCAGCAGCCCTTCTTCGCGCGCCAGGCGCCGCACCAGCGAGTGCGCGTCCTCGGTGCTGACGCGCGAGATCCTCGTCGGCCAGCGACGGCGTCGTAAATCGCCGGCACCATGGCCGATCGCCATGTGCTTCAGCCCTTCGAGGCCGTGAAACGGCGAGTCGGGCTGAAACGAAATCAGCTTGATCGCCGGGTTGAACTGGCGCAGCGCGCGGCTCGGTGCCGATGAACGTGCCGCTGGTGCCGAGGCCGGCGACGAAGTGCGTGAGGCGGCCGCCGGTCTGCTCGATGATTTCCGGCGCCGGTCGTATCGAAATGCGCGCGCCAGTTGCCGTCGTTGCTGTACTGATCCGGATAGAAGTACTGGTCCGGATCGCTCGGCGACCATGCGCCGCACTTCGCGAATCGCGCCGTCGGTGCCTTCGAGCGGATTGGTGAGCACGAGCTCGGCGCCGAACGCCCGCAGGATCAGCTTCCGCTCCGGGCTGGCGTTCTCCGGCAGGAACAGCTTGACCTTGTAGCCGCGGGCCGCGCCGACCATCGCGTAGGCGATGCCGGTGTTGCCCGACGTCGCGTCGACGATCGTCAGGCCCGGCCGCAGCCGGCCCGACGCTTCGCCGTCGGCAATCATGCGCGCCGCCGCGCGATCCTTCACCGAGCCGCCCGGGTTCTGCCACTCGGCCTTCGCGTACAGCTCGACGCCCGGCGTCTCGCGCTCGAACTGCGGCAGGCGGACGAGCGGCGTGCGGCCGATCAGGTCGAGCACCGATGACGCCGCGCGGGACGAAAGCGCCGTTGAAGATGTGGGAGAGGACATGAAGCGATATGCGACCGCGAAAGTCCGGATTATAACAAACGACCCGTTTGCTATACTCGCGGGCCCGAATGCCGCCCGCGATTCCACCCAAAGGTCAATCAGGACAAGAGGATCCGGACACGACGACCCGGCTCGGCGGCTGGCTCTTCCGGCACCGGACGTCGATCCCCCTGCCCATCGTCCTGGCGCTGCTGCTCATTCCCCCGCCCCGCTCGTCCGCTTCTCTTTCGACGCCCCTGATGCTGGCCGGGGTCCTGGTCGCGGCCGCCGGCGAGCTGCTGCGGTTCGTGGGCGTCCACCACATCGGCGTCATTTCGCGGACGCGAAGCGAACGCCTGGGCCCGCTCGATCGACACCGGGCCGTTCTCGCTCGTCCGCAACCCGCTGTATCTCGGCAACATCCTGCTCTGGCTCGGCTTCGCGATCAGCGCGCGGCTGCTCTGGCTCGCGCCGATCGTGGTCGTCCTGCTCGCGCTGGAATACCACGCGATCGTGCGGTGGGAAGAGCGGCTGCTCGAGTCGCGGATGGGCGAACCGTATCGCGACTACAAGACGCGCGTGCCGCGCTGGATTCCCGCATTCGCCGGCGCCCTCGGCCGTGCGATCACCGGCGACCAGCGTCGCCGCGGCGTTCTCGTGGGCGGAGACGCTCTACAGCGAACGCGGAACGCTCATCGCGATCGTCGCGGGCTACCTGCTGCTCTGGGTCGAAGAACAGGCTCTAGGCCCTGGGCTTTAGGCTCTGGGCTTCGGAGCTTCGGGCTTCGGACTTCCGATTAGATGTCCATCTGCAGGCTCTGCCAGAGATACCAGCACGCGACCGAGCGATACGGCCGCCACGCTTCGCCGAGCTTCATGAGCTGCTTCGCGTCGGGACGCTTGCGCAGGCGGTAGAGCCGCTGCACGGCGTTGACGATGCCCAGGTCGCCGACCGGCAGCACGTCGGGCCGATGCAGGCGGAACATCAGGAACATCTCGGCGGTCCAGCGGCCGAATCCCTTCACCGCCACCAGCCGCTCGATCACCGCCTCGTCGTCCAGGCGATCGAGTTCGTCGAGCGCAGGCGGCCGTCGCCGATGCGCGCGCACAGGTCGCGCAGGTAGCCGACCTTCTGTCCGCTGAAGCCCGACGCCGCGCAGCGTCGCATCGTCGACGCGCCGCGATCGCCGCGTGCCCGGGAATCGTCTGTTCGGGGAAGAGCGCAAGGAACCGGCCGAAGATCGTCGCCGCCGCCTTGGTCGAGAGCTGCTGGCTGACGATGCGCCGACGAGCGCGGTGAGGTGATCCTTGCGCTGGCGCTCGGCCATCAGACACGGACCGATCGCTTTGATGGCGGCGCCGAGCACCGGATCGCGCCGCATCAGGATGCGCCGCGCCGCGCGTAGTCGTCCGGGCGAGAGCGATCTGGGCATCGGCCATCTAGCGGCAGTGCAAGCTGACCCGAGCCGAGCCGGCCTACTTGATCGCGACCGTCAGCGTGACCTGCGCGCGAATCTCGATCAGGCCGGCCTCGATCGGCGTCGGCGCTGTCGGGCGCCGCGGCGGCGGCGCGCATCATCATCGGCTGCGGCGGCGTGACGCGGCCCTGCCGCGTGTCGTCGATGCGCAGCACGCGATCGATGGTGCGGCCGGCTCCGGCCGCCATCGCATCGGCGCGGGCGCGCGCATCTTCCACCGCATGCCGCAGCGCCTCGCGCTCGACCGACGACGCGATCCTTCAGGTCGAAGCGGACGCCGGACACCGACGTCGCGCCCGCCTGGACGACGACATCGAGAATTTCGCCGGTGCGCTCGACCGCGTCGAGCCGGACCTCGACGCCGTTGCGCGCGACATAGCTCTCGCGGCGTGCGCCGGCCGTTCGCTGAAGTCGAACTCCTGCTGAATCGAATAGCCGGTCGTCCGGACCGCGTCGCGGGCGATGCCGGCTTCGGCGATCTTCTGCTGCACCGCGCTCATGGCATCGGCGTTCTGGCGCTGCGCGTCGCGCGGGACGCGGCGCGCGCGTTTCGACCGCGACGCTCACGAACGCCTGATCCGGCGCGCGCCGAATGATCGCTTCGCCGGTCGTCACGATCGACGGCGTTTGTCCTGAGGCGTTCGGCTCCTGCGCCGACACCGCGGCGCCAAGCGCAGCGAAGAGCGCCGCCAGGATCCAGGTTCGTCTCGGTATGATCGTCATCGCCGACTCCTTCGCCAGTCCACCCGAAGGCTGGCACTGCTCACGATGGGCCATGACTCGCATGAGTCATACTTACCGGACACTATGACACCGCTCGACGGCATCACGGTTCTCGATCTCACGCGCGTGCTCTCCGGTCCCTACTGCACGATGATGCTGGCCGACATGGGCGCGCGCGTCATCAAGATCGAACAGCCGGGCAAAGGCGACGACACGCGCGCGTGGGGCCCGCCGTTTCTCGAGGGCGAAAGCGCGTATTTCCTGAGCATCAACCGCAACAAGGAGAGCGTCACGCTCGACTTCAAGCAACCTGCGGGCCGTCGCATCCTCGATCGCCTGATCGCCAAGGCCGACGTGCTCGTCGAGAACTTCCGTCCGGGCACGCTGCGCCAAGCTCGGCCTGGACTACGCGACGCTGGCCCCGAAATATCCGCGGCTCGTCTACTGCTCGATCTCCGGGTTCGGACAGACCGGACCGCGGCATCGCGAGGCCGGCTACGACGCGGTCATGCAGGCCGAAGGCGGGTTGATGAGCATCACCGGCGCGGCCGACGGTCCGCCGTTCCGCCTCGGCGTCGCGATCGCCGACATCGTGTCCGGCATGTTCGCGGCGCAGGGCGTCACGGCGGCGCTCTTCGCGCGCGAGCGGACCGGGCGCGGGCAGGAAGTCGATATCGCGATGCTCGATTCGGTGGTGGCGCTCCTCAGCTATCAGGCGGGCATCTACTTCGCGACCGGCGCGGCGCCGCAGCGCATGGGCAATCGCCATCCGACCATCGTGCCCTACGAAACGTTCGCCGCTTCCGACGGCGACTTCGTCCTCGCCGTCGGCAACGACGATCAATGGCGCCGGTTCTGCGAGGTCGCCGGTTTCGACCGACGACGAACGCTTCGCCACCAATCGTCTGCGCGTCGTCAATTACGGCGAGCTCCGGCCGCTGCTCGGCGCGGCGCTCAAGGCCCAGACGCGGGCGCACTGGATCGAGAAACTGAAGGCCGCCGGCGTGCCGTGCGGCTCGGTTCGCGATCTGCACGAAGTGTTCACCGACCCGCAGATCGCTGCGCGCGAGATGATCGCGGAGCTCGATCATCCGAAGGCGGGCCCGCTGAAACTGGTCGGGACGCCGCTGAAGTTCTCGGATACGCCGGGCGAGATCCGTACGCCGCCGCCGACGCTCGGCGAGCACACCGAACCGATTCTTTCCACGACCTGGGATTCACCGCCGACGAAATCGCCGCCTTTCGCGCCGAGAGGGTCATCTGATGGAAACGTCGGACGTTCGCAAGCGGATCACGCACCTGCTCGAGCACGCCAAGCGGTCGGCCGGCGAACGCCGGACGCGGAACGACGAGGCGGCGCGCGCCTACGAACGGTTCCTGGATCAGATCGCGATTCCGCTGTTCCGGCAGGTGGCCAGCGCGCTGAAGGCGAGCAGCTACAACTTCACGGTGAACACGCCGAGCGGCAGCGTCCGCATGGTCTCGGACAAGAGCGCCGAGGACTTCGTGGAGATCTCGCTCGACACGACCGGCGACCGGCCGGTCGTCATGGGTCACACCAGCCGCGCCCGCGGCCGCCGCGTGGTCGAATCCGAGCGCGCGATCGCGGACGAAGGCGGTCAGCGAACTCGGCGACGAGGATGTCCTGGAGTTTCTGGTAAAGGAACTGGAGCCATTCGTCGAGCGGTAGACACGACGATCAACCGCAGAGGCCGCAAAGATCGCAGAAACCCGAACTTACAAATACAAAGCCACGAAGACGGAACCACGAAGGCACGAAGGACACGAAGACTCTTCCAAGAAACCCTTTGGTTTCTCTGCGTCCTCTGCGATCTCTGCGTTGATCGTCGTGACACAAGCCCGGAACCACGAAGACACGAAGGCACGAAAGCTTTTTAGAAAAGCTACTCTGCGAGCTCCGCGATCTCTGCGGTGATCGTCGTGACTGTCTACGCGAAGCGTTCGACTGAGGACGTGTCGATGCCCTGGCGCTGGAGCGTGGCGAGGAATCCGGCGCGGTCCTGCGAGCGCTGAAAGGCCTCGCGCACGTCCACCGCGCCGCTCTGCACGAAGCCGGCGAGCGCGTCGTTCAGCGGCACCATGCCGTGCTTTCGCCCGCCTTCGATGACCAGCGGCAACTGCGAGGTCTTCCCTTCGGCAATCACGCCGGCCACGGCGGGCGTATTGAGCAGCAGCTCGCGGGCCGCCAGGCGTCCGCCGGCGATCTTGTTCAAGCAGGACCTGGACGATCACGCCGCGCAGGTTCTGCGCCAGCGAGATCTGCACCTGACGCCGGGTATCGGGCGGGAACAGATCGATGATCGCGTCAATCGCGCCGGTGGCGTTGTGCGCCGGAAGGCCGCAGACCACGAGGCGGCCCGACGCCGCCGCGTCGAGCGCCAGCGTCATCAACTCGGCGCTGCGCACGCTCTCGAGGACGAGCACGTCGGGATCTTCCCGCAGCGCCACGCGCGCCATGTCGATCATCTCGCCGGCGCCCCGCGCTTCCCGCTGGCTGATGAACGAGCTCGCGCGATCGTGGACGACGTTGATTTCGCGCTCGATGGTGATGATGTGCGCGCGGCGCGTCCGGTTGATGAGATCGACCAGCGCGGACATCAGCGTGCGCTTGCCGCTCGAGCGCGGCCCGGCCACGAGCACCAGCCCCTCGGTCTCGCCGGCCAGCGCCTGAATCTCCGGCGAGAGCCCCAGCTGCTGCGACGTCACCGCCCGCGTCGGCATGATGCGAAACACGCCGCCCGGCCCGCGGTGGTCCCTGAAGCTCATACACCGCACGCGTCCGAGATCGGGAAAATCGCAAATCCACTCGGTGGTCGCCCCGGTCCGCAGCGCTTCGGCGTTGCGTTCCGGCATCAGCGTCAGCAGCAGCGATTCGACGTCGTTCGGACCGAGCATCGGCGTGCTTTCGAGCGCCTGCACCTCGCCGTCCACGCGAATCGACGGCCGGGTGTCCGACGAGAGAAACAGCGTGGACGCGCCGCGCGCGGCCGCCAGCCTGCAGCAGCCGATCGAGGCCGGCCAGCGCCTGATCCGCCAGCGGCGGAGGCGTCTCGCCGCGCGGCAGCGTTCGGGTCAGCGGCAGGACCACCGCCGAATGCGCCGCCTCGCGCGGGCTCAAGCGGCTCGGTCAGCGGCGGTTCGATGATTCGCCGGATGACTGGTGGTGGTTCAGTCTCGGTGGCGTGCGCCGCAGCCACGGCTTCGCGCTGCACGAGCACGGGAGCGGCAAACTCCACGGATGCCGCCGGCGGTGGAAGGTCGCGCGATCGCTCCTGGACCGGCGCGATCCGCGGCTCCGGCCGGACGCGCTCGGGTGCCGCGACAACCTTGCGCCGGATTTCGACCCAGACATCGTCACCGCCGCGGGCGGCGACGACGTTGAATTGAACGCCCGGAAAGTCGGGGAGCTCGATCAGCTCGTGCTGCGCGGCGCCGAACTCCTGAAGGGCATGCTGCTGGTCGGCCGGCAGGAGCTGCGTGATGACGCCGGTGACCTCTTCGTACGACATCGCGCGGGGCGCCAGATCGACCTGGCCGGCCGGCGACAGCACGTAGGGCTTGTCGCCGACATGGAGGACGAGCGCGTCGGCGTCAATCAGCAGGATCGCGCGCAGCAGCGACGGAACCAGGCTCATGACGCGGTCAGCCGGGCCCTTGCCGACTTCGTAGATCCGGACCAGTTCCACCATCTTGTAGCCGCGCGTCTGATACGGCGGAATGATGCGTTCCGATCGCAGGTACTGGAGCATCGCGGTGTCGGAATAGTCAGGCGCACCAATCGCCGGATCGGCCGTCAGGGCCGCTTCGAGCTGCGCCATGTTCATCGTTTTGATCTCGATCGTGCGCGTCACCGGGAGCACGCCCCACCGCTTGCCGCGCTCCTGACGCGATTCAGTCGAGAAGTCTACGAAAAATTCGTTGCTGATGAAATTGTAATCGGCCTCGGACCGGCTTGCGGGCGCATCTTCGACGCGTACGAAGGCAATGCCCGGCACGAGGCGGAGATGGTCGAGGAGGACCTGGGTAAACTCGCCCTCACCGGACCAGTTCGACGTGTCGACGTTCATCATTTGCTCGCGTGATGAATCGCCATCAGCCCGCCGAGAACCGGATAGTGAGCGACGGTTCGGAACCCGCGCGCTTTCATGATCTGCGCGACCGCGTCCGCTCCCGGATATCGGCTGATCGACGCGGGAATATAGCGGTAGGTATCCGGATCGCGGTGCAGCACCCATCCCAGCGCGCTGCCGACCACCGACAGATAGAACAAGTACACGGCGCGGACCAGGCCGTGGGACGGGCGATTGAAATCGAGCGAGAGCGCGTGGCCGCCGGTTCTCAGGACTCGGTACATCTCATCGATCGCCGTGGTCAGATCCGGGACGTTTCGGAGACCGTATCCGGTCGTCACGAGATCGAATGACGCGTCGGGAAACGGCAGCGCCATCATATCGCCAACCAGAAACGACGGCGCGCTCGCGCCGGCGCGTTTGGTCCGCGCGATTTCGACCATGCGATGGGTGACGTCGAGTCCCATCGGTGGAGACCGCGCGATCCTGCAGCAGAAACGCGATGTCGCCGGTCCCGGTGGCCAGATCGAGCGCCCGCATGCCGGACACCGGGCGCGCCAGTTCGACGAGCCGCCGCTTCCACCGCCGGTCCTGGCCGTAGGAAAGAAACCGCGTAATCAGGTCGTAACGATCGGCAATCGTGGCAAAGAGCGCGCGCACGTAGCGACGCTTGCCGTCGGGCGTCGCGATCCGCGAGCCGAGAGACATCCGGTGGATAATATCGCCTGCCATGCTGCCATCGAGCACGGTTGAGAATTACCTGAAGGCGATCTATCAGGGACAGGCCTCGCTGCCCGCCGGCGCCCGGCTGGTGTCGATGGGGCAGGTGGCGACCGCATTGAGCGTGACGCCCGGCACCGCAACGACCATGGTGAAAGCGCTGGCTGAATCGGGTCTGGCCGAGTACGAACCGTATAGCGGCGTGCGCCTGACCAAGGCGGGCGAAAAGCTCGCGGGGCTGGTGCTGCGGCGCCATCGCCTCGTCGAGGCGTTCCTCGTCGAGGTCATGGGGATGAGTTGGGCCGAAGTGCACGAAGAGGCCGAACAGCTCGAACACGTCGTTTCCGAGCGCTTGATCGAGCGCATCGACGAGATGCTCGGACGTCCGACCCACGATCCGCACGGCGATCCCATTCCGACGCCCGAGGGCACCATCCGCGCGGATCATCTGGAGAGCCTGCTGACCTGTCCGGTAGGCAGGCCGCTCAGGGTCACGCGGATCGTGGACCAGGATCCGGCCTTCCTGCGGTTCATCGAGCACAATCAGCTGAAACCGGGCGAATCGATCGAAGTGGAAACGCGCGATCCCGCTGCCGACGCCGTGCGGTTGCGCAGCAGGAATCGGCCGCCGATCACCATCGGTGCTCGCGCGGCCTCGAAGCTGCTCGTCGAGGTCGACAGGCAGTGATGCACTCGCGGCTGGTCCGCGTCCTGATCGCGATCGCAGCGGTGTTGACATGCCGTCCAGTCTGCGCGCAGGAGGACACGCCGTTCGGCATCCTCGACAACTCGTTCCTGGTGGAAGAAGCGTTCAACCAGGACCGGGGCATCTTTCAGAACATCTTCGTGTTCACGCGCGACAAGAGCGGCGACTGGGCCGGCAACTTCACCCAGGAGTGGCCGGTGCCGGCCCTGCGGCATCAACTGTCGTACTCGATTCCCTTCGACGGCGGCGCCGGCACGCCGCTTCATTTCGGCGGCGTGCTTCTCAACTACCGCTACCAGGTTGCGGAGGAAGGCGCCGGACGCCCCGCCTTTGCGCCGCGCGTCAGCCTGATTCTCCCGACCGGGATCCAGGACGACGACACCGACCACACGGGAATTCAGGTCAATCTTCCCTTCAGCAAGCGGGAAGGCCGTTTCTACCTGCACTGGAACGCCGGATTCACGTGGCTTCACGATGCGGAGCTCGACGACGGCCAGCACGCCAGCCTCACCTCGCCGGTCCTCGCCGGCAGCGTGGTCTGGGCGACCAGGCCGCTCTTCAACCTGCTGCTCGAAGCGGTGGTGGACGTTCAACGACAACGGCGTCTCGCACGACACCAACGTCACGCTCTCGCCAGGGTTTCGATGGGGCTGGAACCTGCGGGACGACAGGCAAATTGTCATCGGGCTGGCGGTGCCGGCGACGTTTGCCGACAGCGGCAACACCGGCGCAATCCTGACCTACTTCTCGTACGAGCTGCCGTTCACGAAGAATCGGTGAACGCGGCCTGCGGGCCGAGCCCGGGTCAGCGCCCGTTGAGGACGCTGCGGATTTCCTTGACCAGGTCTTCAGGCAGGCAGGGCTTCGTGACGAACGCGTCGCAGCCGGCGCGCTTGGCGCCCTCGAACATGCCGGCCAGCGCGTGGCCGGTCAGCGCGACGACCGGAATGTCAGACGTCCGGGCGTCCTCTTTCAGGCGTCGCGTGGCTTCCCAGCCGTCCATGACCGGCAGCGAAAGATCCATCAGGATGATGTCCGGCGTGTTCTCAATGGCGCGCTGCAGAGCTTCGACTCCGTTGGACGCCTCGACCACGTCGAACCCGGAGAACTTGAGGTACTCGCTATACATTTCGCGCGCATCGGGATAGTCGTCCACGAGCAGCACGCGGGGTCTTTCTCCGTTAATCCTGGTCATCTCCGTCCTTGCGCGGGAAGCCTGCTCGGAACCCCGGTTGGGGAAGCCGTTTCCCATTGCCATTGATGCGTGGGGGTGTGCTGAGCAATGGCGATGCCATCAGAATTCCGGTTACACACACGTAATTTGGATCAGTTCCGACGCGCAATACGTCAGCGCCCGATTTAGTCGTATGGAAAGCCTACAGATGGCCTAAGAGGTCCGCGGGAGCGTCGATGAAGACGTCCCCGTCGGTCGCGTCATCGACCGGAAACCCGTCGAACCCGAACCCATAACGAACCGTGCAGCTTCGGGCTGACGCCGCGTGGGCGGTCCGCCAATCGATCGCCGAATCGCCAACCATCAGGGTGGTCGAAGATTCGACACCCGCCTCGGCGATCAGATGCCGCAACCCGGCCGGGTCGGGCTTACGCGGAAAGGGGCCATCCCCGCCAATCACGCGATCGCCGAAATGAGGCGCCAGGCCAAGCCCTCGAGAATCGTCCGGGTCGGGCCAACAGGTTTGTTGGTCAGGACCGCGAGCGTCGCGCGCCCTTCGAGCGCCGTCAGCAGTTCGGGAATCCCCGGATACGCGCGGGTGCACTCGAGCAAGCGGTTGTTGTAGATCGCCAGAAACCGTTCGAGCGCCGCCGGCGGCTGCGGGCACCGGGCTTCCGCGAAGGCCCGCGCGACGAGGGTCGCGGCGCCGTCGCCGACCATCCGTCCAATCGCCGCCTCGTCGTGCGGCCGGCACCCGCACTCGCGAAGCACCTGGTTGGCCGACTCCGCGAGATCGCGGCGCGAATCGACGAGCGTCCCGTCCAGATCGAAAACGATCAGGCGGGTCACGCCTGATATTCGGCGTACGAGGTCGGCGTTTCCCACACCTTGACGCGCACGACCGGCAGCCCCTCGCCGACGGCGTAGTCGAAAATCAGCCGCGCGATGCGCTCCACGGTGGGATTGCTGTCCACGAGAAAGATCGGCTCACCCAGATCCTGCAGCGGCTTGACGAGCGGATCGTCCTGCCGGAGCACCATCTTGTGATCGAGCTCGCGGTCGATCCAGCCCTTGACGATGCGCTTGATGTCGCTGAAGTCGCACACCATGTTGCGGTTGTCGAGCGTGCCGGTGCGCACTTCGATTTCGGCGATCGCGTTGTGCCCGTGGGGATGCTTGCAGATGCCGTCGTAGTCGAGCAGGCGGTGGCCGTAACAGAAGTCGATGCGCTTGGTGACGGAATACATGCGGTAATCTTATCAACTCACGTGGCCACCGCCGTCCTTCTCTCGGGCGGGCTCGACAGCGCGGTGCTTCTCGCCGAAGAAGCGGCGCGCGACGAGGTCCAGCCGATTTACATCAGCGTCGGGTTGACCTGGGAGCACGCCGAGCGCGACATGACGCGCCGGCTGCTGGAGAGTCCGGTGTTCAACGGGCGCGTCCGGCCGCTCGTCTCGCTCAGCGTGGACATGACCGACGTCTACCCGGCCGCGCACTGGTCACGCAGCGGCCAGGTGCCGGACTATCGGGCGCCCGACGAAGACATGTACCTGCCGGGACGCAACATCATCCTGCTCGGAAAGGCCGGCGTCTTCTGCGCGGCTGCCGGCATCGGGCGCATCGCGATCGGCACGCTCGATCACAATCCGTTTCCCGATGCGACCCCCGCGTTTCGTGACGCGCTCACCACCGCGCTCTCGCTGGGCCTCGATCATCGACTCGAGATCGCCGCGCCGTACGCGCGAGTCGAGAAATCCGAAGTCATCCGCCGCGGCACGGCCGCCGGCGTCCCGCTCGCGCTCACGCTGTCCTGCGTCAACCCGACGTCGGACTCGCCGCCCCGCCACTGCGGCGCGTGCAACAAATGCCGCGAACGCCACGACGCGTTCCAAGAAGCCGGCATTGCGGATCCGACGGATTATGTGGACAGACAGTTCACGGGAACTTGAGGAATTAAGAAATTAAGGAAGTTAGGAAGTGGGAAGTGGGAAGTGAGGAAGTGGGAAGTGGGAATTGATGAAATGCCCTACTTCCTCAATTCCTTACTTCCCTAATTCCTTAAGTGTCTGCTAGAACCGCCTGAGCGTGATCGATCCATCGCCGGTGTGGATGCCGATGTGCGCTCCGCCGGCGCCGAGGCGGCCGTGCACGCGGTGGTTCGGGCGGTCGCCGTCGGAGGTTCGTTCGAGGTCGAGATCGCGCACGGAAATTCCGCCGTCGCCGGTGCGGGCATCGAGCTCGGCGGCGAAGTTGTCCGGCAGCTCCAGCACCACCGGTCCGTCGCCGGTATTGATCGACCAGTCGTCGCGCGCGGTGCTGCCGGCGCTCGCGCGCACCGTCACGGATCCGTCGCCCGACATCGCATGAACGCTCGTCAGGACGCCGGTGATCAGGATGCTGCCGTCCCCTGACCGCGCGTCAACCGGCCCGCTCACCCCGTCCAGTCGAATCGACCCGTCGCCGGTGTGGGTCACGAGCTCGCCGCCGACGTCGCGGATGTCGATCGCGCCATCGCCGCTTCTCGCCTCGACGCGGGCGTTTCGGGGAAGCGTCACCAGCAGCGATGCGCTGCGCTGACGATGGAACCCGAGGTCGTTGGTGCGCTCGTCCTCTGACCGTCATCGAGACGCGGTCGCCGTGCTGCTCGCTCTCGACGCGAATCGCTTCAGCCTCGTGCTGATCGCTGCCGCGCCGCTCGACGACGATTTGCACTTCGGGGTGGTCCCAGACACGGACCTCGATCGCTCCGTTGAACGTCGCCAGCGAGACGTCCGGGTGGTCGGACACGGTGAAGTGCTTCTCTTCACGCTGGAGGTAGCGAAGGTCGCCGGCCTGGATGTCCACGCATGCCGAGGCTGCGACGGCGATGCCGAGCGGAGCCATCAGCAACAGACGGCGAGCGGCTGGGAGCAGAGACATGGATTGCCCTCCGGCTGCCTTAGACGGTTGAGGGCGGCAAACCGTTCGACCGGCGGGCGTAGACGAGCCGGCCCCCGACATACGTCTGGACGACCGAGAACTGCGAGTCGAGGACGACCAGGTCCGCAACGGCGTCAACCGCAATCACGCCGTGACCCACCAGGCCGAGCTCACGCGCGGGCGTCGTCGCGCACATGGTGGCCGCGTCCACCGGCGACAGGCCCACGCGCCTGACCAGCAGTTCGAAGGCGCGATCCATCGTCAGCACGCTGCCCGCCAGCGTGCCGTCGTCGAGGTAGGCGGCGTCGCCGACGGTGATCGTGTGGTCGCCGAGCCTGGCGCGCGAGCCGGCGGGAAGGCCGGTGGCGGCAGTGCCGTCGGTAATCGCCATGATCCGGGACGGTCGCTTGGCGGCAACGGTCGTGCGGATCACCGCAGGATGGACGTGCACGCCGTCGCAAATCAATTCGGCCGCGACATCGTCGGCCTGGAGAACGGCACCGGCGAGGCCGGGTGCGCGATGGTCGGCCGGCGACATGCGGTTGTAAAGATGCGTCGCGTGCGTTGCGCCGGCGGCAATCGCGGCCATCGCCACGTCGAAGGTCGCGCCCGAGTGGCCGAGCGAAACGCGGACGCCGCGCGACACGAGCCACGCCACCAGATCGAGGCCGCCATCGATCTCCGGTGCGACCGTGACGATGCCGACATCCGGCACGGCGCGATCGATTTCGCGCAGGATATCCGCGCCATCGAATTCCCCACCTGCCCCACCTGCCCCACCCGCCCCACCCGCCCTACCTGGCCCACCCGCCCAAATGTCCAGCGCGCGCCCGCGCACTGCGCAGGCAGTGTGCCGGCTGCGCGCCTGCGAATGCAGGACTGATGAAATTGCTTTCGAGGTGCGCGGGCAAGACGCGGGCGGCGCGGTCCGCCGGTGATTCGCGAGCGCGGCGCACCTCCTCGAGCACGCGCCGAAGCGCGTCGGGCGCGCACGCCACCGTCGTCGGACAGAACGCCGGTGACGCCGAATGGCGGCAGGCGTGCAGCCATGGCCGCGACCGAGCCAGCCTCGAGGGCGTCCACGCCTTCGACGCCATGGACGTGGACGTCGATGAAACCGGGAACGATGTAGTGGCCGTAAAACGGCAGCGCGGGCGACGGCGATGCACCCTGGCGGATGTCGACGATGCGCCCTTCGTCGATCACGAGAGTGCCCGGACTCAGGATCCGGTCAGGCAGCACCAGCTCGGCGCCCGACAGGACGATCACTCGCCGTCCCGGCCCCAGTCGGAGTGAATCTGCAGCTTGCGCCCTTCGAGCGGGAGCGGACGCACGGGACACCTCGCCGGCGGGAAAGAGCCGGCGGTCCACGCGGGTTACCAGCGCGAAGAGCTCGTGTTCATCCGGCGCCTGAATGACGAGCACGCCGCTGCCGTCGCCGGGCGGAAATCGCCGGTCGTCGAGGTAATCGCGATCCATGGTGATCAGCGTCCGGCGCAGCTGCCGCGCCAGCCGGAAATGTTTCAGGTCGGGCGCGCGCCGCAGTTCGTCGTCTTCGATGACGAACAGGACGTCCCAGTCGAGTGCGGTCCGCATGTGCGCGACGAGGCCGGCCGGCACATTGGCGTCTGCGTAGATGCGGGGACGGGCTGACAGGCGGTCGGCGTGCGGGGCGAGCTCGGTCGAAAGAGACCCCACAACCCTGATTCTGCCAGACGTCAGGCCTGGACGTTCTTTTTCTCGCGCGCCGCCTTCGCTTCCGCGGTCAGCTCGGCGACCAGCCGCTCGCGCTGGTGGTACAGCTCCTTGCGCGGCCGGCGGCCGTTGGGCGACCCGACGACGTACTCGCAGAAAATCGGAAACGCGATCGTCGAGTCGCAGTACGCGACGACCGTGTCAGGCAGCACGCCCGGATTCACTTTCCCCCAGCTGACGGCCTCGGCGGGTGTCGCGCCGGACAGGCCGCCCCAGACGACCTGGTCGGTCGTGATCTGGATGAAGTAGTCGTTGCCGCCCTTGGGAATGCCGTAGACCTCCCAGAGCGTCGGCTGCGCCTGCAGGTAGAAGTTCTTGGGCGATCCGCCGCCGAGGATGACGCAGCCGTTCTGGTGGCCGGCGCGAACGATCGCGCACACCTCGTTCACGTCCTTGTTCGGATCGATCATGAAGCGGCTGTCGTTCATCAGCTCGTGGTAGGCGATGTTCATGCCGATCGAACTGTCGCCTGGCGACGAGGTGTAGAGCGGCACGCCGGCCAGGGCCGCACGCGCGACGACCGAGTGCTCCTCGCAGCCGGGAAAGCGTTCGAGCAGATCGCGACCGAGCAGGTAGTGGAACTCGGCGGTGGCGACCGGCCGATCGAGACCCGAGCGCTCGATGAAGTCGCGGATGTAGGCGTCGGTCTCGAGCAGCACGGTGGCCGGAAACAGCACGTCGTAGATCCGGATGACGCCTTCTTCGTACAGCTCGACGTCGTTCAGGAACGGCGAGCCTCGCCGCAGCGTGAAGTTCAGCGCATAGTGAAGATCGTGGTAGAGATTCGCGCCGGTGGAGATGACGAAATCCACCAGGCCGCGGTCCATCATCTCGATCACGCATCCGCCGAGACCGGCCGGCGTCAGCGCGCCGGCGACCGTCAGCCCGATCGTCGTGTCGTTCTCGGGCGCCAGCATCTTCTCCGAGAAAATCTGGCACGCTTCGGAGATCCGTCCGGCATTGAACGCCTGGAATCCTTCGTCGACCAGGCGCTTGACGTCGGCGCTGCCTTTCGGCCGGTAGTAACGAATCGGCTTGCCGCTGAGAAAAGCCTGACGGGATTTCCGGGGCGAACCCGGCGCGCGGTGCGGCAAGAGCGGCTCTCCTTCTGAAAGGGAAAATAGCTTAACATCGAGCGCTCGTGAACACCGAACCCGCGTGGATGTGGTGGACGATCGGCGTCGCCGTGGTTCTGGCGGCGCTGTGGCTGCTGATCGTGTGGCAGAAAGGGCGTCCGTTCGCATCGGGCGATGTGTTCCGCGCCAGCCGCCTCAGTCGCGGCAACCGGCTCTTCCCCACCCAGGTGCTGATCACGCCCACCAGCGTCGTGCAGTACACGCCGCAGTGGATCGGCCGCCAGGAAGAATCGATTCACATGGCGCACATCGCGTCGGTCAAGATCGTTACCGGGATGTTACTGTCCGACGTCCTGATCGAGACGAGCGGCGGCGTCAGTCCGATCAGGTGCCACGGCCACCGCAAGGGCGACGCGCGCAAGATGAAGGCGCTCATCGAGGCGCACCAGAACGACTATTTCAAGGCCGGCGGGACGTCCAGCCGCCGGGCCTGTCGCCCGCCGCAAACACCGACCGATAAATCGAACGCCAAAATGGACGATCTGCTGTTCAGCGCGCGGCGCGCCAGCGTGGCGGCATCGCTGCGTTCGCCGGAAGTGGCGGAGCTCGATGCACGCTTCCGCACGCTCGTGCAATCGCCGCTGCGCGCCGGCATCCTCCGCTACCTGAATTCCCGGCCCGACGAAGCGTTCGACGTCGAGTCGCTGATGCAGACGTTCGGCCGGCTGCGGCTCGACGTGGAAAACTGCGTGCGCGAACTGACCGACTTCGGCGTGGTCGCGGATGCTGCCCGGTCCGCCCGCGCAATATCTGGCCGAGCGTCCCGAGACAGGACCGCTGACCGAGCTGCTCGACGCGTTCCTCGAGCGCCGCGCCACGGTCAGCACCGAAGACCAGTCGCCGTCGGTGCAGCGCTTCCGCGAAATGATCGGCCGCGACGAGAAGATGCTGATCGTCTTCGAGTGGATCCGCACCGCCGCCAAGTCCGACATCTCGGTCCTGATCCTCGGACCGACCGGCTCGGGCAAGGAAGTCGTCGCGCGGATGATCCACGAGCTGAGCCGGCGGCAGCGAAGCCAAGTTCCAGGCGGTCAACTGCGCCGCGCTGCCCGACACGCTCTTCGAGTCGGAAATCTTCGGCTACGAGAAGGGCGCGTTCACCGGCGCGCACGATCGCAAGCCGGGCCGCCTCGAACTGGCCAACGACGGCACGCTGTTTCTCGACGAAATCGGCGACATGTCGCTCATCGCCCAGGCCAAGCTGCTGCGCGTGCTCGAGGAGCGGCGCTTCGAGCGGCTCGGCGGCCACAAGTCGATCTCGGTCGACTTCCGGCTGATCTCGGCGACCAACCGTCCGCTCGAGCAGTTCGTCCGCGACGGCCGCTTCCGCGAGGACCTGTACTACCGCGTGAACGCCTTCGCGATCCGGCTGCCGTCGCTGCGCGAGCGGCAGGTGGACATTCCGGTGCTGGCCGAGCGATTCCTGGCGCGCTACTGCGCGGCGCAGGGGCTGCCGCTCGAGAGCAAGGCGTTCTCGCGCGAGGCGCTGGATCTGCTCGTGCAGTATCCGTGGCCGGGCAACATCCGCGAGCTCGAAAGCACCGTGTCGCGCGCGGCGCTGTCGGCGCCCGGCCGCTCGATTCGCGCGCAGGACATCGAGTTCCTGCATGCCATTCGTCCAACGACCGCCACCTCCGGCGATCGCATGCCGTCGCTCGCCGAAGCCGAGCGCGCGCACATCGTGCGCGTGCTCGAGGCGGTGCAGTGGAACAAGAAGGAAGCGGCGCGCGTGCTCGACATCAGCCGCGGCACGCTCTACCGCAAGATCGAGGAATACGAGCCTGCAGCCGGAGTCGAAGCCGGGCCTGTGCCAAACGCGCCGCCGACGCACGCAGCGCGTAGACGCTATTCGACCCAGTCCGGGCTCGGCCCGGTCAGACCGGTCCAGAACAGCGCCAGACCGGTCGCGCCCACGACCAGCGCCAGCCCCTGGAGCCACCAGGCGGCATCGTTCGCCACGAACTCGATCCAGGCCGACGGCACGATCAGCGCCGCGCCGAGCGTCATCGCCGGCAGCCGTCGCTTCACCAGCCGCAGCAGCACCCCGCGCACGCGTCGCATGACGGCCATTCGCTAGCATAATGCGCCGTGGTGATCACGAAGCCGATCCGCGAGGTGTGGCCGGCCACGCCGCGCGCGCGCATCGTGCGCATCGATCTCGAGGGCGTCACGTTCCCGTATCTCGCCGGCCAGGCGGTCTATGTCGGCATCGCACGGGCAGGATCGCCGGCGTCCCTACTCGATCGCCGCTGCGCCCGAGGAATCGGCGCGCGACAGCTCGCTGGAACTGCTGTCGGCGTCGACGCCGACGGCCGCGCCGGGCCGCATCTCGATCTCGAGCCGGGATCGCTCGTGGACATCGAGGGACCGCTCGGCCGCTTCACGTTTCCACCGGCGCCCGAGGAGCGACGCTTCCTGTTCATCGCCGGCGGCACCGGCATCTCGCCGCTGCGCGCGATGCTGCACCACGCGCTCACCGTGCCGCACGACGAGATCGGCCTCCTCTACAGCGCCCGCACGCCATCCGAATTCGCCTACGAGAAGGAACTGCGCAGCCTGGCCGCGAGCCGGCCAGATTGAGCTCGAGCTGCGCGTGACGCGCGAGGTCCCGGACGACTGGAGCGGCACGCGCGGGCGCATCGGCCGCGACGATCTCGCGCCGCTGGTCCACGGCCAGGCGACGCTCTGTTTCGTCTGCGGCCCGCCGGCGCTGGTCCAGGAGATTCCGCAGATCCTCGGAGACCTCGGCGTGCCGCGCGAGCGCGATCAAGACCGAGGAGTGGGGATAAGCGCTAAAGGCCGACGGCGTGATAGCCGGCGTCGACCATCATCACTTCGCCGGTGATCGCGCGCGAGCCGTTGCCGAGCAGGAACACCGCGGCGTCGGCGATCTCGCCGAGCTCCACGTTGCGCCGGAGCGGCGCGCGTTCGCGGTAGACCTGAGGATGCTCGAGAACCCCGAGATGCCGGCGGCCGCCAGCGTCTTGATCGGACCGGCCGACACGGCGTTGACGCGGATGTTCTGCGGACCGAGATCGGCCGCGAGATAGCGGACGGTCGCTTCGAGCGCCGCCTTGGCGACGCCCATCACGTTGTAGTTCGGGAACACGCGATCGCTGCCGAGAAACGTCAGCGTCAGCACGCTGCCGCCGCCGCGCTTCTCCATCAGCGGCACGCACGGCGCGCGTCAGCGCCGATGAGCGAATAGGCGCTGACATCGAGCGCGATCCGGAAACCCTCGCGCGAGGTCTGGACGAACGGGTCGGACAGCTCGTGCGCCGGCGCGAACGCCGCGCCGTGGACCAGGAAGTCGAGCCCGCCGAACTCGCGATCGAGCGACGCGGCCAGCGCGGCGATCTGCTCGTCGCTCGAGACGTCGCACGGCAGCACGAGCGGGTTGTCGAGCTTCGCGGCGAGCTCGCGGACGTTTTCCTCGAGCCGCTCGCTCGGATAGGTCAGCGCCAGGCGCGCGCCCGCAGCTGCAGCCGCCTGCGCAATTCCCCACGAAATCGACCGCTTGTTGGCGACGCCGACGATGAGACCGTGCTTACCGGAGAGATCAGACATAGGTTGACTCGGAGCGCTCTCGTGGCCGGCTACTTCGAACGCTTGCGCCCGCCGGGACCCTGGGACCATGGCGCTTCGCGAGACGCGGCGGTCCGACCGGCGGCCGCCCACCGTGCTGACGCGGCGGACCGCCCCGCGTGTTGCCGTTCATGTTGCCGTCCGAGCGATTCCCTGGAACCCTGCGCCGCCGCCGCTGCACGCGGATGACGCGGACGGAAGCGATTCGGACGGCCTGCCGGCTGCCGGATCGTGAAGTCGGGCGCCTGACGCGGCGGCTGGCGGCTGCCCTTCGGTGCGCGGAAGCTGCGCGCGAATGAGCGGCCGGTGGACGGGGCCTTCTTCTTTCGTCGGCGTCGCGCTTCGGCGTTCGCCGTCCTCGAGTAACCGATCGTCGTCGTCGCGACGCTGACGCATCGGGCTCCGGCGCGACCGCGGCGCAACCGCGATGGGCTCGGCAGACGCTGCCGCGGAGCGCTGGAACAGGTTCGTCGGCGGTGTCGGGCCGCGCCTCGTGCACGACCTTCTTCGGCGCGACCGGCACGGCATGCGGCGCTAGAGCGCCGCCGGCTCGGACTTCCGCCGCTGACGCGGCACCTTGCGCGTGCTTGTATTCGTGATCGGCGTCGCACGTGGTGCAGCGCGTCTGCTTCACGTCGTCGCCGACCATCGCGACGACGACGTGGTTCGTCAGTCGCCGCTCGCGCGGACAGTAGTCGTCCAGAATGTCACCAAGCCGAAGCTGGCGCTGCTGCATCAAAAGCTCCCGATGGATCCTCGCTGGCGGGGAAAGGAATTGCGAAAGGCGAGGCAATCTTAGCAGAGCTGGTTTTCGAGTGGCAATAGGGCCAGCCAGGCCTCCACCTCGCCGAGCGCCGCGCCGCACGGCGGACGGCGCGGTCGACTGCGGCGTCCGCTTGGCGGCCACCGACGCCTCGGGCGTCACGCGCTGCGACGACGTCGGCCTCGAACCGGTCGCTGGCGGCGCGCCATTCGTCCATGCTCAGCGAGCCGAACTCGCGCTCTTCGGCCACGAGCTTCCTGACCAGCGCACCGACAATTTCGTGGGCGCGTCCGAAACGGCACACCGCGTCCGACCAGATAGTCGGCCACGTCGGTCGCGAGCAGCAGTCCGGACGCCGCCGCGGCCGCGCGCTCGCGATTGAGCGTCAGGCCGTCGACCACCGACTTGACGACCGCGGTGCAGCCGGCCAGCGTGTCCTCGGCGTCGAACACGCGCGTGCTTGTCTTCCTGCAGATCCTTGTTGTAGCCGCTCGGCAGCCCTTTCATCGTCGTCAGCAGCGCGACCAGATTGCCGATCGCGCGCCCGGTCTTGCCGCGCACCAGCTCGAGCGGATCCGGATTCTTCTTCTGCGGCATCATGCTGCTGCCGGTGCTGAGCGCGTCGGAGAACTCGAAGAACCGGTGCTCGTCGCCGCACAGGATGATCAGGTCCTCCGCCAGCCGGCTCAGGTGCACCATCGTCATCGCGCAGGCGTAGAGGAACGTCGCCGCGAAGTCGCGATCCGACGACGCGTCGATGCTGTTGGCGACGACGCGATCGAATCCGAGGTCGGCGGCAAGCGCCTGGCACGTCCACGGCGTAGCTCGTTCCGGCGATGGCGCCGGAGCCGAGCGGCAGCGCGTTGGCTTCCTCGCGCGCGCCGGCGAGCCGTTCGTAGTCGCGGCGAAGCGGCGCGGCGTGCGCCAGCAGGAAGTGCGCGACCAGCACCGGCTGCGCCGGGCGGAAATGCGTGTAGGACGGCATCAGCGCATCGCCGGCCGGCGCGGGCCTGGCCGCGCGAGCGCGCCGACAATCGCGCGCGACCGCGCGCCTGCAGCGCGGGAATCCGGCGCCGCAGGTACAGCCGCAGATCGAGCGACACCTGCTCGTTGCGCGAGCGCCCGGTGTGCAGCCGCTTGCCGGCGTCGCCCAGCCGCTCGACGAGCAGCCGCTCGACGAAGCTGTGCACGTCCTCGTCGGCGCCGTCGCACGAAGCGCCGGATCCGCTCGGCCCCGCTCGAGAATGTCGCGAAGCGCGGCGTCGATCGCGTCGGCTTCGTCGGCGCGACAGCACGCCGGCGTGCGCGAGCGCCTTCGCCCACGCCAGGCTGCCGGTCACATCGTCTTCGAACAGGCGGCGGTCGAAGCCGAACGACGAGCCCCATTCGAACGCCGCCGCATCCGGCGCGGCGTCAAACCGTCCGGACCAGAGAGTTGTCATCAGCTTTTGAGCCATCGGAATGATCGTGCGGCGCCGGCGCGGCCGGAGCCGGCGTCGCGGTTCGTCCGACAATCGAGTACGCGCCCTTGAACAGTTTGAGCCGAACCACGCCGGTCACGCGTTCCTGCACGGCGTCGACGAACCCGTCGAGCGCCGTCGCGGAGCGGTGAAAACCACAGCCCGCTGCTCGATGATGTCCGCGTACTCGGCGCTCACCGTCCGCGAGAATCGTTCGAGCTCGCGCGATCGCCGAGACCTTGCGCAGTTCCTTGTGCGCGGCGTGCAGCAGGACCGCCGCCGGCGCCTCGGACACCTCGCGGCGCTTCGAGTTACCGCACGCGGTGCTCGACGACGTCGATCCGGCCGACGCCGTGGGCCGAGGCGATGGTGCCGAGGCTGCCAATCAGCTCGATGAGCGGCATCGAGACGCCGTTGATCGCCGGCGGAACGCCGCGTTCGAACGCGATCTCGACGTAGGCCGGCTCGTCCGGGCATTCGCGGGCGGGCCGCGTCAGCGTGTAGATGTCCTCGGGCGGCTCCTTCCACTCGTCCTCCGAGCGCGCCGCACTCGATCGAGCGGCCCCAGAGGTTCGATTCGGCCGTGTACGGGACTATCGGCCGTGAAGGTCGGGACGTGGTGCTGCCGGGCGTACTCGATCGCTTCGGCCGGCGTCATGCCACGGTCGCGCGCCGGCGTGATGACCTTCAGCTTCGGGTGCCAGCGCGCGAATCAGCACGTCGAGCGCCACCGCGCCGCCCGGCCGCCGCCGTGCGCCACCGCCTGTGCGTGCTCGATGCCGGCGATCTCGACGAGCTTCTGGGCGATCAGCGGCCGCGCGAGCGCCGCGCTCATCGGCGACCGATCGTCGTAGAGCGCGTCGGCCTTCAGCGCCGGCAGGATGAAATGGCGCGCAAATTCTTCGCGCAGATCGAGCACGTGCGCCCGGGCGGCGCCGACCGCGAGCGCGCGGTCGCGGATCGCTTCGAGCTCGCGCCCCTGCCCGAGATCCATGGTCACCGCCACGATCTCGGCGTGGTGGTGCTCCTTCAGCCAGGGAATGGCGACCGAGGTATCGAGGCCGCCCGAATATGCGAGGACGATGCGTTCCACGTCAGAGGCCGGCGTATTCGCCGAGGCGCTTCGCGAAGGTGGCGGCGCGGCGGCCGTCCTTGGCGATGACCAGGATCGTGTCGTCGCCGGCGATCGTGCCGACGGTCTCGGCAGGACGCGCGCGGTCGATGGCCAGCGCGAGCGTCTGCGCCTGGCCGGCGCCGGTGCGGATGACGACCAGCTGCTGCACGCGATCGATCTTGCCGCAGGAATTCGCCGGCGGCGCGCTCGAGCGCGTCCCGCACGGTGTCAGGGTTGAGCGCTTCGACGCCGGGCCGCTGATAGGCGCCGTCGCCGGCGCGCTTCACCAGGCCGAGCTGCTTGATGTCGCGCGAGATCGTCGCCTGCGTCGCCTCGAAACCGGCCTTCGCCAGGCGGCGCCGCAGCTGCTCCTGGCTGCGGAGCGGCTCGCCGTCGATCAACTCGAGGATCAGCTCCTGGCGGCGGGATTTCATGACAGAGAGCATACACGCGATCGTGCATACTTTCGGAAAAATTATGCATCGATTTTCATTGTTCCAATCGCACTATTCATGTATAAGTATTCTTTCCGATGCATACGGTAATCTCGCCTGTGGCACCTGCGAATCAGACGGCGGCGGCCAGCCCCACGCGAGTGGCGGTCGCCGGCGCGACCGGGTTCACCGGACAGGAGCTGCTGCGGCTGCTCGCGCGGCATCCCGGCGTCACCATCACCGCCGCCACATCGTCGGGGGCCACCGCCGCGCGGCGGCTGCCGGCGCTGAACGGATTGTGGAACGGCACGATCGTGCCGCTCGACGCGAGCGCGCTCGAGCGCGACGCCGAACTGGTGTTCCTGGCGCTGCCGGATTCGGCGGCCGCGGAACTGGCGCCGCGATTCGTCTCGGCCGGCGTTCGCGTCATCGACCTCTCCGGCGCCTTCCGGCTGCGCGACAAGACGGCGCGGGCGCGCTGGTATCCGGAGACGCACGCGATGCCGGACGGCCTGGTCTACGGCCTGACCGAGCGCGGCGCGCGCAGAGGTTCGATCGGCGCGCATGGTGGCCAATCCCGGTTGCTACCCGACGGCGTCGCTCCTTGCCGCTGGAGCCGCTGCAGGCGGCGGGCCTCCTCGTGCCGAACACGGACGTGATCGTGGACGCGAAGTCCGGCGTGTCCGGCGCCGGCAAGAACCCCACCGAGCGCACGCACTTCTCCGAAGTGCACGGCAGCCTCTCGGCGTACGGCGTGCTCGGCCATCGCCACGGCGTGGAAATCGAACAGGGGCTGGGACGCGAGGTCACCTTTACGCCGCACCTCCTGCCGCTGGACCGCGGGATCTTCGCGACGATTTACGTTCGCGTTCCGCCGGGCACGACCGAGGAGGCGCTGGGCGACGTGTTCCAGGCGGCGTATGCCGGCGAACCGTTCATCCGGCTCGTCGGCTCCGCGCTGCCCGAAATCAAGCATGTCGCACATACCAACTTCTGCGACATCGGCTGGCGCGTCGATCCGTCCGGGCGGGCGATCCTGGTCTCGGTCATCGACAACCTGCTGAAAGGCGCGTCCGGTCAGGCCGTGCAGAACATGAACGTCATGCTCGATCAGCCGGAGACCGCTGGGCTGCTGTGAGCCAGCTCCTGGTTTTCAAGTTCGGCGGCGAGCTGCTCGAAGATCCGACCCGGCTGGCAACGGTGGTTCAGGCCATCTCGACGACGGCCCGCCGCGGCGTGCCGCTGGCGATCGTGCACGGCGGCGGCAAGGAAATCGACGCCGCGCTGAAGGTCGCCGGCATCGAGAAGCGGCAGGTCGAGGGGCTGCGGATCACCGACGATCGCACGCTCGACGTGGTCGTCAGCGTGCTGGCGGGGGCCATCAACACGCGCTTCGTGGCGGCGTTGACGACCGCCGGTGTAAACGCGGTGGGGTTGACCGGCGCGGATGCCGGTTGCGGGCTGGTGGAGCGGGCGCCGGCGCATCGGACGGTCGACGGCCAGGCGGTCGATCTCGGTCGCGTCGGTATTCCGAGCGAGACCGCAGACCTCCGGGTGGTCACGACGCTGGCCGGAAGCGGTTTCGTGCCGGTCATCGCGTGCATCGGGCTCGGCGCAGACGGACAGCTCTACAACGTCAACGCCGATACGTTTGCCGGACATCTCGCGGCGCGGCTGCGCGCGAAGCGACTGGTGATCGCCGGCACGACGCCGGGCGTTCTCGACGCCGGCGGCGCGACGGTGCCGACGCTCGAACCGTCCGCGGTCGACCGGTTGATCGGCGGCGGAACGGCGACCGCCGGGATGGTGGCCAAGCTCAGGGCCTGCGAATACGCGGTCAACCACGGGGTCGGCGACGTGCGTGATCGTCGACGGCCGCGACCTGGCCGCGCTCGAGGCGGCCACGGGAGACGGCGCTCCACGGAGCGCCACCAGATTGGCGTTGGCGCACGCATGAAGCCGGCCGTTCCGGTCCGGCGCGGGCGGTCATGGAAGCAGGAGTAGCGGGATGACGATGGTGATGGACGACGTTCAGGCACTCGAAGCACGGCACGTCTTGCAGACCTATCGGCGGCAGCCGATTACGCTTCGTGCGCGGCGAAGGCGTGCGCCTGTACGACGCGGAGAACCGCGAGTACTACGACTTGCTGTCGGGTATCGGCGTGGCGTCGCTCGGGCACGGCCACCGCGGGCTGGCCAACGCGATCGCGACCCAGGCGGACACGCTGCTGCACACCTCGAACCTGTTCTTTCACCCGCTGCAGGGTCAGCTGGCCGAGCGCCTGACGCAGTTGTCGGGGCTGTCGCGCGCGTTCTTCTGCAACAGCGGCACCGAAGCGGTCGAGGCGTGCCTCAAGTTCGCCCGGCGCTACTGGTACACCCTCGGCGAGAAACGCGCTGGAAATCGTCGCGCTGGAGGAGTCGTTCCACGGGCGCACGATCGGCGCCCTGTCGGTCACCTCGGACGAGCACTATCGCGCGCCGTTCGCGCCGCTCCTGCCTGGCATCACCTTCATCCCGGCGAATAACGTCGAGGCGCTGAAGGCGGCTGTCACGCGGAACACCGCCGCGATCATCGTCGAGCCGATTCAGGGCGAAGGCGGCATTCACCTCCTGACGCCGGAGTATGCGGCGGCGTTGAACGAGGTCTGCCAGAAGACCGGCACCCTGCTCATTGCCGACGAAGTGCAGAGCGGGATGGGACGGACGGGACACGTGTTCTATTCGTCGGCGATCGGCCTCAAGCCGCAGATCATGTCGCTCGGCAAAGCGCTCGGCGCGGGCGTTCCGGTCGGCGCGGCGCTGATCAGCGACGAGGTGGCCGCGAAGATTTCGTATGGCGATCACGGCACGACCTACGGCGGAAACCTCCTGGCGTGCCGGGCGGCGCTGTTTTTTCTGGAAGAACTCCTCGACCGCGGCGTCATCGCGAACGTCGAAAGAGTAGGTCGTCATTTCGAGCAGCGGGTGCGGGCTCTTGCGGCCAAGCACGCGTTTGTAAAGGAAGTCCGCGGTGCCGGTCTCATGTGGGGACTGGATCTCGACCGCGAAGCGACGGCCGTCGTCCCGGCCGGACTCGCACGAGGTGTCGTCGTCAACCGGACGGCGGACACGGTCATCCGGCTGCTGCCACCCCTGAACATCACGGCGGCGGAAACCGACGAAGCGTTGGATCGACTGGACGCGGCCCTGGGAGATTTTGCCGCGCAAGAGAGGAAAAACTGAATGCCCCGACCGACTCGCATCGTCCTGCGCACGGCTGAAGTCTCGGAAGCGCCGAAGCTTCATGCGCTGATCACGGCCAACCTCGTCGAGGGTCATCTGCTGCCTCGCACGCTCGAGGAGTTGACCATCCACGCGACCCGCTTCGTCGTGGCGGTGAGGAGCCGGAAGATCGTCGGCTGCGCGGAGCTCGCCCCGCTGAGCCCGCAGGTGGCCGAAGTGCGTTCGCTCGCGGTGAACAAGGACGCGCGCGGGCATGGCGTCGGCACCAAGCTGGTCGACGAGCTGCGGCTGCGGGCGCGCCGCGAGGGCTACGACAAGTTGTGCGCGTTCACGCACGGGCCCGGCTATTTTGTGTCCATGGGCTTCTCGATCGTTCCGCATTTGTGGATCCCGGAGAAGATCTTCACGGACTGCGTGAAGTGTCCCGAATTCCGCCGATGCGGGCAGTATGCGATGGTCCTGCCGCTCGAGCCGTTCGCCGACATGGTCGATCGGGACGTGCAGATCGTTGCCCGACACGCATGAGCGCGCCGACAGTTCAGACGCTCGAAATCGTCGCCGGCGGCGTCACCACGCCGCGGGGATTCCGGGCCGCGGGTATCCATGCCGGCATCAAGGCGAAGGCCGGCGCGCTCGACCTCGCGCTGATCGTCTCTGACCGGCCGGCCACCGCCGCGGCCGTGTTCACCACGAACCGCGCCGTCGCGGCGCCGGTGGTCGTCTCGCGCGACCATCTGGCGCGGTCCGGCGGCATCGCGCGCGCAGTCGTCGTCAACAGCGGCTGTGCAAACGCATGTACGGGCGACGCCGGGTTCAAGGACGCCGTGGAGATGGCCACGGCGACGGCGGCCCTCGTCGGCTGCCCGGCCGATCAGGTACTGGTCGCCTCGACCGGCGTAATTGGCGTGGCCCTCAAGATGGACCACCTGCTCGCGGGGCTGCCGAACGCGATGGCGGCACTCGGCGCCGACAACGGACCGCTGGCGGCCCAGGCGATCATGACGACCGATCCGTTTCCGAAGGAAGCCGCGGCGCGGGTCACGATCGGCGGCCACGACATCACGGTTGGCGGCATGGCCAAGGGCTCCGGGATGATCGAGCCGATGATGGCGACGATGCTCGGGTTCGTGACGACGGATGCCGCGGTCGCGCCGGCGCTGCTGCAGCGCGCGCTGCGCGAAGTCGTGGACGACACCTTCAACGCGATCACCGTGGACGGCGAGTGCTCGACCAACGATTCGCGTGATGATCCTCGCCAACGGCGCGAGCGGCGTCACCGTCGACGAACGTCACTACGCGGCATTCGTCGATGCGCTGCGCGTGGTCTGCCTGCGGCTCGCGCTCGGGATCGTGCGCGGCGGCGAAGGCGCCACCAAGCTGGTCACCGTCACGGTCACCGGAGCGGCGACCGCGGCGGAAGGGCGCAAGGCCGCGAAGGCCATCGCCAACTCGCCGCTCGTCAAGACCGCGATTCACGGCGGCGATCCGAACTGGGGACGGCTGATTGCCGTCGCCGGGCGCGCCGGCGTGGAGTTCAATCTGAACCGCGCGCGCGTGACGATCGGGCCGATCGTGCTGTTCAACGACGGGCGCCCGCACGACGAAGCGGCGCCGGAAGCGGCGAACTACCTCAAGAACGACGATATCTCGGTCGGTGTGGACCTCGGTGTCGGAAGCGCGGCGTCCACGGTCTGGACGTGCGACCTGAGCGCCGAATACGTGCGGATCAACGCTGAGTACAGAACCTAGCCATGAAACCAGCTGCCGCCGCGCCGCAGACGCGCAAGGATTTCCTGTCGGTCCTCGACTTCGACCCGGCCGATCTCGAACGCTGTCTCGAACTGGCCGCCCAGGTGAAAGCCGACCGCTCGCTCGGCCGCCAGGCGCCGACCGCCAACGCGCTCGACGGCCGGCACGTCGCGACGCTGTTCGAGAAGGCGTCGCTGCGAACGCGCTCGACCTTCGAGATCGCCGTCCACGAAGCTCGGCGGCCACGTCGTCCCGCTCCGGCCGGACGACTGCGCTGGGCGGCCGCGAGCCGGTGGCCGACGTCGCCCGGAACATCGAGCGATGGGTGGACGCGATCGTGATCCGGACGTTCTCGCAGCGCGTGCTCGAGGAATTTGCCGCGGCGGCGCCGCGGCTTCACGTGATCAACGCGCTGAGCGACAGCGAGCATCCGTGCCAGGCGCTGGCCGACTTCCTGACGCTGCGCGAACAGTGGGGCACGCTACGCGGCCGCACGCTGGCCTTCGTCGGTGACGGCAACAACGTCGCGGTCTCGCTCGTGCACGCCGCCGCCATGCTCGGCGTCCACGTGCACATCGCCAGCCCGGACGGCTATCAACTGCCGCATGTCGCCGTCCAGCAGGCGACCGTGGCCGCCCGGTTCGGCGCACGCCTGCGGATGTTCACCGAAGCCGCCGATGCGGTGGCCGGCGTCGATGCGGTCTACACGGACACCTGGACGTCGATGGGACAGGAAGCGGAAGCGGTAGTCCGCCGGCGGGTGTTCGCCTCGTATCAGGTGAACGACGCGTTGATGTCGCTCGCCAAGCCGGGCGCGCTGTTCATGCACTGCCTGCCGGCGCACCGCGGCGAAGAAGTGACGGCCGACGTGATCGAATCGCCGGCCTCGGTCGTCTTCGACCAGGCGGAAAACCGGCTGCACTGCCAGAAGGCGTTGTTGCTGATGCTGCTGGCACCGCCGCAGGCCTAGCACGCCATGAGTGCCCGGGCGCCGTGGGTGGCTCATTACGATCACGGCGTTCCTGAGACACTCGCACCCTACCCCGCCCGCACGCTTCTCGACTACCTCTCCGATCTCGCGCGCGACCGTCCGAACGCCGCGGCGATTCTGTTCAAGGGCGCGACCGTCACCTGGCGCGCGCTCGCACAGGAAAGCGACGCCTTCGCCGCGGCGCTGCACAGTCTGGGCGTGAAACGCGGCGACCGCGTGGCGCTGCTGCTGCCGAACTGTCCGCAGTTCCTGGTCGCGCAGTTCGCCATCTGGAAGGCAGGCGCCATTGTCGCGCCGCTCAATCCGATTTACACGGAGCACGAGCTCGAAGGACCGATTCGCGAACAGGGCATCGAAGTCATCGTCACGCTGACCCGCTTCTACGATCGGGTCAAACGCGTCCAGGCGCGCACCGCGATCCGCACGGTCGTCGCGACCAACATCAAGGACTACTTTCCGCCGCTGCTGCGCGCGTTGTTCACGATCGCGCGTGAAAAGCGCGAAGGCGATCGGATCGCGCTCGCTGCCGGCGATCACGATTACCGCACGCTGCTGAAGCAGCATCGTGGAGCGGCGCCTGGATCGGCCCCGGTGACGCCAGAAGATCCGGCGGTGCTGCTGATGAGCGGCGGCACGACCGGAACGCCGAAAGGCGTGCTCGGCCGGCACGAGGCCTACACGCTGACCGGCATTCAGGTCGAAGCGTGGACGCGCAGCGTCATGACGCACGGCGACAGCGTGATTCTGGTGCCGTTGCCGCTCTTTCACGTCTACACCAACGTCGGCGTGCAGGGCCTGGCGTTCCTGACCGGCAATCCGCTCGCGCTGGTGCCCAATCCGCGCGATCTGGCGGATCTGCTCGCGACGATCCGCAAGGTCAAGCCGGCGTTCTTCAGTGGCGTGCCGACGCTGTACGTCGGCGCTGCTCAATCACAAGGATGTGCAGAGCGGCAAGGCCGACTTCAAGTCCATCAAGATCTGCTTCTCTGGCGCAGCCGCGCTCATGGCCGAGACCAAGACGCGGTTCGAGTCGCTCACCGGCGGCCGGATCGTCGAAGGCTACTCGCTGACGGAAGCGATGATGGCGTTGTGCGTAAATCCGGTGAGCGGGCCCAACAAGATCGGGTCGGTCGGCATGCCGCTGCCCGACGTCCTGGTGCGAATCTACGACGCCGACGCCGGCATGCGCGAGCTGCCCGCCGGCGAAGTCGGCGAGATCTGCTTCTTCGGCCGTCAGCTGATGGACGGCTTCTGGAACCGGCCGGACGAGACCGCGAGCGTCCTGCGCGAGCACGCGGACGCGGACGGCACGCGCCGCTGGCTTCACACCGGCGACCTTGGCTATCTCGATGCCGACGGCTACCTCTTCATCGTGGACCGCAAGAAGGACCTGATCAAAACCAGCGGTTACCAGGTCTGGCCGCGCGAGATCGAGGAGGCGCTGGCCGCGCATCCGGCCGTCGCGGAAGTCGGCGTGGCCGGCGTGCCCGACGAGCTCAAAGGTGAGCAGGTGCGCGCCTGGGTCGTGCTGCGCCCCGGCGCAACGGCCACCGAAGCGGACTTGAAGGCGTTCTGCCGCCAGAAGCTCGCGCCGTACAAAGTGCCGTCCCACATCACGTTCCGGGCGGATCTGCCGAAGACCATGGTCGGGAAGGTCCTCCGCGCGGGCCCTGCGCGACGAACGCCCTGAGCCGTTCTGCCCTCGCCTTCCGCATTACCGGGTGGAGGGCGATTCATGCGCATCAACCGCCGGCGTTCACGTTCGCGAAAATCTCAGCATTCTTGCCCGCTCGGAAAAGCGGCTGCTCGTCTGGATGGCCGTGCGCCTTCCGCGGGCCATCAACTCCGATCACTTGTCGCTGCTCGGCCTGGTCGCCATGGCGGGCGCCGGCCTCTCCTTCGCGGCGTTTCGCATCACGCCGTGGGCGGCTGCGGGCGTCATCTGCCTGGCTGGTGGCGAACTGGTTCGGTGACAGCCTCGACGGCACGCTCGCACGCGTGCGGGACCAGCAGCGGCCGCGCTACGGCTTCTACGTTGACCACGTGATCGACGTCGCCGGCAGCGCGCTGCTGCTTGCGGGGATGGCCGTCTCAGGTCTGATGAGCCCGCTCGTGGCGCTGACGGTCCTGTCGATCTATCTGCTCGTCTCGGCGGAGTCGTACCTGGCCACGCACACCGCAGGCGTCTTTCGCATGTCGTTTCTCGGCTTCGGTCCGACGGAACTGCGGATGCTCCTGATCGTTGGCGCAGTGAAGGCGGCGGTGTCGCCTCAGGTTGTCCATTGGCGGCGGCGACGCTGCTGCTGTTCGACGTCGGCGGGGTGATTGCCAGCGGCGGGCTCCTGATTGCGTTCGTCGTGTCCGCGGTGCGCAACACGCGCGCGCTGTATCGTGCGGAACCGCTTCCGTCCGGCCGCGATCGAAACGAGGGCCGCATGAGCGCGCGGACGCTGGTGTTTCTTGGCGTCGGGGCGATCGGCTTCGCCGTTCAGATCGCCGTGCTCACGATGCTCACCGCCTGGCTCCACGTGCCTGTGCCGGTTGCGACCGCCATCGCCGTCGAAACAGCGATCCTGGTCAACTTCTGGTGGCACGAGCGCTGGACGTGGCGCGAGCGAGCGGTCCACGGCGCGCGCGCCCATCGGCTGCTGCGCTTTCACCTTGCCAACGGCCTGACGTCGCTCGTTGGCAACGTCGCGATCACGACCGCCTGCGTGCGCCTCCTGGCCATCAATCCCGCCGTCGCCAATGCGATGGCCGTCGCGGTGCTGGCGGCGATCAACTACGTCGCGGCCGATCGATGGGTTTTTGCCGCGCGCACGGGACTGGGTACGTTCGCGCTGCTGCATCTCATCGCCACGCCGGCGGCGGCGGCCGACCTGCGATCGGACACGCTGGCCGCGTGGAATCGATACATCGACAGCGTGGAGCAGGCGCTGCCGGCGCACGAAAACGATGCGCCGCTCAGCGAACCGGCCGGCCGCGCGCTCCCGGTCCCGGGAGGCACGATCCACGAATGGCGGGGCTCGATCGTCGCGTCGCACACCACCGTCGGTGCGTTGATCGACGCGCTGACCAATCCGGGGACGCCGCCGCCGCAGGAGGACGTGCTCGAGTCGCGCGTGCTCGACCGGCACGGCGATGCGATCCGCGTGTATTTGAAGCTGTCACGCTCGGCGATCGTCACGGTGACCTACGACACCGATCACGACGTCCGGTTCATCCGGCGGTCGCAGACGCTGGCCATCAGCCGCAGCGTCGCCACGCGCATCGTGGAAGTCGGCGGCGAGGATCACGGGTTTCTGTGGAGGCTGAATTCGTACTGGCGGTATCGGCAGGTCGGCGACTCGGTGCGTGGTCGACGTGCTGTCGGTCTCGTTGAGCCGCGCGGTGCCGGCGCTGGTCCGGCCGGTGGCCGGTCCCATCGTCAACCGGGTCGCGCGCGAATCGATGATCCGTACGCTCGATGCGGTGAAGCGCTTCGCCGAAGCCCACCCGTCGGCGCGTGCGTCAGCGGCGTCCGAGCGCCTCGACGGTGATGCCCGCGGCGTGCGAGGCCCGCGCGCAGGGCTCCGGCAATGCGATCGGCGCCCGGCGTGTCGCTGTGAACGCAGATGGTGTCGATCCGCATCGCGATGCTGGAACCGTCGATGGCTCTCGACGACGGCCGTCGGTCACCATGCGGACGGCGCGGGAGACGATCGCGGCTGAATCGTGGAGAACCGCGCCTTCCTTGGCTCTCGAAGCCAGCGCGCCGTTCGGCTCGTAGGCACGGTCGGCGAACCCCTCGCCCGCCACCAGCAGTCCGGCATCGCGTCCGGCGTCGAAGAGCGCGCAGCCGGGCAGCGCCATCAGAACCAGCTGCCGGTCGAATGCGACGATCGCCCGAACGATGGCATCGGCCAGCGGACGATCGCGCGACGCCATGTTGTAAAGCGCGCCGTGCGGCTTGACGTGCTGGAGCGCGAGGCCTTCGCTGCGGGCGACGCCGGCCACAGCGGCGATCTGATAGAGGACGAAGTCTTCGGCCTGGCGCGGCGTCACGGTCATCTCGCGGCGGCCGAAGCCGACGAGATCGGGCAATCCCGGATGCGCGCCGATCGCGACGCCGTTCGCTTTGGCGGCGCGAATGGTGTCGCGGAGCACGGTCGGATCGCCGCCGTGAAATCCGGCCGCGACGTTGACCGAGGTGACGAGCGGCAGCAGCGCGGCATCGTGGCCGATCGAGTACGGCCCGAACGATTCGCCGACGTCAGCGTTCAAGTCGATGTGCATCGCGCGCAGGTCGCGCGGATTGTACAAAAAACAGGAGGGCATCGTTATGCACGAATGCCCTCCTGCACACCAGCCTGGCTCCCCCAGCATTCACGGCGCCCTGCCGTAATCAGACTAGTGTTGCCGCTCTGTTATCGCAAGCGACATGCCCGGGAGGATCGCGCGAATATCAGGCGTTTTCCACGAAGAGCGCGCGCGGCCGGCTGACAGCTTTGTCGGTACAGTTACAGTTCCGTCGCCGTAGCGCGGCAAACGGCCGGTCAGCGCCGACAGCGGCGGATGCGCGCGATCGCGCGGCGAGAGGATCGGCGTGCTCGACTTTCCAGTCGATGGCCAGAGCGGGATCGTCCCAGGCGACGCCGATCTCGGTCGCGGGATCGTAGAAGTCCGTGCACTTGTATTCGATTTCGGCGACGTCGCTCTGCACGCTGAAGCCGTGCGCGAATCCCGCCGGGATGAAGTACTGCCGGAATGACTCGGCCGACAGCGAAACGCCCACCCACTGGCCGAAAGTCGGCGACCCGAGACGGACGTCCACAGCGACGTCGAAGATTTCGCCGCTCACCACACGAATCAGCTTGCCCTGTGGACGGCCGACCTGCAGGTGCAGGCCGCGAATGGTCCCGCGTACGGATCGCGAGTGGTTGTCCTGAACGAACGGCCCCGGAATCCCCGCGCGCCTGGTAATGGTCGGCACGAAAGGTTTCAAGGAAAAAGCCGCGTGCGTCGCGGTGCACGATCGGCTCGATCACCAAGACTCCCGGCAGTGCTGTCGGAACGACGCGCACGGTCAGACGTCCTGCTCGAGCACGTGCGCGAGATAGTGGCCGTACGCGCTCGTGCCCATCGCGGTCGCCAGCCGCGAAAGATCGGCGGCAGTGATATAGCCCATGCGGTAGGCGATCTCCTCGAGGCACGCGACCATCAGCCCCTGGCGCTCCTCGATCGCCTGGATGTAGTTCGACGCCTGCACCAGCGCTTCATGGGTGCCGGTGTCGAGCCAGGCGACGCCGCGCGGCAGCTTCTCGACGTGGAGCTGCCCGCGATCGAGATACGCGCGATTGACGTCGGTGATCTCGAGCTCGCCGCGCGGTGACGGCTTCAGGTCGGCGGCGATATCGAGCACCTGGTTGTCGTAGAAGTAGAGGCCGGTCACCGCGTACGGCGACTTCGGATGCCGTGGCTTCTCCTCGAGGCTGACCGCGCGTCCGTGCGCGTCGAATTCGACGACACCATAGCGCTCGGGATCCTTGACCCGATAACCAAAGACCGTGGCGCCGATGCTCCGCGAGCCGCGGCGGTGCGAATGTAGTCGGAAAAGTGCGAGCCGTAGAAAATGTTGTCGCCGAGCGCGAGTGCGACGCGGTCGCCGCCGACGAACTCGCGGCCGATGATGAACGCCTGCGCCAGCCCGTCGGGCCTCGGCTGCGCCGCGTAGTGAGATCCGCAGTCCAAGCGAGGCTGCCGTCGCCGAGCAGACGCACGAAACTGTCGCAGTCGTGCGGGGTGGTGATGACCAGGATCTCGCGGATACCCGCCAGCATCAGCGTGGACAGCGGGTAGTACACCATCGGCTTGTTGTAGATCGGCAGCAGCTGTTTGCTGACGGCCCGCGTCAGCGGATGCAGCCGCGATCCCGATCCGCCGGCGAGGATGATGCCCTTCATGGGAGTGTCACGACTGCTGATCAGGCTTGCAGGCTTCAGTCTCAGGAGCCCGAGGCGCTCACGATTGTAGCGGCCGGCCTGCACGCGCACGGCACCAGTCCCGGTGCTCCAGATACCACTGCACGGTTTCGCGAAGCCCGCTCTCGAAATCGTGCGCCGGCCGCCAGCCGAGTTCGTCGCGCATCTTCGTGGCGTCGATCGCGTAGCGTCGATCGTGGCCGGGGCGATCGGGAACGAACGTCTTCAGCGCCTGGTAGCTCGCGGCGCCGCGCAGCGCAGGATTCGACGAGCGGCGGCTGCAAGGCGTCGAGCGACTCGCAGATCCGATCGACGACCTGCAGGTTCGTGCGCTCGCTGCCGCCGCCGATATTGTACTTTTCGCCGGGCCGCCCCTTGCTCCAGCACGCGCAGCAGGCCGGTGCAGTGATCCGCGACGTGCAGCCAGTCGCGAACGTTGCCGCCGTCGCCGTAAATGGGCAGCGGCTTGCCCTCGAGCGCGTTCAGGATCATCAGCGGAATCAGCTTTTCCGGAAACTGGTACGGCCCGTAGTTGTTCGAGCAGTTCGTGATGAGCGTCGGCAGGCCGTAGGTGTGGAGGTAGGCGCGGACGAGATGATCCGCTGCCGCCTTGCTGGCCGCGTACGGCGAATTGGGCGCATACGGCGTGTCCTCGGTGAACAGTCCGTCCTCGCCGAGCGTCCCGTAGACTTCGTCGGTCGAGACGTGAAGAAAGCGAAATCGCGAGCGGTCGGCGGCCGACAGTCCGGACACGAACGCCCGCGCCGCCTCGAGCAGCGCGAACGTGCCGACGATGTTCGTCTGAACGAAGGGCGCGGGCCCGTCGATCGACCGATCGACGTGCGTTTCGGCGGCCAGGTTCAGGACGGCGCGCGGCCGGTGCTCCGCGAACGCGCGCGTCATGGCCGCGCGATCGGCGATGTCGGCCTCGACGAACGTGACGCGCGGACTCGTCAGCGCGCGCTCGAGCGTCAGCAGGCTGCCCGCGTAGGTCAGCTTGTCGACGATGACGAGGCGATCGGCCGTGTGTTCGAGCGCGTGGTGAACGAGATTGGAGCCGATGAAGCCGGCCCCGCCGGTGACCAGGAGAGACGTGTCCATGCCGGACTCCGGCGCTAGACCGCCGCCCCTTCGGGATACTGGAGCGCGAGCTTCAGTTCCTTCGTGAGCGATTCGACGGTCGTGCCGCCGCGCTTCCACGGCCCTTCGGTCTCGAACCGCAGATCGCCGATGCGGCGGCCCCACGGAGCGATGACGCGGCCGATGGCGCGGAAGTCGCCACGGTCGGCGTGTTCCTGGTCGAGGCGCTTGGACGACGTCAGGCGCGACGCGAATGAACGCGCGCAGCGCCGCGGCGGATCGGATGCTGTATTTCCGTCCGTTCCAGGCGCCGCCGAACACCAGCGCGATCTGCTTGAAGTAGTTCACGAAGAATTTCTTCGCGTCCTCGTGCGGATCGCCGCGCCGCGGCCCGTTGAAGGCATCGGTCGCGAACAGCTTCTTCAGCTCCTGCGCGAGCGGCGCCTGCGCGACGCGCCCGCGGCCGACGCCGAGCAGCTTGATCTCGTCGTAGAGCGGCGAATCCTCGCGGTCGTTCAGCGCCCGCACCACGTCGTGCGCCGTCGCCAGCGCATCGTCGCGATACAGCTGACGGCCGGAGAGGCTGACCAGGTGCGACGCGTTCAGGCGCGTGTGCTTGGCGTTGATCGTGACGAACATCTGCACGACGTGATCTTCGGGCAGGCGGTCGAAGATGATGGCCGGAACGCTGAAGTCCTCGCCTTCGAAACGATCGATGTCAGCGTGCAGCGCCAGCAGCCGGTGCTGGCCGTCGATCGCGCGCAGGATGCCTTCGCGCTCGGGCACTTTCAGAATCCCGACGCGCGCATCGTCGGCCGACGCCTGGAACGGAAGTTTTTCGTCGCAGCTGATGATCACGGCGCCGGGAATCGACGGCAGATCGCGCGCCTGGCGGCACTGCTCGTAGTACTGCACGAGCTCGTCGATCTTGCGGCGGATGATCTGGCGCTGATAGGCCTTCTCGCTCGAGGCGATGCGGCGCTCGAGCAGGTCCCAGTTGACCTTGGAAGGCGCGGCGCCCGGGCGGGCTTTGCTGCCGCGCACGCCCGACT
This sequence comes from uncultured Acidobacteriota bacterium, assembly GCA_963712355.1. GTDB lineage: Bacteria > Acidobacteriota > Vicinamibacteria > Vicinamibacterales > CAVVIG01 > CAVQHT01. The sequence goes on from CAVQHT010000015.1 coordinate 82,720, forward strand.
GGCCCGATTCGCCGTAGTTCAGGACTTCGAAGCGGACGAGTTTGTCGATGTCGCTGGCGGTCAACGAGGCCTGGTAGAACTGGACCCCGAACTGCTGCATTCGGATCGCGGCAACGTTGATCATAGGCAGAGTCCCGGCGCGCGTTCGTTTGGGCGGGCCTCATGGAGATGGCCCAAAAGGTGGGATTCTATCAAAACAAACGCTTTGGGCGTCAGACCTGAATCCCAGCCGTGCGAGTCGTCGGGGTCTGAAGGCCTTTCCGGTTGCGCCAGCTGGCGACCACACGATCCCTGCGCGCTGATGGCCCAGACCATCGCTGCACAGAACAGCACATACACCAGGCAAGTGCCCCAGATCGGCAAACGGTGGTGGAAAACCCACGTCGCATACCCGTAGACCAGCTCGACGTGTATCCAATAGACGAACAGCGAGTTACGCCCGAGCTTCTCGAGCAGCCGGAAAGGCGCGCGAAGCCGCAGCCGCTAGAGGCGCCAGAGCGGCCATGGCCGCCAGCCCAAGCATGACAATGCCGGTCCTGATGGCGAAATAGGTCGGAGAGCTCGTCCAGAACGACGAGGCGCGGTAGATGGTGGGAAGCCGGGCCGTATAGAACCCCAGCAGCGCCAGAGCCGCGGCAGCCACCGCCATGCCGGCCAGCCAGCGCTTCTCCGCCTGCGCGCTTCGCGGCATCGCCAGGAGGACGCCTGTGGCGGCGCCCGCGAAGACAAATCCCGCCCAGGGCAGCAGCGTGAACGTCGTGTAGTCGGCCGCCGGCCGCAGGTACCACTGGAGCCACACCGGCAGCACGCCGATCCATTCCGCCACGCGCACGACCGGCGTCAGCATCGCGATCGCGGTCGCAGCAAGCGCACACATCACGGCGGCGTGCCGACGGCCGCCGGACACGCCCCAGAGCACGCCTGCGACGACGATCGCCGGGCCCATGACGTTCAGGATGTCGACGCGGAACAGCGTGATCGGCGGACTGCCCGGACTGATGACGAACGCCTGGACCCGAAACAGGAACGCGAGGATGAAAATCTCGAGGCCGCGTTTGACGATCGTTTCGGTCGCCGCGCGACGACTGCCGGTTCGCGCGAGCGCGCGCTCCGCGGAGAACGCGAGGCCGAGGCCGGCGAGCCACAGGAACAGCGGCGCCGCAAAGCCGCCGAGCATCAGCAGGTAACTGAACGCGTGAGAGGAACGATCGGCAGCGCGGGTCCACGCGTCAGCCGCGTGCGCCTCGATCATGATCAGCACAGCGACGCCGCGCGCCCAGTCGATATAGGGCCGGCGCGGCGGCGCAGTGGCTACCTCGTCGGGTAACACCCGACGATTCTACAGGGGATCAGGCCTTCACTGACTGCGGTTGCGAGGATCGTTTCGTCAGCGAACTGATGATGAGCCACCCGAGCGGCAGCATGACGAGCAGGTACGACAGATACTGCCCGTACCGACCATCCGGCCCGTATGGCTCGGTCGCCCAGTGCAGCGGTTCGCTGTAGGGGAAGATGTTCGCTTCCGTCATCTCGTGGAAGCCGTAGATCAGCAGTTGAACGACGAAGACGAGCAGGAAAACGGCGGTGACCTGGAAGAACAGCGCGAGGTTGACGTGATGCCCGTAGCGGGACCACAGCCACGAGACGCACGCCGCGAACGCGATGCCGATCGCCGCGCCGGCGATGACGCTCACCGACTTCACCTGAAACAGCAGCGTGCCCATCAGGAGCGCCGTTTCCATGCCTTCGCGCGTGATCATCAGGAGCGTGAACCCGAAGACACCGAGAAACGCGGCTGCGCCGGTCTTGAGAACGGCGGTGTTCAGGTGCCCTTCGATGTCGCCCTTGATGCGCCTGGCGGTTCGCCACATGTGGACGGTCAGCGAGGCGACGGAGATGGCGGCGACGATCGCCAGCAGGCCTTCCCAGAGCGCCTGGTTTCGCGCCCTCGCGAAGAGGAACGCGGCCCCGATACTGATCGCCACGGCCAGCACGATGCCCCACTGAACGGCTGGAATCAGTTCCCGCCGGCCGCTCTTGCGGAGGTAGGCGAGGCTGATGGCAACGATGAGGAAGGCTTCCAGGCCTTCCCGGAAGGTGATGACGAACGCCTGCATCATGACGCGTGTGTTTCCAAATGAAGAGTGTCGGGCGAGACCACAATCCCAATACGAGATTCAGTCTCAGTTTCAGAATCCTCAGGAATTGTTACCCATGGATATCCGACCAGTCAAGTCGGTGATACGTGACAAATCCATAAGGGACCCTGGATCTCGTCAATCTGGCGCCGGACGCGCGTTGTAAGCTCTGGATATGCGGTTTTCAGGTCGCCGGCTGGCACTCGCGGGGGGACTCGCGTGCGGGCTGGCGGGGTTGTCGGTGGCGACGCTGCTCGCGCAGCAGAACGCGCCGTTCCGGTCGGCCACGAACACGATCTCGCTCTTCGCGACCGTGACCGACGCGCAGAACCGCCTGGTCCCGGACCTGACGCAGGGCGACTTCGACGTCTTCGACAACGACAAGTCGCAGCCGCTGCTGGTGTTCAACCAGGAGACGCTGCCGATCCGCGTCGTGATGATGCTCGACACGAGCGGCAGCATGACCGGTTCGATCGCGCTCCTGAAGAAGGCCGGCGAGCAGTTTCTGCTGCGGCTGTTGCCGGACGACCGCGCCACGGTCGGCGCGTTCAACGACAAGATCGAAGTGGGGACGTCGCTGAGCGCCAACCGCGATCAGCTCATCGCCGAGGTCAAGGATCTCGACTTCGGCAACGGCACGCGTCTCTACGATGCGATCAACGAAGGCATCACGCTGCTCCACTCGGTGGAGGGGCGCAAGGTCATTCTCGTCTTCACCGACGGAGACGACACGTCGAGCCACGTCGGCCGCGGCACGGTGCTGGATCGCGCGCGCGCCGAAGAAGTGATGATTTATGCGAATCGGCCTGGAGTCGGAGTACTTCGACGGCGAGCGCATGGTTCGCAGCAAGCCCGATGGCGGGTTGAGGCGCCTGGTCGAAGAAACCGGCGGCGGTTATTTCGAACTCAAGAAAACCACCGATCTCGGACCGACCTTCACGCGCGTCGCCCAGGAACTACACAGCCAGTACGTACTGGGCTTCGAGGCCCAGCAGCTGGACGGCAAAGTTCACAAGCTTTCCGTGAAGATGAAGCAGACCGGGCTGACGGCGCGAGCCCGTAAGAGCTATCTCGCGACCGCCGCGGATCCGAAGACAACGAGCGGACAGAATTGAACTCGAACGACTCCGCCGTCTAGACGAACACCAACGCGACCACGACGATTGCCAGCGCCACGCCGACTACGAATTCCGCTGTCGAAGAAAATGTCCATTCACGCATGATGACGACCTTTTGCCCTTCTTCTCTTTGAAGGGTTAGACGGAGCCTTGACCCTAAAAGGTTCAATAGGACCCGAATGACGCTGTCCGAGCAGGAATTCCGAGTGAAAAGCGACGAAGCGCTGAGCCAATGCCGGCAGGCGCTGCTGCCCCTCGCCGACCAGGAAGGGTTCGAGGTGGAGCTGCAGAACGGGGTGCTCGACCTCGTCTTCGAAGAGCCCCGCGAGTCGAAGTTCGTCGTATCGCCGAACGCGCCGGTACGGCAGATCTGGGTCTCGGCGATGTCGCGGAGCTACAAGCTGGCGTGGGACGACGGGCGCGGGACGTTCGCCTTGAACGACGAAACGCTCATCGCTCTGCTCGACCGCCTCGCGCGCGAATTCCTGGCGAACGCCTGATCGACCATCCGCCCGCGGCGCGCACTCACAGTTGAACGCCCTCGCGCATCGGATCATCGTCGTCCACGACAAACGAGTGGTCGCCCGTGATCCAGGCGCGGCCGTCGACTTCGACGACGATCGCCGCGTGGGGACCAACCACCGTGCGGCCGTCGATGCGCGCGCGCACCGCCGTGCCGACGAGGCTTTCGTTGGTGAAATCGCGATCCGGATCGAGCAGTCCCATCGCGTCGAGCACCGACATGACCGCCGACGTACCGGTTCCGCTCGCCGATCGATCGACCGATCCGTCGCGGGAGACCGTCACGTTGCGCAAATCCGCCGAGCCGTCGTGCGACGGTCCGATGAAAACCGTGCCGGCGATCCCGGCCGGGTATGCATCGATCGGATGCGCGACTGTGACGCTCGCTTCGACCGCCGCGGCGATCGCGACGCCGGCGCGCCGCAGATGGTCGATGTGTCCGGCATCGAGCGGAATGCCGGCGGATTCGCTGTCGACGATCGCGTAGAACGCGCCGCCGAACGCGACGTCAGCCCTGAGCGCCCGCGTCCCGAGTCTCACGTCCACGCCGCCCTGCAGCACGAAGGACGGCACGTTCACGAACGACGACGCCGCCGATGCGCTCGCCTGTCCGCTCGGCGCGGGCGCGAATGGTGCCGGCCGGCGTGTCGAACGTGACGGAGTTGCCGTCCGGCACGGTGACGAGGCCGCGCTCGAGGATGATGGTGGTGACGGCGACGATTCCGTGGCCGCTCATCGACGTGTATCCGCCGTTGTCCATGAACAGCACGCCGGCGTGCGATCCGGGCGTCGCCGGTTCGGTGAGCACCGCGCCGCACATGTCACGGTGGCCGCGCGGCTCGCACATCACGATGCGGCGCAGGCGATCGGCGTGCCGCTCGGCCCAGGCGCGCTTCTCGGCCATCGTACGGCCGCGCGGCGCCGGAAAGCCGTCGACGATCAACCGCAGCGGCGCGCCGCCCACGTGCGCGTCGATTGTCCTGATCGCGATCACTGCGATAGAACTGTAACGGAAAAATCAGTGCGGAGTGCGGGGGTGCGGAGGTGCGGGGGTGCGGTGCGACGTGCGGAGTGCGGAGTGCGAAGTGCTGACATCGTGCGTCGTCAGGCACACGCTGCCTTCGCACTCGGCACTTCGCACGACCGCACACCGCACCGCACCTCGCACCCCCGCACCAACGCACTCCCGCACCAACAAGGAGCAAGAATTCATGTCACTCATCGACCCAGGCAAGAAAGCGCCGTCGTTCAGTCTCAAAGACCAGAGCGGCAAGACCCACAGACTGGCCGACTACGAGGGGAAGCCGCTCATCCTCTATTTCTATCCGAAGGACGACACGTCAGGCTGCACCAAGGAAGCCTGCGCCTTCAGGGACAACCTGCCGGAATTCAAGAGCAGCAAGGCGGCAGTGCTCGGCGTGAGCATTCTCGACGAAGCGAGCAAGGCGCGCTTCGCCAAGAAGTACGACTTGAACTTTCCGCTGCTGGCCGACGCCGATCACGAGGTCGCGGACAAGTACGGCGCCTGGCAGAAACGATCGATGTACGGCCGCAGCTACATGGGCATCGCGCGGACCACGTACCTCATCGGACGCGGACGGCAAGGTCGCTCAGCGCTGGGACAAGGTGAAAGTCGACGGCCACGCGGAGGAAGTGCTCGCGGCCGCGCAAGCGTTGTAAGGGTCCGGCTAAAGCCGCGATCTCACTTGAACGCGCACATCACGTGCGCGAGCGATCCGACCCGCAACCCGTCCGCACGGCCGCTGAAGTACCGGCCGTTGATGTCGTCCGGCGACAGATCCTCGATGCGCGAAAACCCAGCGGCCTCGAGAACCGCGCGCAGGGCCGGTGGTTCGAACGACGTGATCCACGGCTCGCCGGCGGCGGCGACCCGGCGCGAGAACTCCTCCAGAACCCTGCGCTGGACCAATCCGAGCATGGACGGAGAGAGCGAGTAGTCGAACACCACGCCGCTGCCAGGCGCCAGCGCCGCGATCGACGTCAGCACCTCGCTCACGACCGCCTCGTCGAGATACATCGTCACACCCAGCCAGGAGACGAACGCCGGAGCCGTCGCGTCGAACCCGGCGGCGGCCAGCGCGTCGAACGTGCTCTCGCGGTTGAAGTCCACCGGAACGAACGTCAGCGCCGCCGGAACCGCAATCGCCCGCGCCTGCGAGCTGCTCGCGCTTCCACTGCTGCGTGGCGGCCGCATCGACTTCGAACACGCGCAGGCGATCGGCAAACGGATTGCGATACGCAAACGTGTCCAGACCGGCGCCGAGCACGACGTATTGCGCAACGCCGCCCGAAACCGCCGCGGCCAGCGCGTCCTCGGCGAAGCGGCTGCGGACCGCCATGAACGCGCGCAGGCCCCGGGCCGTCGTGGTCCGCTCGCGCTCGTCATTGAGAAACGATTCGGCAGTCTCGCCGACGATGCGCAGGGCGAGCGGATCGGTGAAGACGCGGGCTGGTCGAGGATCTGGTGGGCGGCGCGGCGCCGTGCAACCCGCCACGCAGTCCGGCTCGGTGTTCCCTCAAGCATGCCGGGCCGGACGCGCGCGGATTATGGAGTGGTGAGGCTCTTCGCTTCTTCGGCCAGGAACGCCTGGTAGTCCGCGTCGCTCTTGATGTTCACGAACCCGCGCATCCGGTAGTGGCCGAGGCCGCACAGCTGCGAGCAGGTGATTTCGTACTCGCCGATGCCGGTTCGGGATGAACCAGACCGGAATGTCGAGGCCGGGCATCGCGTCCTGCTTCACGCGCATCTCGTAAAGGCCGAAGCTGTGGATGACGTCCTTGCTCGACAGGTGCACGAGCACCGGGCGATCGACCGGCAGCGTGAGCTGGTTGATGGTCGTGATGTCGTCCTTGGCGGCCGGATCGCGTGCGGTCGAGTCCGAGCGGGTTGTCGGCGGCGATGCGGCTGACTTCGGTCCGGCCGAACTTGCCGTCCGGCCCGGGGTAGTGGACGTTCCAGGCGAACTGCTCGCCGACCACGCGGACCGACGGTCGCCTGGCTCTCGGACGGGAAATCCCTGACGCGCGTCGCCCACGCGGGAATCGCGTAGAAAATCAGCAGCACGGCTTCGACGACCACGATGCCGATTTCCAGGACCTTCGAAAGCTTGCCCTTGGCGCCGTGATAGTCGGCGTGGGGGTTGGCGCCTTTGCGGAACCGGAACAGCACGAACACGAAGAACGCGCCCCAGCCGACGAACAGCACCAGCATCAGCCAGTGAACGATGACCGTGAGGTGATCGAGTTCGGCGGCGTGCGTCGACGCCTCGACCGGCAGCCCGAGAAGATTCAGCATTGAGCGGTCCCCTCCTGGGGGCTCGTGGTCAATCCGGAGGTCTCAAGCGACCCCCGCGCACCGTCGGCGACAAGGCGCGCGCGGCGGTTCAAGTGAACGATGAATGCGGCAAATCCCGAAAGCACGGCGACGACCACGCCCAGCATCACGATGATGCCCAGGTTGGTGGCGCCGGCGAGCGGCGAGTCGCTCTGTCCGAAACACACCGGACAGGCAAGCGCCGCACGCGGCGCCAGGAGCAGTGCGCCGGCGATGACCGTAATCCGTTTCACAGGTTCCTCGTCTTACGCTGGAACGACGCGCCGTACCACGACGAGCCCGGCGGCGCCGAGGAGCGAGCCGACCGCGGTGAGCGCGTAGACGAAATCGTGAGCCTGTTGATACTGACCGCCGGCCCACGCCGCGAAAAACGCGGCGAGGATGACCGACACGCCGATGAACAACAGGTGAAACGCTCTCAGACCCATGATCCGGCGCTCAGTGGCCTCTGCGCCGGCATGCGCCGGGGCCGCGTGATGAATCGGCGTCCCGATGGTGTCGTTCGTCGTGAGGATCGGAACCGTCATCAGAACGACGAAGAACACCACGGTCAGAATCAGCGACCCGTAGATCCACTTCTTCTCGTGGCTCAGGTGCATGAACACCGACGCCACCAGCGATCCCTTGATCGTCGCGACAATCAGCGCCACGGTAATCGCCAGCGGCACGGCCAGGTGCACCTGGTTGACGCCGACGGTGATGATCGTCCCCAGATACAACGCCGCACCAATCATCAGGTAGGTGCGGATGTGTTTCTTCATCTCAGCCGGATCGGCATGCTGCATAAGCGTCCTTCGAATTTCAGTTCAGATTCAGAGTCAGATTGCATGTCGCGCGATTTCCTCACTGAACTCTGCAATCTGCGATCTGCAATTCAACGTCTAGAGCAAGTACAAAACCGGGAACAGGAAAATCCACACGAGGTCGACGAAGTGCCAGTAGAGGCCCGTGTACTCGATCCGATTCGTGAACTGTTCGGGATTCCTCTTGTACAGCTTCGCGCCGGGTCCCAGCAGGTAGAGCATCACGACCATGCCGCCGAGGATGTGCAACCCGTGCAGGCCGGTCAGCGTGAAGTAGATCGCGAAGAACGTGCTGTGCCAGGGGCCTTCGCCCTTGCGCCAAGTGGTCCGAGTACTCGAAGTACTTGACGACCAGGAAGACCGCCGACAGCAGCAGCGTCAGCGACAGGAACAGGCGGTGCTTGCCCCAGTCGTGGATCTTGAGCGACGCCCAGGCCATCACCATCGTCACCGACGATCCGATGAGGACGAAGGTGTTGAACATGCCGAGCCAGACGTTCAGCTCGCCATGCGGCCACTCGACCGCGCCCACCCGCAGGATGATGTAGGTCGAGAACAGCGCGCCGAACAGCATGACTTCCGACGCCAGGAACAGCCAGATGCCGAGCTTGCCGTTGGCGAGGCCGGTGTCCGGGCGGGTTTCTACGGTGTAGGGAATTTCCATGTCAGGCGCGCTCCGGCTCGAACTGCGGGGTGAAATCCTTCGCGGCGCCCGGCACGCTGTACTCGTACGGGCCGCGATACACGACCGGCTCGGTCAGGAAGTTGCCGTGGCCCGGCGGCGACGGCGCCGACCACTCGAGCGTCGTCGCATCCCACGGATTCTCCGTCACGCGCTGGCCCCATCCAGATGCTCGCAGAAGAAGTTGAAGATGAACGGAATCTGGCAGAGGCCGAGCGTCCAGGCCGCCATGCCGATGACGATGTTCCAGTGCAGCAGGCCGGCGTTGTGCGCGTACTGCATGCCGCCGTCATACATGCGGCGGTTCATGCCGCCGAGGCCCTGGATGAACATCGGCATGAAGACGATGTTGATGCAGATGAACGACCCGAAGAAGTGAATCTTGCCGAGCAGCTCGTTCATCTTGCGGCCGGTGGCCTTCGGGAACCAGTAGTAGATCCCGCCGAACAGCGCGAAGATCGTCCCGGGCGCCACCACGTAGTGGAAGTGCGCGATCACGTAGTAGGTGTCGTGCAGATGGATGTCCGACGGCGCGAGGCCGAGCGGCAGACCGGTCAGCCCGCCGATGCCGAACATCGGCAGGAACGCCAGCGCGAAGAGCATCGGCGTCGTGAAGCGGATCGACGCGCCCCACAGCGACAGGAGCAGCGCCGTCAGGATGACGACCGACGGGATCGAGATGATCATCGTCGTCATCTGGAAGAACGAGCTCATGGTCGTGCCCATGCCGGTCATGAACATGTGGTGCGCCCACACGATGAACGACATGAACCCGAGCCAGGTCACCGAATAGACCAGCGCCCGGTAGCCCCAGAGCGGCTTGCGCGTGTTGTTCGCGATGATCTCGCCGACGATGCCCATCGCCGGAAGAATCAGGACGTACACCTCGGGATGCGCGAGGAACCAGAACAGGTGCTGCCAGAGCAGCGGATTGCCGCCGCCGGCGATCTTCGAGCGGCTTGCCGCCGACATCGAGGCCGCTCGGCAGGAAGAAGCTCGTGCCCGCGAGGCGATCCATCAGCTGCAGCACGCCGGCCGCTTCGAGCGGCGGGAACGCGAGCAGCAGCAGGAACGATGTCACGAGCTGCGCCCAGACGAAGAACGGCAGGCGCATCCAGGTCAGCCCCTTGGCGCGCAGCTGCACGATCGTCACGATGAAGTTGACCGAGCCGAGCAGCGACGACGTGATCAGGAAGACCATGCCGAACAGCCACATCGTCTGGCCGTTGCCGAGCGAGATGTCGGACAGCGGCGGATACGACGTCCAGCCTGACTGCGCGGCGCCGCCGGTCAGGAAGAAGCTCGAGAGCATCAGTGACGCCGCCGATGAAGTACACCCAGTAGCTCGCCATGTTGAGCTTGGGGAACGCCATGTCGGGCGCGCCAATCTGCAGCGGCATCACGAAGTTGCCGAAGCCGCCGACGGCGAGCGGCACGACGCCGAGGAACACCATGATGGTGCCGTGCATCGCGCCGAGCTGGTTGTAGAACTCGGGCAGCATGATGCCGCCGGGCGCCTGCGCCTGGCTGAACAGGCTGCCGATCAGCGGAATCGGCCGCGCCCGGATAGGCCAGCTGCCACCGCATGATCATCATCAGGGTGAAGCCGAACAGCAGGAACAGCAGGCCGGTGACGGCGTACTGAATGCCGATGACCTTGTGGTCCTGCGAGAAAATGTATCTTTCCCAGAACGCCAATTCGTGGTGAGCGTGATCGTGCGTGTCGTGCGCATGACCATGAGCGCCTGGGCCGTGGGTGGCCACCTTATCCAACGCAGACTCCTTCTAAAGGTGCCGAAACGTCGCCGATTTGACGGGCGATTGTATGCAGAAGGCACAAGCGTGCGCAAGGAGGCGGACAACATCGTCGCGAGCCGTCCTCGGAACAGGGCGGTCATCCGTTGTTAAGCCTTCGTTTACCCCTGTTCAAACTGGCATCCGACTTGAAAAGAAATGATAGTGCCAGTGCTGTCGAGAGGGACACATGCTCAGGGCACATCGACTACTGCCCCTTGCGTTCGCCGTTGCCACGCTTGCCACCGCCCCGGCCTGCGCGAGTTCAGGCTATTACCGTTATCCGGCGCCGCGCTCCGTCGATCAGCGCCCGTACCAGGTCGGCTACGAGAACGGCCGGGTACAAGGCGAGAACGACGCGCGCCGCGGCCGGCGCTACGACTACGACGATCACCGCGAGTTCCGGTCAGCTGACATCGGCTACCACGGATACGGAAGCCGCAACGCCTACCGCGAGGAATTCCGGCAGGGATTCGTTTCCGGTTACAGCGACGGGTTCCGCCGGTTCGCCCGGAACGACGGCGCATACCCGCCGCCGCGTCCCGGACCGGTCTACGGAGACGTCCGGCGCGGGCCTGTCCGCTGTGGTCGCGTCGCCCGCGGCTCAAATCGGCTACCGCGATGGCCTGGCGCAGGGGCGCGACGATGCGCACGACCGGGACCGGTTCAATCCGACCGGCGCCGGGCGGTATCGCGACGGCGATCATGAGTACAACGATCGCTACGGACCGCGCGACGAGTACAAGCGCGAGTACCGCAGCGCGTTCACGCGAGGGTATGAGGCAGGCTACCGGGAGTACAGACGTTAACCGCCGCGGGGTCAGCCCCAGGGCGCGTCTTCGCGCAACCCCGAGGCGTGGGGACGCGACGAATACCACCCGAGCAGCCGTTGCTGCGCGGCAAACGCGGTTTCCGCCGCGCCGGACGTCAGCCGCCGGTACCGGTCGTCGACGAGGATGTAGGCAGAATCGTTGTCGCGCAGATAGGCGTCGATGACGACATCGCGAAGGTGCCGGGCGGCTTCCTCGTCGCTGACCCGGCACAGCGTTTCAACCCGCCGATCGAGGTTCCGCTCCATCAGGTCGGCGCTGCCCAGATACAGCTCGGGATTGTCCGCCGTTTTCGAACTAGTAGATCGCGAGTGCTCCAGGAACCGGCCGACGATCGACCGCACGCGGATGCGATCGCTGACGCCGGCAATGCCCGGTCGCAGCACGCACAGCCCGCGGATGATCAGATCGATGTCCACGCCCGCCTGCGACGCGCGATAGAGCGCGCGCGACGACGTGCGGATCGGTGATCGCGTTGCACTTGATGATCATGCGCGCCGGCCGGCCGGCCCGGGCGTGTTCGATCTCCGCGCTCGATCAGCTCGATCAGCCGCGCGCGCAGCGTCACCGGCGCCACCAGCAGTTCGTTGTAGTCGCTCCGTGCGCGAATAGCCGGTCAGCGTAGTTGAACACCTCCGCCACATCGTCGAGCGACGCGCGGGTTGGCGGTGAAGAGGCCGAGATCGGTGTAGATCTGCGACGTCATCCGGTTGTAGTTGCCGGTGCCGATGTGCGCGTAGCGCCGGACGCCGTCGGCTTCGCGGCGGACCACCAGGCACAGCTTGCAATGGGTCTTCAGGTTGGACACGCCGTAGACGACGTGGACGCCCGCTTCCTCCAGCCGCGTCGCCCACTCGATGTTGTTGCGTTCGTCGAAGCGGGCCTTCAACTCGACGAGCACCGCCACCTGCTTGCCGGCATCGGCGGCCTCGATGAGCATGTCGATGAGCGGCGAGTTGCTGCCGATGCGGTACAGCGTCATCTTGATCCCGGCGACTTGCGGATCGGTCGCGGCCTGCTGCAGGAACGATCTCGACCGCGGAAAACGAATCGAACGGATGGTGCACGAGGAAGTCCTGCTCGCGGATCGCATCGAACGCGCCGTCGTGGGCGGCGTCACGGGCCAGACCGTGCGCGCGCGCGATCGGCGTGTCCTTCAGCTGCGGCAGCGGCAGCTTCGTGAGCCCCATCCAGTCCGAGAAATCGAGGCGGGCCGTGGTGCGCGTCACGATGCTCGTCGTCGATCTCGAAGTTCTCGACCAGCATGTCCGAGCACGCGGCGCGGCATCGACGTTTCGACCTGCAGCAGCGACAGCGCGCCGTGGCGCAGGCTGCTTCAGCTTCTCGATCGACCGACTCCATCAGGTCGTCGACGATCGTCGTCCGGCATGACTCGATGTCGGTGTCGCGGAGCACGCGGAACAGGTGCGCGCCCTCGACCTCGACGCCCGGTGAACAGGTCGCCCAGGTACAGCCGGATGACATCTTCGAGGAACGCGAACACGTGCGTGGCGTGTGCCGGCGCCGTGCGGAATCGGCACGAAGCGCGGCAGCATCGGCGGCACCTTGACGCGCGCGAACCGCGTGCGGCGCTGATGCCGGACGACCACCGCGAAGTTCTTGCTCCGATTCGAAATCAGCGGGAACGGATGGCCGGGATCGAACGCGAGCGGCGTCAGCAGCGGATAGATCTCCGACTCTGAAGTACGCGGACAGAAACCGCCGCGTCTTGTCCGTGTACTCCTCCGGCTCGAGGATCACGCACGCCGTGCTTCGGCCAGGAGCGGACGCAGCGTCTGGTTCCAGCAGGCCGCCTGATCGCGCAGCAGCGCGGCGGCGCGGTCTCGGATCGCGGCGAGCTGCTGCGAGGCGGTCAAGCCATCGGGCGAGAGGACGTCGAAACCGGCGCGCGTCTTCCTCAGGAGCGACGCCACCCGCACCATGTAGAACTCGTCGAGGTTCGACCCGACGATTGCCAGGAACTTGATCCGTTCGAGGAGCGGATGATCGTGGTGCAGCGCCTGATCGAGGACGCGCTGGTTGAACTCGAGCCAACTCAGCTCGCGGTTGGCATAAAGCTTCGGGTTGGCGAGATCGATCGAGGAACCGGGCGCGTCGGCCGCTGGGGTCTGCTCGCTGTGCATGATGCTCGCCTCGGAAAGAGCGCGTCCGGGCGACGCCCGCGGCGTTGCGCTGCGCGCCAGACTGCAACGAGTATCGTTCGCAGCGGTGCGGCGCTGTGCAGCTCTACAAAAAGTTTACCGGACCGTTACAGGGCCTTTTAACGGCCCAGGAGAAACCGGCGCACGCGATCGACGAGGTTCTTGCCGGCGTCGGCCGCCGGCGTCTCGCGTCCGGCCGCGCGGTGTTGATCGAGTTCGACCTGCCGCGCCGCCACCGCCGTCGCGACCTGTTCCAGCGCTTTCGGGTTCGCCAGCACGATCCGGCGAAACACATCGGCGGTCACCTCGACGAGCTGCGAGTCCTTCGTCGTCCGCACGGTGGCGGTGCGCGGCGTGCCGGTGAGCAGCGACATCTCGCCGAAAAAACCGCCGGGCCCGATGCGCGCGACTTCCCGGCCGCCGGGCTCCACCGTCACCGACGACCTCGCCGCGCACCACCACGAACATCGATGCGCCGGCCTCGCCCTGGCGCACGATCACGTCGTTCGGCGTCGTAGAGGTTGCTGGTGGCCGTATTGGCCAGTTGCGCGTGCGTCTCGTCGTCGAGCGCGCTGAAGATGCTGACGCCGCGCAGCGTCGAGCCGCCGGCCGATCCGACGCTGTACGAGACCGGCGTGTCCTCGCGATTGATCTGCACCTGCATCGGGAACGGAATCTCGATGCCGCGCCGGCGGAACTCGTAGTAGATCGCCGAGCGGATGCGATCGCGCAGCCGCTCGTCGGCCGCGAAATCGGTCGTCCAGACGCGAACCCGATAGGTGATCGCCGATTCGGCGAAATCGACCAGCAGCACTTCCGGCTCGCGCGACTGCGAGAATCAGCGGCTCGTCCTCGATCGCGCGTGAGGATCGCCGCCTTGACGTCGTTGGGCGGCATCGTCGTAGCTGACGCCGACCTCGACCTCGATGCGGCGTCTCGAGCGTCGGGCTCCGAGTAGTTGACGATGATGTCGTCCGACAGCTTGCTGTTCGGCACGATGACGAAGTTGCCCGCCTTCGTGCGCACCTTGCAGGCGCGCCAGGTGATCTCGCTCACCTGACCGTCGATGTCGGCGATCCGCACCCACTGGCCGACGCGGAACGGCTTCTCGATCTGAATCGCCAGCCCGGCGAACAGGTTGCCGAGCGTGTCCTGCAGCGCGAAGCCGATGACGACCGCGCCGACCGCGGTCGTGGCGAAGATTTTTTCCTGCAGAATCAGCGTCGCGCCGACCGCGAACAGGCCGATGACGATCGACGTCCTGGACGATGGTCGGAAAGCGATCGGGCAGCCGATCGACGCGCCACGGATTGACGAAGACCGCGACCAGCGCGTTGATGATGCCGAAGACCAGGAGCAGCGGCGGGACGACGCCGACCTGCTGCTGCATGTCGGCCGACAGCACGCCGCGTTCGATCGCCGCGGCCAGCGGCCGCGTCGGCCGCGAACACCACCGCCGACGCCATGAGACGGGCCCGGACGTGGCGGTTCGCGCTCAGGGCGCGCGCGAGCAGCGCCCCGACAAACAGCGCTAGTCCGGTGATCATGGGCGCCGGGATGGTACCAAAAAAAAGCCCCGCGAGCGCGTCGCGGGGCTGTAATCGAGAGGAGATCTATGAATCAATGGTAGCGGTACGGGGAATCGAACCCCGGTCCCGTGGCTGAGAACCACGTGTCCTGACCCCTAGACGATACCGCCGCCCGCCGTTAGGAACATTCGATGTTAGCAAACTTGGCGTCGGGAGTCCACGCGCCTGGCGCAGCTCAGCGAGCCATGGAGTATGATTAAAGGTCGACTCTGACCGTGTGGATTTCGCATATTTTCGTCAGGAGAAGAGGTCAATGCGTTTACGAAACGTTTGGGTGTACGGGCTGGGAATGACGCTGGCGGCGTCGGTCGTCGCGTGTGGTGGCGGAAGCGAGCCGTCGAGCAAGTCGGCCGCACCTGCCGCGCCGGCCGCGACACCCGCTGGAATGAAGGTTGATGCCGCGACCGCCGGAGAAGTGAAGGGCGTCGTGACCATCGAAGGGGTGGCCCCGAAGAACGAAGCCATCAAGATGAACGCCGATCCGGTCTGCTTGAAGGAAGCCAAAGGACCGCAGTCGCAGGAAACGTACATGGTCGGCGCCGACGGCAAGTCGCTCGCCAACGTGTTCGTCTACGTGAAGGACGGCCTCGGCAACTACGTGTTCGACACGCCGACCGAACCGGCCAAGATCGACCAGAAGGAGTGCCGCTATCATCCCCACGTGTTCGGCATCCGCGTCGGCCAGCCGCTCGAGATCGTCAACAGCGACCCGACCCTCCACAACATTCACGCGACCCCGAAGGGCAACACCGAGTTCAACAACGGACAGCCGATTCAGGGCATGAAGACCACCCACACCTTCACGAAGGAGGAAGTGATGGTCCCGTTCAAGTGCGACGTGCACGGCTGGATGAACGCCTACGTGGGCGTCATGGACAACCCGTACTTCGCGGTGACCGATGCCGACGGCAAGTTCGATCTGAAGACGCTGCCCCCGGGCACGTACACCGATCGAGGCGTGGCATGAAAAGCTCGGCCCGATGACGCAGAGCGTGACCATCGGCGAGAAGGAATCGAAGGATCTCAACTTCACGTTCAAGGCCCCCGCGGCGGCCACGAACTAAGGCAGGTACGGCAGGTAGGGCCGGGTAAGGCAGGTGGGTAGCAGGCGGCTGGTCCTCGTCCGGCCCGTCCCACCTGCCCTGCCTGCTCACCCGCCCGCCCGCCTCGATAGAGCATGCTCCACCGGTTTGCGCTCTTCGTTGCGGCCTGCACCGTCCTCCTGCTGCTCGCCGGCAGCCTTGTCACCAGCACCGGATCGGGACTGTCGGTTCCGGACTGGCCGACGACGTACGGCCAGAACATGTTCACGTTCCCGCCCTCGAAATGGGTCGGCGGGATCTTCTACGAGCATGGGCACCGGCTGATCGCGAGCACGGTCGGCTTTCTCACCATCATCCTCGCGGCGTGGCTCTGGCGCGCCGAGCCGCGGCGCTGGATGAAGTGGCTCGGCGTCAGCGCGCTCGGTGCGGTCATCCTGCAGGGCGCGCTCGGCGGCATCACCGTTCTGTTTTTTCTGCCCGCGGCCATCTCCAGCGCGCACGCCGGGCTGGCTGAAATCTTCTTCTGCATCACCGTCTCGATCGCGCTCTTCACCTCGCCGGCCTGGCTGATCGCGGATCGTCCGCTCGACGATCGCCGGCTCCGGCGCCTCGCGACCGCGACAACGCTCGTCATCTATCTCCAGATTCTCGTCGGCGCGGTCATGCGCCATACCGACGCCGGCCTCGCCATCCCTGATTTCCCGTGGATGTTCGGCCACGTCGTGCCGGACCACTGGGACGCGCGCATCGCGGTCCACTTCGCCCACCGCGTCGGCGCATTGATCGTCGCGAGCTGCGTCTTCTCGCTGGCGGCTTACATCTGGCGGCGGCACGCGGACCGGCCGGCACTGCGCCGCCCGGCGGCGTTCATCGCGGTCCTGGTCCTCGTCCAGATCACCCTCGGCGCGCTGACCGTGCTGACCGCGCGGGACGTCTGGATCAACAGCGTCCACCTGGTCTGCGGTGCGCTCGTGCTCGCCACCTCCATCGTCATCACGCTGCGCAGCTGGCGAACCCGCATCGTCGCCGCGACCGAAGGCCACGCTGCCGCTGTCGCGGTCCCTGGCCCCGCCGGACGTCCGGAGCGCGCCGCCGACGCCGAGCGGGGCGCGCGCGTGAAGAACGCCGGGGCTCACGCGGACTCCGTTGGACCCGTGCCGATTGGCGCCGCGCGGCGCTCGACGCACGTGGCCGACTACGTCGCGCTGACGAAACCACGCCTCAACCTGCTCGTCGTGCTCACGAGCGCAGCGGGCTACTACCTGGGCGGCGCGACGTCGCCGGCGCTGCTGCCGATGGCGCAGGCGGTCGGCGGAACCGCGCTCGTGGCCGGCGGCGCCGCCGTGCTCAATCAGGTCTACGAGCGCGACACGGACGCGCTGATGCGCCGCACGCGGACGCGTCCGCTGCCCGATGGTCGCGTGACGCCGGCGGAGGCGCGGGTATTCGGCGTCGCGCTGTCAGCGATCGGCCTGGCGCTGCTGGCATTTGCCAATCTCGGCGCGGCCCTGCTCGCCGTCGTGACGCTCGTCGTCTACCTGAGCGTCTACACGCCGATGAAGAGGCGCTCGCCGATCTCGACGCTCGTCGGCGCCGTGCCGGGCGCACTGCCGCCGCTCATCGGCTGGACGGCGGCACAGGGATCCGCGTCGCTCGGCGGCTGGACGCTCTTTGCGATCGTGTTCGTGTGGCAGATTCCGCACTTCATGGCGATCGCGTGGCTGTATCGCGACGACTATCGCAGCGCCGGTTTTCCGATGCTCCCGGTCATCGAGCCGCAGGGCGTGCGCGCCGGCCGTCAGGCGCTCTGGTACGCGGTGGCGCTCGTGCCGATCAGCCTCGCGCCGTCGTGGGTCGGCGTCAGCGGCGCGATCTACTTCTGGATCGCGCTGGTCCTCGGCCTCGCGCTCGTCGCGCTGGCCGCGCAGTTCAATCGCGACCGGTCGGAACGCGCGGCGCGGCAGCTGTTTCTCGGATCGATTACCTACCTGCCGCTCCTCTGGACCGCGATGGTTCTGGATCACTAGGAACCATGACGGTTCACGACCTGCCCGCGGTCAACGCGACCCTCAATGCGATTTCCGGCGTCCTGCTGCTGACCGGCTACGTGCTGATTCGCGCCAGGCGCATCGAACAGCATCGCCTGTGCATGCTGGCCGCGTTCACGACCTCCTCGCTGTTCCTGATCAGCTACCTCGTCTATCACGCGCAGGTGGGATCGGTGCCGTTCACGCGCGCCGGGTTCGTGCGCCCGCTGTATTTCACGATTCTCATCACGCACGTGACGCTGGCCGCGACGGTCCTGCCGCTGGCCATCGTGACGCTGTCGCGGGGGCTCAAGCGCCGCTTCGTGCAGCACCGGGCGATCGCGCGATGGACATTTCCCGATCTGGTTGTACGTGTCGGTGACGGGCGTCCTCGTCTACGTGCTGCTCTACCAGCCGACCTGGCTTCTCTAGGTATATACTGGCGAAATCGCCAGGTTTTCAGGGAGTCCTGACATGCGCCAGCGTCGCTTTTTCCTTCGCGGCCTCTGCGCCGCTTTGCTGATCCTCGCCGCTGCCGGCCGCGCGTCGGCGCAGATGGGCCGCGTCAACGGCATCGTGAAGGACGACGGCGGTCAGCCGCTCAAGGGCGCGACGATCACCGCCGAAAATCCGAACATCGGCCTGAGCTACACCGCGACCACCGACGACAAGGGACGCTTTACGCTCATCGGGCTGCGCGCCGGCAACTGGCGCTTCATCGCGCAGGCCCCCGGCTTCTCGCCGGACGCCGGCGAGATGCCCGTCCGCATGGGCGGACCCAATCCGCCGATTTCGTTCGTCCTGAAAAAGAGCGGCGTCGCCGTCTTCGGCGCGCTCGGCGGCATCACGTCGAAAGATCTCCAGAACGAATTGTCCGCGGCGGATGCGCTCTTCAAACAGAGCCGCTGGGACGACGCCATCCAGGCGTATCGCAATCTGATGGAGAAATCGACCGCGCTGATCGTACTCAACCTGCAGATCGGGGCGGCATATCGCGCGAAGAAAGACTACCCGGCGCGCGCTCGCCGCCTACGAGGCGCTGCTCAAAGCGGACCCCGGCAGCGAAAAGGCGCGGGTCGGCATCGCGATGACCAATCTCGAAAAGGGCGACGCGAAAGCCGCGGAAGACGCGCTCCTCAAAGCGGCGGAAGGCGCCGGCGCCGGCCGCGAGGTGTTCTTCCAGCTCGGTGAGATGAAGACCGCCGATCACCAGAGCGAGGATGCCGCGCGCTGGTATCAGAAGGCGTCGGCCGCCGATCCGGCGTGGGGAAAGCCGGTCTACAAACTCGCGCTCGCCGCCATGCAGCAGGGCGATTCGGCCGGCGCGGCCAAACTGATGGATCAGGTCATCGCCGTTGATCCCGTGTCTCCGGAGGCGGCACTGGCGAAATCGTCGCTCGAGTCGTTGAAGAAGTAGTTGTCCCGGCCTTTCCGCTACACCTTCATCCTCGTGCTCGTCGCGGTCAGCACCTGTCTGGCCGCGTTCGGCGGCTGGCGGTTCGCGCGCGCGTCCGCCCCGGTCGCCGGCCCGATCGTCCTCGTGTCAATCGACGCGCTCCGCGCGGATCATCTCGCGGCCTACGGATACGCCGGCGGCCAGACCCCGGCGCTCGACTCGCTCGGCGCTGACGGCGTCATCTTCGAGCGCGCCTACTCGCACGTGCCGCAGACGCTGCCCTCGCACGTGACGCTGCTCAGCGGCCGCCTGCCATTCGAAACCGGCGTCCGCGACGGCGTCGGCGCCACCGTCCCCGCCAGCGAGCGGCTGCTCGCGAGGATGCTGAGCGACCGCGGATTCGCAACCGGCGGCGTCGTGTCCTCGTTCCTGCTGCGCGCCGAAACCGGCATCGATCAGGGCTTTCACTTCTTCGACGCCGAGCTGCCCTCGACCGGCGATCGCATTCGGGATCTCCATCGCGACGGCGCGGACTCCGAGCGCGTCGCCGAGAAGTGGCTCGATTCGCTCGGCACGACGCGCGCGTTCCTGTTTCTTCATCTCGACGAACCGCGGCAGGCGGCGTCTGCCGACAACCAGGCGGACGATCCGCAGTCGTACGACGCGGCGATCACGGCCGCAGACGAAGTCGTCGGACACCTCGTCCGCTATCTGAAGACGCACCAGCTCTACGATCAATCCACGGTCATCGTCGTCTCCGATCACGGCGAAGGCCTCGGCGACCACGGCGAGCAGCGCCACGGCCTGTTCGTCTACGACGATGTGATGCGGGTGCCGCTCGTCATCAAGCCGTCAGCCGGCCAGGGCGCCGGCCGCCGCGTCAAGACTCCCGTTCAACTGATCGATCTCGTGCCGACGATTCTCGATCTGGCGAAGGCGCCGGTCCCCGGCAACCTGCGCGGCCGCTCGCTGGCCTCGCTCCTCGACAGCGACCGCGGCCTGTCCGGCGCGCCGATCTACGGCGAGTCGGTGTATGGCCGCGCGCATTTCGGCTGGACGCCGCTCACGAGCGTCGTGGACGAAGGCTATCGCTACATTGCGGCGCCGCGCGAAGAGCTCTACGACCTGACCGCCGATCCCGGCGAGCGCGACAACCTGTTTGACGAAAAACCGGAAATCGCCGCGCGGCTGCGCGGCCGGCTGAAGGCGTTCGCCGCGCCGGCGTGGATGGCCTCGACCGCGACCGTCAAGCAGGACGACCGCGAGCGTTATGAAGCGCTCGGCCTGGTCGGTGTGCCATCAACCCGGATTTGTCGGCCCTCGTGAGACCGTCGATCCCAAAGAGATGTGGCCGGTGCGTCGAGGGGTACCGGCATGCGATCGATTTGCGCGCTGCCGGCGATCCGCGCGCGGTCGACGCGTTTCGCACGCTGGCACGGCAGCAGCCGCTGATGATCGACCTCTGGCGGCATCTCGCGGACGCCGCGGCGTCAACGGACCGCAACGACCTCGCGGTCGAGGCGTTCCGGCATGTGGTTCAGAGTGAGCCCGACAACGCTGAGGCGCGCCTGGGGCTGGCGACCGGACTGCTTCGGCTCAGGAAGCTGGACGAGGCGCGGCAGGCGGCGCAGCGGCTGGCCAACGACGAATTCGCCGGCGGACGAGCGCGTGCGGACGCGCACGAAGTCCTCGCGCGCATCGCCCTGGCCCGCCACGATCTGGATCTCGCGCGCTCGGAAGCGGAATTGGCCGAGCACGAAGACGCCTCGCGCCCGGTCACGGCTTACGTCGCCGGGCGGATCGCCTTCGATGCGCGGCGCTACGTGGAGGCGCTCGAGCAGTTCGAGGCCGCGCTCGCCATCATCACCACCGCGAATGCCCGCCCGCTCGGCGACCTGCGTCTCTTGACGGCCGAAGCGATGATGCGGGCCGACCGCCTGTCGGAAGCGGAATATCTCTTCGAGCAGGAGCTGGCCGACACCCCGCTCAGCCTGCGCGCGCGCACCGGTTTGACCGCCGTCTACACCGCCACCGGACGGTCACGCGAAGCGGCCGCCCTCGCGCACTGATTCGGCGGACCCTCGGACAGTCCGGCTGAAGCCGGACCACCGTACAGTGACGATGTGGACCCCTAGAAACGGATCCGCGCGCCGAGGAACGCGTTCTGCGGCCTGAGCCACACGAACTCGTCGAGATACTTCGTCGTGCCGGAGCCGGCGGCGAGATCCTGCAGGCGGATGGCGCCCTGGTTGTTCGTGACGTTGAACAGATCCATGAAGACCTCGGCCGTCGCGTGGCCGATCGGCTGGATGTACTGAATGCGCAGATCCAGCTGGCCCCACGACGGGTTCTGCACCGCGCCGATGGCGCCATTGGCAATCCACTGGTCGGTCGTTCCCTGGTTCTCGAACGTCGTCGCACCCTGGAGCGGCAGACGACGGTTCGAGGCGAACTCGGTCGTGTTGACGACCGGGCCTGAGTTCCAGCGGTAGCCTGCGCCAAGTTCGAGGTTGTACCGGGTCGTGTAGGAACGCACCCGCCTTGAACAGGCTGTGAATCGTTCCGGCGACCGTGCCCTGATTGTTGAGCGCCCGCGGGTCGAGCCACAGCACGTCGCCCGCGAAGTCGGCGTTGCCGTCCGAGATCGCGTTGCCGGTCGCGTCGAGGTAGGTGTAGGACACCAGCGACTGCCAGCGGTCCGCAAACCGCTTGCGGAACACCAGCTCGAGCCCGTTGTAGTTCCTCTCGCTCGCGGGCAGCGTGCCCAGGAAGAAGTTCGCGGCCGGGTGGTTCGTCGCCGTCCAGCCAAAATAATCCCACCCGAGGAACAGCGTGTTCGGATCGTTCACGTTGCCCGGGTAGGCGGACGGCTCGGTGTAGAGCGCCGGATCGAAGTCCTCGAAGATGTCGCGGGTCTTGCGGTTGTAGTACGTGGCCGACGCGGTCATGTGGTGACCGAGGTCCACTTCGGTACTGGAACTGGAGCTCGTCGGTGTACGGCGTCTTGGTCGTCGGCGAGAAGAAGCCGTCGATGGTGGACGGCCCGCCGCGCGTCCGGTAGGTGACCCACTGGTTGAGGATGTACACCTGCTCTTCGCGGGTCTGGCCGGTGGCCGTGCCTGCGAAGTTGGTCATGTCCATGCGGATCGGATCGTAGTAGCGGCCCCAGTAGGCGGTGACCTTCTGCCTGCCGTCGCCGGTCAGGTCATAAGCCGCGCTGAGGCGCGGCGCGAATGCCCACTGGAACGCGAACACCTTGGCGCCGGTCGTGGCGTAGTGCGACCACTGCTCGCCGCGCAGCCCGACGTTGAAGCTGAGGCGATTGAACTGAAAGTCGTCCTGTCCGAAGAACGACCAGCCGACGACGCGCTGATCCTGCGGGCCTTCCGCGGTTTGCGCGCTGCGGTAGTAGTTGATCTGTCCATCCGGATTGCCGGCGGTGCTGTTGAAGACCAGCGCCGTGTTCAGTTCCGTCCGCGCTGATCGTCCCGTCGCGGTTGGTGTCGAACGCGGTGTAGAACGCCGCGCGGTTCGGCAGGGTGTTGATCTTCGCAATCAACCCGTTGAAGTCCGACGCGGTCGACGTCCGGAACTGGCGGGTCGACCAGTCGGTTGACGTCGAGATGTCGCCGGCCGTGATCCCGCCGATCGCCAGGTAGCGATTCGTGATCGACGTGTACTGCGCGAGATCCGGACCGGTGTAATTCAGGTTCCGGTGATCCTCGTGCTGCGTCCATTCGAGGCCGCCCTTGAAGCTGTGGCGGTTCCACTGGTACTGCGCCTTGCCGCGCGCCTGCCAGGTCGGCCGCGTCTCGGGGAAGTTCTGTCCGAATCCGCCAAGCTGCTCGTCGGCCAGGGTGCGCACGTCGCTGGTCGTGAACGCCACCGTGTTGCGCGACTTGTCCGTGACCACCGAGAAGTCGGAGATCGCCGCGTCGTGATAGTTCAAGCCGCCGTCGACCAGCAGCGAGTTCCAGATCTTGCTGTAGCCCGCCGAGTAGCGGTTGCCGCCCGGTCTCGCGCCGGCGGACGCGGCTGTTGGCGACCGACGCGTCCGTGTCGGCGCTGCGGGTCTGCGGATCGTTCAGGAACGTGAACGTCACCATGTCGCTCTGCCGGGGCACCCACGTGCCCTTCGCGAACCCCTGTTTGCCGGTGGTCTCGGCGCGGCGGAGAAACTGCAGCGTGTCGGATGCGCTGACGTCCTGCGCGGTCTTCAGGTAGCGGAAGCTGCCGAAGCCCCACAGGCTGTTCTTGACCGCCGGGCCGCCGATGGTGAACGCCGTGTCCTTCGTGCTGAAGGCGTCGCCGGGGCTGTGAACGTTGGCGGACACGAAGCCGTCGTTGCTGAAAAAGTAGTTGTACGAACCGCTGTACGAGTTCGAACCCGACTTCGTGATCACCGTCGAGATCAGGCCCGACGCGCCCACGTACTCGGCGGGGATGCCGCCGGTGATGACCTTCTGTTCCTGGATGATCTCGGTATTCAGGTTCGCGCCGAACGTGCCGGTCACCGGGTCCGTGACGTTGATGCCTTCGAGGTAGTAGACGTTGTCGGTCGATCCGCCGATGTTGTCGGAGGTCGCCGAGTTCTCCTTGAAGTTGATCCCGGAGCGGGACGCCGGGTTGCCGGCGGAAATCTGGCTGTCAGGCGCGACGCCCGGCACGAGCTGCAGATAGCTCTGGTACGAACGGCCCGTCGGCAGCTGCTCGGTGAGCTGCAGGGTGATGTCCTGTCCGGAGATCGCGCGCGTGACGTCCACGACCGGCGTGGTCTGTCCGGTCACCGTGACCTGTTCGGTGACGGTCGACAGCAGCAGCTGCACGTGCAGCGTCGTCGTCTGGCCGCTGCGAACCAGGATGGTGTCCCTGGAGAAATCGAGGAAGCCCGAGAGGCTGGCCTTCACCGTGTAGAGCGCTGACGGCGCGAGCGCTTCGAGCGTCGCGACGCCCTCGGCATCGCTGACGGCGGTGCGCGTCGTGACGGTGTCGCTCGCCGTGGCTGTCGCGGTGACGCCGGGCAATCGGCCGCCCTGCGGGTCCTCGAGGACGACCTGAATGGTTCCGGTCGTGGTGACCTGACCCAGCGCCGTGCCCGCCCCCGCGAAAATAAGCGCGAGTATTGTCGAACCAATACTCCGAAGTCTCATGACTCTCTTACTCCTGGAAAGTGCAAACAGAGCCACTTGCACGCTCAGCGGGAAGTCCACTCACGTTGAAGCTCAACAGCGCTTACATGATAAGCCATTCGTCATCGATCACCGCGAATAGTCAGCGGTTTCGGGCGGTCCACATCAGGCATTCGAATAGAAGAAGCAGGCACAAATAAAAAGGGGAGCCGCGAGGCTCCCCTTTTTACTCGAACACGGTGAGGTTCCTAGAACAGGAACTTCACGCTGACCTGTCCCTGGGTGCCGGCGTTGAAGAGGTCCTGCTGGCCGTACCGGGGATCGTAGGAGTTCTTGCCGCTCGGCGAAGCGAGAATCAGGGCGTTGTAGTCGTAGCCCTTCGACAAGTCCGTACCGCTGAGGTCGATGGCGGCGTCGCCGCGCGCCAGGCCCGCGCCCTTGTTGAGCGAGTTGAAGACGTGCGTCGCCGTCTTCTGGTTGAAGAGGTTGATCACGTTGAACTCGAAGCGCATCTTGCGGGTCTTCATCATGCCGAGCTCGTGCGAGACGAGAAGGTCGGTGCGGCTCAACGTGGGAGTGCGTCCCATGTCGCCACGGCCGTTCACGAACACCGGGATCTGGTTGGTCGTGTTGACGATCGTGCTGACCGGCGTGCCGCTGCCGATGTACTCGAACGCGCCGACCTGCGTGCCGAACCGGAACGTGTACGCGCCGTAGAGTTTCGCGACGACCGGACGATCCGTGGCCAGGCGGCCGAGGACGTCGAGGGTGCCCTTCGAATCCCATTCGAGCTCGTCAAGGTCCCACGCACGGCCGGCCGACGTGCCGGGACGCGCGATGCTGCCGCCCTGCTGCTGGGCGGTGGCAGACGAGACGCCCGTGGTGGGCGTGGAGATCTCGTCCGAGTTGGCCAGACCGGCGTAGTTGCCATACAGCCGGCTGAACACGACGTTCGCGCTGGCAAACCAGTTGCGCGAGAAGCGACGGCTCAGGGTGACGTCCATCGCGTCGTAGATGCGCTTCGGCCTCGGCGTCGGCGTCGGCGCCGTCAGACCCGTCGAGAACATCGTCTTCGCGATGCCCTCGCCAGGATTCGCGGCGAAGTAGATCTCGTTGCCGTCCGCGTCGAGCGAACCGACGTCCTCGATCGTCCGGTTGAGCGAATTGTGCACGTAGTTGACCGTCAGCACGCTTCGCGCGCCGAGCTGATATTCGACGCCCAGGTTCGTCGAATCCTGGTACATCGGCTTCAGTGCGGGGTCGACCGTGTTGAAGTTGGGCACGCGGCGGTCGCGCACGCCAACCCACAGGTCCTTGCCCGGCATGTTCGACAGGCTCAAGTTGTAGACGTCGCTGCGTGTCGAGCGAACGATAGTTGACGAGCCACGTGTCGCCGCCGAACGAGCCGCGGGCCAGTTCGTACTTCACCCAGTCGAAGTAACGGCCCCAGCTGCCGTACGCCTTCATCTTGCCGTCGCCGAACACGTCGTAGGTCGCACCGAGGCGCGGCGCGATCTTGTCGCCGTAGCCGAACGTGAACGCCGTCTCCTTGACGTCGGTACGGAACGACGGAACGGTTTCACGCTCCGTGCGGATGCCGAGGTTCAGCGAGAGGCGGTTGCTGACCTGCCACGTGTCCTGCACGTAGAGCGAGGGCATGTTCGCGCTGACCACGCCGCGGGTGCCGCGGTCGTTGACTTCGTAGTAGCCGTAGGTACCCGTGCCGCCGCCGATGCCGCCGTGCGGCGCCAGCGTCAGGCCCCAGTCGAGCAGCACGTAGCCGCCGGGGTAGGTCGAGTTCACGTCGTTCGTGGTGTGACGAACGCCGAATCCGCCCTTGAGGAGATGCGAGCCGCCGGCCGTGAACGACTGGTTGTAGTCGATCTGGAAGAGGCCGGTGTTGGTCAGGTCCTTGTTGGTGATCAGGACGCGCGGCGTGTTCTGCGATCCGTTCGGGAGCTGCAGCGACGCCGGAAGGCCGGGGATGCCGATCGACGACTGGTTCCAGACGACCGCCGTCTGGGTGGACACGCCGGTGTCCTTGTAGTTGTTCGAGAACAGACCGCCGCGCACGCTGATCATCGCCGTGTTGGTCAGGCGGTAGTCGAAGTTCCCGGCGAAGTTGGTCTTGTCCGTGTCGAAGCCGCGGTCAATGTTGGCCGCGTTGCCGGCTGCCGAGCTCGTGATCGTGTTGGGCGTCGTGCCGTTGTACGCGCTCAGCGTGCCGGTCGTGCGCGTCGGGGTCATCAGGATGCTGGCGTTCGCCTGCATCTTGCCGGCCGAATACGTCACCTTGCCGAACGCCTGCGTGAAGGTCGAGCTCAGTGGGATCGAGCCCGTGGTGGTCGGGCCGCTGAACGTGTAGTTGTTCTCCCGGCTCACGAACTGCGGCGAGTAGGCGCCGAAGAAGAACAGGTGATCGTGAACGATCGGCCCGCCGATCGAACCGCCAACCTCGTTGGTGTTGTTCTTCTGCTTCTCGTCCTGGACGTGAAACACCGTCGTGTCGTCGATCGGGCTCAGCTGCAGGCGCTGGACCGGGCCCGCGCTGATGCCGTTGCCGAAGTAGTAGTAGTGGCCTTCGCCGCGGAACGAGTTGCCGCCGGACTTGGTCACCGCGCTGATGACGCCGCCCAGTGCGCCGCCGTACTCCGCGTCGATGCCGCCGGTCTTGACCTGGACTTCCTGCACGTATTCGAACGCCGTGTCCTGCTGCGAGCTGCCATACAGCACGCTGTTGGTGCTCACGCCGTCAACGGTGAACGCGTTCTCCGCGCCGCTGGCGCCGTTCACCTGGAAGCCGCCTTCGATCTGGCCCTGGTTGACGCCGGGCGAGGTCAGCGCGATGCCCTGGAAGCTGCGCGTCTTCGGAATGCGATCGAGTTCTTCGGCGGTGACGTTGTGCGCGATCGTCACGCTGCTCAAGTCGATCTGGCGGTTGGACTCGGCCGTCACGTTGACGACTTCGGTCAGCGCGCCAACCTGCAACTTCGGCGAGAAGTCGAAGGTCTTGCCGAGCAGGACGAGCACGTCATTCGCTTCCGCTTTCTGGAAGCCGGAAAGCTCGATGTTCACGTCGTAGCGGCCCGGTTCGAGATCGGGCACGCGATACTGGCCCTCTCCGTTGGTGACCGTGACGCGCGACGCGCCGTTCTGTTTGTTGATGATGGTCACGGTGGCGCCGGGAACCGGAGCCGAGGACGAGTCCATCACTGTTCCGGCGAGACCGCCGAACCTTTCCTGCGCCCAACCGTTGCTGAAACTCGTAAGCACGAGTGCCAGCAAGAACACGCCGATGCTGCGAAGTCGCATGACTTCTTACTCCTTTAAAAAGAACTGAGCCGACTTGGTACCACTGGCGGTACCGGCCGACTCAGTCGGGCCGCTCGAACTCCTGGGCTGACATGGCCGTCTGGAGCTCAGCGGCGTTTCGAGATGTTTACAATGATACGGATGTCTAACCCTATTAACCGCGAATCATCATGAGTTTCTGCGCATTTACCCCTGAAGGGTCCAATTTTCCGTATGTAAACACGCGTCTTTTTCTGCACTAAACAGCACGCAAATGTTTAAAACGGCGCAGCCGCCGACACTTGTAGCCACAATGTTTCAACCGATATGCGGAAGTCCCCCGATTCTGGCTACTCCTTGCTACTGCTCGGCTGGCTGCTTCTGACGTGCCGGCCTGTCCGCCCAGCAGGACGCCGGCCGCACGCTGCTCGCCACCGTCGTCGATCGATCGGGAAAGGCGCAGGTCGATTTCGAAGCGGACGATTTTCTGATCAGCGAGAACGGCGCCACGCGCGAAGTGCTCGACGTCCACATCGCGGACTACCCGATCGTGCTGCTGATCGACGATGGCGATGCGGCCGCACTGCCGATCATCAAGCGCGCGGCGGCCAGGTTCGTCGCCCGCGTCGGCGAACGTCCGGTCGTCGTCGGCACGCTGTCGAATCCGGACGCGATTCGCGCGACATTCGAGGATGACCGCCAGGACGTGCTCGATCAGATCGAGAGCATCGTCCCGGGAGCGTCCGATGCGGGCCTGACGCTCGCGGCGACTGCACGCGGCGCCCAGCTGCTGCAGGACACCGGCTCGCCGTTCTCCGCCATTGTCGCGGTATCAGCGCGGGCGATCGACGCGACCCAGACGGTGCGCGGCGATCTGCTGCCGATCATTCTCGGCAGCGGCGCCACCGTGCACGTCGTCGCCGGCCGTCCGTCGGCGCAGGACGGCGCAGTACCGGCCGACGTGCCGGACCTGCTGCGGGTGCTCGCCGATCAGAGTCACGGGCATGTACACGGCGATCTTCTCGACCGCGTCTTATGCGATCGCGCTCGACCGGCTCGCGGATCGGCTGGCGACGGAGATGATGGTGCAGTACCTGGTGCCGGCGGGCTCGCAGGCGGGCGACGTGCGCGTTGGCGTCCGTCGCCCGGGCTCGAGAGTCGTGGGGCTGGGCGTATCGAAGTGACGTCTAGTGGCTGCGGCCTTCGACCTGGTTCAGCGTGTCCTGAATCAGCCGCTCGTTGTCTTCCTTCGACAGATTGCGCTGGATGATCTTCGACGCGATCTGCACGGACAGGTCGACCGCCTCGCTGCGAATCTGCTGAACCGCCCGCGCGGTCTCGAGCTGAATCTGCCGCTCGGCGTTCTGAATGATCGTGTCGGCCTGGGTCTTGGCCCGCTGCCGGAGCTCTTCGCGCAGCCGCTCGGCATCGCGGCGCGCCTCGTCGACGATCGCCGCGGCTTCGACCCGCGCCGCCTGCAGCTTCGCCGTGTAGTCCTTCAACTGCGCTTCGGCCTGTTCCCGGTCGTGTTTCGCATCGGCCAGCGAGCGATGGATGAACTCTTCGCGCTGCTGGAGCAGTCCGAGCACCGGGCCCCACGCAAACTTGCCGAGCACGATGACCACGAGCAGGAAGATCGCGAGCGTCCAGATCGCGTTGCCGACGTTGCCGGCAAACGGGCTCAGGCCCGCTTCCGGCGCGTGCTCCTGCGCGTGCAGCGGCAGCGTCGCGGCGGCAAGAAAGGCGAGCGTGAATAGTCGCTTAGTCATTGGATTTGCTTCCGATCGCACGTGAGGGGCACAGGCGCGCCGCCCGTGCCCCGCCCACGCAACTACTTGAGCACCGCCATCATGCCGACGACGACCGCGAAGAGGGTCGCCCCTTCGATCATCGCCGCGGTGATGATCATCGCGGTCGAGATCTGCCCGGCCGCCGCAGGCTGCCGCGCCATCGACTCGACGGCCGAACCGCCGATGCGGCCGATGCCGGCCGCGCCGCCCATGATCGCGAGACCGGCGCCGATCGCGCCGCCGAGCCACGCCGCGCCGTTGCTCGTCAGGAAGGTCGCCTTGTCGGCTTCCTGGGCGAACGCCACCGCGGGAGTGAACATCAATGCCACACCGGCTGCGGTGAAGCCCACCGCCAGCCTGATCCACTGCTTCCGATCCATCGTCATACTTCCTTTCGTTTCTGCCGCCGGGGTCGGCAGCCTTCCGATCGCCATCGCCGTCACGCCTCACGGCCCGCGTCTGCCCCGAGTTCTGCGGGCATGGCGAATAGTTTGAGAATCAGTGCGCCGCCGCTTCGTGGCGGCCTTCGTGATGGCCGCCGTGATCGTCGTGATGGAACACGATCGACATCCCGATGAACAGCGTCGTCAGGAACGTGAAAATGAACGCCTGCAGGAACGCCACGAACAGTTCGAGCATGTTGATCGCGACGCTGCCGAGCACGACCGGCACGGCCACGCCCAGGCCCAGGCCGGCGCTGATCGCACCGGCCGACATGATGAACGACAGCAGCACGGCCAGCAGGATGTGGCCGGCAATCATGTTGGCGAAAAGACGAACGGCCAATGCGAAGACCTTGGCGATGAGCCCGATGATTTCGACCGGCACCAGCAGCGGCGCCATCCAGATCGGCCCCGGGCAGAAGTGCGCGAGGTACGACTTGCCGCCGATGCGGAGGCCGTTGATGATCATCATCCCCATGGTGATGATCGCCAGCGTGGCCGTCATCCAGATGTTGCCGGTCGCGGTGCCGCCGATGTGCGTGCCGAACAACTGCGACACCGCCGGAATCGGCAGCAGGCCGAGGATGTTCACGGTCAGCACGAAGAAGAAGACGCTCCAGATGTACTTGATGAAGCGGTCCGTATGCTCGTGGAGCGCCGGTTCGGCGATCTCCTTGCGGATGTACGCGCAGATCGCTTCGAGCGCGTTCG
Source organism: uncultured Acidobacteriota bacterium (assembly GCA_963712355.1). Taxonomy (GTDB): domain Bacteria; phylum Acidobacteriota; class Vicinamibacteria; order Vicinamibacterales; family CAVVIG01; genus CAVQHT01. The sequence goes on from CAVQHT010000015.1 coordinate 113,543, forward strand.
CGGGGCCGGCCGGCACCAGCGCCGCGACGCCGTCCTTGCCCATCCGCCGCTTCACGAGAATCGGCACGAGGGCGATCAGCAGCACGCCCGCGAGCAGAATCATCGCGATCTGATCCGAGAACAGCGTGATTTTTCCGTCCGGGGTCAGCGGGCCGAGGCTCGCGGGACGCTCGATGAGCGGGTGCTGGACGATGTGTTCCAGCGGGCTTTCTGCGTGAGCGGCCGGAGCCGGTTGGTGCTCGGAGGGTTGTGCGGTCATGTGAATTTGAGATCCCGTCAATCCTGCGCGTTCACTCGGTCGCGATCGCCAGCCTGACTTCGAGCGGCAGCAGCAGCACGTAGGTCGTCGCCAGCCAGAACAGCAGCGGCATCCGGTGCAGCACGCCGCTCAGCGTCGCGGCTGCTCCCAGGACGACCACGACCGCCAGCCTGACGGCCATCGCGAGGAACGCCCGCTGCATCTTCGCGTTCGGCGTCTCCGCTCCGACTGCGACGAGCAGTGCCCCGGCCAGCGCCGCCGACACGAGCCCGATGGCGCAACCTGCCGCCATCGCCGGAATGGCATCGTCGCCCGCCAGCCGCCGCGTCGGCAGGTAGCCGAGCGCACCCACCACGCACACGGTCGCTACGGCGAGACCGAAAAACCGCGCGTAGCGAACCACGCAATCAGTCTCCGTCTCCGGCGTGTTTCTCCGCGCGCGCCTCCTCGGCGATGGCCGCGTCGTCTTCCTGCGCTTCGTGAACCGCGTTGAGCGATTCCTTCACCAGGTTATACAGACCGCCAACGAGGCCGATGATGACGCCGCCGATGATGCCCCAGGGACGTGTGCCGAAGTGTCCGTCGATCCAGTAGCCGAGCAGCGCCAGGCCGGCAGTCGCGCCGGCCAGTTCCAGGCCGACGCCGGAGTGCCGAACCCAGCCCGGGTAGCGTTTGTCAGCGGACATGGACCCAATGCCGCCACAACTCTACCAGACGACCACCGACTATAGCGTACCTTGTGAAAAACTTCACCAGCGGGCAATCACGCGAATTCAGGCCTGTTTCTGCGGAAAAACCTACCGAATGATCGCGGCAATGCCGCTCGCGCCGAGGGTCCGCGCCGACGCTTCGGCCATTGCGAACAGCCATTGCGGATAGACCCCGAGGAGGAGCGTCGCCGCGACGGCCGCCGCCAGCGTGAACGTCAGCGCCGGCGTGCTGGTCGGTTCCGAGCCCGCGATCTCCTTCTTCAGATACATGAAGACCACGACGCGCACGTAGTAGTAGAGCGAGATGGCGCTGTTGAGGACGCCAATCACCGCCAGCCACGTATAGCCGGATTCGATCGCCGCGCTGAACAGCCAGAACTTGCCCATGAACCCCGCGGTCGGCGGAATCCCGCCGAGCGAGAGCATGAAGATCAGCATCGAGAACGCGGCAAACGGATGCCGCAGATACAGGCCGCTCAGATCCTTGAGCTCGTCGCCGACCACGTCGTGGCGGCGCATCAGCACGATGATCGCGAACGCCCCGAGCTGCATGAACGAGTAGATCAGGAGATAGATCAGCATCGCCGACACGCCGCGCGGCGTGTAGGCGACGACGCCCATCAGCAGGTAGCCGGCGTGCGCAATCGACGAGTACGCGAGCATCCGCTTGAGGTTCGACTGCGTGAGCGCCGCGATATTCCCCGCCGTCATCGTCACGGCCGAGAGGACGGCGAAGAGCAGGCGCCAGTCGGCGTTCATCGACGGCAGCCCCTCGAGGAAGATCCGCAGCAGCATCGCGAACGAGGCCGCCTTCGATCCGACCGAGAGGAACGCCGTGACCGGCGTCGGCGCGCCTTCGTAGACGTCCGGCGCCCACATGTGGAACGGCACCGCGGCGATCTTGAAGCCCATGCCCGCGACGATCAGCACGACCGCCAGCACGAGCCGCAGGTCGCGTTCCTGTCCGGCGAACACCGCCGCCATGACGCGCAGATTCGTCGTGCCCGACAGGCCGTAGAGGAGCGACATGCCGTACAGCAGGATGCCGAGCGAGAAGGCGCCGAGCAGGAAGTACTTCACCGCCGCTTCGTTCGATCGCTGGTTCGGCTTGATGAAGCCGGCCAGGATGTAGAACGAGACCGCCATCGTCTCGAGGCCGATGAACGCGGTGATGAGATCGATGCTGCTCGCCATGACCATCATGCCGAGCGTCGAGCAGAGGATCAGGAAGTAGTACTCGCCCGGGCTGGCGCCTTCGATCTCGAGGTAGCGCTGCGACATCAGCACCGTGAAGATCGCGGCGATGAGGAACACGACCTTGAAGAAGAACGCGAACTCGATCGACCGCCAGCAGCCCGTTCGACACCTCGACGTGGACGTGACGGAACGGCAGCAGCGCGATGCCGGTGGCGACCGAGCACCGCCACGGCGACCCAGGTCAGCGCCGGGCTGCGTCGCGGCAGCAGCACGTCGGCGACGAGCAGCGCGAGCGCACCCGCCGTGAGCACCAGCTCCGGCAGGATGTAATAGAAGTCGCTGAGCGAAAGGCCTGGCGGGCATTACCGCGGCGCTCCCGGCTGCGCGTCAGGAAGCGGCTGGCCGTCGGGTCCGCACGGCGCGGCGGCGAGGAACTGGTTCGCGGTGTTCGCGGCCAGCAGTTCCGGCTTCGGCGTCGTGTCGCAATTCGCCATCTGGCCCGCGTACTCCGGGCTGACCCGCGCGATCACCTGCTGCCACCGAGGTATTCAGCCGGTCGAGGAACGGCTTCGGATAGAGCCCGATCCAGACCGCCAGCACGATCAGCGGCGCGAACGTCGCGAACTCGCGCAGGTTCAGGTCGAGCAGCTTCTCGTTCTTCGGGTTCTCGATCTTGCCGAACATCGTGCGCTGATACAGATACAGCATGTAGGCGGCGCCGAGCACGACGCCGCTCGCCGCGAAGGCCGCCCACATCATGCTGTGCATGAAGACGCCCTGCAGGATCAGGAACTCGCCGATGAAGCCGTTCAGCGCCGGCAGGCCGATCGACGACATCGTCATCAGCAGGAACACCGCGGCATACACCGGCATCACCTTCGACAGGCCGCCGTACTCCGAAATCTCCCGCGTGTGGCGGCGCTCGTAGACGACGCCGACCAGGAGGAAGAGGCCGCCGGTCGAAATGCCGTGATTCAGCTGCTGGATGATGCTGCCGGTGATCCCGACCGGATTGAGCGCGAACATCCCGAGCATCACCATCGCCATGTGGCTGACGGACGAATAGGCGACGAGCCGCTTCCAGTCCTTCTGCGCGAGCGCGACCAGCGCGCCGTAGACGATGCCGACGATGCAGAGGAAGGCGACGTACGGCACGAAGTAGCGCGTCGCCTCGGGCAGGATCGGCAGGCTGAAGCGGATGAAGCCGTACGTGCCCATCTTCAGGAGGACGGCCGCCAGGATCACCGAGCCGGCCGTCGGCGCGTCGGTATGCGCGTCGGGCAGCCAGGTGTGGAACGGGAACATCGGGACCTTGATGGCGAAGCCGAGGAAGAACGCCAGGAACACCCACCACTGCAGGTCGAACGGAATGCTCAGCTTCTGGAACTGGGTGATATCGAACGTGTACACGCCCGGTCACGCGTGTGGTTGTAGAAGTAGAGCGCCAGGATCCCGAGCAGCATCACGACGCTGCCGACCAGGGTGTAGAGGAAGAACTTGATCGCCGAGTAGAGGCGGTTGGCGCTGCCCCAGATGCCGATGAGGAAGTACATCGGCACCAGCATCACTTCCCAGAACAGGAAGAACAGCAGGAAGTCGAGCGACATGAACGCGCCGAGCATGCCGGTCTGCAGGACCAGCAGGAAGATGTAGTACTCCTTCACGCGCTCGGTGATCGCCGTCCACGACGACAGCGTCGCGATGAACCCGATCAGCGTCGTCAGCAGAATCAGCAGCATGCTGAAGCCGTCGACGCCGAGGAAGTACTCCGCGCCGACCGACGGGATCCACGGCATCCGCTCGACGAACTGGAAGTCGGGGTTCTGCGGGTTGTACCAGAACCAGAGCGGAATCGAGATGGCGAAGCCGACCAGCATGACGGCATTGGCGATCCAGCGGATGGCGTTCTCGTTCTGCTTGGGCGTCGAGCAGCAGCAGCAGCGCGCCGACCAGCGGCAGGAACAGCAGCAGCGAAAGATAGTGACTCATATGTCTTGCCGGGCCTCAGGCCTTCCGTTCAGCGAACGATCAGATAAAGGCTGACGAAGGCGAACACGCCAAACAGCATCAGCAGCGCGTAGTTCTGCACGAGGCCGGTCTGCAGCCGGCGGAACCAGTAGCTGGACTCCTGCAGGAAGCGGCCCACGAAATTCACCATGCCGTCGACGACCGTGCGGTCGGTCAGCCCCGACATCCACGATCCGAAGAGCGTCAGCCAGCTCGAGCCGTTGACCGCGCCGTCGACCACGTTGCGATCGAACGTCCACAGGCCGCGCCCCGCGCCCATCGTTCCGGAGATGACCGTCGCGTTGTACAGCTCGTCGACGTAGTACTTGTTCGAGAGCGTGCGATGCGCGCCGGCGAACCGCTCGGCGAGCTGTTCGGAAATCTCCGGGCTCTGTGACGTAGAACTTCATCGCGAGCGCGATCCCGACGAGCGCGATCAGCACCGAGAACCCCATCAGGCCGAGCTCGACGCCGCGCGAGCTCTCGCCCGCTTCGTGACCTTCGGCGGCCGCGTGCTCCGCCGCCGCGGCAGGCTCGCCGGCGACCGCCTCGCCATGCACAGCAGACGCGGTGAAGCTCGGCTCGAGGAAGTGTTCGATGGCGTTGCCGCCGCCGAGCGCCGCCGGAATGCCGACGAAGCCGGCGACGATCGCCCCGACCGCCAGCGCCATCAGCGGGAACGTCATCGGCGTCGGCGATTCGTGCGGGCCGTGCCACGGACCGTGGCCGTGTCCGCCGCCGCCGTGCGCGTCATCGTGCGCGTGGTCGTCGTGCGCATCGGCCGGACCGTGCGTGACCTCGTGGGCCTGCTGCGCGGCGTGGCCGTGCGCGTGAGGATCGGCCGGATGCGCCGACGCCGTGTTTCGCGGCGGTCTTCACGTCCGCGGCATGGCTGTGCGGCCGCTTCCCAGGCCGGACCGCGATACGACGCCGAAGAACGTCATCGCCACCAGGCGGAACATGTAAAACGCCGTCATCAGCGCGGTGACCACCGCCAGCACCCACACCGCCTTGTTCGCTTCGAAGGCGCGGTAGAGGATTTCGTCCTTGCTGAAGAACCCGGCGAACGGCGGAATGCCGGCGATCGCCAGCGTGCCGATGAACATCGTGACGAACGTGACCGGCAGGTACTTCTTCAGGCCGCCCATGCGGCGCATGTCCTGCTCGCCGCCCATCGCGTGGATGACCGAGCCGCTGCCGAGGAAGAGCAGCGCCTTGAAGAAGGCGTGCGTCATCAGGTGGAACGCGCCGGCCGAAAACGCGCCGACGCCCATCGCCGTGAACATGTAGCCGAGCTGCGAGACCGTCGAATAGGCCAGCACGCGCTTGATGTCGTACTGCACGAGGCCGATCGACGCCGCCATCAGCGCGGTCAGCACGCCGACGATCGCGACGATCTGCATCACCATCGGCGCGTGCTGGAAGAGCACGGCGTTGCGGCCGAGCATGTACACGCCCGCGGTGACCATCGTCGCGGCGTGGATCAGCGCCGAGACCGGCGTCGGGCCTTCCATCGCGTCCGGCAGCCAGACGTACAGCGGAATCTGCGCGCTCTTGCCGGTCGCGCCGACGAACAGCAGCAGGCAGATGGCCGACAGCACGCCGAAATGCGCCGTCTCGACCGGCATCGTCGCCGCGGCGTTCTGGACCGCGCGGAAGTCGAGCGTCCCGAAGACGCCGAAGATCAGGAACACGCCGAGGATGAAGCCCCAGTCACCGACGCGGTTGGTGATGAACGCTTTCTTGCCGGCGTCGCCCGCGCTCTTCTTCTCGTACCAGTAGCCGATGAGGAGATACGAGCAGAGGCCGACGCCTTCCCAGCCCACGAACATCACCAGGAAGTTGTTTCCCAGGACGAGCATGAGCATGAAGAAGCAGAACAGATTCAGGTAGCAGAAGAACCGCGCGAAGCCGCCGCGCGGCTCGTCGTGCCATGTAGGCCGTCGAGTAGACGTGAATGAGCGTCCCGATGCCGGTGACGACCAGCAGCATCATCCCGGACAGCGGATCGATGCGGAACCCCCACGGCACCTGGAAACGGCCGATCGTGCCGTCGATGCTTCGCGAGCGGGATCGAGGGAATCCAGTCGCCGAGAATCACGTCGTGCGCGCGTGCGTCAGCCGGCAGGCCGAGCAGCTGCCAGAAGGCGCACGAGCGACAACCCCAGCGCGCCGATCATCATCGCGCACGCGACCATGCCCGCGGTCCGCTTCGAGAACGAAGCGGATGCCGACGAGGCCGTTGATCGCCGCGCCGATGGCGGGCAGAAGAGGGATGAGCCAGATTAGTTCCACGGTACCTTTTTTCCAGTGGCCGACTGCGCACGTGGCGCATCGGCCATTTCGCCGAGCCGGCCTACCAGCGCATCAAGTTCATTTCGTCGATGTTGACGGTCTCTTTGTTCCGGTAGAACGCGAGGATGATGCCGAGCCCCACCGCCGCTTCGGCCGCCGCCACCGCGATCACGAAAATCGCGAACACCTGCCCGACCACGTTGTGCAGCTGGTTCGAATACGCGACCAGGTTGATGTTGACCGCGTTCAGGATCAGCTCAATCGACATGAAGATGATGATGATGTTGCGCCGCACCATCACGCCGACCACGCCGATGATGAACAGCGCGGCCGACAGCACCATGTAATGAGTCGGTGTAATCACAGTTCCCGCTTTGCCAGAACGATGGCGCCGATCATCGCGACCAGCAGCAGCATCGACGCGATCTCGAACGGAATGAGATAGCTGGTATAGAGCAGCCAGCCGACCTGCTCGGTGTTCCCGGTGAACGGCATCGCCGTGGACGCCGATTCCGCCACCACGTGCGGCGGCGTCGTGTAGCTCCACGCGCCGATCGCCGCGAGCTCCGCCAGGATGGCGGCCGCCAGTCCGAAGCCGAGCGCCGAGCGGCGGCGCGGATCCTTGTAGTCCTCCGCCGGCCGCTTCAGGTTCACCAGCATCACGACGAACAGGTAGAGGACGACGATGCCGCCGGCGTAGACCAGCAGCTGGATGACGGCCAGGAATTCGGCGTGGAGCAGGACGTACAGCGCCGCGACGAACAGGAAGTCGGCGACGAGAAACAGGATGCTGTGCACCGTGTCTCTCGCCGTCACGACCAGCACGGCGAAACCCAGGATGAATGCCGAGATCGTGTAGAACGCGATGGCTTCGCCCATTATGACAACGCCACCTTGATGATCGCCGTCACGACCAGGTTGACGATCGCCAGCGGAATCAGCACTTTCCACCCGAGGCGCATCAACTGGTCATAGCGGTAGCGCGGCAGGGTTGCCCGCACCCAGATGAAGATGTAGAGAAAGACGAATGACTTGACGAGAAACCAGATCCAGCCCGGAATGAAATGCAGGAACGACAGGAATCCGATGTTGGGGAAGGGCGGCAGCCACCCTCCCAGAAACAACGTCGTCGCCACCGAGGACACGACGATCATGTTCGCGTATTCGGCGAGGAAGAACAGGGCGAAGCGCATCCCGCTGTATTCCGTGTGGAATCCGCCGGTCAGCTCCTGCTCCGCCTCCGGCAGATCGAAGGGCGCGCGATTGGTTTCCGCCAGGCCGCCGATGAAGAAAATGACGAAGGCCAGCGGCTGCACGAACGCGTACCACATGTGCGAGCTTTCCTGCGCGCGCACGATGCCGACCATGCTGAGCGTGCCGGACATCAGAATCACGCTGACGAGCGTCAGCGTGACCGCCACTTCGTAGCTAATCAGCTGCGCGGAAGCCCGCAGGCTCGCCAGCAGCGGAAACTTGCTGTTCGACGCGTAGCCCGCCAGGATGATCCCGTAGACGCCGACCGACGCCACCGACACGACGTAGAGCAGCCCGACGTTGATGTCGGTGATGTAGAGCGACACCGAGCGGCCGAACAGCTGCACGTGGTCCCCGAACGGGATCACCGCGTAGACGATGAGCGCCGGGACCATCGAAATGATCGGCGCCAGCGTGAAGACCCACTTGTCGGCGCGCGTCGGCGTGATGTCCTCTTTCAACATCAGCTTCACCGCGTCGGCAATCGGCTGCAGGATGCCGTACGGACCGACCCGCATCGGACCGAGCCGCGACTGCGCCCAGGCAATGACCTTGCGCTCGAGCAGCACCATGTACGTGACGCCGACCAGCGTCGCGTTCAGGACGATCAGGACTTTCAGCAGGGGAAAAACGAAAGAATCGATCACCGATCAACCTCGCCGAGAACCACGTCCAGCGATCCGATGAGCGCCACGACATCCGCCACGAGATGCCCCTTGGTCATGCGCCGCAGCGCCTGCAGGTTGCAGAACGACGGCGGACGGACGCGGAAGCGGTACGGGTTGGTGTTCTTGCCGTCGCAGACGATGAAGTAGCCGAGCTCGCCCTTCGGGGACTCAATCGCGTGGTAGGTCTCCCCCGCCGGCGGCTTGATCAGGCGCGGCACCTTGCCGACGATCGGCCCTTCCGGCACGCCCTGCGTCGCCTGGCGGATGATGCGCAGCGACTGGCGGAACTCCTCGAGCCGGACCAGATACCGATCGTAGGTGTCGCCCGCCGTGCCGATCGGGATGTCGAACTCCATCTCGTCGTAGGCCGCGTACGGTTCGTCCTTGCGCACGTCGCGCGGCACGCCCGATCCGCGCAGCGGCGGACCGCTCAATCCGAGGTCGATCGCTTCGGCGGCGGTCAGGACGCCGACGCCCTTGGTCCGTTCGAGCCAGATGCGGTTGTGGGTCAGCAGCTCCTCGTACTCATCGAGCTTGCTCGTCCATGATCGTGCAGAACTCCAGGACCTTCTTGTCCCAGCCGGGCGGCAGATCCTGGGGAAGCCCGCCGATCCGCATCGAGTTGTAGGTCAGGCGCGCGCCGCAGAACTCTTCGAACAGATCGAGAATCAGCTCGCGCTCGCGGAACGCGTAGAGGAACACGGTCATCGCGCCGATGTCCATCGCGTGCGTGCCGAGCCACAGGCAGTGGCTGGCGATGCGCTGCAGCTCGCAGAGGATCGTCCGGACGTAGCGCGCGCGGCGCGGCACCTCGATCGACATCAGCTTCTCGATCGTCTCGCAGTAGCCGACGTTGTTGGTCGCGGCCGCGACGTAGTCCATGCGATCGGTCAGCAGGATGATCTGCGTGAAGTTGCGGTTCTCGCTCAGTTTCTCGATGCCGCGATGCAGGTAGCCGATGACGACGTCGGCGTCGACCACCTTCTCGCCGTCCAGGCGCAGGACCACCCGCAGCACGCCGTGCGTGCTCGGATGCTGCGGCCCCATGTTGATCACCAGTTCGTCGGTGTCGAACATCGCGCCGTGGTGCACGGTGGGGGTCATTCGATATCCGCCTGTTCCTTCGCCTGGCGCAGCTTCAGCCAGTCGAGCGGGTTCTCCATGAGCAACTCGCCGGGGCCTTCGAGCGGATAGTCCTTGCGCTGCGGGAATCCCTGCCAGTCTTCCGGCATGAGGATGCGGCGCCGATCCGGGTGCCCGGTGAAGTTGATGCCGAACATGTCGTAGACCTCGCGCTCGAGCCAGTTCGAGGACGGCCACACCGGCGTCGACGACGCGAGCGGCTGGTCCTCGCTCACCATCGTCTTCACGCGCAGGCGATGGCGAAGCGTGGTCGAGTAGAGGCAGTAGATCACGTCGAAACGCGCGGCGGTGCGCGGCGGCCAGTCCGTCGCGGTGAGATCGGTGCACAGGTCGAACGCGGCGTCCGGCGCGTACCGAAGGTGCTGCGCGACCTCGAGCAGCTTGTCGGGGACGACGATGACGGTCCAGTCGCCGACCCAGTAGCTGACGCCGGTCACCGCATCGGGCAGCGCCGCCTGCAGCGACGTAATGCACGCCGGAACGGGTTTGTCAGCCGGGGGCGGCTGCTCCGGAGGGCCGGTCGCCGCTGCCGCCTTGGGAACGTGATCGGCGGCCGGCTTCGCCGCGGGCGCAGCGGGCTTGGGCGCAGCAGGTGTCGCCGCCGCCGGCGCGGGTGGCGCGTGGCGGTGCCGCTGGCTTTTCGGGTTCGTCAGCCATCTACGCCCATTCCAGCGCGCCCTTTTGCCAGGCGTAGTAGTAGCCGACGACGAGGATGAAGATGAAGACGAGCATCTCGATCAGGCCGAACAGCAGCAGCTTATTGAAGATGACGGCCCACGGGAACATGAAGACCGTCTCGACGTCGAAGATGACGAACAGCATCGCGACCAGGTAGTAGCGGATGCTGTACCGGTCGCGCGCGTCGGTCGTCGGTTCGATGCCGCATTCGTACGGCTCCAGCTTCACCTTGTTGTACTTGCTCGGGTGAATCAGGCTCGTGAATAGGAGGGTAAAGATGGCAAAACCCGTCGCGACGACAAAGAAGATGGCGATCGGAATGTAGGCTGTCATTGGCGCCAGGGGAATGGAACGTGCGGTTCCCTTGAAAAGCGGTTGGTTTATAACACGCAGGCTCAAGGGTGGTCAAGAAAGCGCACCCGCCCGCACACGTTGCCGCAAGTCTCAGATTTTAAACAACTTCTCTCTTTCTGATTGCTTGACGCTCGGGAAACCCGGGACCTATACTGAGCCGATGACAAGGGGACGTGTTTCTGCGGCGGCTTTCCTGCTGCTGGTTTCCGCGATGGCGGCGCCGGTGCTGGCTCCGCGCGCAGGCCGTCCAGCGTTCCATCTACGCCAGCGCGCTCGATCAGAACGGCGCGCCGGTGCCAGACCTCGGACCGAGCGACTTCATCGTTCGGGAAGACAAGGTCGCGCGCGAAATCCTCAAGGTGGCGCCCGCCGCCGATCCGATGCAGATCGTGGTGCTCGTCGACAACAGCCAGGCCGCCGATCAATTCATCCCCGACTATCGCGAAGCGCTCCCGGCCTTCATCAATACCATCGCCGCCGACGAGACCGGGGCGCGGCACGAGATCTCGATCGTCACGCTCGCCGAGCGGCCCACGCTCAACACCGACTACACGACCGACGTCGATCGCCTGATCAAGGGCGCGCAGCGCATCTTCTGCCATTTCCGCCAGCGGCAACTACCTGCTCGACGGCATCATCGAGACCAGCAAGGCGATTACCAAGCGCGGCTCCACCGCGTCCGGTGATCGTGGCCATCACGACCGAAGGCCCCGAGATGAGCGACCGGGTATACCAGTCGGTGCTCGAGCCGCTGCGCGCGTCCGGCGCCGCCTTCCACGTGCTCATCGTCGGAACGCCGCGCAACAACAATCACGATCGCGCGATCGTGCTCGACATGGGGACGAAGGACTCGGGCGGCCGCTACGACACGATCATGACGAGCAACGCCCTGGCCGCCCGGATGAAGCAGATCGCGACGGACCTCACGCATCAGTACCGCGTGACCTACGCGCGGCCCGACTCGTTGATTCCGCCGGAACACGTGACGATTGGACCGGCCAAGCCGGGGTTGACCGTCCGAGGCACGCCGATGAAAGTGGTGCGCGATCGGTGATGACCCGAGCGGCCTTCGGACGGCTCGGCGTCGCCGCGACCATCGCGGTTTCCGCGGGACTGCTGTCGGTCCACGCGCAGCAGCCGGTTACGGAAGCCACGCCTTCGCAGCAGCAGCAACCGCCGCCACCGCCTCCGCCAGCCGCGCCGGCAGGTAGAGGGCAGACGCCATTTCGCGCCGGCGTCGAACTCGTGTCGATGAACGTCACGGTCACCGATCAGGCGGCCCGCTACATCACCGACCTGCAGCAGGACGATTTCCAGGTCTTCGAAGACGGCGTCAAGCAGGACATCACGGTCTTCAACCGCACCAACCTGCCGATCGCGCTGGCCGTCCTCATGGACACCAGTGCGAGCATGGAACAACGACTGCCGATCGCGCAGGAAGCGGCCATTGGATTCGCGCGGACGCTGCGTCCGCAGGATCTCGAGGAACTGGTCGACTTCGACAGCCGCGTGGTCATCCTGCAGGCATTCACGAACAAGGTCGAGGATCTCGAAACGGCGATCCGCCGCACATCGGCGGGCGGTTCCACCTCGATGTACAACGCGATCTACATCGCGCTCAAGGATCTGAAGAAGGTCGTCGCGGCCAACGTGGAGGAAATCCGCCGCCAGGCGATCGTCGTCCTCTCGGACGGCGAGGACACCTCGAGCCTGCTGCCGTTCGAAGAGGTGCTGGATCTCGCGAAGCGCTCGGAAACCGCGATCTACGCGATCGGGCTGCGCGGGTCGGAAGGAACGTCGGGCGCCAAGGGATTCAAGGAAGCCGAATTCGTGCTGCGGCAGCTCTCGCAGGAAACCGGCGGGCGCGCGTTCTTCCCGTCGCAGGCGACGGAGCTGGCCGGCATCTACTCGCAGATCGCCGATGAGCTGTCGAGCCAGTACACCCTCGGTTATTCGTCGACGCAACGCGAAGCGGGACGGGGCCTGGCGCCGGATCGTCGTGCGCGTCGGCCGGCCGAGCGTCGTCGCGCGCACCAAGCAGGGATACTTCGCACCCACGCGCTGACCTATGAATTTCATTCCGCTGGCACTCTACGCGGCCGCGCTGGCCGCGTATATCTGGCACTTTACCGAACGCCGGGCGGCGGTCGGTCAGGCGGCGACGATCCTGCTCGTGGCCGGCGCGCTGGCCCACACCTTCGTCATCGGCATGCAGACCATGGAAGTCGGCCAGGTGCCGGTCTACAACGCCTCGACGGCGATCTCGACGTTCGTGTGGCTGCTGACCCTCGCCTACCTCTACACGGAAATGACCACGAACGAACGCGCCATGGGCACGTTCATCCTGCTGCTGGTCGTCGCGCTGCAATCGATTCCGGCGTTCGATCCCGGCGTGGAAGATCGATCGGCCGTGCTGCAGGGACCGTTGTTCGGGATCCACGTGTCGTCGCTGCTCTTCGCCTACGCGAGCTTCGCGCTGGCGTGCGTGATCGGCATCACCTACGTGCTGCTGTTCAAGGAAATCAAGGCGAAGCACCTCGGCTTCTTTTACACGCGGCTGCCGTCGCTGCAGGTCCTCGACTCCATGAACCAGCGGGCGATCGTCATCGGCTGGCTGTTCCTGACGATCGGCCTGATCGTCGGCGCGATCTGGGCGGTGCAGGCGCCGTCGTACGACCCGCGCGTGCAGGCGATGTCGCTCGAGGATCCGAAAATTTTCGTCGCGCTGGTCTGCTGGGGCGTGTATTCGTTCGAAGCATTCGCCGCGCGCCGCATCGGCTGGGGCGGCCGCCGCTCGGCCTATCTGTCGGCGCTCGGCTTCGCGATCGTGCTCCTGAACTTCGTGCCGATTAGTTATTTTCTGACGACCAGCCACAATTTCTGATACTTGAAAGTTGAGGAAGTAAGGAATTGAGGAAGTAAGGAATTGAGGAATTGAGGAATTTGAGAAAGCGAACGCGGAATGTGACGGGATTGCACTTCCCAACTTCCTTACTTCCTACTTCCAACTTCCTCACTTCCTCAATTTCGTGTGAATCCCCTGATGCATCTTCTGCTCGTCGGAATCAGTCATCGCACCGCTCCGGTTGAACTCCGGGAGCGGCTCGATTTTCAGGGGCGCGGCCTGGCCGCGGCGCTCAGCGCGCTGATCGCCAAGCCGGCGATGCGCGAGGCGGTCGTGCTGTCCACGTGCAATCGGGCGGAGCTCTACACGGCGTGCGAAGACATCCATCAGGGGCGCGCCGCGCTGGTCGAGTTCATCGCCGCCTTTCACAACATCGAACGCGACCTGGTCCAGCCGCACGTCTACGACGTCTCGGACATCGAGGTGGCGCGCCACCTGTTCCGCGTGGCCTCCGGGCTCGATTCGCTCGTCGTCGGCGAGCCGCAGATCCTCGGCCAGGTGAAGGAAGCGCACGCGGCCGCCGGCGCGGTGCACGCGGCCGGTCCGGTGCTCAATCGGCTCTTTCATTCGTCGTTCGCCGCCGGCAAACGCGTCAGGACGGAGACCGAGCTCGGCTCCGGCGCAGTGTCGATCAGTTTTGCCGCCGTCGCCCTCGCCCGGAAAATCTTCGGCGACCTGAAGGGGCGCAACGTCCTCGTCATCGGCGCGGGCGAAATGGGCAAGCTGACCGCGCGTCACATGAAGTCGCAGGGCGTGAAACAGGTGACCATCGTGAGCCGCACGATGGGCCACGCCGCGCGAACCGCGCAGGCAATCGGCGGCGCATCCGCGGCCCCGTGGGAAGACATCAACATGCTGGTCGGCGCGGCCGACATCGTCATCACGGCGACCGGCGCGGCAGCGCCGATTCTGACCAAGGCGCACGTCGAATCGGTCATGCGCACGCGGCGGAACCGGCCGCTCTTCATCATCGACATCGCGATGCCGCGCGACGTCGAGGCGGCGGCCGGCGAAATCGAGCAGGTGTTCCTCTACAACATCGACGATCTGCAGGCGACGGTGCGCGAGAACCTGGCGCGCCGCGCCAGCGAGGTGTCGCACGCGGAAGCAATCGTCGGCGAGGAAGTCGAAAAGTTCTCGTCGTGGCTGCGGTCGCGGGGCGCGATTCCCACGGTGGTGGCGCTCCGCCAGCGATTCGAACAGGTGCGCCGCTCCGAACTCGACCGGCTCGCCTCGAGCCTCCCGCCCGAGAGCCGCGAACGTCTCGAGGAAATCACCCGGCTCATCGTCGAGAAACTGCTGCTGACCCCGACCGAGCAGCTCAAGTCGTTGAGCGACGGCGAAACCATCAGCGCGTATTCCGATGCGCTGACCAGGCTGTTCGCGCTGCATCGCCAGGCCGCGGAGGTTTCCGACGCCGGCGAAGGCGAGCCCGAGCGCCCGCGCGCTGACCGGAAGGTCGAGCCGTTTGCGAGGCCGGGCAAACGATGATTGAAATGATGACGGGCGCACTCGCCAGCAGATGCCGGTGACCGCGCCGATTCGGCTGGGAACGCGAGGCAGCCAGCTCGCGCTGTATCAGGCGACGACCGTCGCCGGACTCATTGCCCGCACCGGCGGACCCGAGTGCGAGATCGTCATCATCAAGACGTCCGGCGATCGCCTGCAGGACGCGCCGCTCTCGGAAGTCGGCGGGAAGCGGTTGTTCGTCAAGGAGATCGAAGACGCGCTGCTCGGCCACACCATCGATCTTGCGGTGCACAGCAGCAAGGACATGCCGGCGGTCCTGCCCGACGGCCTGAGCATCGCCGGCGTTCTGCCGCGCGAGGATCCACATGACGCGGTGGTCCTGCCGCAGCGCGCCGGAAGCGATCCGGCGGCCGGGACAACGGTCACCGGAATCCCCGAACTGCTCGCGGTCCTCGGCGATGCGCCGGCAATCGGCACCAGCAGTGTTCGCCGTGTCGCGCAGCTCACGCGGCTGATCGAAGGCGCGCACTTCGGTCCGATTCGCGGCAACCTGGATACGCGGCTGCGAAAGCTCGACGCCGGGGACCACGACGCGATCGTGCTGGCCGCGGCGGGACTGCGGCGGCTCGGGCTGGGATCGCGCATTTCGATGCTGCTGCCGGCGACCGCTTGTGTTCCAGCGCCCGGTCAGGGAATCATCGCGGCCGAGATCCGCACCGATGACGACCGCGTGCGCGCCGCAGTCGGTCCGATTACCGACGGCTCGGCATGGGCGGCGCTTTCCGCGGAGCGGGCGCTCGTGGAAGCGCTCGGCGGCGGCTGCCAGACGCCGGTCGGCGCCCTGGCGACCGCCAAAGGACCCGGCTTGCTCGAACTGACCGCCGTCGTCATCGCGCTCGATGGACAACGCGAGGTCCGCAGTTCAGCCAGCGGGCCCGCGGCGGAAGCGGCCGACCTCGGCAGGCGCGTGGCCGGCGATCTCCTGGCCCACGGCGCCGGCGAGATACTGGAAGAGGCCCGCCGCCACGAGGCCAGCCGATCGACGATGGCGCCGACGCCTGAATACTGAAATTTCAGAGTTCAGATTGATGAGTTCAGATTTGCTACTTCAGAATTTGCGGTTCTGAATTGCGGTTTCTGGTTGATGATTTCTGGTTTGCGACCTCTTGATTCTGAACTCTGAATTCTGAACTCTGAATTTCTAAACTGCGACTGACGACTGACGACTTGTGACTAAAAGCATCGTCTATATCATCGGCGCCGGACCCGGCAGTCCCGATCTCATCACCGTCCGCGGCATGCAGTGCCTGACGGCCGCTGATGTGGTGCTGTACGACCGCCTCGTCAACCCGCGGCTCCTCGATCACGCGCGCGCCGACGCAGAGAAAATCGACGTCGGCGGCGCCGCGCCGCAGCCGCTCGAGCAGGAAGCGATCTGCTACCTGCTGGCGGAGAAAGCGCGCGAGGGCAAGATTGTCGCGCGCCTGAAATGGGGCGATCCGTTCGTCTTCGATCATGGCGGCGCGGAAGCGCTGTTTCTGCGGGAGCAGGGCGTGCGGTTCGAGGTCGTGCCGGGCATTCCCGCCGGCATCGGCGCGGCGAGCTACGCCGGCGTGCCGCTCACCTATCCGGGCAGCGGCGACACGCTGACGTTCGTGCGCGGCAACGAGGACGAAGGGCGGACGCGCGCGTCCGTGGACTGGAACAGCCTCGCGCGGCTTGACGGCACGATCGTCTGCTACGCCGGGCCCGATCAGCTGCCGCACATGCTGACCGCGCTCCTCTCGCACGGCCGCCCGGAGAACGACACCGCCGCGCTCATCTACAACGGCACGCTGCCGACCCAGGAGACCACGCTCGGTCCGCTGATTGACATTGCGGCGCAGGTGAAGCACTCCAGCGATCGCCGGCCGGCGATTCTGATCGTCGGGCGCGTCGCGGCGCTGCGCGAACATCTGCGCTGGTTCGATACGCGTCCGCTGTTCGGCAAGCGCATTCTCATCACGCGGCCGCGCGAGCAGTCGGCGGAATTCGTCCGGCTGCTGGAAGGGCTCGGCGCCCAGCCGATTGAGGCGCCGATGATTTCGATCGCGCCGCCCGCCGACTGGGGGCCGCTCGACGAGGTCGTCCGGCGCGTCGAAGGCTTCGACTGGATTGTCTTCTCGAGCGCCCACGGCGCCGACGCCTTCCTCAGCCGCCTGCTCGCCTCGCCGCTCGACGTCCGCGCGCTCAAAGGCGTGAAGTTCTGCGTGGTCGGTCCGGCCACCGGCGAACGCCTCGCGCGACTCGGCCTGAAGGTCGATCTCATCCCGCACGAATCCCGCGCCGAAGCCGTCGTGCAGGCGATGGTGGACGATGGTCCGCTGCAGGGGACGCGCGTGCTGCTGCCGCGCGCCGACATCGGCCGCGAGGTCATCGGCGAGGAACTGCGCAAGCGCGGCGCGGTCGTGACTGAAGTCGTGGCCTATCGCACGGTCGCGGTCGATCACGAGCGGCCCGGCGGTCCCGACGTCTATCGCATGCTGCTCGATCGCTCGATCGACGTCGTCACCTTCACCAGTCCGTCGGCGGTGCGCAATTTCGTCGAACTGCTCGGCGAGGAGCCGGCCGTCGATCTGCTGGCGCCGACCCTGGTCGCCTCCATCGGGCCGGTGACCGCCGAGGCCGCCGCGCAGTACAACATCCATTCGGCCATCGTGCCTTCACAGTTCACGATCCCGGCGCTGGTCGAGGCCATCGTCGCTCACTACGAGAGGTCGTCATGAACCCCACCACCAGCCACACGTCGCTGAAAATCTCGAAACGCCTGCGGCGCCTGCGCACGAGCGAGACGCTTCGGGCGCTGGTGCGCGAGACCCGGTTGTCGCCTGACATGTTCGTGCTGCCGTTGTTCGTCTGCGAAGGACGCGGCGTGCGGCGCGAGGTGAGCTCGATGCCGGGCGTGTTCAACCTGTCGGTCGATCAGGCGGTCGAAGAGGCGCGGGCCGCAGCCGGGGACGGCGTCAAGAGCGTGCTGCTGTTTGGTCTGCCGGAGCACAAGGACGCCATCGGCTCCGCCGCCTACGATGCCGACGCGCCGGTCCAGTCGGCCATCCGCGCCATCAAGCGCGACGTGCCGGGCACGCTCGTCATCACCGACGTGTGCCTGTGCGAGTACACCGATCATGGGCACTGCGGGATCGTCGAGGGCGACGAAATCACGAACGATCCGTCGGTCGAACAGCTGGTGCGGGCGGCCGTCTCGCATGCGGCGGCCGGCGCCGACGTGGTGGCGCCGTCGGACATGATGGACGGCCGCGTCGGCGCCATCCGTCAGGCGCTCGACGATCGCGGTTTCGAGAACGTCGCGATCATGTCGTACGCCGCGAAGTACTGTTCGGCGTTCTACGGTCCGTTCCGCGATGCCGCCGATTCGGCGCCGAAGTTCGGCGACCGGCGTTCGCACCAGATGGATCCCGCCAACGCGCTGGAGGCGCTGCGCGAAGTCGAGCAGGACATCGAAGAGGGCGCGGACATCGTGATGGTGAAGCCGGCGGTTCCCTACCTGGACGTGATCACGCGGGTGAAGGACATGTTCGGCTACCCCACCGCGGCGTATCACGTCAGCGGCGAGTACTCGATGATCAAGGCGGCCGCGCGCAACGGCTGGATTGACGAGCGCCGCGCGATGCTCGAGACGCTGACCGCCATCAGGCGCGCGGGCGCGGACATCATCATCACCTACTACGCGCGCGAGGCCGCCCGCGCAATCGCGTAGATCACGCCTTCACCACGAAGGCACGAAGGGCACGAAGTCATCTTTTCTCAGAGAGCCAAATCGTCTTCGTGTGCTTCGTGCCTTCGTGGTAGAGCATTCGTCACATGAAAACCGCTCTCATGAAAACCGCTCGCTCCAAAAAACTCTTCGCGCAGGCCGTGCAGATCCTGCCCGGCGGCGTCGACAGCCCGGTCCGCGCCTTCAAGGCCGTCGGCGCGAGCCCGCTGTTCATCAAGCGCGCGTCAGGCAGCCGGCTGGTGGATGTCGACGGCAACACGTTCATCGATTACGTGATGTCGTGGGGACCGCTGATTCACGGTCACGCTCCCGGCGGGCTCGTCAAAGCGCTGGCTGCGGCCGGCCGGCTCGGCACCAGCTACGGGGCGCCGAGCCCGCTCGAAGTGGAGCTCGCCACGCGGGTCCGGCGGCTGATGCCCGCGCTCGAGCGCGTCCGGTTCGTCAGCTCGGGTACCGAGGCGGCGATGAGCGCGATCCGCGTCGCGCGCGCGGCGACACGGCGCGACAAGATCGTCAAGTTCGAAGGCTGCTATCACGGGCACGCCGACTCGTTCCTCGTGAAGGCGGGATCGGGGATGCTCACGCTCGGGACGCCGACCAGCCCCGGTGTCACTGCCGCGACCGCCGGCGACACGCTGATCGCGAGCTACAACGATCTCGCGTCGGTCCAGAACATGTTCGCCGCGAATCCGGGCGCGGTCGCCGCGGTGATCGTCGAACCCATTGCCGGCAACATGGGCCTCGTGCCGCCGGCCGCGGGATTTCTTCGCGGGCTGCGCGACATCTGCGACGAGCAGCGGCGCGCTGCTGATCTTCGACGAGGTGATCTCAGGTTTTCGTGCGGGGCGCGGCGGCGCACAGGGTCTCACCGGCGTGAAGCCGGATCTGACCTGCCTGGGCAAGATCATCGGCGGCGGCCTGCCGGTGGGCGCGTACGGTGGACGAGCGGATCTGATGGAGCTGGTGTCGCCGGCCGGTCCGGTCTATCAGGCCGGCACGCTGTCCGGCAATCCGCTCGCGATGACCGCCGGCATCTGGTGCCTGGATCGACTGACGCCGCGTCTCTATCGCGACCTCGCGGCGCTCGGCGTGCGGCTGGCCGCCGGCCTCGCCGACGCGGCGCGAGCGGCAGGCGTTCCGCTGCAGGTCAACGCGTTCGGCTCGCTCCTGACGCCGTTCTTCACCGATCAACCCGTGCGCGACTACCAGACGGCCACGTCCGCCGATGCCGGGCGGTACGCGGCGTTTTTCAGAGCGATGCTCGCGCGCGGCATCTATCTGCCGCCGTCTCAGTTCGAGGCGTGGTTCCTGTCGGCGGCGCACACGGTGAAGGATGTCGAGAAGACGATCGCGGCGGCGAAGGCCGCGATGCAGGAGATCTAGCGCCAGGGCATCAGGCGTTCGATCCAACTGATGCGCGTCAGGTCGTTGTAGATCACGGTCACCATCAGCATCATCAGCACGACGAAGCCGGCCAGCAGCATCTTCTCCTTCAGGCGGATGCTGAAGTCGCGTCGCGCGACGCCTTCGAGCGCCATGATGAAGATGTGGCCGCCGTCGAGGATCGGAATCGGCATCAGGTTGAGAAGCCCGAGGTTCAGGCTGATCTGCGCCATCAGCGCGAAGAGCGCGATGAGCCCGAGCTGCGCCGACTCGCCCGACATCTGCGCGATCGCGACCGGTCCCATGAGCTGACGCGGCGAGGTCTCGCGCGTCACCAGGCCCCAGAGCGTCTGAAAGATCATCCCCGAGAACTGGATGTTCTTTTCGACCGCCATCCGCGATGCCCCGACCAGCCCCGGCTTGATGCTGACCGTGTCGTCGGCGATGTCGATGCCGAGGAACCCGCCGCCGTCCCGGCGCGCCGGCGTGGCCTGGATCTTCATCGGCGTCCCGTTGCGGAGGATGTCGATGGTGATCGGCTGCTCGGGGCGCTTGGAGATCGCTTCCTTGAGGTGTGACGAGAAGGTGATCGGCTGGCCTTCGATCGCGACGACCACGTCGTTCGCGAGCAGCCCCGCGCGCTCGGCTGCCTCGCCGGAGCGGACCATGCGGATGTGCGGATGCGTGTCGGGCAGCAGTCCGATCTCGCCGACTTCGAAGCGGCTCTGCGTGGACGCAGTCGGCGTGACCGTCGCTGTAGACGCCGCGCCATTGCGGTCGTAGCGAATCGGCGATCTCGCGGTTCGGGACGCGTGCCGACGTTGATGTAGAAGTCTTCCCACGTCGCCACGGCGTGATCCGCCACGCGAGATCACCCGGTCGCCGCGCTGGAAGCCCGCCTGCTCCGCCGGAGATCCCGCGGTGACGACGCCGACCACGACCGGCTTGTCCTCGTAGGCAAACCGCTCCGCGCCCTGATAGAGCACGACCGCCGTGAGGATGACGGCAAGCGCGAGGTTCATGACCGGGCCCATGATCAGGACCTGGAAACGCTCCCACTTGGTTTTCGAGAGGAACTCGTCGGACGCGCCGGTCAGCGTTTCGTCGGGGTTGTCGCCGGCCATCTTGACGTAGCCGCCGAGCGGCAGCGCGCCGATGCCGTATTCGGTGTCGCCCCGCCGGAAGCTGAGGATGGTCGGGTTGAACCCGAGCTGAAATTTCAGGACCCTGATGCCGACGCGTTTCGCCGCCAGGAAATGCCCCAGTTCGTGCACGAATACGAGCACGCCGAGCACGAACGCAAAAGACGCGAGCGTCGTCAATGTGCCAAGCACCAGTAAGACCTCAGACTCTCAATTCTACTCCGCGCGCGATCGACTGTGCATGGTCCCGGGCCCAGGAATCGACGGCCCGTACCTGCGCCAGCGATGATGCCTCCGCCGGCTCGTGCGCGTCCATAGTCCCCTCGACAACGTGTGCAATCGAGGGAAACGACAGCCGGCCGTCGAGAAAAAGCGTGACGGCCACCTCGTTGGCGGCATTCAGAACAATCGGCAGGCTCGGGCCGGACTCGAGGGCCCGGTAGGCCAGACCGAGGCACGGAAAAGCCGCAGTGTCCGGCACGTCGAACTCCAGCCGCCGGGCTTTCGCGAAGTCGAGCGAGGGCAGCGCGGCCGCCCACCGCTCCGGATACGAGAACGCGTATTGAATCGGCAGCCGCATGTCGGTGACGCCGAGCTGCGCGATGATCGATCCGTCTACCATTTCGGCCATCGAATGCACGACCGACTGCGGGTGAATCAACACATCGATGGCGCCGGCCGGAAGGTCGAACAGCCAGTGCGCCTCGATGACTTCCAACCCCTTGTTCATCAGCGTCGCCGAGTCGACGGTAATTTTCCGCCCCATCTGCCACGTCGGATGCTGGAGCGCGTCGGCAGCGGTGACCCTCTCCAAATCAGACGCGACGCGGCCGCGGAACGGTCCGCCTGAGGCGGTCAGGATGATGCGCTTGAGCTCGCTGCGAGCCCGGCCGTGGAGGCACTGGTGAATGGCGTTGTGCTCGCTGTCCACCGGAAGGATCGCCACGCCCTTGCGCCGCGCCGCCGCGGTGACCAGGTGGCCGGCCATCACGAGCACTTCCTTGTTGGCCAGCGCGATCGTCTTCCCGGCTTCGATCGCGGCGAGGACCGCTTCGAGCGCCTCGGTCCCCGACGAGGCGCAGAGGACGATGTCCACGTCGGGATGCGAAGCCACGGCCACGAGGCCGTCGCGCCCGGCGCCCGCACACTTCAGGCCGGCAAGGCCCGGCGTCGCGCGCAGGCGGTCGATGGCATCGGCCGACGCCATCGCCACCACCGCCGGTTGATAGCGAACGACCTGTTCGGCAAGACGATCGGCATTCCCGCCCGCCGCCAGGCCGACGACCCGCAGACGATCGGGATGCGCGTCCACGACCGCAAGCGCGCTCTGCCCAATCGATCCGGTCGATCCGAGGATGGCGATGCGCTTCATGGGAGTCGAAAACGCTTCACCACGGAGGACACGGAGGACACAGAGGCTGAAACGCCAAGGTACTCGAATCGGGATTGACCCTCCGTGTCCTCTGTGTCCTCCGTGGTTCATAGTTTTTCTTAGAGGTATTTCAGCGCGATGTAATACACCGGAGCGGCGAAGAGCAACGCATCGATGCGATCGAGGATTCCGCCGTGACCGGGAATGAGCGCGGAACTGTCCTTTACGCCCGCGCTGCGCTTGAGCATCGACTCGAACAAATCGCCAACGATGCCCATCGTCACGATGACGATCCCCAGCAGCGCGCGCGCCACGGGCGGCACGCCCGGCAGCCACCACGCGCCGACCACCGCGAGGCACGCAGCCCCGAAGATGAACCCGCCGACGGCGCCTTCGATCGTTTTCTTCGGGCTGACCGAGGGCGCCAGCGGCGTGCGTCCAAACGTGCGACCGGAATAGTACTGCGCGCTGTCGCTCACGACCACCGTCAGCATGAGCAGAAAAAGGCCGCGAGCGCCCCATCCTTCTCGAACCACGACCATCGCGCCAATCGGCAGGCCGAGGTAGATCGACGGGAACATCGACGCGGACACGGCGGCGACCGCGTCGCGGCCGCCGTTCCACGTCACGAGCGCGCCGACGCCAATCACGACCAGCGCCGCCAGCAGGACGACGTCAAGCTGGCCGGACAGCCGGATGACGCCTGCGACCGATGCGCAGCACAACGCCGCCGCCAGCGACGACTCGACCACGGCGACCCGCAACCCGCTCGCGCGCGCCAGTCCGGCAAACTCCCAGCACCCGAGGATCAGCAGCAGTTCGGCAACGACAAAGAACAGGAACCGCGGCGCGAACCAGACGATCGCAACGGCGAAAACGAGGAGAACGGCGCCGCTCAGGACGCGAGTCACTTGGCGCCGAGCGCAACGGGAGAAGGCTTGATGCCGCCGTATCGGCGATCCCGCTTCTGATAGGCGACGATGGCTTCGAGCAGATTGCGGCGGCGGAAATCGGGCCAGAGCGTGTCGGTGACCCAGATCTCCGAGTAGGCGATCTGCCAGAGCAGGAAATTACTCACGCGCATCTCGCCGCTCGTCCGAATCAGCAGATCCGGGATCCGGCTGGCCGCCGGTATACAGCAGTTCGCCGAAACGCCGCTCGTCGAGCTCGTCCGGCGGAATGCCGGCGCTGATCGCGCGGCGCGCCGCATCCACGATTTCCGCGCGTCCGCCGTAGTTGAGCGCGATGTTGAACAAGAGGCCGGTATTTGACGCCGTGTGCTGGCGGCCCAGCTCCAGCTCGTCCTGCACGTCGCGCGAGAGCTCGTCGATGCGGCCGATCGGCTGGAAGCGGATGTTGTTCTTGTGCAGCGCACCGATCTCGCGACGAAGATACCGCTTGAGCAGCATCATCAGCGTGTTGACTTCGGCGCGCGGACGCTTCCAGTTCTCGACCGAGAACGCGTAGAGCGTCAACACCTCGATGCCGAGCCGCGCCGAGGTCTCGACGACGTCGCGCACCGCGTCGATGCCGGCCCGGTGGCCCTCGACGCGCGGCAGGTGGCGCTGCGCGGCCCAGCGTCCGTTGCCGTCCATGATCATCGCGACGTGCGACGGCAGCTGATCGAAGTTGACCTGTCGCGCCAGTGCCTCGTCGGGCGATCCGGGAGGAATCCACGCGAGCAGTTGCTCGAGCGACATGCTCGACCATTATAAGTCTGGCGTCTGGTACTCGACGCGAACCAGAAAGAGCCCGGCCGCCGGCGCGGTCCGGCCTGCCAGCGCGCGCGATCGCGATTCGAGCACCTCGCGCATCCGGGACGCGGTGTAGCGGCGCTTGCCAATCTCGACGAGCGTTCCGGCAATGCTGCGGACCATGTGACGGAGAAAGCCCTCGCCGCGGACTTCGTAGACCAGGAGCGCGGCACGCCCAGCCGCGTCGGCATCGGCGATCAGCCGCGACGAAAAAATCGTCGCGTTCGGTCGTCCGCGTGATCGTGCCGGCCGCCTGAAACGCCGCGAAATCGTGCCGGCCTTCGAGCATCGGCGCGGCCTCGGTCATGGCCGCGATGTCGAGCGCCGGCGCCGGGATGTGCCAGACATACGGCCGCTCGAACGGGCTCAGGACCTCGGTGTTCCAGATGCGATAGCGGTACGTTTTGGCCGTGGCGTTGAAGCGCGCGTGAAACGCGGCGGAGGTCTCTTCCACATCGAGGACGCGCACGGCGTCCGGCAGGTGAGCGTTGAGCGCCCGCACGAGCGTCGGCGCATCGATGCTCCGCTCGAGCGAGACGCTGGCGACCTGTGCGAGCGCGTGCACGCCGGCGTCAGTGCGTCCGGCCCCGGCGACCGTGACGGGTTTGCCTTCGAGAATCGCGAGCGCGTCTTCGACCAGCCCCTGGATCGAGACGCCCTCCGCCTGACGCTGCCATCCGACGAACGCGGTGCCGTCGTACGCGAGCGTCAGCTTGAAATGCGCCACCTCACGCGACCACCGGGCGCGAGCCGGGCTTCACGACCGCCAGGCCGGCGGCGCACAGCGGACACGACTCGGGCTGATAGGTCGGCAGATCCACGGCCAGCAGCGCGTGATACGGCACGTCGAACCGCGCAGTCCCGCCGCTGCGATCGACGATCGATCCGACGCCGACAATGTGCCCGCCGGCCGCGCTCGCCACCAGCATCGTCTCGCGCGTGGATCTGCCGGTCGTGAGCACGTCCTCGACGATCGAGCACGCGATCGGACTCGCTGATCGTGAAGCCGCGCCGCAGCTGCAGCAAGCCATCCTGCCGTTCCGCGAAAATCGCCCGCACGCCGAGGGCGCGGCCGACTTCGTGGCCGATGATCACGCCGCCGAGCGCCGGAGAAAGGACGACGGTCGGCCGCAGCGCTTTCGTTTCAAACGCGATGGCTTGCCCGAGCAGCGCAGCATGCTGCGGATGCTGGAGTACCAGTGCGCGACTGCAGGTACCCCCCACTATGAAGGCCGGACGAAAGACGGAAATGACCTTCGAGCAACGCGCCTGATTTTCGGAACAGATCCAGCAGTTCGTCTCGTGTCGGCATACGCGGCGGTAGTATACAATTCCGAGGCGAACCGAACGTCCCCGCCTCACGTCTACTAACCAGATACAGCCCGGTTTCTACATTTCTGATGGAGTTGTGTTGATGCGTTGCACGAACCTGCGGACCACTTTGACGCTCGCGCTCGCGGCGTGCGCGGTGCTGTCGTCCACGGCGATGGCCCAGACCCCGGCTGGCCAGACTGGTCCGGTCCGCCGGCTTACGGTCGACGAGGCGGTCAGGCTGTCGCTCGAGCAGAACCTCGGCATCCAGATCGACCGCCTGAGTCCCCAGATCCAGGACCTCACCGTGTCGCAGGCGCGCTCGGCCTGGGTCCCGAACCTGACGAGCAGCTTCCTGAACAATTCCACGAACACACCGGCCACCAGCGCGCTGTCGGGCGGGCGGTTGGCCACGACCGATTCGGCGTTCACGTCCCAGCTTGGCGTGAACCAGGTGCTGCCGACCGGCACCAGCTACTCGGCCTCGTGGAACGGCGGCCGGTCGACGACGACCAGCACGTTCACGAACCTGAATCCGCTGCTCAGTTCGAACGTGCAGTTCAGCGTGACGCAGCCGCTCGTTCGCAACTTCAAGATCGACAACCTGCGGCAGACGCTCGAAACCGCGCAGAAGGATCGCGAAGGCGCGGATATCCAGCTGCAGTCCACGATTCTGTCCACCGCCCGCAACGTGAAGAACGCCTACTGGGATCTGGCGTTCCAGATCGACAACCTGGCGGCGCAGCAGCAATCGCTCGACCTCGCCAAGCGGCTGCTCGCGGACAACGAGAAGCGCGTGCAGATCGGCACGATGGCGCCCATCGACATCGTCGAAGCGCAGTCGGAAGTCGCGCGGAACGAGGAAAGCGTCATCGTCGCGGATGCCGCCATCAAGCAGGCCGAGGATCGGCTGCGCGCGCTGGTCTTCGACCCCGACATGCCCGACTTCTGGACGCTCACCATCGAACCGGTCGAGACGATGCCGTTCCTCGCGCAGGCGGTGGACGTCGATGGCGCGGTGCAGCATGCGCTGGCCAACCGGGTCGACCTGGCCACGGCGAAGAACGGGCTGCAGCGCACGGACATCAACATCCGGTACTACCGCAACCAGTCGCTGCCGGATATCAGCGCCCAGGCGTCGTACCGCAGCAACGGCGTCGGCGGCGTGGTGCTCAGCCCGGTGAACTTCGCCAACCCGAACGATCCGCGGGTGATCATCAACCAGAGCGGCTACGGATCGGTGCTCGGCGACGTCTTCGGCAACAGCTTTCCGACCTGGTCGGTCGGCGTGACGCTGGCCTATCCGATTGGGCGCAGCCAGTCCGAAGCCAGCCTGGCGCGCGCCAAGCTGCAGTACTCGCAGTCGGAAACCCAGCTCAAGAACCTGCAGCTGCAGGTGGCGACCGAGGTTCGCGAAATCGGACGCCAGGTCCAGACGAACCAGAAGCGAGTGGACAGCGCCCGCGCGGCGCGCGAGCTTGCCGAGCGGCGGCTGGATGCGGAAGAGAAGAAATTCGCTGCCGGCATCCAGATCAGCTTTTTCGTCTTCCAGGCGCAGCGCGATCTCGCGCAGGCCCGCACCAACGAAATCCGCGCGATTTCCGACTACAACAAGTCGCTCGTGGATTTCGAGGCCGTGCAGTTCACGCCGCTGCGGTAGGCGGCAGGCTTGGGCTCTAGCGCCTTGGGCTTGAGCTTTCGAAGGGGCCAGATTGCAAGTCTGGCCCCTGTCGTCTCGCCCTACCTGCCCTACCTGCCCTACCTGCCCCACTCGCCTACCCGCCTACCTGCCCTACAAGTACACTGCCCCGCGTGCCGAAACTGTCGGTCACCGTCATTACCCGGGACGAGGCGTCTGACATCGCCGCCGCGCTCGAATCGGTGAAATGGGCGGACGAAATCGTGGTCGTGGACTCGGAAAGCACCGATCGCACGGTCGCGATCGCGCGCGCGTTCACCGATCGCGTCGTGGTCCGGCCATGGCCCGGGTATGTCGAGCAGAAGAACTTCGCCGCCGGACAGGCGTCGCACGACTGGATCCTGTCGCTCGATGCCGACGAGCGCATCACTCCGGCACTCGCTGAGGAGATGCGGGCCGCGCTCGCGAATCCGGCGCACGCCGCCTATCGGATGCCGCGGATCACCTGGCACCTGGGCCGCTGGATCCGTTCGACGGACTGGTATCCCGACGACCAGCTGCGTCTCTACGATCGGCGGAAGGCGCAGTGGACCGGCAAGTACGTCCACGAGTCGGTCGCCGTGGACGGATCGATCGGCCGGCTGCGCGGCGAGATTCAGCACTACGCCTACCGCGACATCGCCGATCATCTCGAAACCATCGACCGCTACACGACCTACGCCGCCCGCCAGATGCGCGAGAGCGGCCGGACGGCCGGACTGCTGCAGCTGGCCGGCCACCCGCCGCTCGCGTTTCTCCGCAACTACATCGCGCGCGGCGGCATTCGCGACGGCATCCCCGGCTTCATCATCTCGTCGCTGAACGCGTACTACGTGTTCCTCAAGTTCGCGAAGCTTCGCGAACTGCAATCGCGGAACGGCGCGCCGCGGGACGCCGCGAAGGACTGAGCGTGTTCTCCCTCCACATCGACACCGCCCGGACGTGGCGCGGCGGCCAGAACCAGGTCCTGCTGACCGTCAACGGACTGCGGGCCATCGGACAGCGCGCCGCGCTCGTCGCGCACCCGGACGGCGAGCTCCGGCGGCGGGCGAGCGAAGGGCTCGAGCTCGTCCCGCTCGCGCCGCGCACCGAGATGGACCTGACCGCGGCGTGGAAGCTCGCGCGCGTCATCAAGCGGCTCGGCCCCGACATCATCCACGCGCACGATCCGCACGGCGTCGCGATGGCCTCGCTCGCGCTGTCCCTCGGCAGCGGGACCGGCGCCAGCGGCCGGGCGCCCGCGCCTGGTCGTGTCGCGGCGCGTCGATTTCCATCTCAAAGGCAATTCGTTCTCGCGGTGGAAATACCGCCAGGTTGACTGCTTCGTGGCCGCGTCCGAAGCGATCCGCCGCATGCTGGTGGGCGACGGCGTGCCGGCCGAACAGACGGTCACCGTTCACGAAGGGATCGACGTCGAGCACGTGCTGGCGATCCCGCCGGTCAACGTGCACGAGACGTTCTTCCTGCCGCATCAGGCGCCGATCGTCGGGAACATCGCCGCGCTCGTGCCGCACAAGGGGCAGCGGCACCTGATCGAAGCCGCGCACCTGGTCGTCCAGAAAGTGCCGGATGCGCGTTTCGTGATCCTTGGCGAAGGCGAGCTGCGCGAGCATCTCGAGCGCCTGGTTCGCGACTATCACCTCGAGAAACACGTCCTGCTGCCCGGGTTCCGCGTCGACGTGCTCGGATGCCTCAAAGGCTTCGACCTGTTCGTGATGAGCTCGGTGACCGAAGGGCTCGGCACGTCGCTGCTCGACGCGATGGCCTGCTCGAAGGCGATCGTGGCGACTCGCGCCGGCGGCATCCCGGAGGTCGTGGAGGACGGCGTGACCGGAACGCTCGTCGAAGCCGCGCGACCACCACGCGATGGCCGACGCGATCGTCGAACTGCTGTCGAGCGACGCGAAGCGCGACGCGATGGCCGACCGCGGGATTCGCGCGCGTGCAGGAGCGGTTTACGGTCGAGCGGATGGTCGCGCAGACCGCCGAGGTGTACGCGCGCGTGGCTGGCAGGCCCCACGCAGGGGGCACTGCGAATCCTTCTGAGGCCGGCTGAATCCGCACGCGTTCATCATCCCGAGATGACAGAGCGAGAAGTCATACTTCACGGGATCCGCGGGATCCAGGCGCCGCAGCGAAGCGGTGATGTCCTCGGCCATCCGCCATCCCGGACTGGTGAGCCGCGTCAGGCGCAGGCACCGGCCCACCCGGATCACGTGCGTGTCGAGCGGCACGATGAGCGCCGATGGTGACACGCGCGTCCACACGCCGAGATCGTGCGCGTCGCGGCGCACCATCCATCGCAGGAACAGATTGAGCCGCTTGCAGGCGCTGCCCGCCGAGGGACGCGGAAAGAAATAGCAGACGCCCGCGCGCGCCGGAACGCGCCGGCCGTATGCCGCCTTCAGGTCGAGCGCCAGCGCGCGTTGCGAAAAACTGTTCAGCGCCGCGCCGACATCGCGGCTGTTCGGATCGTGGCCCTCGAGAAAGAAGTCCTCGATCGATCCCGCGCGGTCGATCATCTGGCGCATCAGCCAGACCAGCGCGACCAAATCCGGGCCGCCCGTCCAGCGATGCACGATCTCGCGGAATCTGGGCGCCTCGGCGCGCGCGTCGAATCGGCGCACGTACTCGCCCGGATGTTCGCCCATGACCGCGAGCACCCGCTCGATCGACTGGATGACGCTCGTCACCCGGCCGAAGGCCAGCGACGCCGCACAGAATCCCACCACCTCGCGATCGTCGCGATTCGCGAAACGCCGGACGATCTGAATCGGGTCGGTGGCCGAGTCCGGATAGTTGAAGCTCTCGTACAACCGGTCGAGCGCCGGCTTCAGCGTGTCACTGTGCAGGACGATCTGCCTGGAACCGGTCGTCGCCATCGAATCCTGGACTCCGCAATCTGCATTGAATTTCGCCGCGAAACAAAACAAACGGAAAACACCACCACGGAGGTTACGGAGAGAAGCAACAGAGGACACGGCATCATCTTGAAGTGCCGCCTCTGTTTTCCTTCCGTGTCCTCCGTGGTAAGGCTTTTGGAGTATCGGCTGAAATCGGCCATGCCCTCTCTCACTCCGATTCGCTATGATTCTCGCATGTGGCGCATCATCGTTCGGGCGCTGGCGGTCCTGGTGCTGCTCGTCGCCCTCGCCGCCGGCGGCGTGTACGTTTACCTGCGCCAGTCGCTGCCGGTCACGAGCGGCGACATCTCGGTCGCCGGAATCACCGCGCCGGTCGAGATCGTGCGCGACGCCGACGCGATCCCCCACGTCATCGCGAAAACCAAGGCCGATGCGCTTTACGGGCTCGGTTACGTGCACGCGCAGGATCGCCTCTGGCAAATGGAATTTCAGCGGCGCATCGGCCACGGCCGCCTGTCCGAAGTCTTCGGCGAGGCGACGATTCCCCAGGATCGATTCCTGCGCACGATCGGCTTCGGCCGCGCGGCGCGGTCCGCCTGGCAGCACCTGCCCGATGATGCGAAAGCCCAGGTCAACGCGTATCTGGCGGGGGTCAACGCGTTCATCGCCACGCATCACGGGCGCGCGCTGCCGCCCGAATTCACACTCCTCCGCTTCGAGCCGCAGCCCTTCACCCCCGAGGACGTCATCGTCTGGGTCAAGATGATGGCGTGGGACCTGAGCGCGAACTACTCGCTCGAATTGATGCGGCACGACATCGAGGCGCGCGTCGGCGCGGAGCGCATGGCCGACCTGCTGCCGCCGTATGCCCGCGACTGGTTGAGCATCGTGCCCGGCGGCGCCTCGCCGGCGCCGGCGCACGCCAAGGAACCGCACGACTCCGCATCGGCTGGTCCTGACGCTGTCTCCGGCATTTCTGGCCGGGCTCGCCGCGGGAAACGCCACGGTCCGCGACTTCCTGCTCGGCGGCAGTCAGATCGAAGCGCTCGGATCGAACAACTGGGTCGTCGACGGGACGCTGACGGCGAGCGGCAAGCCGATGCTGGCGAACGACCCGCACCTGGCGACGCACGTCCCGTCGCTGTGGTACCTCGCGCACGTGTCGGCCGGCGATTTCGACATCATCGGCGCCACGCTGCCCGGCGCGCCGGCGGTCGCCATCGGCCGGAACAAGTTCATCGCCTGGGGCGAAACCAACGTGGCCGCCGACGTCGAGGATCTGTTTGTCGAGCACGTCGACGCCTCAGGAACGACGGTCGAATATCAGGGCGGACAGGAAGCCGATCAAAGTCGTGCCCGAAACGATCGTCGTCAAGGGCGCGCCATCGATTCAGCTCAACGTGCGCGTCACGCGTCACGGCCCGCTCATCTCCGACGCGATCAACGCCGCCAGCGCCGAATCGAAGATCGAGCCGAAGCCGCCTGAAATCGAGCCGCTGGCGTTCCGCTGGACCGCGCTCGACGACGAGGACACGA
The DNA here is from genome assembly GCA_963712355.1 of uncultured Acidobacteriota bacterium. Taxonomy (GTDB): domain Bacteria; phylum Acidobacteriota; class Vicinamibacteria; order Vicinamibacterales; family CAVVIG01; genus CAVQHT01. The sequence goes on from CAVQHT010000015.1 coordinate 145,298, forward strand.
CGATCGTCGCGTTCCTGAAGCTCAACGACGCGCACAACTGGGATGAGTTCACGTCGGCGCTGCGCGACTTCGTCGTGCCGTCGCAGAATTTCGTCTACGCCGACGTCGACGGGCACATCGGGTACTACGCGCCGGGACGCATCCCGGTTCGCGCGTCGGGCAACGGGGCGAAGCCGGCGCCGGGCTGGACCGGCGAATCCGATTGGACCGGGTGGATTCCGTTCGACGATCTGCCGCATGTCTTCGACCCGCCGCAGCATTTCATCGTCACGGCGAATCATCGCCCGATGCCGCCGGACTATCCGTATCTCATCGCCACGGAGTACCCGGATCCATACCGCGCGGAACGCATCACGCAGCTGCTGACGAATCGAACGAAGCTGGCGCCGGATGATTTCCGCGATATACAGGCCGACGGGTTGTCGCTGCACGCTCAGCGGTTGCTGCCGCTGCTGCTCGCCCACGCCAGGACCGACGTGGCGGCCGAACAGGCGGCGCTCGATCTGCTGCGGAAGTGGAACTTCGTCGGCAGCGGCGACAGTGCCGCCGAAGCGATTTTCCAGGCGTGGTTCGCGCAGCTGATGCCGTCGATTGCCGGCGACGAGCTGGGGCCCCGGGCCGGCGCCAGCTACCAGGGCCGGTTCTCGTACATCACGCGCTTCGTCACCAACGTGCTGACCGCAGGGTCGAGCCCGTGGTGCGACGATGTCGGGACCCCCGCGACTGAGACGTGCGATCAGGCGGTCACCAGGGCGTTGCGCGCCGGGCTCGCGGATTTGGTCCAGCGGATGGGCCCCGACATGAACACCTGGCGATGGGACACCGTCCACCATGCCGTGTTTCCGCACCAGGGCCTCGACTCGGTCGGCTTCCTTCGGCCGATGATCAGCCGCACGGTCCCGAGCGCGGGCGACTGGAGCACGGTCAATGTCGGGCCGGTTGCCGCCGACGCCCGTTACGATCAGGTGTCGATTCCCGGTTACCGGCAGATCGTCGATCTCTCCCCTGCCAACGACAGCCGCTTCGCCGATGCGGTCGGCGAGTCGGGCCATTTCCTCTCGCCGCACTACGACGATTTCCTGGCGGACTGGCGGGCCGTGCGCCACAAGAAAATGCGAATGGATCGCGCCGACATCGACAACGGCGCGATCGGCACGTTGCGCCTCGTGCCACGCTGAGAGGTCCGGCTAAAGCCGGACACTACGACTGAAATTTAGTGTGGCAGGAGTAGTGTCCGGCTTTAGCCGGACTACGTCGTAAACAACGACCTGAGATCGCGGATGTTCGCGACGGTTTCAAGCGCGTTCACGCGCTGAATCAGCGCCTCGGTCTTCTGCGCGCCGAGCACCGGCGTCATCAGGTGACGCGCTTTGGCGGTGACCTCTTCGGTGGTGAGCGGATTTTCTTTCGTTCCCGACGCAAACCGCGTGAAGTGACTGACGGTGCGGCCGTCCTCGAGCGTGACCTCGACGCGCGCACTGCGCGGCGCGTCCGGCGTCATCAGCGCACGATCGGCGACGAGTTCGACGCGCTGCCTGACCGCTTGAATCTGCGGATCGACCATCCGCGTGTAGGAATGGCTGTCGTCGAAAGACACCGCGCCGTCGACCAGCGCCACCGCGATGATGTACTGGCAGTTCACGTCGGGCATCGCGCTGTTGTCGACAATCCGCGCGCCGTCTTCGGGCAGCCGCACGGTAATGTGGCGCACGTTCGCGGCGGTCAATCCGTGCTCGCGCCGCAGCGCGAGGAATGCGTCCACCGCCGACTGGATCGGATATCCGACCGAGTACGGCTTGATCGCCGTCTCCGTGACGAAGAACCGGCTGCCCAGGCCGGCGACCATTTCTTCCGGATGAGGAGCCGCTGACAGCGCGATGAGCATGTTGTGCTCGCCGTCCAGAACATCCGGCACGCCGCTGAACCCGGCCTGCACCATCGTCGCGGCCGTGACGCCGTTGCGCGCGCCCATTCCCGCAAAGTCGAACGCCTTCTCGACGTGCTCGGTATCGCCCACCCAGCTCCAGAGGCCGGACACCTGCTGCGCGGCGTACGAGATCGCATAGCGCATGCCCGGCTCATCGAGCCTCGCGAGCGACGCGGCGGCGCCGACGGCGCCAAACGTCGCGCTCGTGCCCTCGGCGCTGCGGTGCGTGCCGCGGACGTGATCGGCACCGAGCGCGAGGAGAAATCGGCAGCACACGTCGTAACCCAGCGCCACCGCCCTCAGGAATTCCTGCCCGGAACGTCCCTCCCGTTCGGCGATGGCGAGCGCAGCGGGAACGACCGAACATCCGGGATGCGCCTTGGTCACCGGCTCGAAGTCGTCGGTTTCGTCGGAATGCGCCAGCATGCCGTTGATCAACGCCGCATTGACCGCCGACGTCCGGAAGTCCGTCGTCAGGACCGAAGCCTCGGGCGTTCCACCGAGCGTCCGGACGTATTTGATCGCCATCTCGCCCGGCTTGAGCCGCGCGCCGGACACCATCGCCGCGATCGTGTCGAGGACGCGATGCCTGGTCTCGCGCAGCGCGTCGGGCGGGAGCGCGCGATCGCGAGCGGCCACCATGTAACGGGCGAGCCGGCCGGTCACGTCGGCATTGGCTCGTGGTTGCGCCGCTTGCGGCGCGACGGCGGTATTCGCGCGCATGGGCATTGCGGCGGCGGCGAAGACACCGCCGGCGGTCTGCAGTACGCGTCGCCGACTGGGCCTGGACTGATCCTTGCGCGCGGTCATTGGCGGATTATGCCCCAGCGGTCTGCCGGGAAGTGCGTCGCGCGAGAATGACGTACGCCCATATCGTCGCGCACCCGAACACGACGATCGCGCCAATTGATGCCCAGAACGCCGCATCCGTCCCGGTGACCCAGATGGACGAAGTCGTGCCCGACGCCTGCCACTCGGCCCGTCCGCGCACCCAGAGATCGGTGTTGCTGTAGATGTTGCCGCAGGTGTGCAGGACGACTGCCGGAAGAATGGAGTTCGTGAGGTAGCTCACCATGCCGTAAATCGCCGATACGGCGATGTAGTACGGCAGCAGGACCGGCGTGAAGTCCAGATGCGCCACGGCGAACATGACCCCGGCGATCAGGATCGCGATGACTGGTCCGAACTGCCGCTCGATCATCCCCTGCATGTAGCCGCGAAACGACGCCTCTTCGACGACGCCGGCAAAAAAGGAACTCAGGAGCAGCATCGGCGCGAGCGTGATCAACGGGATCGCGCTGAGATCCGGCGGCGTCTGATCGGGCAACGTCATCAGGCGGTTCGCCACGCGGAGGATCAGCACGAGCGTGACGATGCCGAGCCCGCCGGCGAGAAGCGCCCACAGCCAAACGCCAGGCGCGAGCCGGTTCGCACGGAGGCGGGCATGTCGCGTCGCGGCGGTGTCCTCGGGCGGCCCCCACCCGTTCATATAGCGCCAGAAGAACCAGAGGAGCACCGCGACGAGCGGTACCGACCACGGCAGGCTTGGAAGGATGCGAAGGTTGGCCGCGAACAGGGCGTTCCGCGGCAGCGTGGCGACGATGAGCGCGAGCATGCCGGTGGCGACGGCTTCGATGACAGCACTCATGGGTGACTTTTTGAAGCGGCGCCCGGCTCAGAACGGCGGTGATTCCGGATTCACGTAGACCGATTTGCCCCCGACGATCGTCGCCGCGACGCCGCCGCGCAGGGTCCACCCGTCAAACGGCGTGTTCTTCGACTTGGAGCGCATCGACTTCGCCACCACCGTCACGTGCAGGTCGGGCGCGAGGATCGAAATGTCGGCCGGCGCGCCGTCCGCCAGCGTGCCGCCCGGCACGTTCAGGATCCGCGCAGGGTTGACCGACAGGAGCTCGATCAGTCGAGCGAGCGTGATGACGCCCGCGTGCACCAGACGATCGAAGCAGAGCGAGACCGCGGTCTCGAGACCGGTGATCCCGAACGGTGCCTGATCGAACTCCACCTGTTTCTCGTCGTAATGGTGCGGCGCGTGGTCGGTGGCGATCACGTCCACGCTGCCGTCGGCGATGCCGGCCAGCATCGCGTCGCGGTCGGCCGTCTCGCGCAGCGGCGGATTCATCTTGGCGTTGGTGTCGTAGGCCACCGGCGCGCCGAGGCGCTCGTCGGTCAGGATGAAATGGTGCGGCGTCACTTCGCAGGTCACCCGCGCGCCTCTCGACTTGCCGTAGCGGACCCCGTCGAGCGTCTGCCGCGCGCTCATGTGCGCGATGTGGACGCGCCCGCCGGTCAGTTCGGCCAGCGAGATGTCGCGCAGCGCCATGATCGACTCGGCCTCGCCGGGAATGCCGCGCAGGCCGAGCGTGGACGCGTGGAAGCCCTCGTGGGCGACGCCGTCGCCTTTCAGCGTCTGTTCCTCGCAATGCTCGATGACCGGTATGCCGAACATCTGCGTGTACTCGAGCGCCCGCCGCATCAGCAGCGCCGTCGCCACCGGCCGCCCATCGTCGGTCACGGCCACGCAGCCGGCCGCGCGCAGTTCGGCGATGTCCGCGAGCTGCTCGCCTTTCTGGCCGCGTGAGACGGCGCCGATCGGATAGACGCGCGCCAGGCCGGCTTCGGCGGCCTTCTTCAGGATGTATTCCGTGACGCCGGCGTTGTCGTTGACCGGCGACGTATTCGGCATGCAGGCGACCGCCGTGAATCCGCCGGCCACTGCCGCCGCCGTGCCGGTCGCGACCGTTTCCTTGTGTTCCTGTCCTGGTTCGCGCAGGTGCACGTGCATGTCGATCAGGCCCGGGACAGACGACCAGGCCGGAGGGAATCGCCAGCACGTCCACGCCGGCGTCGACCGGCAGATCCCTGCCGACGCGCTCGATGCGATCGCCGTCGATCAGGATGTCGAACTGACCGTCCCGGCCGGTTGCCGGATCGACGACCCGCCCGCCTTTAAGCAGCCGCTTCATCTTCAACTCCGCCCGCGAGCAGGTACAGCACGGCCATCCGGACCGCCACGCCGTTTGCGACCTGCTCGAGAATCACCGAATAAGGACCGTCCGCGACCTCCGAGGCGATCTCGACGCCGCGGTTCATCGGTCCGGGATGCATGATGATGACGTCGGGCCTGGCCAGCGCGACGCGCGCCTCGGTCATGCCGAACAACTGGAAGTACTCCCGCAGCGACGGGAAATAGGCGCCCTGCATCCGTTCCTGCTGGATGCGCAGCATCATGATCACGTCGGCGCCGGCCACGGCCTTGTCCACCGACGTCGACACGCGGACGCCCAGCCGCTCGATGCCGGCGGGCACGAGCGTCGGCGGTCCGCTGATCCACACCTCGGCGCCCAGCTTGACCAGCAGCAGCACGTTCGAACGAAGGACGCGGCTGTGCAGCAGGTCGCCGACAATCGCGACCTTGAGCCCCTCGATCGATTTCTTGTGCGCGCGAATCGTGAACGCGTCGAGCAGCGCCTGCGTCGGATGCTCGTGCATGCCGTCGCCGGCGTTGATGATGCGCGACTTGCAGATACGCGAGAGCAGGTGGCAGGCGCCCGACGAGGCGTGGCGCAGCACGATCATGTCGGGCGACATCGCCTCGATGTTCATCGCGGTGTCGGCCAGCGTCTCGCCCTTGAGGACGCTCGACGAGGCCACGGCGATGTTCAGCGTGTCGGCGCTGAGGCGCTTTTCCGCGATTTCGAAGGAGGTCCGGGTGCGCGTGCTCGGCTCGTAGAACAGGTTGACGACCGTCTTGCCGCGCAGCGTCGGCACTTTCTTGATCGGACGCTCGCCGATCTCGCGCATCGCGTCGGCCGTCTCGAGGATGCGGTAGATCTCGTCGCGGGAGAGGTCGTCGATGCTGAGCAGATCCTTCTTCATTCCTGGATCTCCACTTCATCGCGGCCATCGGTTTCGAGCAGGTGGACCTGGACGCTTTGCGACAGCGAGGTCGGCAGGTTTTTCCCGACGTAGTCGGCCTTGATGGGCAGTTCGCGGTGCCCGCGGTCGACGAGGACCACGAGCTGAATCGCTTTCGGCCGGCCGAATTCGATCAGCGCGTCCAGCGCCGCGCGAATCGTCCGCCCGGTGTAGAGCACATCGTCGACGAGCAGAATCCGGCGGTCGTCGATCGAGAAGGGAATGTCGGTCCGCCCGACGACCGGCTGCGCGCCGACGGCATGGCGCATCAGGTCGTCACGGTAGAGCGTGATGTCGAGCGCGCCGGTCGGCACCTCGTGGTGGTTGATGTCGCGGATCGCCGCCGCCAGCCGTCGGGCGAGCGGCACGCCGCGGCGGCGGATTCCCACCAGCGCGAGCTCGTCGATGCCGCGATTGCGCTCCACGATTTCGTGGGCGATGCGCGTGAGCGTCCGCCCCATGCGATCGGCGTCCATGACTACCGGCACTGGACACACCCCGACGCTTGAAAGTTGGGAAGTACGGAAGTTGGGAAGTAAGGAAGTGAAGGCGAAGGCGAACAGGCGAGATGCAGCATGTATACCTCTTCGCAGCCTCTCGGGCCGCAATTAAAGAGACGAACAGGAGTATACACGAAATTTCAGAATTCAGATTGCAGACTTCAGATTGCAGATTGAAAGAAATGTGAATCTGAACTCTGAAATCTGAATCTGCAATCTCACCGATCGTAGGTGGGGATGAACGTGATCGGACGCTCCTCGGTGAACGACTGGCGGAAGAGATCGGCGCGAGCGTAGCCGTCCATGTCGCGAGCGACCGGCAGGCCGAGGAAATAGAGAATCGTCGGCACGACGTCCACCACCGAGGCGCGCCGCAACTGGCGGGTGCGGGCAACCATCGACCCGTATGCCATCAGGAAACCGTCCGGCGCGGCTTCGTGCGTGCCGCTGATGTCGGGATCGCCGATGACGCGCTCCAGCACGCGCTTGCCGATGCTCAGCGGCTCCATCCCGAAACCTGACATCACCAGCAGCAGGTCGTCGGGACCGAGGTCGTCGATGGCGCGGCCGATCGCTTCGTCAACCATCGCGTAGTGCGCTTCCAGCACGCCGCCGTAGCGGCGCCGGTCGTCGTCGCTGACGTCGCCGAACCGGGTGGGCATCGCGAATCGCAGGTAGTAGTGTCCGATTGGATCGAGGCTCTGATAGCGCACGACCGCGACCTGCGCCGGGTGACTGGCGTTCAGCGCCCGGTATAAGCGGTCGTAGGTCCGATCGGCGCGCGCCGCCGCCCGGTGCCGTTCGGGGATCACGTCGCTCGCCGGCCCGCCTTCCTCGTCAGCGCCCTGCAGCGTGAGTGCGGCTTCCGGCTGCAACACCGGCGGATACACCGTCGTCGGATTCGCCAGGTCCATCGGCGTTTCCGCGAGGCGCGCGTAGGCATCGCTGACGACGAAGCCGCGGACTGGCGGAGCGGGATAGGTCAGCGGCACGTTCACGACGCCGACGCTGATCCCCGCCGCGCCAAGGATCGTCCAGAGCGTCCGCGATGCGATCGATGCCGACGTTCGCGGCTCTTCAGTGACGATCCCGAATCGGATCAGGCTCGTCGCAAAGCAGAAATCCGGCAGGAGCTGAATCGCCTGATCCGGGTGTCCCGCCAGCCGGTAGACCGCGGCCGACCGGACGCCGTTTTTCTGAGGCAGTTTCCCGGTCGCGATGGCGGCCCAGACCGCTTCGGCCGACGTCGGATGCAAGGTCGCCAGGTGCGTTACGGCGCCGGTATCCAGGATGCGGCCGAAATTCGGCAGGCGTCCCTCGGTCGTCGCGTTGGTGATGACCTCCAGCGATCCCGCGTCGAGCGCCAGGACCGTCACGCGCGCCGTGCCTTCGTACGAGGGCGCTTCGACGAGATCGCTGACCGGCCGCGCCTCGAGCGGCGCACCGGTCGCTTCACCGCGAAAGGTCAGCGGGACCGCGACCGATCCCGCGGTCACCAGCACGAGCCAGACCGCCCATCCGCGGCGCGATCCGACATACCGCTGAATCACGGCCGTGGCGAAGAGCAGCACTGACGCCGACGCGAGCACGACCGCCGCGCGCGACAGCGCCTGCGACGTCGCCTCTTCGGTGACGAGTGCGAACGTGCGAACGTTCGCCCACATGACCGCGGCGCCGGCGGCCGCCGACACGGCGTTCAGCCAGGTGATCACCCGCACGCTGGTCCAGGCCGGCGAAAACAGATCGCCGCCAAACAACTGCCGCATCACCAGCAGGCCGTAGATGAACACGGTCAGATTGACGGCGTAGAAAACACCGATGCCGAGGGCGAGCGGCGCGAGCGTGCGCGTCGAAAGGGAAAGCGACGGATTGAGTTGCAGGATGAGCACGAGCACGTACGCCGCGGCGAGCGCGCCGGCAACGAGCGAGTTGCTCAGCATCCGCAGATATCGCAATGCGCGTCCTCGTTCCTTTGGTCTGGTCCGTGCTGCTTCGACGGAAATTAGCGTGCAGTATACTGCCGCGATGCCCTCTGACATCTCGGCGGAAGTCATCGCGAACACGCCGTTGTCCGACGACTACAACGTGCTCGCGCTGGCGGCGCCGTCGATCGCCGCGGCGGCGGCGCCCGGGCCAATTCGTGATGGTCAAGGCGGCGGCGAACCACGATCCGCTTCTGCGGCGGCCGTTTTCCGTCTTCGAATTGCTGCGAGACGCGACCGGCCAGCTGCTCGGCATCTCGCTTCTCAACAAACGCATCGGCGCCTCGACGAACCTGATCTACGGCGCACGGCCAGGCCAGCGCGTGGACTGTCTCGGTCCGCTCGGCCGTCCCTTCTCCCTGATCGACGCACCCGGCGAAGCCTGGATGGTCGCGGGCGGCGTCGGGCTCGCGCCGTTTGCCGCGCTGGCCGAGACGCTGGTCGCGCGAGGTGTGCGAGACGACGCTGTTCTACGGCGCGCGACGATCGACGGAACTCTTTTATCTCGACATGTTCCGCGACATGGGCATCACGCTCGTCATCACCACCGAAGACGGCAGCGCCGGCGAGCGCGGCCGGATCGTGGCGCCGCTCGATCGGCAGCTCGCGGCGCGTCCCGCCTCGGCGCCGGTCATGATTTACGCGTGCGGCCCCGAAGGCATGCTCGCGGCGACGGCAAAAACCGCCGCTCGCCATGGACGTCCGTGCCAGGTGTCAGTCGAGCGGATCATGGGGTGCGGCATGGGCGGCTGCTACAGCTGTGTCGTGCCGATGCGCAGCGAGCAGGGCGGATTCCATCACGTGCGCTCGTGCCTCGCCGGTCCGGTGCTTGCCGCCGACCAGATTCTGTGGGACTGATCTGAGCATGGACCTTTCGGTTCGCATCGGTTCGCTGACGCTGAAGAATCCGCTGATCGCCGCGAGCGGCTGCTTCGGCTACGGCGTCGAGTACGCGGATCTCTTCGATCTGTCGACGCTCGGCGGCATTGCCGTCAAAGGGCTGTTTCTGAGCGAACGCGAAGGCCACCCGCCGCCGCGGATCGTTGAAACGCCGGCCGGCATGCTCAACGCAATCGGCCTGCAGGGCATTGGCGTGCGCCGGTTCTGCGAAGAGAAGCTGCCGGAACTGCGGGCCCGCCGCGCCACCGTCATTGTCAACGTCTGCGGCACGACGATCGACGAATACGCCGAGGTCTCGCGGATTCTGTCCGACCACGAAGGCGTGGCCGCCATCGAGCTCAACATCTCCTGCCCCAACATCAAGGAAGGCGGCATCCAGTTCGGCTGCAGCCTGATCGGCACGCACGACGTCGTGAGCGCCGTCCGCAAAGTCACCAGCCTTCCGCTCATCCCGAAACTGACGCCGAACGTGACCGACGTCGCGTCGTTCGCGATCGCGTCCGAAGAGGCCGGCGCCGACGCGGTCTCGCTCGTGAACACATTTCTGGCGATGGTGATCGACGTCGAAACGCGGCGCCCGAAAATTTCCAACGGCATGGGCGGCCTGAGCGGTCCGGCGATCCGTCCGATTGCGGTCCGCATGGTCCACGAATGCCGCCAGGCGGTGCGCATTCCGATCATCGGCATGGGCGGCATCGCCGACGCGCGCGATGCGCTCGAATTCATGATCGCGGGGGCGACGGCGGTGCAGATCGGTACCGCCAACTTCTTCGACCCGATTGATCTGGCCGAAGTTGCTGGACGGCATCAGCGACTACCTGCGCCGTCACGACATCGGCCGCGTCGCCGATCTGGTCGGCACGGTCGAGACCGGCAAGGCAGTTGCCGAAAGGAGTCAGGCCTGACATGGAATCGCTGCTTGTCGCGCTGGACGTGGACACACTGGACGAGGCGCGCCGCCTGGCCGATCGGCTGCGGGGCAGCGTCGGCGGCTTCAAGATCGGCAGCCGGCTGTTCACCAGTCACGGCCCCGGCATCGTCGAAGAGCTCGTCGGACGCGGCGATCGCGTCTTCCTCGATCTGAAATTTCACGACATCCCGAATACCGTCGCCGGCGCCGTCGCCGCAGCGACCCGGCTCGGTGTCTGGATGCTGAACGTCCATGCCTCGGGCGGTCTCGACATGATGCGCGCCGCGCGCGCCGCGGCCGACGAAGCGGCCGTCAACCTGATGATGGCGCCGCCCATGGTCATTGCGGTCACGGTACTGACCAGCCTGGATCAAGCCGCCCTCGGCGCAGGTTGGCGTCGACCGCTCGATTGCGAGCCACGTCGAACGCCTGGCCGCGCTCGCCCAGGAAGCCGCGCTCGACGGCGTCGTCGCCTCGCCGCAGGAGATCGCCGCGGTGCGCGCGCAGTGCGGCGAGCGCTTCGCCATCGTCACGCCCGGCATCCGCGGCAGCCAGGATGCGAAAGGCGATCAGCAGCGGACCGCCACAGCCGCCGGCGCGCTGGCTGCCGGCGCGAGCTATATCGTGGTCGGCCGGCCGATCATCGCCGCCGAGGATCCGCGAGCGGCGGCCGAACGCATCGCCGCCGAGTGCCGGCCGCCGGTCAATCGGTCTTGAACCGACTCACCCTCTACTCGCGACCCGGCTGCCATCTCTGTGACGAGATGAAGGCGGTCGTCGCCCGCCTGGCGCGCTCGATGCCGCTGACCGTGGAAGAAATCGATATTTCGACGGACCCCGAGCTGGAACGTTTGTACGGACTGGAAATCCCGGTCTTGCTGGTGGATGGAAAAAAAGCCGCGAAGTACCGAGTGACCGAAGAGGAACTGCGGAGACTCTTGGCGGGAAGGGCGGGAGGGATAAATCGGCACCAGCCCGACTCCCTACCTGCCCTACCTGCCCTACCCGCCCTACCTGCCCTAGTTCGTCCTACTTCGCGGTCACGACGAAGAAGCCGCGACGATTCTGCTGCCAGCAGCTTTCGCCTTCTTCAGCTGCAGACCGGCTGCTCCTTGCCCTTCGAGACAATCGTGACCCGGTTGGCGGGAACACCAAGGCTCACCAGGTAGTCCTTGACCGAGGTCGCGCGGCGCGTGCCGAGCGCGAGGTTGTATTCGGAACTGCCGCGCGAGTCGCAGTGGCCTTCCACCGTCACCTGCGTGCTCGTCCACCGCTTCATCCAGTCGGCATCACGCTGCAGAAGCGGCTTCGCGTCGTCGCGAAGCGTGGACTCGTCGAGATCGAAATAGACCGTCGCCAGCGGATGCTCGCTGTTCAACTGCGCGAGCGACTTCTGAGCGAAGACCTGATCTTCGGTCAGCGCCGCAGCCGGACGCGGGGCCGCGGGTGCGGGCGGCGGCGGTGGCGGAGGCGGTGGTGGCGGCGGTGCGGCAACCGGTGGCGGTGGCGGCGGCGCCGGTGCTGGCGGCGGAACTTTCTTATGGCAGCCGGCAAGAGCGATTGCCGTACTCAACGCAACTACCGACACATAAGTTCGAAGGGAAATCATCGTCACACTCCTCGTGGAGAGTCGCAGCTTACAAAGCCATTGCTCAGGTGTCAATTCGTGAAACACTACACAGCCGCAGATGGAACATCTTCTAAGGGCCACGGCCCGCGCGGAGACACAGCATTTCTGGTTCCGCGGCTTCCGCTATTTCGTCGTTCCACTGCTTCGTGAGGCGGCGGCTGGTCGATCCGATCTCCGATTGCTCGATTGCGGGTGCGGAACCGGGAACAACCTGGATCTCCTGGCCCCATTTGGTCGCGCGTACGGTTTCGATCTGACCGCCGTCGGCCTGAAAATCGGGCACGACGCCGGCCGGACTCGCCTGGCGCGCGCCACCGTGGCGGCCGCGCCGTTTCCCTCCGCTCTCTTCGATATCGTCACGTCCTTCGACGTGCTTTACTCGCTCGAGACGCCGGTCGAGCGGCAGGCCGTTGCCGAAATGTACCGAATGACGAAGCCAGGCGGCCACGTCGTGGTCAACGTGGCTGCCATGGAATCGCTGGCCGGAAATCATTCCGTGCTCAGTCACGAAGTGCGCCGGTACAGTCGATCGTCGTTGTCCACGCTGCTCAAGGACCAGGGCTTCGTCATCAGGCGAATCACCTACACGAACGCGGTACTGTTTCCGCCAATGGCGCTGGCGCGAGCGATCCAGCGCTGGCGCGGCCTCTCAGGCGAAGCCGACGCCGTCCAGGACATCAGCGTCCCGCCGGCGCCGGTCAATCTCGCGCTGACGGCGGCGCTGCGGCTCGAGGCCTGGTGGGTCCGAGTGCTCGACAATCCCTTCGGCAGTTCGCTGCTCTGCCTGGCTAGGAAGCCGGCGTGAGCCGGCACTCGTAAAGCTTCAGGCCAAGCTTCCTGCGGTCCGCCGAGCGCCAACGGCTGTCTGCAGGAACGTACCATGCCCCGCTCTCGATCGTGATCACATTTTCACCGTCGCCGAAGAATGTTGCGGGAATGACGACGGTTCGCGAGAAGGTCCGGCCGACGTCGAACTCCGCGGCGACGCGATCGCCGGCCCGGATCGTGACGTGCGATGTGGACGCCGCCTCGATGCTGCCGCGCAGCGTCAGGGCGACCGCGTGCCCCTCGGGCCGGACCCGGATGACGGATCGATCGCTCGACCAGCGCCACATGTCGCCGGTCAGCGGGGCATATTCCAGCTCGTTCCAGCCGTCGCCGAACCCGTAGACCACGACGCCCGGCCGGCTTGGCGTCGAACTGCTCGATGGCGAGATCGACATTGTCCGCATCAATCGCCAGGTGCGCGTAGTCGCCGGCACCGGCCATCGATGGGATCCGAAGCATCCTCAGGAAGAAACCGGGCGGGATGGTGGCCTGCTCGATCGGTTGTCCGTCGAGCTGTACCCGGAGGCTCGCGGACGCGCCGCTGGTGCTCAGATTGCGGCCACCCACGACCAGCGTGACCGGATCGGGCCAGCGCCGCACCCAGCCATCGATCGGCGCATAGCCCGGTCCGCGGCGATCTTCCCTGGCGGTCCCGGCGGTTTCTGGCGTCACCGACCATCCCTCGCCCAGATACCAGTCCGGGGCGGCGATCGTGTGCCAGTCCATCTCGTTCGGACGGGCGCCGCCGACCAGCATCGTGAACGGAAACGGCCAGCGATAAAGCGACGGACGGCTGTCGCGGCCGATGAGCGCCAGGTCGCTCCTGAGCGGATCGGCCACGAACCAGACCGGGGCGCGCCCGCCGTCGTTCCAGTACTTCACGAGCTCCAGCCACTCGTGTTTGGGAGGCGTCGGCAGGCGCTTCGACATCGCGGGCATCGCGTCGCCCATCCACTGAATCGGACGGCGGAGGTCGAACTCTTCGCGACGGTGCATGGCGAGCACGGGGCCGCCGGTTGCGCAGCCGTGGTGCCGCTGCCATGTCGCCCAGCAAGCGAAAAGCCGGCGCGCTCATCCGGCCGTATCCGAACATCGCGCCGTCGTCCACGACGGTCGCCGTCACGCCCAGCGCGATGGCTGCGGCCATCGCCACGCTTCGCGGAAACAGATTCACACCGCGGACCGCCAGGTACACGACCGGCACCACGAGCGGAAGGGCATAACGCGTCGTCACCGCCTCCTGAAAGAGCAGATGAAACGCGAGGTACGGTCCGAACGCAGCCGCCAGCGTCAACGCCACCGAGCGCGATCGGACCAGGACGACTGCCGCGCCGGCCGTTGCGAGCAGCAAGGACCGCGACACCGAGCTGCCAGTAGCCCCACGGATCGAGAAACGAGTGCTGCAGCGTCTGCGCGAGCAGCCGGATGCTCGGCGTCGTCGCCAGCATCGCGACGCCGCTCAGGTCTTCGGCGCCCTGATTGAAAAACGCAGCGGCGTACGCCGACGGCCCGCCCGAAACCACGATGAGCGGGATGAACCAGACGAGGACGCCGGCCGCATAGCCGGCGAACGCACCGAACAGACCGCGCCCGCGGACGACGCTGGGGAGCCGCACCACGGCGAGCAACAGGAGCGGCAGCGTCAGCCAGACGACCTGGATGCGGATTCCCGCCGCGAGCCCGGCGAGCGCGGCAGCGACGGTCAGCGCCGAGGTGCTGGCTGGCCGCAACGGTCAGTCCCTGGATCGCGAGCACCGCTGCGAGTCCGGTCGCATCGCTGAGCGGCCGGAGGGCGGTCAGCCAGTAGAGCGGACAGGCGACGACGAGGAGGACCGCCATCCAGGTGGAGGTGCGGCGCGGCGTGTCGCGATCGAGCTCACCGAACAGCAGCAGCAGACCGAAAATCGCCGCCGCGCCCGCGAGCACGCTCAGCAGGCTGAGCGCATGAACTTCGGACAAGCCGGTGGCGTGCAGGATCTTCGCGGCGGCGATGAACAGCGGATAGCCGGGTGGATGGGGCTGATGCCGGGCGACGTCGAAGTCGCGGACGCCAAGCGCGAAGTTGATCGAGTCGAGGTCTTCGAGTGCGGGAGGAAGAAACGGCAGGTGAAGCGCGAGGAACAGCCCGGCGGCGAGCGCGCCGGCAAGCCAGGAAGAGCGTGTCACGCCGGACGAAGCGGTAAGCCTTCGTTGAGGCTGCCCAAACGGTAGCCTTGCAGGTCGACTGTGACGTATTTGTAGCCGAGCGCCTTCAGCTCGCGCACGAGCGCGGCTGCTGACCTCAGGCGTGAGCGCGCGGTCGATCTCGTCGCGACCGAGCTCGATCCTCGCCAGATCGTCGTGATGCCGGACGCGGCAGATGCGGAATCCCAGCGCGCGGACCGCCTGCTCGGCACGCTCGATCATCCGCAGCTTCTCGTCGCTCACTTCGGAGTGATACGGGATGCGCGAGGAGAGGCAGGCTGACGCCGGTTCATCCCAGGTCGGCAGGCCGGCGAGCCTGGAGAGCTCGCGAATCTCATCCTTGATGAGGTCGGCCTCATCGAGCGGGCTTCTCACGCCAAACTCGCGTGCCGCCTGGCGGCCCGGCCGGTAGTCGCCGCGGTCGTCGGCGTTGTTGCCATCCACGACCACCGCGTCGCGATCGGACGCCATCCGCGTCAGATGCGAATAGAGCTCGTGCTTGCAGAAATAGCAGCGATTGGTCGGATTGGCGCGGTATTCCGGCCGTTCGAGCTCCCGCGTCTGGATGATCGCGTGCTGCAGGCCGAAGCGCGCCGCGATGTCCACGGCCATCTGCCGGTGGCGATCCGGATAACTCGGGCTGTCGGCCGTCACCGCCAGCGCGCGCGATCCCAGGGTATCGTGCGCGACGTAGGCGAGATACGCGCTGTCAACCCCGCCGCTGTACGCGACGACCACGGAGCCCAGCGAGGAGAGCGTTTCCCGGAGGACGCGCTCCTTGGCGGTCATACTTCCCAGTCGCCCCCGTCGCCTTCGTCGTCGTCATCGTCTTCGTCGTCCTCGTCGTCGTCATCGTCGACGTCCTCGTCGTCTTTGTCTTCCTCGTCTCTCGTCGTCATCGTCGTCATCGTCCTCGTCGGCGAGGTCGAGTTCGATCGGCGAGAGACCGATGACTTCGAGGTTGGATCCGCATTCAGGGCAGCTCAATTGATCGCCCTTGTCGACGTCGAACTCGTCGACTTCGATTTCGGCATCGCACTCGGGGCAGGTAGCCATACGCTCCTCGGCGCGCGCGTCACGTTCGGTTTGGCAATTGGATGGATGACGTGCCAGAATCCGCCCGGCGGACACGCTCGCGATAAGTATCGGATTATATCTCACATGGCCAGTGCTGCCGTTACGGCGAAGACGGTCGTCGTCGCCGACGATACTGCGTTCGTGCGCGATCGTTTCCGGGCCGCGCTCGAGAGCGCGGGACACCGGGCGATCGTCGTCAAGAGCGCGGCGGAACTGTTGGCACGGGTCAAGGCGGACCTCGTCACCATCGACCTGCTGGTGCTCGATCTGCGCCTGCCGCACGCCCCGGGCGTGGAACTGGTGCGGACGATTCGCAAGCTCGACGCCGGGCGCCTGCCCATCCTGATCTTCAGCGGGACGATCGCCAGCGCCGACGAAGTCCGGGCCTTGTCGGCCCTCGGGGTCGCCGGGTACCTCAACGAGTACAGCGCCGCGCAGCACATTCTGCCGTCGCTGGCGCCGCACCTCTTTCCCGGACAGCTTCAATCGGCGCGGCGGCCCGCGGGCGACGCTCGGCGTTCCCGTGCAGTACCGGTTCGGCAACACCATCGCGGCGGCCCTGACGCTCAACCTGAGTCGCGGCGGCGTGGCGATTCGGACGACCAGCCCGCTCGAAGCCGGATCGAAGGTCCGCGTGCGCTTCCGGATTCCCGGCGGCAAGCAGGACGTGGACGCCGAGGGGCGCATCGTCTGGAGCGATCGACGCGTCGGCATGGGGATTCAGTTCGAGACGCTGGAGCAGGCCGACCAGGCGATCATCGACAACTTCGTCAACGCCCACTTTTTCTCCAACAGAAGGGCGTAGCGGACGCCCATGGAGTACACCCTCTCAGCGATCCTGTGGAGGATCGTCGGCGTCCTCTTCCTGGTGTTCCTCAACGGGTTCTTCGTCGCGGCCGAATTCGCAATCGTCACCGTCCGGAAGACCCGCATCGATCAGCTGATTGCGGAAGGGCACCGCGGGGCGCGCGCGGTGCGCCGCGCCATCACCGATCCCGACAGCTACATCGCGGCGACACAGCTCGGCATCACGATGGCGAGCATCGGTCTCGGCTGGATTGGCGAGCCGGCGCTGGCTTCGATCATCGCGCCGGTGTTCCGGTTCCTGCCGGTGGCGATCAAGGAAACGACCATCCACAGCATTGCGGTCGCGATCGCCTTCGCGATGATCACGGCCCTGCATATCGTGCTGGGCGAGCTGGCGCCGAAAACGATTGCGCTCGAGCGCGCCGAGCGGACGGCCCTGTGGGTGGTGAAGCCGACCGAGCTCTTCATGAAGGCGTTCTGGCCGTTCATCCGCCTGCTGAACGGCATGGGACGGGCGGTGGTGAACATGCTCGGCATGCGCGGATCCGGCGGACACGCGCTCGTGCACTCCGAAGAAGAGTTGAAGATGCTGGTGACCGCGAGCCAGGAAGCGGGCGTCCTCGAGGAACGCGAGGAGCAGATGCTCCACCGGGTCTTCGAGTTCGCGGACCTGACGGCCGGGCAGGCGATGGTTCCGCGCACCGAGCTGGTCGCCGTTCCCGCCGACGCGTCGGGCGCGGCGCTGCTCGAGGTCATCGCGCGCGGCGGATATGCCGTCTTTCCCGTCTATCGTGACGATCTCGACAACGTGATCGGGATCCTGCACGCGATCGATCTCCTCAAGGCGCTTGCGGCCGGACGCCGGGATGTCAGCGCCGGCGAGATCGCCCGCGAAGCGCTGACGGTGCCGGAGACGATGGCGGCAGACGATCTACTGGCGGCGATGAGTCATCGCGGCGTGCGCGAAGGCATCGTGATCGACGAGTACGGGGGAACCGCCGGCCTCGTGACGTTCGAATGGCTGATGGAGCTGATCGTCGGCAACGTCGGCGCGGCAGGCGCCGGCAAGGTGACCGTTCACGAGGACGGATCGGCTGACGTGGACGGGCTGACGCTCGTGGCCGACGTCAACACCCAATTCGGCGTCCACATCGACGAAGACACCTACACGACCCTCGGCGGATTCGTCATGGGCCAGATCGGCCGCCGGGTTCGCGTCGGCGACGCGATTGAGTTCGAGGGACGTCTCATGCGGGTCATCGCGATGGACAAGCTGCGCGTATCGCGGATCTGGATCTCGACGCCGCACAAGACGCAGAAGCTGCCGCGGCCCGTGGAGCGCGCGGATCGATCGACCGGCGGCGGCGAAACCGACGCGGGCAAGAACTAGTCGGCGCGGAGCAAGCCGGAGCGCGTTGGCCACGACGATGACCGAGGCGCCGGTGTCGGCGACAATCGCCATCCAGAGCGTCGCGACGCCTGCCACGGCCGCGACCACGAACGCGGCCTTCAGAACGAGCGAAATCCCCAGGTTCATCTTGATGTTGCGCAGCGTCGTGCGGCTCAGTCGCAGCGCGTAGGGAATCTTCAGCAACTCGTCGCCCATGAGCGCCATGTCGGCCGTCTCGAGCGCCGCATCGCTCGCGGCGGCGCCCATCGCGATCCCAAGATCCGCCTTTGCGAGCGCCGGCGCATCGTTCACGCCGTCGCCGACCATCGCCACGCTCCCGAATCGCTCGTGCAGACGCTCGCACGGCCGCGACTTTGTCCTCGGGAAGCAGCTCGGCGTGAAACTCGTCCACGCCGACGGCCGCGGCGATCGCCTGCGCCGTTCCATGGCTGTCGCCGGTCAGCATCACGATGGACTCGATGCCCTGACGGCGCAGCTCGGCGATCGTGTCGCGTCCGGTCTGGCGAGGCCGATCGGCCACGGCGATGATGCCGATCGCCGTGCCCTCGGACGCGACGAGGACCGGCGTCCTGCCCTGCGCGCTCATCTCGTCGAGACGATCGTGAATGCCCGGCGAACACAAGCCGCGTTCCTCGAAGAGACGATGATTGCCCAGCAGCACATGGACGCCGCTCACGTGGCCTTCGGCGCCCAACCCTGAGAGCGCGACGACGTCGGATGCTGCCGCGATGAGCATCGGCGCCGTACCGGCGTACGCAGACGATCGCGCGGGCAATCGGATGGTCCGAGCGGCGTTCGACCGATGCGGCGAGCGCCAGGATGGCCTCGGCGGTGGCGCCGTTCAGCGACACGACGTCAACGACTTCGGGCACGCCGTGGGTCAGCGTGCCGGTCTTGTCGAAGGCGATGCAGCGAATCGTTCCCGCGCGCTCCAGGTGCACGCCGCCCTTGATCAGGACGCCTTTGCGTGCCGCGCCGGCGAGGGCCGCGACGACCGACACCGGCGTCGAGATCACCAGCGCGCAGGGGCAGGAAACGACCAGCAGGACGAGCGCGCGGTAGATCCAGTCGTGCCAGGCGCCGCCGAACGCGAGCGGCGGAACGACCGCGATCGCGGCGGCGAGCGCGATGACGAGCGGCGTGTAGACGCGCGCGAAGCGTTCGACGAATGTCTGCGCCGGCGCGCGCTGTGCCTGCGCCTGTTCGACGGCGTGGATGATGCGCGCCAGCGTCGTATCGCGGCGGAAACGGGTCACGCGCAATTCCAGCGCGCCGCGGCCGTTGATGCTCCCGGCAAACACCTCATCGCCCGGCCCCTTGTCGATCGGCATCGACTCGCCGGTCACCGGCGCCTGGTTCATGGTGCTGACGCCGGCCAGCACGTCGCCGTCGAGCGGCACTTTCTCGCCGGGGCGGATGACGATCACGGCGCCGGGCGCCAGCGACTCGGCGGCGACGCGCCGCTCGCCGTGGCGCGTCGCGGACCAGCGCCTCGGTGGGCGTCAGTTCCATCAGCGCGCGGACCGCCAGCCGTGCGCGTTCGAGCGTGCGCGCCTCGAGCGTCTGCGCGACGGCGAAGAGAAACACGACGGCGGCCGCTTCCGACCATTGGCCAAGGGCGATGGCGCCCGCGGCGGCGACGATCATCAGGACGTTGATGTCGAGCGAACGGAGGCGCAGCGACTGCCACGCTTTGCGCGCGGTCACGGGAACGCCGGCGGCAATCGCCGCGGCAAAACACGCGAGGCTGAGCGGCGGGGCGACCTGCGCCCACTCGGCGGCGAGGCCCGCGGCGAACATCACGCCGCTGCCTGCGAGGAGCAGCGTGCGCGCCCGGCCCGAGGCGATGCCGGTCGTCACCGGCTGTTCGTGCTCGAGCCACGCGCGCATGCCGGCGTCGGCGACGGCGGCGCTGATCGTGGCGGTGGACAGCTTCGCCGCGTCGTACTTCACATGCAGGCGCTGCTGCATGACATCGGCGGAAAAGTCCTCCAGCCCGCGCAGGTTCTTGAATCGCCGCTCGATGAGCGCGACCTCCTCGCGGCAGTCCATGCCTTCGATCTTGAACGTGGACTCGGCGTGGATCTCGCAGATGGTGCAGGTCGCGACGCCGGTCATCCGCGGCCTCCCTGCGCGCGCTCCTGCACGTGCTCGAGGCCCTGCGCGAACAGGCGGACGATGTGCTGGTCGTCGAGCGAGTAGAAGATCATCTGGCCCGCGCGGCGCGGCCGCACGAGCCGGGATCCGCGCAGGACGCGCAGCTGGTGCGAGACCGCCGATTCGGACAGGCCGATCAGCGTCGCCAGGTCGCCGACGCACAACTCCGTGCGCGACAGGGCGTCCAGGATCCGCACACGGGTCGCGTCCCCGAGGATCCTGAAGGTCTCGGCCAGTGCGGTGACTGAGGAGGCATCCAGCAGCTCGGCCGCGTTTACCTGAGTATCTGAGCAAGTGCTCATATATCAAGTATACAGGTGTCAGACACCCATCTGACACCTGATTTGCATCAGTTAGCGGTGACCGAACACGAAATTACTGGGGATCTCAACGACCGGTCGGGTCAGATAGGTGTCAGACACCCATCTGCACACTGACACCTAGCTGGACAGCTGGGAAACGGCGGCGAGGAGTTTCTGGTAATCGGGCTCGTTGCGCGCGTCCTCGAGGACCTCGCGGTAGCGGACGATGCCGTCCTTGTCGATGACGAACACGGCGCGCTTCGCAATCCCCTTCAGCCCGATCATGTCCTCGTTGAACACGCCGTAGGCGCGGATGACCTGTTTGTTGAAGTCGCTCAATAAAGAAAACGTGAGCCGCTGATCGGTCTGAAATGCCTTGAGCGCGAAGAACGTATCGACGCTGATGCCGTACACCTGGGCATTCGCGTCGTTCAAACGCCCGAGGTCATCCCGGAACGTGCATAACTCCTTGGTGCAGACCGAACTGAACGCCGCAGGAAAAAACGCGAGCACCACGGTATGGCCATGCTGGCCACTCAGCGTGACCGGCTGGCGATCCTGATTCATGAGGGTAAAGTCCGGCGCCTTCGATCCAACGTCTACAGACATGCGCATGCTCCTCCCGAGACCAACTCTTCCGGCCCCGCGCGTGTGCAACCAGATCTATCCATTTTCACACGGTTCGGTTAGGATTTTCGTTTGGGCAGACCACTCGGTCGGCCCTTCTATATCAATTACTTAGGAGTGTTCTCGTGATCGAGGTTCAACACCTCACGAAGCGCTACGGGCCGTTCACCGCCGTTCAGGACGTCAGCTTCCGCGTCGAGCGCGGAGAGATCCTCGGCTTCCTCGGACCCAACGGCGCCGGCAAGACGACGACGATGCGGATCCTGACAGGCTACATGCCCGCCACCGAAGGCAAGGCGGTCGTCGCCGGATTCGATGTCTTCGAGCAGCCGATCGAAGCCAAGCGGCGCACCGGCTACCTGCCGGAAACGCCGCCGCTCTATCCCGACATGACGGTCCGCGACTACCTGACGTTCGTCGCGAAGATCAAAGGCGTCCCGCCCGGCGAACGCCGCGACCGGATCAAGAAGATCATGGAGCGGACGCGGATCGACGACATGGCCAACCGGCTGTGCGCGCGATTGTCGAAAGGCTACAAACAGCGCGTCGGCCTCGCGCAGGCGCTCATTCACAACCCCGACGTCCTGATCCTCGACGAACCGACCGCCGGCCTCGACCCCAAGCAAATCATCGAAACCAGGCAGTTGATCAAGGAGCTCGCCGGCGATCACACGGTGATTCTCAGCACGCACATCCTGCCGGAGGTTTCGCAGACCTGCCAGCGCGTGGTGATCATCAACAAGGGCCACGTCGTGGCCGTGGACACGCCTGACAACCTCACCGCGCGGCTCCGCGGGTCGGAAACGCTCTACGTGCAGGTGGACGCCGCGGGCCAGGACATCACCGCGTCGCTCGCGCACGTCCCCGGCATCATCCGGGTCGTGCAGTCGGACCAGCACGGCGCGGCGATCGGCTACGAGGTCGAGAGCGAACGCGGCCAGGACATCCGCCGCGAGCTCGCCCGGGCGGTCGTCAATGGAGGCTGGGGACTGCTGGAGCTGCGGCCGATGCGCATGAGCCTCGAAGAGATCTTCCTGTCGCTCACGACCGAAGATGCCGGCCAGATGGCCGCCGGACAGGAGGCCATCAGTGCGTAACATCCTGGCAATCACCCAGAAAGAGCTGAAGTCCTACTTCGCCTCGCCGATCGCGTATTTCGTGATCGGCCTGTTCGCGCTGCTTCTACGGCTACTTCTTCGCGCTGATGATGCAGGTGTTCGTGCGCAACAGCATGAACGCCGGCGGCGGCATGGGGCCGCAGGCGATGAACATCAACCAGGACATGCTGCGGCCGGTGCTGCAGAACGTCACGGTCGCTGCTGCTGTTCATCATGCCGGCGATCACGATGCGCACCTTCGCCGAAGAGCGCCGGTCGGGCACGATCGAACTGCTGCTGACGTCGCCGCTTGACCGACCTCGAGATCATCCTCGGCAAGTTCTTCGGCGCGCTGTCGCTCTACGGGCTGATGCTGGCGGTCACGCTCCTCCACGTCGGCATCCTGTTCCTCTACGGCAGCCCGGAGTGGAAGCCGATCGTCACGTCGTATCTCGGGCTGATGCTGCTCGGCGGCAGTTTTCTCGCGGTCGGCCTCTTCATCTCGACGCTGACCACCAACCAGATCGTCTCCTACATCCTGACGTTCTCGGTCTTCCTGCTCCTCTGGATCATCAGCTGGATCGGCAGCATCTCCTCGGGCATGGTCACCGACGTGACTTCCTATCTGTCGATCATCGAGCACTTCGACGATTTCTCGAAGGGCGTGATCGACACGACGCACGTCATCTACTACCTGAGTCTGATTACATTCGGGTTGTTCCTGACCGCGAAGTCGGTCGACACCGAGCGGTGGCGGGGTTAAATGATGAATCGCATTTTCAGCGGCATCGGCTGGCTGGGCACGGCGCTCGTGCTCGCCGCCGTCGGCATTCGCTATTTCCTTCCGGCGCGCGAACAGTACGCGACCTACCTGGCGGAAGCCGGCCTGGTCTGCATGGTGCTCTACATCCTGAGCCAGTGGCGCGAAATCGCCGGCTACTTCAAGACGCGCCAGGCGCGCTACGGCACGCTCGCCGCGTTCAGCGTCTTCATCGCGCTCGGCGTGCTCGGCGCCATCAACTACATCGGCAAGCAGCGCAACAAGCGCTGGGACCTGACCGCCAGCCAAGCAGTTCAGCCTGTCGGATCAGAGCCGTAACGTCGTCGCCAAGCTCGACGCGCCGCTCGAGATCGAGGTCTACGCGAAAGAGCCCGACTTCCAGATGTACCGCGATCGGCTGCAGCAGTACGAATACGTCTCCAAGCAGGTGAAGACGAACTTCGTCGATCCGGACAAGAAGCCGGAGGTCGCGCGGCAGAACAAGATCGAGCAGTACGGCACGGTCCTGTTCAACTACAAGGGGCGCACCGAACGGACGACCAGCAACACCGAGCAGGACATCACCAACGGCATCATCAAGGTCGTGTCCGGCCAGGTGAAGAAGATCTACTTCACCCAGGGCCACGGCGAAAAAGACACGGCGTCCGCGGAGCGCGACGGCTACAACGGCATCGCGCAGTCGCTCGGCCGCGAGAACTACGGCGTCGAGAAAGTGGCGCTCGCCCAGACCAGCGCGGTCCCGGATGACGCGACGGCGGTGATCGTCGCGGGCCCGAAAAGCGATTTCTTCCCGCCCGAAATCGACGCGCTGAAGAAGTACCTGGAGAAGAACGGCAAGCTCCTGCTGCTGATCGATCCGCCGGATCGCATGGACGCGCCGCCGCTCACCAACCTGATCGCGCTGGCGCACGACTGGGGCATGGACGTCGGCAACAACATCATCGTGGACGTCAGCGGCATGGGGCGCCTGTTTGGCGCCTCCGAGGCGATGCCGGTCGCGGTGAACTACCCGGCGCATCCGATCACCGAGCGATTCAACAGCGTGATGACCGTCTATCCGCTGGCGCGCTCGATCAACCCGGTCGATGGCGGCGTGAACGGCCACACCGCGCAGAAGCTCGTGGAAACCAGCGACCGGAGCTGGGCCGAGTCGAACGTCAAGGACCTGCTCTCCGCCAAGCCGACGGCCGCGCTCGATCCGGGCGTCGACAAGCCCGGCCCGATTTCGATCGCCGCCGCCGTGACCGCGACCGACGCGCCGCCGCCGGATCCGACGAAGCCCGCGGACACCGCGCCGAAACCCGAAACGCGCGTCGCGGTATTCGGCGACTCCGACTTCGCGTCGAACTCGATGCTCGGCATCACCGGCAACAGCGACCTGTTCATGAACACCGTGGGCTGGCTCTCGCAGCAGGAGAACCTGATCTCGATTCGTCCGAAGGACTCCGAGGATCGCCGCCTCACGCTGACCGCGACCCAGCAGAACAACATCACCTGGCTGTCGCTGCTCATCGTGCCGGGAGCCATCTTCGGCACCGGCGTCTACAGCTGGTGGCGGAGGCGATAGGTTCATGCGGGGACTGAAATCAACGCTCGCGCTCCTCGCGGTCCTCATCGGGCTCGGCGCGTACATCTATTTCGGCGGCGCCAAGAAGCCGAGCGACACGCCGGCATCCAGAAAAAGTGTTCGCGGGACTCGACGCCTCGCAAGATCGACGAACTGACGGTGAAGTCGGAATCGGGCGACGTGACGTCGCTCAAGAAGGACGGCGGAGCCTGGAAGCTGACGGCGCCGATTGCCGTGCCGGCAGCCGAAACCGACGCGACCGCAATCGCCAACGCGATGGCCGACATGGAAATCACGCGGGTCGTGGACGACAACCCGACCGACGTCAAGGATTACGGTCTCGACGCGCCGCGCATGACGATCGATTTCAAGTCCGGCGACGGCAAGACGTCTGGCAAACTTCTGGTCGGCAGCAAGACCGCCACCGGCAGCGGCCTCTACGCGCGGAAGAACGACGACAAGCGCGTGCTGCTCGTCCCGCAGTATCAAGAGACCACCCTCAACAAGTCCACGTTCGATCTCCGCGACAAGGCGATCATGAAATTCGATCGCGCCAAGGTCGACGGGTTCGACGTGACCGTCGGCAGCAATGCCTTCGAGCTCGCCAAGAGTCGAAGCCGAATGGAAGCTCACCAAACCGGCGGCGGCGCGCGCGGATTCGTCTGCGGCCGAGGGGCTTCTCAGCAAGGTCGAATCGGCGCAGATGAAGGCGGTGGCCAGCACGGCCCCGACACCCGAGGATCTGAAGAAGTTCGGACTGGACAAGCCGCAGGCGACCATCAATCTGCACATGGGCAGCGCGCGGGCCACGCTGCTGGTCGGCGCGAAGGCCGACGACATGACGGTCTACGTCCGCGACACGTCGAAGCCGGACGTGTTCACGGTCGACACCGGCACCGCCGACGACCTCAAGAAAGCGGCCGACGACTACCGCCGGAAAGAGTTCTTCGATTTCCGCGCGTTCAACGCGACCCACGTCGAGCTGACGCACAACGGCCAGACGGTGGTGTTCGACCGCGTCAAGGCCAAGGACGACAAGTCGCCGGACACCTGGCACCGCGCCAGCCCCAATCCCGGCGATCCGGACCGCGAGAAAGTGGAGCGGCTCCTCGCCGGCCTGGCCGACATTCGCGCGACGTCGTTCGTCGACAAGAACGCCAAGACCGGCCTCAACGCGCCGGCGCTGACCGTCCTCGCCAAATTCGAGGACGGCAAGAAGGAAGAACGCGTCATCCTGGCCAAGAACGGCACCGACGCGTTCGCCTCGCGCGCCGACGATCCCACGCCAGGGAAGATCGAAGCTGAGAAACTCGACGAAGCGTTGAAGTCGCTCGACGAGCTTTCAAAATGACCGGGCGCGCTTGCCGGGGCGCGGCGTGGCGCGCCCCGCAGCGTGCCCTCACCATCGCCGCCGTCGCGGCGGCGATCTCCGCCTGCCATCCGCCGCCGACGCATTCGCCGCAGATGCGTCTCACTTCCCCGCCACCCGCCAGTACGCGCGTCCTCGAACTGCAGCACACGATTGATCGCGCGCTCGCCGATCCGGCGATTGGCCACGGCACGTGGGGCGTTCTCGCCAAATCGCTCACCACCGGCGACGTCCTCTATACGTTGAACGCCGGCAAGCTCCTGACGCCCGCGTCGAGCATGAAGACGGTGACACTGGCGATTGCCGCCGACCGGCTCGGGTGGGACTATCCGTTTCGGACGCGAGTGCTGATGGCCGGCACCGTGGCCGACGGCACGCTCGACGGCGACCTGGTCATCGTCGGCTCCGGCGACCCCACGATTGAAAACTGGCGGGGCAACACCTGGCTCGACACCTGGCCGGAGCTGCTGCGCCGCCAGGGGATCCGCAGGATCAACGGCCGCATCGTCGGCGACGACAGCGCCTTCGACGATGAAGGGCTCGGCGCCGGCTGGACCTGGGAGGATCTCGCGGCCAGCTATTCGGCGCCCGCCAGTGGTCTGCAATTCAACCAGAACAGCGTGCAACTCGTCGTCACGCCTGGCGCAACCACCAACGATCAACCGATCGTCGAAATGCATCCGCCGTGGGCGCCATTGGCGTTCGTCAACCTGCTGACGACCACGGCCGCGCGGACGGCTTCCACTTTGACGGTGCAGACGATCGCCCGCGCGCCGGTCATCGAGTTGCGGGGCACCGTCGCAGCTGGATCGCCGCCAACCACGCGAACGGTCGCTGTCTCGAACCCGACGCTGTATTTCGCCGAAGCCGCGCGCGACGCCCTGGTACGCGGCGGCATCGAAGTCATCGGACCCGCCGCAGACGCCGACGACATCGTCCGCAACCCGGAGCAGACGCCGGCCACGCTCCTGACGGAGTTCTCGACGTCGCTCGCGGCGATCGCCAGGCCGATGATGAAGTTGAGCCCGAATCTGTTTGCCGAGTCCCTCCTCAAGACGCTCGGCGCCCAGACGTCGTCGCCGGGGACGACGGAAGCGGGACGGACCCTCGAGCGAACGGCGCTCGGCCAGTGGGGTATTGCCGCGAGCGATGTCCTGATCGCGGATGGTTCAGGCTTGTCGCGCTACAACCTGATTACGCCCAGCGCCATGGTCGACATCCTGACGCACGTCTACCGCGACGATCGTCTTCGCGACACGTTCATGGATCTCCTGCCGGTGGCCGGAGTGGACGGAACGTTGTCCGCGCGGATGAAGAACACGGCAGCAGCGGGAAACGTCCACGCCAAGACCGGTACGTTCTCGAACGCGCGTGCGCTGGTCGGCTACGTGCGGACGAAGGACAACGAACCGCTGGCCTTTGCGATCCTGACCAACAACTACAACGTCGATGCCGGTCTCGTGGACCGCGCGACCGATGCCATCGTCGTCGCGCTCGCCGGCTTTTCGCGCAAGTAGCGGTCAGCCCAGCCACTGACGCAGCGCGTCGAGGACCGCCTCGGGCGAGGCGTTCAGCCCCCCACCCTGCGCGAGATCGGGTTTCCCGCCGCCGCGGCCGCCAAACTGACCGGTCATGGCGGCCACGATCTCCTGACAGGACACCGCGACGTCGGCCGATCGAGCCGCGACGATCAACGCGGGAGCGCTTCGCGACACGAGGATGACGATGAAGCCTGGCGCCGAGACGATCGAGAGCGCCAGCGTCTTCAGTCCGTTCGCGTCCAGATCGACAATCTTCAGGATCAGGCGGCCTTTGGCGTGCGCTTCGGCCTGGGCAGCGAACTCGACCGCCTGATGGCGCGCGAGTTCAAGCTGCAACGCACTCATCGATCGTTTCTGTTCCT
The DNA here is from genome assembly GCA_963712355.1 of uncultured Acidobacteriota bacterium. Classification (GTDB taxonomy): domain Bacteria; phylum Acidobacteriota; class Vicinamibacteria; order Vicinamibacterales; family CAVVIG01; genus CAVQHT01. The sequence continues at coordinate 173,193 of CAVQHT010000015.1, forward strand.
TCGCATCGGCCTGCAGGCGTTCGATGGCGCCCGGCAAATCGGCGGGCAATACCGACAGCAGTCGCACCGCCGCGGTCGTTGAGTCGCGGAGCGTGCGGAAACGGGTCAGCGCGCGCCGGCCGCAGAGAAACTCGATCCGCTGTCCGCCCTTGAAGCGCTCCCATCCGGCAATCGCAATGACGCCAATTTCGCCGGTCCGGCGCACGTGCGTACCGCCGCACGCGGAAAGATCGAAATTCTCGATGTCGATCAGGCGCAGGCGTCCCGTTCGCACGGGTTCCTTGCGCAGCGGCATCGCGGCCGCTTCTTCAGCGCTTGCGTAGCGGATCGAAACCGGCCGGTCCTCCCAGACCACGCGGTTGGCCTCGTCCTCGACGCGCGCCATCTCGGCGGCCGTGAGCTCGCGGGCGACGTCGATGGTCGTCGTGTCGGCGCCAAGGTGAAAGCTGACGGTGGGCACGCCGAGCAAGCGGACGATCGCCGCCGACAGCACATGCTGTCCGGAATGCTGCTGAATGTGGTCGAGCCGTCGCGCGACGTCCACGACCCCGTGGACCCGCTGGCCGACTTCCAGCGGCCCGGATCCTTCGACCACATGGACGACGTCGCCGTCGTCATCGTCCGCGACATCGACGACGCGATAAGAGCCCAGTGAGCCGGTGTCGAAGGGTTGACCGCCGGAGGTGGGATAGAAACTCGAACGATCGAGCCAGACCGCCAGCTGCCGATCGCGAGGCGCGATCCTGACGACGGTGGCGTCGAAGTCAGTGCTATGCGGGTCGTCGTAATACAGTCGCTCGGTCACCGCGGGGCCCCTGCCTGTAAGAGCGGATCCGGCACGCCGGCCTCGGCAAAGCCTTTGGCGCGCAGCACGCAGCTGTCGCAACGTCCGCAAGGGCGGCCATGGATATCCGGGTCATAGCAACTGTGGGTCAGCGCGTAGTCGAGACCGAGCGCGAGCCCCCGTCGAATGATATCGGCCTTAGTGAGCGCAATCAGCGGCGTGTGTATACGGAACTGCGCACCTTCAACGCCGGCGCGTGTCGCGAGTCGCGCCATCGACTCGAATGCGCGAATGAATTCCGGACGGCAATCCGGATAGCCGGAATAGTCGAGCGCATTCACACCGATGAACACGTCGTCTGCACCGAGCGTCTCGGCCCACGCCAGTGCCAAAGAGAGAAAGATGGTGTTGCGCGCCGGGACGTAGGTCGCTGGAATGTCGGTGGCCGACAGATCGCGGTCGTGCGGAACCGGCATCTCCGAGGTCAGCGCGGAACCGCCGATGCCGCGCAGATCGAGCGGCATTTCGAGGTGGCGCGCCACACCAAGCGCCGCCGCAACCTTCCGTGCGGCCTCGATCTCCTGCGCGTGGCGCTGGCCGTAGGCGATGGTCATCGCGTAGAGCGCGAACCCTTCCGATTGCGCGATGGCTGCAGCGGTGTAGGAATCAAGCCCGCCACTGAGCAGGACGACGGCGCGCACTAGACGCCTCTCGTGCTGGGCGGCCAGATGAACTTGTGCAGCTGGAGCTGCAGGCGGGCCGGCAGATGATCCGCCAGGATCCATTCGGACAAATCCTTCGGATGGAGCACATCGTGGACCGGGCGACAGCAGGACCGCTGACACGCGCGACGGGAGGTCGTACTGGCGGATGGCGTCGCGGGCGAACTCGTAGTCCGCCCGGTCCTTGATGACGAACTTCACTTCGTCATGCGGCGCGAGCTGCGCCAGGTTGTCCCAGTAGTTCTTGTCGGACTCGCCGCTGCCCGGACATTTGACGTCGACGATCTTGATCACCTCGCGCGGAACACGGGCGATCGGCCGATGGCCGCCGGTCTCCAGCATGACGGTATGGCCGCGGTCGATCAGGGCGGTCATCAGCGGATAGACGTCATCCTGCAGCAGCGGTTCGCCGCCGGTGATCTCGACCAGCTGGCACCCGTGCCCTTCCACCTCGGCGATCACATCGTCGATCGATCGCTTCCGCCCCTCGTAGAAGGCGTACGCGGTGTCGCACCACGAGCAGCGCAAATCGCACGCGGTCAGCCGGACGAACACACACGGCTCGCCCGCTCGCGTCGCCTCGCCCTGAATCGAATAGAAGATCTCGTTGATCGTCAACATGCGAGAGTCTGAACTGAAGCCTGGAGCCGGAGCCTGGAGCCTGACGCTCTGCAATCGGCAGTGCCGAAAATCTCCCCCGTCCATTATCCTACCCTCGTGGGCGAGCTCCGCATCGGCACGGCCGGATGGAACTACCCGCGCGGGCGCGGAACCTGGAACGGCATCTTCTATCCGAGACGAAGCGGCCCAAGGGGTTCGACGAGCTCGCGTTACTACGCCGAGCACTTCGACACCGTCGAAGTGAATTCGACGTTCTACGGGCAGCCGCGCGCGGAGGTGACGCGCGCGTGGGCGGACAAGACGCCTGACGGCTTCGAGTTCTCGGTCAAGCTGTTCCAGAAGTTCACGCATCCGCGGATGTTCGCGGACACGCTGAAACGGTCGATGCGCATCTCACCGGCCGATGCGGATGCGGCGGCGATTCAGGAGCTGGCGCAGCCCAACCTGGCCGATCTCGACGAGTTCAGGCGCGGCATCGAGCCGCTGGCGGCGCGCGGCCGGCTCGGCGCGCTGCTCGCGCAGTTCCCGGCGAGCTTCAAGAGCGGCGATCCGGAGCGTGAGTACCTGATGGCGCTGCTCTCGTCGCTGCATGATTTTCCGGTCGCCGTCGAACTCCGTCATCGCAGCTGGAGCGACGCGCTCGACGACACGCTGACGCTGTTGAACACGTTCCAGGCGGCATGGGTGCAGATCGACGAGCCGAAGTTCAGGTTCTCGATCCGGCAGAACTACCTGCCCAACATTCGCGGCTTCTATTACATGCGGCTGCACGGGCGTAACGCCGCGCAGTGGTGGCGTCACGACAATGCCGAGGACCGCTACAACTACCTGTATTCAGCAGAGCGAGCTGCGCGAGTTCAGCGATACGGCGGACGCCGCGCGCCAACTGGTGCGAAAGGCCTACCTGTACACGAACAACCACTACTCGGCGAAGGCGGTCGTCAACGCGGTGATGATGAAGGAACAACTGCGCGAGCCGATCGAGGGCGACTACCCGCCGGAATTCGTGGACACGTATCCGGAGATGGAAACGCACGTTCGAACCCGGACACGCTCGCTCCTGCGAGGGTGACCGCTCTTCGCAATTACTCGCGCAGGTAGACGCGGCGGATCAGGTCGCCGACCTGGAGGCGGCCGGGAATGTCTTCTCCCTCGATGACGTGCGCGAAGACCGCATACTGGCCGTCGAGATCCTTGCGCCGCGCGAGCGTGACGTAGATCTGGCTGTCGGCTTTCGTGGGATCGCCCATGTGGGCCACGCCGACGGCGCCCGCTTCGTGGGTTCGTTTCTTGGACATCTCCGCCGCGCCGATCGGCGTGCCGCTCGACGCTGCCGGACCGCGGCCCCACAGGTGACGCTTCGAGACGTCGCGCGTCTGCGGGTCGCCGAACTGCACGAGGAAGCCGGGCACCGCGCGGTGGATCCGCTGGCCGTCGTAGAAGCCGGCTTTGACCAGCGCCACGATGTGCGCCACGGTCTTCGGCGCGTCGTTCGGAAACGTTTCGAAGGCGAAAGTGCCGATGGACGGTCTCGACGACGATGAGCGGCGGCGTCTGGAGCTGCGCGACGAGCGGCGCTTCGCCGCGCGCCACCAGCGTCAGCACCATCAACGCACACGCCGCGAGACGACGCCTCATCGGGCGGCCTCCGCCAGCGCCGGCGATTTCGAGACTTTCGTGACGCCGATCTTCGGACACATCGGCCGAGATGGCGCAGTCCGCGCAGCGCGGATACACCGGCCGGCAGACGTTCTGTCCCCACGTCACGAGATACAGGTTGATCAACGGCCACCAGCGGGCATCGGTCGCCTCGTAGAGCGCTTGCTCGGTCTCGTCCGGCGTCCGCGTCCGGACCCAGCCCAGACGGTTGGAAATGCGGTGAACGTGGGTGTCCACGCAGATGTTCCGCAGGCTCTTGAACGCCAGGATCAGCACGAGGTTGGCCGTCTTCCGTCCCACGCCCGGCAGCGTCAGCAACTCCTCCATCGTCGTCGGCACCCGGCCGCCGAATCGCTCGACGAGGATCTTGCACGTCGCCTTCACGTGGCGGGCTTTGTGCCGGTAGAAGCTCACCGGGTAGATCAGGCGTTCGATCTGCCGCACCGTCAGCTGCGCCATCGGTGCGAGGCGTTCGCGCGACCTCGAACAGCCGCGTCGAGGCGGCCAGGGTGGTGGCGTCCTGGGTCCGCGCCGACAGCAGCGTCGCAATCAGGACCTGGAACGGATCGTCTTCCTGGCTCTCTGAGATCTTTTCGACGGCGGGCAGTTCGAGTCCGTCGATCGCCCGCGCCAGCGCGCGCATGACCGCTTCGACGCTCTGCGGACGTCCCGGCCGCCGCGGCATCAGGGGAGTACCGGGGTGAGCGGCGGCTGGCCGCTCAGCACGGCGACGACGTTCGTCGACCGCGAGATCCGCCATGGCGGTCCGGGTTTCGGTCGTGCCGCTTCCGAGGTGCGGCACCAGCAGCACGTTCTCGAGCTTGAACAGGTCCGGATGAATTTCCGGTTCCTGCTCGTACACGTCGAGCGCGGCGCCGGCAATCAGGCGATGCTCCAGCGCCCATGCCGAGCGCTTCCTCGTCGATGACCGGCCCGCGCGACGTGTTGATCAGATAGGCGGAGCGTTTCATGCGGGTGAGCGCTTTCTGGTCGATCAGATGCCGCGTTTCGGCGTCAGCGGCACGTGCAGCGACACGATGTCCGACGTGTTGAGCAGCCGATCGAGCGACAGCCGCTCGGCGCCGGGAAGGTCCGCGTCGCGCCGTGCCGTGTACGCGACGCGCATCCCGAACGCGGCCGCCCGGGCCGCGACCGCACGGCCGATCCGGCCGAGTCCGACCAGGCCCAGCTGCTTGCCGCGCAGCTCGGTGCCGAGCATGAAGTCGAAGGCCCAGCCCTTCCACGCGCCGCGGCGGATGACGCGCTCGCCTTCCGACAGCCGCCGGGTGATCGCGAGGATCAGCGCCCACGTGAAGTCGGCGACCGAGTCGGTCAGCACATCCGGCGTGTTGGTGACGATGACGCCGCGCGATCGCGCATACGGCACGTCGATGTTGTTGTAGCCGACGGCGACATTCGCGACGATCTTCAACTCGGTCGCCGCATCGAGCAGCGCGCTTGTCGATCTGCTCGGTCAGCATGCTGACGATCGCCGATGCGTGCCGGCCGACGCGGGCGCGCAATTCGTCGGCGCGGCATGACGTGATCGCTCGCGTAGAGATCGACGTCTGCCGACCGCATCGAGCTTGCGCGAGGACTGACGAGGGAGTTTGCGCGTGACGAGGATGCGAGGCACTAATGTCCCATCGACTGGCAGTACCCGCAGTGGGTGCAGCGGAACGGACGGCTCGATGAGGCACCGTCCGTCCGGGTCGCCGCCGGTCACAACAGAAATTTTCCGTGGCTGGCATGCACCGCGAAGCCGGCCGCACGGCGCGACGGCGTCAGCAGGCGCCGCGATGCCCATGCCGGGCGATGGCGTCGCGGACCATCGCCCGCAGGTCCTGATCAGAGATCTCCATCGATGTCCACCTGATCGATGATGCCGATGACCGCCGCGTCGACCGGCGCCGCCTTTCTTCCCGAGCGCTTCGCCCGCCGCGCGTCCTTCGAGCACGATCAGCACCTTCTCGTGCACGCCGGCGCCGACGCCGTCAACCGCCAGCAGCGCGTTGCCGCGCGGCGTGTCGTCGAGATTCAGCGGCTGCACCAGCAGCAGCTTCGCGCCTTCGAACTTCCGGTGTTTCTGCGTCGAGACGACCGTCCCGACGACCCGCGCGATCTGCACGGCTCAGACCTCGACGTCCCAGTGATCGACGATGCCGACGATGCCGGCATCGACTGGCGGCTCGGCGGGATAGAACGGAAAGCTGGCTTCCTTGCCGCGAACGAAAAACACTTCTTCGCCGACGCCGGCGCCGACCGAATCGACCGCCACCAGCGGCCGGCCGGCCGGCTGCGATCGGGCGTCAGCGGCTGCACGAGGAGCAGCGTCGACGCCGACGAGATTCTCGTCCTTGTGCGTCATCACGACGGTGCCGATGACCCGGGCGAGTTGCATCAGTCCGCCACCGTGATCGTGTCGACGATGCCGACGATCGCGGCGTCGACCGGACAATCTTTCAGGCCGGAGGCCATCCGCGCCGAGCTGCCGCTGACGATGAGCACGGTTTCGCCGACGCCGGCGTCAACGGTGTCCACGGCGACGAGGTGGTTGCCGTCGGCCTTGCCGCGCGGATCGATCGGCCGGACCACGAGCAGCTTGCTGCTCACGAGCCGTGGATCCTTGCGCGTCGCGACGACGGTTCCGACGATGCGTGCGAGGAGCACCCGCGTTCAGGCTTTCGTGGTGGAGGCCTTGCCGATCGGCAGCGCGTCTTCGAGGTTGGCGTGCGGCCGCGGAATCACGTGGACCGAAACGAGCTCGCCGACGCGCCGGGCCGCGGCCGCACCGGCGTCGGTGGCCGCTTTCACCGCCGCGACGTCGCCGCGCACGATGGCGGTCACGTAGCCGGCGCCGATTTTTTCCCAGCCGACGAGCGTGACCTTCGCGGCTTTCACCATCGCATCGGCGGCCTCGATCATCGCGACCAGGCCCTTGGTTTCGATCATCCCAAGCGCCTCACCCATTGTGTCCTCTTTTTCACTGGCGCTGGGGCCCCACTCCAGCGCGAACTGACGCCGATCTCGCCAGATTCGCTTGCCTCGGCTCGCATGCCGCAGGCGCTCTATCAGCACGGCTTACCGCAGGCTCCTGATCGCGTCTTCGATGAGCGCGGTGAGTTCGCGGTATGTTAACCGAATTTCCCCCTCGTCATCGGCGGTCGCGACCGCCGCGCCTCGATCCTGGAGAGTCGCGGCCGGCCGATCCGCCGAGTCGGGCACGAGCCGCGACCCGCCGCCGGCCGGCGCCTCGACGATCTGGCAGCTCGCCGGGTCGTTCCCGGCAATCAGGTCCCCCAGCGCGCCGGGGTCCGGACAAATCGGCGCCGGCGCCTTGATGCCGTAGGTGCCGCGCAGCGCCTGCAGCCGCTCGACCTCTTCGCGCGCGATCAGGTTCTCGTTGCCGAGCAGGCGCGCCACGAGGCTGATCTTCGCGAAGTGCTCGATCGTCTCCATCTTGTAGTACGCCGCGAAACAGATCGGCGCCGACCGTCAGCGCGCCGTGGTTCGCGAGCAGCATGCCGTCGTGCGCCTTGATGTACTTGCGGACCGCCTGCGGCAGCTCGGAGGTGGACGGCGTCGCGTACTCCGCGATCGGAATGCTGCCGAGCGTGGTCAGCACCTCCGCCAGCACCGCGCGATTGAGCGGAATGCCGGCGACCGCGAAGCCGGTCGCGATCGGCGGATGCGCGTGGACGACCGCCTGCACGTCGGGCCGCTGGCGGTAGACCTCGAGGTGCATCAGCATCTCGGACGACGGATCGCGATCGCCCTGACAGCTTCTTCCCGTCGAGGTCGGTGATGCACATCATGTCCGGCGTCATGAACCCCTTGCAGACGCTCTTGGGGGTCATCAGCAGGCGATCGGTCGCCGAGCCGCACGCTGATGTTGCCGTCGTTCGACGCGGTATAGGCGCGGGCGTACATGCGCCGGCCGACTTCGACGATGTCGGCGCGCAGCGAGGATTCGGGGGTCATGCCGAGCGCGGGGATTGGGCGATCGGGTCCGTGTTGGACTGCGCGCGGTACTTGTCGCGGCACTCGGTCGAGCAGAAATACAAGCGCTGCGAACCCGTCGTCAGCACGATGGCCTGCTCGGGAATGACGAACGTGCCGCACACCGGATCGCGGGCCATCTGGACGCCGCGCTGCTGGCACACGCCTGCGCCTCGGCCGCTCGTGTCCGCAGCCCTTCGTGCACGCCCGCCCAGAGCTTCGCGACCGACCGCGCGAAGCAGGATCAGGATGACCGCGTAGAAAATCAGCCGGAACATCAGGCCCCCGGCTTGGGCGCCGCGCCGGGTCCCGGGTGCGCCGACTTCAGGTTATCGAGCGAGCCGTTTCGCGGCCTGACCCTCCGGACTCTCGGGCGCGTTCTGAATGGCCTGCTGCCAGGCCTCCTGCGCGCCCTCGAGATCCTGCTTGCCGAAGGCGCGCACGATGCCGACGTTCAGCAGCGTCTTCGAGTGCTTCGGATTGATCTTGAGGGAGTGGCTGAACTGCTCGAGCGCTTTGTCCGCCTGGTTGGTGTAGTAGTAGCTCACTCCGAGGTCGGTGCTGACGTCCACGTCGTTCGGCGCCAGCTTCAACGCCTCGCTGTACCACTTGATGGCATCGTCATACCGTTCGGCGTCGAAGTACAGGTTCGCGAGCTCGGTGCGCGGCCTTGGCGTTGCCGGGCTCGCGTTCGGCAATGGCCTTGAACGCGCTGACTTTCGACTCGTCGAGGATGGCGGCGGGCGGCTGTCCGCCAGCCTCAGGCGCGGGAGCCGAGGCTGCGGCCGGTGCCGGCGCCGCCGCCGGCGCCGAGGCGGCCCTGCTGCGCACCAATGATCCAGCCGGCCACCAGGCCGAACAGAATCCCTGCGACACCAAACGCAACCGCGTCCGTTTTCATTGGCGAACGATGATCATAACGGATCGACGGTCAGTTTGGCCTCGCCGCCCCGAGCACGGCCAGGTACTCGCCGGACGACCGGCGTCCAGCCCGTGAAAGAGCGCCCGAGCCATGAGCGCATGGCCGATCGAAACCTCTTGCAGATGCGGCAGTTCGCGAAACAGGACCAGGTTGTCGAGATCCAGATCGTGTCCTGCGTTGATCTCCGAGGCCCAGACGATGTGCCAGGTCGGCGGCCTCGACGTAGGTGGCGAATGCCCGCTGCGCGATGTCGCCGCCGTGTTCGAACGCGCGCGCGAAAGGTTCGGTGTACAGCTCCACGCGATCGGCGCCCAGCGACGCCGCGAGCGTCACCGCCTCCGGCGTCGGGATCGATGAACAGGCTGACGCGGATGCGGCGGGACTGGAGATCCCGCACCACCGACGCAAGGCCTTCGCTCTGCGGGCCGGCGGTCCATCCTGCCTGGCTGGTGATCTCGCCGGGAGCGACCGGCACCAGGGTGCACTGATCGGGGACGACCTCTCGGACGAGGTCGAGCAGATCCGGGCGCGGATCGCCCTCGATGTTGAACTCGATCGCCGGACGGCGCCCCTCGAGACGCCGCGCGATGTCGTGGACGTCCTGCGGCGTGATGTGGCGGCGATCGGCGCGCGGATGAACGGTGATGCCCGCGACGCCGGCCTTCACGCAGACGTCAACCGCCTCGAGCACGCTCGGCTCGCGCCCGCCGCGCGAATTGCGCAGCGTCGCGACTTTGTTGACGTTGACGGAGAGGTGGATCATGACAGGTGCGAGGTGCGGGGGTGCGAGGTGCGAAGTGCGAGGTGCGGGGTGCGAAGTGCGGTGCGAAGTGCGAGGTGCAGAGTGCGAAGTGCGGTGCGAGGTGCAGTGCACTCCGCACCTCGCACTCCGCACTCCGCACCGCACCTCGCACCTCGCACCCCCGCACCCCGCACTTGCTAGCTCAACTCCCGCTTCACGACGTCGATGATTTCCTGGCCGAGCGCGCGGATTTCGGTCTGGTCGCGTCCTTCCAGCATGACGCGCAGCAGGGTTCGGTGCCGGAATAGCGCACGAGCAGCCGGCCGTGTTCAGCCACTGTGCGCTCGACGCGATCGATGACGGCGGCAATCGCCGGGACGCTCCGCAGATCGACACGCTCGCGGACCCGAACGTTCAGCAGCACCTGCGGATAGATCACGAGGTCCGAGGTGAGCTCGGCCAGCGGCGAACCGGTCACGCTCATCGTGCGCATGACGTTCAGCGCGGTGCACAGGCCGTCGCCGGTGAACAGGTAGTCGGAAAAAATGATGTGGCCCGATTGTTCGCCGCCGAGCGACGCGCCGCGCGACTGCATTTCCTCGGACACGTACTTGTCGCCGACGCCGGTGCGAACGAGCGCGATCCCGAGATCGCGCAAGCGCCAGCTCGAGGCCGATGTTGCTCATCGACGTCGCCACGATGGTGTCGCCGGCCAATCGCCCTTCGCGCTGCAGCTGACGGCCGCACACGAACATCACGGCGTCGCCGTCGACAATCGTCCCGCGGTGATCGACGAAAATCGCGCGATCGCCGTCGCCGTCGAACGCGACGCCGAGATCCGCCTGCTCCCTGGCCACGAGCGCCGCCAGCGGGCCCGGATGCGTCGACCCGCAATCCAGGTTGATGTTCCTGCCGTCAGGCTGATTGCCGACGATGGTGGTCTCGACGCCGAGCTCGCGAAACAGCTTCGGCGCGACGCTGGTGGTGGCGCCGTTGGCGCAATCGACCACGACCTTCAAACGGCGCGTCCGGTTGCCGTCCGGCAGAATCGCGCGAAGATGCGTCAGATACTGGTGGACGAGATCTTCGGCCGCCACGTCGATCGCCGATCCGCTGGGCGCGTGCCAGGAGCGGTCCGCGACGATCGTTTCGATCCGCCGCTCGACCTGCTCGGTGAACTTCTCGCCCGTTCCCGAAAACACCTTGATGCCGTTGTCTTCGAACGGATTGTGTGACGCGGAGATCACCACGCCCGCGTCGTAGCCGGCGGCGCGCGTGAGATACGCGACGGCGGGCGTCGGCACCACGCCGGCGCTCGTCACCAGCGCGCCTTCGCCGGCGGCGCCGTGCGCGAACTCCGCCTCGATCCACGTGCCGGACTCGCGCGTGTCGCGGCCGACGATCAGCCGCATCGCGCCGTCGCGGTGCGGCAGCGAGCGCACGAGCGCGGCGCCGAGGCGCCGGACGGTTGCGCGATCGAGCGGGGAGTGACCCGCTTTTCCTCGAACGCCGTCGGTCCCGAACAAGCGGGGCGCGGCCTCGGTCTGCGGGCTTGACGGCCCGTTGGTCTTAGGGTTTGACACTGTCGATTCGCACTCGGACGGTGGCGGGACTGATGCGCACGACACCTGCGTCCTGCGATGCCTCAGCATGGACGTCCAGGTTGTATTCTCCAACGCCCAGGCCGGACACGTCCACCACCGCCCGGATGTTCTCGGTGCTCACGTGACTGAGCCCCTCCCGGCTGCCGCGCAGCACGATCTCGGCGGCCGAAGGCAGTGACGGTCGCACGCAGGCTGGGACCAAGATTCGCGAGGCGGACGGGACGATTCGGGTAGGTGTGCTCGACCGGTCCCGGGGCAATCTGCACGGTCACGACCGCCGGCCGCGGCGCTTTCAGGCGCAACGCCGGATCCTGAAATCCGACGGTCACCGATGCGGTGACGTCCTTGTCGGCGCCGCTCACCGACACGGGCTCGGTCAGCGCCTCGCTCACACCGGCGACCGAGGTCTCCGGACCGACCACCTCCACCTGCGGTGGAACGACGGTGGATGTGCCGATGACGAAACCTGGCGCGGGAACGCCTTCGATCGCCGGAACGACCGGCACTTTGCGGACGGCCGAGACCTCGAAGAGGAGCGTCACGCTGGGCGGACTGACCTGGACGACCTGCACGCCAAATGGCACGCGCACCTGCTCGGGAGTCAGCTGGAACAGCCGGCGGCCCGGCTTGCCGGAGCGCAGATCGAGCACCGCCACCACATCGCCTGGCGCCAGCCGGCTGAGCGCGCTCGACTCGCCGCGAACGCGCACGTCGACCAGTGACGGCGCATCGCCCTGCAGCTCGAGTCCGGCGGGAAACTGCTGCAATTCGAGCGGGACCCGCAGTCCGCGCTCGACCGTCTCTTCGCCGGCGACCACCATCCACAGGAGGACCGCCAGGACGACCGACCACAACTTGAGGCTGAAATGCCGGAACGGCCACAGCCGTTTCATGCAGTCGCCTCTTTCCGCGCGCGGCGGGCCGCGCTGCGGTGCATCAGCAGCGATCGCAGGCGGGCCCGAAGGGCATCGGGATTCAGCCCGCGCTCGATCTGGCCATCCGACACGACCGATACCGAACCGGTCTCCTCCGACACGACAATCGCGACCGCGTCGTTCTCCTCGGTCAGTCCGATCGCGGCGCGGTGCCGGGAGCCGAGCTCCTTGCTCAATCTCGGGTTGACGGTCAGCGGCAGAAAGCAGGCCGCCGCGGCGATGCGATCCTGCTGCACGATGACCGCGCCGTCATGGAGCGGCGACGAGGTCTGGAAGATCGCCAGCAGCAGGTCGTAGGTCAGCACCGCATCCAGCGGGATGCCTCCCTCGATGTGGCCGCGCAGTCCGATCTGCCGCTCGATCGCGATGATCGCGCCGACGTGGTGACCGGCCAGCATGCTCGTCGCGACGACGAGCTCTTCGATCGTTTCCTCGGCGGATTCCGTCTTCGCGAGATACCGGAAAAACGGCGCCCGCCCGATGTGCGCCAGCGCGCGCCGGATGTCCGCCTGGAACAGCACGATGATCGCGAACGGCATGTAGGCGGCGACGTTCCGAATCAGCCAGTTCGCCGTCTCGAGCTGCGACCAGCGCGACCCGTAGAACAGGCCGACGAACACGCCGGCGCCAATCGCCATCTGCACGGCGCGGGTGCCGCGAATCAGCTTCAGGACCTCGTAGAGGATCACCGACACCACGAGGATGTCGAGGAAGTCCCACCAGCTGATGCGGCGGACGCTGAAGAAGCGAAGTCAGCCAGGTCATACGAACTGCGGGCATCCCGGACGTGCACGAATACAGGAATGCGGCGCGCGAACATTCACGCATGGCGTCTAATCTCCTCCGCCACTCTCACGACCTGCGCCATGGCGGCGACGTGCGTGGACGCGGACGATGTGCGCGCCCGCGAGCACGGCGGCGGTGACGGCCGCGGCCGTCCCCCAGTCGCGCTCGAGCGCCGGCCGGCCGCCGACGCGCCTCGCTCATGAACGACTTCCGCGACGGGCCCGCCAGCAGCGGCCTGGCCACGCGCGGCCGCGATCTCCGGGAGGCCGGCCAGCACACCATAGCTGTGCTCCGGGCGTTTGGCAAACCCGATTCCCGGGTCGAGGATCAGGCGCTCGCGCGCGATCCCGGCGGCGACGGCGGCGGCGACGCCGGTCGTTGAGCTCCCGCGGCGACATCCGCCGCGACATCGCCGTAGTCCGCCTCCGCATACATGCGGCTCGACCGCCCGCGGTTGTGCATCAGCACGAGCGCCGCGCCCGCCGCCGCGACGACCTCGCCGAGCGCCGGCTCGTATTGAAGTCCGCTGACGTCGTTGACGATCGCCGCGCCCTCGGCCATCGCCACGCGCGCCACCTCCGCCTTGTAGGTATCGACCGAGATCGGAACGCGGGCGCGCGCCGCCAGCGCGCGCACGACCGGAATGACGCGCGCGAGTTCTTCCTCGGCGGGAACCGGCGTCGGCGCCGGGCCGGGTGGATTCGCCGCCGACGTCGATCAGGTCGGCCCCGTCCTCCTGCATCCGCAGGCCGGCCGCGACCGCATCGTCAGTCCGCGCGTACGGCGTGCTGCCGAAGGAATCAGGGGTGACGTTGAGGATGCCCATGACGAGCGGACGCGCGCCGAGAGCGAGCGTGCCGCCGTGCGGGAGAGCAATGGTGTAGAGGGAACGGACGGGAAAGGCGATCACGACAATTGGGAATCGATGGAATTGGGAATGAAGAATGAATTCTCAATTCCCAATTCTCAATTCCTGAATTGTGCGCGACTACTCTTGCGGCAGCGGCTTGTTGAGCGACGGAACCATCGGCGCCCGTTCCTTGCGGGGACGCGATTCCTCCTCGCTCACGACGGTCCGCGCCGCGATCGGCTGCGGGTCGTCGAGCGGCAGGCCCTTGGCGAGGCGCCGGACCTGATCCGCATCGAGCACTTCGCGCGCGAGCAGCGCTTCGGCCATCTCGATGAGGACGTTCTTGTGCTCGCTCAGGAGCTTGTGCGAGCGCTCGTAGTTCTGCGTGACGAAGCGCTTCACTTCCTGATCGATCTTGAGCGCGGTGTCCTCGCTGTAGTCCTGGTGCTGCGCGATCTCGCGGCCGAGGAAGATCTGCTCTTCCTTCTTGCCGAACGTGAGCGGTCCCATCGCGTCGCTCATGCCCCACTCGCAGACCATGCGGCGCGCCAATTCGGTGGCGCGCTCGAGATCGTTGCCGGCGCCGGTCGTGAGGCTGTCCATCGTGATCTCTTCGGCGATGCGGCCGCCGAGGAGAATCGCGATCTGATCGTTCAGGTAGTCGCGCGAGTAGTTGTGCTTCTCGTCGGCCGGCAGCTGCTGCGTGAGGCCGAGCGCCATGCCGCGCGGGATGATCGTCACCTTGTGGATCGGATCGGCGTGCGGCAGCAGCACGGTGAGCAGCGCGTGACCGGCTTCGTGAATCGCCGTGACCCGCTTCTCGGCGTCGCTGATGATCATCGAGCGGCGCTCGGATCCCATCAGGACCTTGTCCTTGGCGAATTCGAAGTCGTGCATCCGCACGACCTTCTGGTTGTAGCGCGCGGCGTTCAGCGCCGCCTCGTTCACCAGGTTCGCGAGATCCGCACCCGAGAATCCGGCCGAGCCCCGCGCCAGCACCGCGACATCCACATCGTCGGCCATCGGGATCTTGCGGGTGTGCACGGCGAGAATGCCTTCGCGGCCCTTGACGTCGGGACGATTCACCACGATGCGGCGATCGAAGCGGCCGGGACGAAGCAGCGCCGGATCGAGCACGTCGGGACGGTTGGTCGCCGCGACGAGGATGACGCCTTCGTTCGACTCGAAGCCGTCCATTTCGACGAGCAGCTGGTTGAGGGTCTGTTCGCGCTCGTCGTGACCGCCGCCGAGACCGGCGCCGCGATGACGGCCGACGGCGTCGATTTCGTCGATGAACACGATGCACGGCGCGTTCTTCTTGCCCTGCTCGAACAGGTCGCGGACGCGCGACGCGCCGACGCCGACGAACATCTCGACGAAGTCCGAACCGCTGATCGAGAAGAACGGCACGTTGGCTTCGCCGGCGACCGCGCGCGCGAGCAGCGTCTTGCCGGTTCCCGGAGGGCCCATCAGCAGCACGCCCTTGGGAATGCGGCCGCCAAGCTTCTGGAACTTCTGCGGCTCCTTCAGGAACTCGATGATCTCCTGAAGTTCGTCCTTCGCCTCGTCCACGCCGGCGACGTCCTTGAACGTGACTTTCTTCTGGGAGCTCGAGGACAGCTTCGCCTTGCTCTTGCCGAACGAGAGCGCCTTGTTGCCGCCGCTCTGCATCTGGCGCATGAAGAAGACCCAGAAGCCGATCATCACGAGGAACGGCGCCCAGTTGTAGAGCAGCGACGCCCACGGACTGGCGGTCGGTTCCTTCGATTGAATGCGGACGTCCTTCTTGTACAGCTCGTTCGCCAGGCCGTCGTACTGGCTCGGCGCGTACGTCCGGAACGTCTGATTCTGGTTGTCCTTGGTCGTGCCAGTGATTTCCTGGCCGGTGATCACGACGCTCTGAACATTGCCGGCGTCGACGGCCGCCATGAACTCGCTGAATGTCAGCTGATGGTCGCGGGTCTGGTACTTTGTGGAGAAATTCCAGATGAGCACGCCGACGACGACGAGCACCATCCAGAACAGCCAAGCTCTTCAACGTCGAATTCAATCCGAGCCTCCCACAGCCTTAAGTCTCAAGATTATCACGGCTTGCGCAGGGTCAGTCACGCGAAACTGCCTCATCGATCGCATGACCGGCCACCCACACAATCCGATCGTCCTCATCAACCACGATGCGGCACGAAGTCACGACGCTCGCGGGCGACCTTGCGGTCCACGAAGAAGTCCTGCAGTTTCTTCCGTCTGACCGAGTCCGAGGGGCCTGAAACGGTCGCCCGGCCGTCGATTTCTGACGGCGAGACGCTCATGTTGCTTATCGAGCTGGATGACGGCGACTGCATCCCTGCCCGTATCTGCACCCCGGTCGCGCGAGCCCGCCACCTCGGCCGACACGCGCCAGCCGATCTCCGCGACGGCGACCTCTCCAGGGATAGACAGCGAATAGCTGGAAAAGTTCGCTGCTGCCGCGCCGGAGGCCGGACGCCCCACGGCACCGGCTGGTCTACCCGTTAAGACGACGTCAGTGCCGAATGCGTTCCACACGCTGCCCCGGCGCGTCGAAGGCCGGCTCGAGGCTCGGCGGCCATCGCGAGCACGCGCTCGACGTCAGCGAACGCGACCGCGCGCTTTCCCGCCAGTACCGGTCATCGCGCGCTGAACGACGAGCCTGGCGAGCGCCGGCGGCGCGGCCTTCAGCCGGTCAGCGTCGAGCCGGAGCTGCAGCCCATCCTGGCAGACGAGTTCCGGCCACAGGGCGTCGGCCGCCGCGCGAGAGATATGCGTGCTCGTCCCTGGCGAGCGCGGCCTCGTCGGCCAGCACCTCGACGATCGACGGGTTGAACCGCTCGAGAAACGGCAGCAGCTCGGCCCGGACGCGGTTGCGCGGGATGCTCGACATCGTCGTTCGACTCGTCGTCGACGAACGCGAGCTCCCGGGCCGCCAGGTACGCCGCGCAGCTCGGACCGCCGGCACTCGAGCAGCGGGCGGATGATCGCGTCCCGGCGCGGATGCATCGACCCGAGGCCCTTGCGAACCGGCGCCGCGCAGCAGGCGCAGCAGAAACGTCTCGGCCTGATCGTCGCTGGTGTGTCCGAGCGCGACGACATCGGCGGCCAGCGTGCGCGCGGGCGCGCTCGAAGAACCGGTAGCGCGCCGCGCGCGCCGCGTCCTCGATCGAGCGGTGCTCGCGCCGCGCGATCGCGCCGACATCCGTCGCGATCCACCAGGAACGGGCGATCGAGCCGCGCGGCCAGCCGCGTGCAAAGCGCCTCGTCGTCGTCGGCCGCGTCCCGCAGCTGATGGTTGAAATGCGCGAGGCCGACCAGCTGCAGCTCGCCGGCGCGATCGAGGTCGTGCAGCAGCGCCGCGAGCGCGACCGAGTCGGACCCGCCCGAGACCGCCGCAACCACGCGGGTATCCGGCGCCGCCAGATGGTGGCGCTCGATGGTCCGGCGGACTCGAGCCAGCAGATCCATACAGGGCAGGTGGGGCGGGCAGGGCAGGTAGGCGGTGGCAGGTAGGCGGGTGGGCGGGACCGGATCGGACGATCCACCTGCCCAACCTACCTGCCCTGCCTGCCCTACCTGCCCCACCTGCCCGAAATTGGTGCCGGAGGACGGATTCGAACCGTCGACCCCGCGCTTATGAGACGCGTGCTCTCACCAACTGAGCTACTCCGGCCGGAACCATTAAGTCTATTACGTCCGTGAATCCGCCTCAATCAGCGCGGCGGCGAGGAGCGGAATCATGATCTCGTGATGGCCGACGATCGAGTAGCCGTGACCGATTCCGGCGGTCGGCCGCGTCACCACATTGGTCTCGGCCGGTACATCCGCACGAAATCGAGGTTGACCGTCGTCAGGCCCGCCAGCGTGATGCCGCTGGTTGCGCGCGAGCGCGACCGCCTTGAGGAACACCTCGGGCAGGATGACCGCTGATCCGCAATTCACGAACACGCCCTGCTCGAGGCGCGCGACGTTAGCTGACGAAGTAGCGGAAATCGCGCAGGCTGCCCTCGCCGAGCGCGGCGCCCGACGCGGCGGGGTGCATGTGGATGATGTCGGTTCCGAGCGCGACGTGGACCGTGAACGGGAATCTGCAGGCGGTCGGCGGCCGCGAGGACGCTCTTGTGGACGAACTGCGGCTGGTGGCCGTTGAGAAACCGTCCGACGGCCTGCCCGATGCCGTGCCCGGCGCCGACGCCGTCGTTGATCGCCGCGTTCAGCAGCCGGCCGGTTTCGTCCGCCATCCCGAACTCGCCGGGCCCGAGCGCTCGATCGACGTCCTCCGACGTGGCGCCGGCCAGCGCGATCTCGAAGTCGTGAATCACCGCGGCGCCGTTGGTCGCGATCGCCGACACGAAGCCGCGCTCCATCAGGTCGATCAGGATCGGGCCGAGCCCGGTCTTGATGACGTGCGCGCCGAGGCCCCAGATGATGCCGCCGCCGCTGCGCCTGGCGGCGACCAGCGCGCTGGACGACCGCCTTCAAATCCGCGCCGGCCAGGATGTCGGGCAGCGAGTCGAGCAGCCGTCCGACGGTGGCGTCAGCCGCGACCGGCCGCGCGAAGTCGTCGACCCGGACCTTGCTCGCGCGCGACTTGAGCGGATAGGTCCGGACGCCCGACAGATCGAATTCTTCGTAGGGAAACGTCATGGTGGCCATCACGGTAGAACAGACACGCGACAATGCACAAATTCAGAGCACCAGCATCGCGTCGCCGTAGCTGTAAAAGCGGTACTCGCGAGCGACCGCCTCGCGGTAGGCGGCGAGCACGCGCTCGCGCCCGGCAAACGCCGACACCAGCATCAGCAGCGACGACTGCGGGAGATGGAAATTCGTCAGCAGGCCGCTGACGATCCGGAAGGCGAAGCCCGGATAGATGAAGAGATCGGTCGTGCCGCGTGCCGCAGCCACGCGTCCGGCGTTGTCGCGGCCGACCGACTCGAGCGTCCGCGTCGTCGTCGTCCCGACCGCGACGACCCGTCGCCCGTCGTCGAGCGCGCGATTGATGGCCGCGGCCGCGGCCTCACTGATCTCGTAACGCTCGGCCTCGAGGCGGTGATCCTCGACGTGCTCGACCCGCACCGGCTGAAACGTGCCGTAGCCGACATGCAGCGTGATCTCCGCGATCTCGACGCCGCGTTCGCGCAGCGCCGACAGCAGCGCGCCGCTGAAGTGCAGACCGGCGGTCGGCGCGGCGATCGAACCGCGACGCTGCGCAAAGACGGTCTGATACCGCTCGCGATCCGCGGCGCGGTCGGCGCGCTTGATGTACGGCGGCAGCGGGATGTGGCCGATCCGATCCACGACGTCGCTGATCGCCGAGCCGTCCTCGGTCCACAGGCGGATGCGGCGCCGCCCGTGAAACCGCCGCTCGAGCACTTCGCCGTGCAGAACCGGCGGTCCGTCGAATACGACGCGCGCGCCCGGCTTCAACTTCTGCCCCGGGTGCATCAGCGCTTCCCACTCCTCGTTCGCGGGTCCCGTTTCGGCAACCCTCTCGACGAGCAGGCACTCGACCGCCCCGCCGCTCGGCACACGGTGGCCAAGCAGCCGCGCCGGAAACACGCGCGTGTTGTTGACGACGACGAGATCGCCGGGACGCAGGAGGCGCGGCAGATCCGAGACCATCCGGTGGTCGATGACGCCGGTCCGGCGATCGAGCGCGAGCAGGCGGGCCGCCGCTCGTCCGGCGCCGGATCCTGCGCGATCAACTCAGCCGGCAGATCGAAATCGAAGTCGCGGACGTCGGTCATGTCACAGGTAACGTCCGAGGTCGACGCGTCCGCGGACGCGTTCAGCGGCTTCCACAGGTCGCCGACCTTCTTCACGCGCGCCGGCACGTTCATCATCGTGAAGTCCTCGATGCGGACGCCCTGCTCGACTTCCTTCCAGGTGACCGGCGTGGACACGGTCGCCTCCGGCCGCGGGCGCACGGAATAGATCGAGGCCAGGGTCCGGCCCCAGGCATTCTGGTTGTAGTCGACGAGCACGCGCCCCTTCGGCCGCTTCGCGACGCGGTACTCCGCGGTGATGAGCGCCGGATTGCGCGACCGCCAGCTCCTGCGCGAGCGCCTTGGCGAACGTCCACACGTCTTTCTGCTCCGGCCCGCGCACGATCGGCACGTAGACGTGCAGGCCCTTGGACCCGGTCGTCTTGACGAGCGACGGCATCTTCAGCGTGTCGAGCGCCTCGCGGACGATCAGTCCGGCCTCGCGCACCGCGTCGAAGGTCGCGCCGACGCCCGGATCGAGATCGAAGTGCACGTAGTCCGGACTGCCCACGTCGTCGCACCGCGCGTACCACTGATTGAGATCGATGCACCCGAGATTGATGACCCACATGAGCGACGCCCGGTCGTCGATGACCGGAAAATCGATCGTCTTCTCCTCGCCGTGGTCGATCGCGCAGGTGCGAATCCAGTCCGGGCGCGGGCTGGGCGCGCGCTTCATGAAGAAGAAGTCGCCGGCCGCGCCGTGCGGATAGCGCTTCATCACCATCGCCCGATCGCGGATGTGCGGCAGCAGCACGTCGGCCACGTCCGCGTAGTAGCGGAGCAGATCGCCTTTCGTCAGGCCGAGCCCGGCCCAGAAGACCTTGCGCAGGTTGGTGAGACGAACTTCGCGCCCGTCGACGTCGAGGATCGCGTTGTCGCGATCGCGCGGAATCGTCAGCGCGGCGCGCGCCATGAGGGATCCAGTTTCGGCGGCCGCACCCCATGCCGCGACGCGCCGGCGACGGCGATGTACGGCAGCTCCCGTCCCTCGGCCGCATGCCGCAGCAGCAGGCCGCCGCGGCTCATGTCGCCGCGGCCGACGAAATCCGACGGAAACAGCAGCCGGTCGCCGAAGATCCCGAGCAGGACGTCCACGTACTTCGCGGACGCGATGCTGCCGAGCAGCACGACCGGCGCAGTCGCCCGACTCGCGCGCGAGCGCGGACGCGCTGCGCTCGAGCGGGCGGCGGTAGGACGAATTGTCGGCGTCGATGTCGCCGCCGGCAAACGCCGCCACCGCGGCGCGGGTGACGCGCGTATCCGGACTGCGCAGGCCGGCATTCGGCGTGATGATGTGGATGCCGCTGCCGACGATCGGATTCAGCGGATCGGGCGGCGCGCGAAGCGGCGCGCGTAGGTGATCTTGCCGCGGAAGTACAGGCCGCTGACAAAGGCGAACAGATCGCCGATCGGAATCCCTTCCGCCGAATTCAGGCGCGCCGCGACCTCGGACTGGGAGCGCGGCGACAGCACCTGCGCGCCGCGCCGGCCGTTGCAGTTGGCCGGCGACAACAGGAAGATGGCGCCGCTGCCCCCGCTCATCCGATCGCTCCGCCAATCATGCGCACGACCCAATAGACAACGATCAACGGCAGCGCCGCAACCGCGACGATGGCCAGGAGAATGCCCAGGACGAACAGCCAGTCGCCGGGCGTCGGCCGCTGCGGCTCCGCGGCATGACGCTCGATGAGCGCCATGTTCTTCGCGTTGGCTTTCCAGAACACATCGGCAATGTCCCCGGCCACCGGCACGAGCCCGATCAGCACGTCGATCATGACATTGAGCAGCATGCGGAGCTGCACGACGCGCGGGACGGCCATCTGATGCGCGGCCACCACCAGCACGCAGGCGAACAGCGCCGTGGCAACATCGCCCACCCAGGGGACGAGGCCGATGATCGGATCCCAGCCAAACCGGATGTTCGTGCCCGGCACGCGGAAGGCGCTGTCCAGCAGGCGTTGCCAGGCGCGCAGGGCCTTGAGGTCGACGCCGTCAGGCGTATCAGATACTCCAGCGAACGAGCACGGCGCCCACCGTGAAGCCGGCGCCGACCGACGCCAGCAGGACGAGGTCGCCCTTCTTCAGCCGTCCGCTGCACACGGCATCGTTCAGCGCCAGCGGGATGGTCGCGGCGGTGGTGTTGCCGAACCGTTCGATGTTGATGATGACCTTGTCCGCCGGCACGCCGAGCTTTTCGGTCGCGGACTGAATGATGCGGCGATTCGCCTGATGCGAGACGAACAGGTTCGAGATCGTCAGGCGTGAGGCCGTTGCGCTGCGAGCATGCGGCGGGAAATCTCTTCGGTCTTGCGCACCGCGAACTTGAACACCGTCTGCGCCGTCCTGCTTCACGTAGTGCAGCCGCTCGTCGACCGTCTCGTGCGACGAGGGGCGGCGGCTGCCGCCGGCCGGCATGCACAGCGCCGGTCCGCCGCTGCCGTCGATCTCGTGCTCGAAGTCGAGAATCGCGCGCGTCGCCATCACCCGTCGACGGCCGACACGACGACCGCGCCGGCGCCATCGCCGAACAGGACGCACGTCGCGCGGTCCTTGTAGTCGATGATGCTCGACATGACGTCGGCGCCGACCACCAGCGCGTGATCCGTGCCGCCGCTCGCGACAATCTGGCTCGCGGTGGTCAGCGAGTAGGTGAAGGCCGAGCAGGCCGCGCTCAAGTCGAAGCCCCACGCGCGGTGCGCGCCGATCTTGTGCTGCACCAGGCAGGCGGTGCTCGGAAACATCATGTCCGGCGTGACGGTCCCGACGACGATCAGGCCGATGTCGTCGGGCGTCAGGCCCGCGGCCTTGATCGCCTTGAGCGCCGCCTCCTTCGCGAGATCCGACGTGGCCATCCCCGGGTCGACGATGTGGCGCTCGCGGATGCCGGTCCGCTGCAGAATCCACTCGTCGGTGGTATCGACCATCTTCTCGAGGTCCGCGTTGGTCAGCACGCGCGGCGGAACGTAGGTGGCGAGCGAGCGGATCGTCGTGGGCCGCCCGGTGCAGCGCGTGCCGCGCAGCGTCGGGTCCGGCCTGTCGGCAGTTACCACAGTCGTGAATCCCTTCCGGGCGCGTCGAGCCCGAAGTAGCCGTAAGCGCGCGGCGTCGCGACGCGGCCGCGCGGCGTTCGATCCAGGAAGCCGATCTGGATCAGGAACGGCTCGTAAATGTCTTCGATGGCGTCTTTCTCTTCGCTGATCGCCGCGGCGATGCTGTTGACGCCCACCGGGCCGCCGCCGAACTTCTCGATGATCGTCCGGAGCAGCTTGCGATCGATTTCGTCGAACCCGTGCTCGTCCACCTCGAGCAGCTTCAGCGCCGCGTGCGCCACGTCCAGCGTGATGGTGCCGTCGGCGCGGACCTGCGCGTAGTCGCGGATGCGCCGCAGCAGCCGGTTGGCGATGCGCGGCGTGCCGCGCGACCGGCTGCGCAATCTCCGCCGCCGACGGCGTCGTCGATCGTGCACCGACAGAATCCGCGCCGATCGCCGGACGATCTCCTCGAGATCGGCGTCGTTGTAGAACTCGAGCCGATGGACGATGCCGAAGCGCGCGCGCAGCGGCGAGGTCAGCAGGCCGGCCCGCGTGGTCGCGCCGATCAGCGTGAACTTCTGCAGCGGCACCTTCACCGAGCGCGCGCCGGGCCCCTGGCCGATGACGATGTCGAGCTCGTAGTCCTCGAGCGCGGGATACAGGATTTCCTCGATGACCGGCGACATCCGGTGGATTTCGTCGATGAACAGCACCTCGTGCTCGCCGAGGTTGGTCAGGATCGCGGCCAGGTCGCCCGGTTTCTCGAGCACCGGGCCCGAGGTCGAACGGACCGGCACGCCGAGCTCGTTGCCAATGACGTATGCGAGCGTCGTCTTGCCGAGGCCGGGCGGGCCGTACAGGAGCACGTGGTCGAGTGCTTCGCCGAACGCTGGCGGGCTGCGGTGATCGAGACCTGCAGGTTCTCGCGGATGCGGTCCTGCCCGATGTAGTCGTCGAGCACGCGCGGCCGGAGCCCGGCTTCATACTGCGCGTCTTCGTCGACTCGCGCGGCGGTGACGAGGCGATCGTCGTCACTGACGTAGTCTCAAGTCGCAGTCTCAAGTCGCAAGGTCTATCTCAAGTCGCAAGTCGCGGGTCACAGTCGCGGTGGACTACCTGGCGAGCTCGCGCAGCGCCTGCCTCAGTGTGCGCTCGAAATCGCCATCGGGCGTGGCCTTGATGGCCGATTCGACGGCTTTCTCGGCGAGAGGTCGATGATAACCCAGGTTAATCAGCGCCGAGAGCACATCGTCCCGCAGCGTGGACGGCGGCAGCGCGTCGCCGGCGGCCGGCGCCTGCGCGACTTTCGGCAGTCGATCTTTCAACTCGAGCACGATGCGTTCGGACGTCTTCTTGCCGACGCCGGGAATGGCGGTCAGCCGCGCGAGATCGCTGCGCTCGATGGCGCGAATCAAGTCGGCCGGCTCGATGCCCGACAGCACCGCCAGCGCCACCTTCGGACCGATGCCGCTGATCGCGATCAGCCGCTCGAAGAGATCCTGCTCGAGCCGCGTCGCGAATCCGTAGAGCAGCGAGCGCGTCCTCGCGGACGTGCGTGTGAATCCGCAGGGCGATCTCGCTGCCCGTGTCACCCAGTCCGTAGAACGTCGAGAGCGGCACCGACACGTCGTAGCCGACGCCGGCCACGTCGACGACGATCCGGTTGGGCTGCTTGTCGAGGATTCGGCCGCGAAGGTGCGCAATCACGATCGGGCAGGTCTGTAGTGCCGCCAGCTGCTCGCCGATTTCGTGCGCGACGACGGCACTGCGGCACCTTGGCGTTGAACGCGAGCGATCTGGCAATGGCAGATCGCCACCGCGAGCGCGTCGGCCGCGTCGTGCGGCGACGGCAGCGTCGCGAGCCCGAGCAGCAGCTTCACCATCTGCTGCACCTGCGGCTTCTCGGCGCGGCCGTAGCCGACCACCGCGCGTTTGATTTCAGCCGGCGTGTACTCGGCGACGGTCACGCCGGCCTCGACCGCCGCGAGCATGGCGACGCCGCGCGCATGACCGAGCTTCAGCGCGCTGCGGGCGTTGCTGGCGTGAAACAGGTTTTCGATGGCGACGCAGTCCGGCCGGCACTCGGCGATGAGTGCGGCCAGACCGGTGTGAATCTTGAGGAGCTTTTCGGGAAACGACGCGGCGGCCGGGTTGGTGATGGCGCCGCTGATGATCATCCGGTGGCGCGACCCATCGGTTTCGACGCAGCCGTAACCGGTGCGCTCGGAGCCGGGGTCGATGCCGAAGATCCTCACGCGAGCGAGGCCTCGATCTCCTTCTCCTCGATGTCGAAGTTCGACCACACGTGGCGAATGTCGTCGTGGTCGTCGAGCGCTTCCATCAACCTGATCATCTGCTGCGCCTGCTTGCCTTCGAGCTTCAGGTAGTTCTGCGGCATCATCGAGACTTCCGCGACTTCCGGCTCGATGCCGAGCTTCTTCACCGCTTCGAGCACGGCCTGAAAGGCGTCGGGCGCCGACAGCACTTCCCAGTTGTCGCCGTCGTCCTGAAGATCGTCGCCGCCGGCGTCGAGCACGGCGTTCATCAACGTGTCCTCTTCGGCCTTGGCCTTCGCCACGACGATGTAGCCGCGCTTGGTGAACATCCAGGCGACCGCATTGGTCTCGGCGAGGTTGCCGCCGTGCTTGGTCAGCAGGTGACGAAGCTCGCCGACGGTGCGGTTCTTGTTGTCCGTGAGGACATCCATGATGACCGCCGCTCCGCCGGGCCCGTACGCTTCGTACTGCGCTTCCTCGTACGACACGCCCGGTTCTTCGCCGGTGCCGCGGCGAATCGCGCGCTTGATGTTGTCCTGCGGCATGTTCTGCGCCTTGGCGTCGGCGATGATCGTGCGCAGTCGCGGGTTGGTATCAGGATCGCCGCCGCCGGCGCGCGCCGCGACGGTCAGTTCCTTGATGATGCGGGTGAAGACCTTGCCACGCTTGGCATCGGCCGCGCCCTTCTTGTGCTTGATCGTGTGCCACTTGGAATGGCCGGACATGTTGGAAACTCCAGCGAAATCAACGAGATCGGAACAGAAATCCTATCACACGGCGGGCCCCGGGAGCCTCCGGGCCAGGATCACCCAGACCTCGGCCCGCTCGTCCCACGGCCGCGCCCCGGTAGTCGCCCAGAACGGCCTCGATTTCAAAGCCTTGCCGCTCGAGACGGGCGGTCATCCGCCGAATCGGCAGGGTCCGGAACGTGAGATCGAACCGATGCTCGGTGGTCGTGCGGCCGCGCCGCGCGAAATAGGACTGCTCGAAGATGGTCAGGTGCCGTTTCCGGTCCTGCCGGACCGTTTCGCGCAGGGTCAGGTGCACGCCGCCGCGCGCGCGCCCCTTCATCTGGATCTTGTTCGCGTACTCGCGCCAGTTCGGCACGTCGGGCACGAGGTCGATGCCGAAGAGACCGCCGGGGGCGAGCACGCGCGCGACCGAGGCGAGCGTCGCATCGAGATCCCGATCGCGGAGCAGCGACTGCAGAATGCCGTACGGCGCCAGGACCATCGAGAACGCGCCGGCGGCGAACGGGAGCGCGCGGATATCGGAGCGCAGCAGCCGGAGCCGGCCGCGGCGGCGGCCCTGGCGCTTGCGCCGGAGCGCCACGGCGCGCTTCGCGGCGCGCGCGAGCATCGGGTCGGATCGATCGACGCCGACGACGGACACGCCGGCGCGCGCGAGCGGCAACGAGATCCGGCCGGTGCCGCACCCGAGTTCGAGCACCGGCCCCTTCGCCTGGCGCGCGGTGCGCTCCCAGAACGGCACGTCCTTGCGTCCCAGCGTCCGCGCGTTTTCCCAGTCGTAGAACGGCGCGTATTCGTCCCACCCGGTCCAGCCCTCACGCTTCACGCGACACATCATAACGGTGCTTGGGTGCGTGGGTGCGTCGGTGCGTGGGTGCTGTGCGAGGTGCGTGGTGCGTAGGTGCGGTGGTGCGTGCGTCGCGGTTGTGTCGATGTAGGTAGTGTCCGGCTTCAGCCGGACCTCGTGGCCAGCTGCGCTGACGGTTGGCGAACCGCGGGATGACGAAGCCGACCAGCGCTATCGCGACCAGCCACCAGACGAACAGCGCGACGTCCAGCCAGTCGCCCTGGCCGGCGCGGGATCGGCGTGTGAGCCAGAACAGCCCGAGGAACAGGACGATGGCGAACCGCAGATGGAACGGCCGCCTGCGAACATCGTCAGGCGCGGACGCGATCGAATCGGCCGCCGGTGGCGCATCCGCGATCGCGCCGATCCACCATGCAAGCCCGATGGCCAGCAGCGGCAGCGCGACGCCGAGAGCGGTCGTGATCGCGTACCAGACGTCGCGCCTCTCGGTTTTGCCGTCCAGCATCAACCCGGACACGACGAACACGACGAACGCCGCGATGAAGGTGACCATCGCAGCCCGCTGCGCCGCTGATACCTGACGCCACCAGGACACCCGCAGTCTGGTCACAAGTGCCTCCGGAAAGACGCGTCTGTCGGCGCGGGTGCGTGCAATTTACCGATTCAACGCCCGTTGATCGGCCGCATGCTACACCAACCCGTCGCGCGCCAGTCAGGATTTCAATGCAGCGTGGTGAGCTGACGCTCGATCCGCGCCAGCTTGTCCGGATTTCTCACGACGCGGATCGCTGAAATCGTCTCGCCGTCGATCGACAGCACGAACAGCGACTCGACGCGACCGGCGACGCGGATGACGATGGCCGGCTCGGAGTTGACGTCTTCGATGTTGAGCGAGGCTTCGCGGGTCAGGCCGCTGTGCTGTGCCGTCCGATGCACGCCGACCAGGAAGTTGAGGACCTCGTCGAGGCCGACGAGCGGCCGCCGCGCCGCCGACGCCTTGCCGCCGCCATCGCTCCACATGCCGACGTCCTTCGTCAGGAGCGCCGTCAACTCCGACCCGTCGCCCGTGGAAAACGCGCGCGCGAAACGTTCGGCGACGGCCCGCCGCGATTCGGAGGTGCCGGTCAGCCGGGGACGCCCTTCAGCAAGCCGCGTTTTTGCCCGGTGAAACAACTGGCGCGAATTCGCGACCGAGAGGTCGAGCATCTCGGCAATCTCGGCGTGCTCGTACTCGAAGACTTCCTTCAGCAGGAACACCGCGCGCTCTTCGGGACTCAACGCCTCGAGCAGCACGAGAAACGCGAGCGTGACCGATTCGGCGCGCTGCAGCATGGTGTCGGGGCTCTCCACTTCGGATGTGAGCACGGGCTCGGGCAGCCAGGGGCCGACGTAGGTTTCGCGGGTGGCGCGGGCGGACTTCAAGCGATCCAGGCACAGGCGCGTCACGACAGTCGTGGCGAACGCCTTCGTGGAGCGAATCGCGGACCGGTCGGCGCCGTTGAAACGAACCCACGCATCCTGCAGCACGTCTTCGGCATCGGACGCGCTGCCGAGCATCCGGTAGGCAATCGAAAACAACAGCGGCCGATCCGCGCCAAACAGTTCGGTTTCAGTCATCACGTCATGCCGCGTGCGAAAACATGTCAGCGAGGCCGTCGCGCGACGTCGGATAGCGCGGTGTCCAACCCAGCTCCTGGCGCGCCCTGGCGTTCGAGAGCGGCATGCGGACCGAGATCATGCGTGCCATGTACGGCGCGATCAGTTTTGGCAGCCACGCCGGCACGACGAACGGCCGGGCCGACCCGCTGAACTCGGCGATCGCCTTCACGATATCCGTCATGCTCACCGGCCGATCATCCACGATATCGTAGATGCCGCTGACGCACGCCGTGATCCAGCGCGGCGACGGTTGCGCTCACCGCATCGTCGAGATGGATGACGGGCAGCTGACCGCGATCGCCGCGGACGACCGGCAGGCGCCGGCGCTGAACCATCCGCACCATGCTCACGGTTGACGGATTGCCGGGTCCGTAAAACAGACCATAGCGCAGCACGATCCCTTCGATCTTGCCGCTGCGGCTCGCCTCGAGAATCTGCGATTCCATCGACCGGACCGCCTCTCCCGGCTCGCCGCCCGACCCCGGGCTGCTCATCGCGCCGGGCAGCAAGGCAAACGAGCCGCCGATGAAACGCCGCGCCCCCGCCGCAATGGCGGCGGCGAGCAGATTGCGTGTTCCCTCGATGCGCAGGCGATTCGTCGCCTCGATGTCGCTCGCACGCTTCACGCCTTCCTTGGGCAGCGCCGTCAGCTGATGAATCACAACCTCCGGCCGCGCCTGCTGCATCGCCGCGCGCAGCGCATCGGGATCGAACGCGTCGGCGAGCGCCGGTGTCGCGCCAAGCGCGCGGAGCTCGGCCTGTTTCTCCGGCGACCGCGTCATCGCGGTCACGCTGTGGCCGGCGCTCACGAGCGCGCGCACCAACGGCACGCCGATCGTTCCGGAACCACCTGCCACGAAGATCTTCATGACGTTCTCCTTCCGTGCAGGGCGGACCAGACGCCGACGCCGCAGCCGGCAGCTTCGGTGATGGCCAGCAGTGCCGCCGTCACCGCGAACGTCGTCCGCCACGGACCGATCACGTGGCTCACGTGATCGCCGCTCTCGATGATGAAGTGATTGACGAGACCGAAGACCAGCGCGCCGGCCATGCTGACGGCGATGATCCAGGCCCCGACCCTGCCGGACAGGGCGCGCAGAGCGGCAAGCCCGACGAGAGGCCCGGCCATGATGACGACCCAGACGTAGAGGTTTCCGGCCGTGGACAGGAATACGCTGCGCCTGCGCATGGGCGGCGCCGTGCACCAGCGACACCAGCAGGTGCGCCACGACGATCGTGACCAGCCAGGCCGAGGCGGGAGTCTGTTGCGGTCTCATGCCTCAGTAGACGAGGAACCAGACTGAAACGTGACGGGACTCGGGGCTGGGACTGGGGACTCGGGGCTGGGGACTCGGGACTGGGGACTGGGGCTCGGGGCTCGGGGCTCGGAGCCTGGAGCCTGAAGCCCGGAGCCTGAAGCCTGGAGCCCGGAGCCTGGAGCCCGAAAAAAGATGTCCGCGATCGGCAGCCTCGAACGTCTTTAGCGATGAAGGCTAACAAGGAGGTCGGTTATGAGTGAGTTCATGTTCTTGTACTGTGGTGGAAACCCACCGACGGGCTCGCCGGAGCAGATGCAGAAGCAGACCCAGAAATGGATGGCCTGGATCAAGGACCTCGGCGAGAAGGGCCACCTCAAGGAAGCGGGGCATCCGCTGGAGCGGGCCAGCAAGATCGTCAAGGGCTCTCCCAAGATGATCACCGACGGTCCGTTCGCCGAAGCGAAGGACCTCATCGGCGGGTACTCGGTCGTTCTCGCGAAGGACCTGTCCGACGCCGCCGAGCTCACGGCCGGCTGCCCGATCCTGGACATCGGCGGCTTCGTCGAGGTGCGGCCGATCATGAGGATGTGAGTGGAGATCGAGGATCACCTGTTCCGCCGGGAAGCGGGTCGCATGATTGCCGTGCTGACCCGCGTTTTCGGCGTGCACAACCTGGCGCTGGCAGAGGACGTCGTGCAGGACGCCTTCTGCCGCGCCCTCGAGGTCTGGAAGCTGCGCGGCGCGCCCGACAACCCGTCGGCGTGGCTGATGGCGACCGCCAAGCGCCGGGCCATCGACGTGCTCCGGCGCGAGCGCACGGCGCGGACGTTCGCGCCGGAACTGGGACGCCTCCTCGACAGCGAGTGGACGCTGGTCCCGGTCGTGGACGAACTGTTCTGCCCGCCCGAAGTGGACGACGGGCTGCTGCGGATGATGTTTTCGTGCTGTCATCCGAAGCTCGCGGAAGAAGCGCAGCTCGCCCTCGTGCTGAACATCCTGTGCGGCTTCAGCGTCCAGGAAATCGCCGCGGCATTCCTCTCTTCTCCAGCGGCGATTCAGAAGCGTCTCGTGCGCGGCAAGCGTGCGCTCGCCGCGGCCAGGCGCCTCTTCGACCTGACCGACGCGGATTTCGCGATGCGGCTGTCGGTCGTCCAGCGCGCGCTGTACTTGCTCTTCAACGAGGGGTATCACGGCGCATCGGCGGAATCGGCGGTGCGCAGCGAGCTCTGTCTCGAAGCGCTGCGTCTCACGTCGATCCTCGCCGGCCATCGCCTCAGCGGCACGCCATCCACGCTCGCGCTCAACGCGTTGATGTCGTTCAACGCGGCACGCCTGCCCGCGCGGGTCGATCCGTCGGGCAACCTGGCGGCGCTCGCCGATCAGGACCGCTCGCGCTGGGATGCGGCGCTCGTCGATCAGGGACGTCAACTGCTCACCCGATCCGCCAACGGCCAGTCGATCTCGGAGTACCACGTCGAAGCGGCGATTGCGTCGATCCACACCAACGCGGCGTCTGCCGAGACCACCGACTGGGAGCAAATCGTCGCGCTCTACGGCGCGCTGATGAACCTCCGGCCATCGCCCGTCGTGGCGCTCAATCGCGCGATCGCCCTCGGCCGCTTTCAGGGACCCGAGCAGGGGCTTCGCGCCATCAGCGAGATCGACGATGTCGAACGGCTGGCGTCGTATCCGTTCTACTTCGCGGCGCTCGGCGAAATGGAATTGCAGCTGGGACGCCGCGAGGTCGCGCGCACGCATTTCGAGGACGCGCGGCAGCTCGCGCGCAGCGAGATGGAGCGGCGGTTTTTTCAGGAGCGCGTGCGGGCGTGTTGAAGGGCTAAGTCCGGCACGATGACACGAGACACGAAGCTCAGCTCTTCGAAACGGCAGCTCGCCCGGAACGATCGGGCGGGTGCGCGGCAGGCGACCGAGCCGCGCCAGATTGCCGACAAACGCCAGGATGGCGACAAACACCATCAGCTTGAAGGTGTCGTAGAGCGGCGACTGCGGCAGCACTCTCCACAGGAACCAGAGAACCGGCTGCGCCCAGCACACGGCCCACACCGAACCATAGAAGTAACGGCGCTCGTGCCCCTCGCCCTTGGTCGACGCCTTGACGCGCGGCAGCTGTCCGAGCGCGCCGAGCAGCCAGATGCTCCCCGCCAGCGGGAAATAGTGGGACTGGTACATCTGCTTGAGCGACCAGTGGCCGGTGAAGATCGCCACGATCAGGCCGGCGATATTCAGGACGGCGAAGCTGACCACCTCACTCCACGCCATCGTGTAGCAGACGCGCCGGTAGAGCGGGTTCGGGCGATCTTCAGTGAAGCGGATGATGTAGGGCTTTGGCTCGACACCCGGCAGCGCACCCCGCAATCCGGCTATGCCCGTCCCGAGCAGCACCGCACCGAGCCACAACGCCATTCGCGTATCGAAACCATGTTCGAACAGATCGAAGGTCAGCGGACCCGGCGCGATGAAGAACACGAATATCCAGATCGGCCAGTGGTTGAACCGGTAGTACAGCTTGTTGCGCTCGCGGATCTTCCGATCGGACGCGTATTCGACAGGGATGGCTGGCACGGAACCTACGTTTTTATCAGAGACCGGCCCCTTCACTCAATCGGGCCAGAGCAATGCCCGTCGCGACGGCCAGATTCAACGAATCCACGTCCGCCTGAATCGGAATGCGGACGCGGTGATCCGCGAATCGCCTCCGCCTGCGCGCTCAACCCCTCGCCTTCCGCGCCAACCAGCAGCGCAATGCGCGCGCCGGACGACGAGCGAGCGAACTCGGCGAGGCTCAACGCCGGCTCACGCGGTGTCAGCGCGACGATCGTCAACCCATGGTCCCGAAGACGCTCGAGCGCGCCGGGCCACGCGTCGGCGCGCGCGAAGGGCACGCGCAGCGTCGCGCCCATCGACGTCCGGATCGCCTTGCGGTACAGCGGATCGCAGCATGCCGGACTCAGGACGACGCCGCCGGCGCCAAACGCTGCGGC
This sequence comes from uncultured Acidobacteriota bacterium, assembly GCA_963712355.1. GTDB lineage: Bacteria > Acidobacteriota > Vicinamibacteria > Vicinamibacterales > CAVVIG01 > CAVQHT01. The sequence continues at coordinate 205,382 of CAVQHT010000015.1, forward strand.
GTTGCGGAAGACGCCCCCGAGATTGTCGGCGTTGCCGACGTTCTCGAGCACCACGATCGCACGCGACGCCGCCAGCGCGTCGAGACCGACGTCCGGCAGACGCTCGGCAAGCGCCAGGCATCCGCGATGAATGATTGAACCCGGTGATGGCGGGAAAGGCGGATCGTTCGCAGACATACACCGGCGTCCCGGCGGGCAGCCGCTCGAGCGCAGGGGCCAGCGACTGCGCCGCGACCTCGGTGAGCAGCAGCGAACGGACGACCGCGCGTTGATCCTCGATCAGGCGCTGAACGACCAGCCGGCCTTCAGCGACAAAAAGGCCGCGGCGTTTGATCAGCTCGCCGTCCGATACGATCCGGTAGTCCGCAAGGCGCGAGTCTTCGGGATCCGAGATCGAAACGAGCCGCATATGCGGCGCGTATGTTATCGCGTGGGCAAGCTCACGCGGCGCATGCGCTACTATTGACGCCTTTGTGATGAAGGGATTCGCGGCCGCGGTATTTGCCGCCGTTCTCGTCGCGATGGCAGCGCCTGCGGCGGCCCATCCGGCGCCGTTCACGTATCTGGATCTACGGCTCCAGGACGGCGTGCTGGACGTCACGATCATCGGCCACATCTTCGACATCGGCCACGATCTTGCATATCGATCCGCCGGAACGCCTGCTTGAACCGGCGACGATTGCCGCCCAACGGGACGCCATCGCTGCGCTGTTTGCGCCGCGGTTGACCATCCTGGTCAACAACGTGCCGGTCACACCAGGCCCATGGTCGCCGGCCGAAGCGCTGGTCGATCGGCAGGTCATCAAGCTGAGTGCGCAGTACGCGATTCCACCCGGCACCGGTGTGTTCGCCGTCGAGGCGCGGCTGTTCCCTTACGATCCGACGCACCAGACGTTCGTGAACGTCTACGAAGGTGAATACCTGAAGCTGCAGGCGATCCTCGATCAAGGGGCACCCGCGGCTCGAGTACTTCCCCGGATCCAGCCAGGGCACGTTCGCGGTCGTCGAGCGATTTCTTCCCGCGGGGTTCCGCCACATCCTGGGGGCGCCGGAGCACTGGGTGTTCGTCCTGGGACTGCTGCTGCTCGGCGGATCATCCGCCGGCTCGGGTTGATCGGCGGCGGATTCATCCTCGGACACGTCGTCGCGCTGGTGCTGGTCGTGTTCGGCGGGTTCCGGCCGCCGGCGCGGATCGTCGATCCGGCGATCGCGCTGGCCATCGTCTATCTGGGCGCCGACAACCTCATGGTGCGCGACGGCCGCGACATGCGCGGCTGGATTGCCGTGGCGTTCGGCCTGATCCATGGGTTCTGGTTCGCGAGCGCGGTGGCCAGCGCCGACCTGCCGCGCCAGGCCTTCGTCTGGTCGGTGTTCGCCTTTAACTCAGGCGCAGATCTCGCGCACCTGGCAATCATCGCGGTCGCTGGTTCACTGGTCATCTGGCTGCGAAATCGGAATACACTGGCGGCGCATCGACTTGTCCTGGCCGGCTCGATGCATCGCGATAGCGGCCGGGGCTTACTGGTTCGTTCAACGCGTGTTCTTTCCTGGAGGGCTCATATGAAGCGTGCGATCGTGCTGACGGCGCTCGTCATCGCTGCAACGGTATCGATGACGCTCAGCGCTCAACAGGGCCAACCGAACGCGCCCAAAGTCATCGAGGCGCAAAAGGTCCGCGACAATCTCTACATGCTGACGGGGAACGGCAGCGGCGGCAACACCGCCGTCTTCATCGGCACAACCGGCGTGACCGTCGTCGACACCAAGAATCCCGGCTGGGGCCAGCCGATCATCGCCAAGATCAAAGAGCTGACGCCGAAGCCGATCACGACGATCATCAACACCCACACCCACGGCGATCACGTGAGCGGCAACGTCGAATTCCCCGCGACCGTTGATGTCGTCGTCCAGGAAAACACCGCCGCCAACATGAAGAAGATGGCGCCGGTGACCGGTCTGGCGGCGCCCGGCGCCCCGCCCACGCCGAACATCTTCGACACGAACGGCGGACGCGGCCTCGCCAAGAAGACGTTCAAGAACAAGATGGAGATCGGCAGCGGCGCCGACAAGATCGAGCTGTATTACTTCGGCCGGGCGCACACCAACGGCGACGCATGGGTCGTGTTCCCCGCGCTGCGCGTCGCGCACGTCGGCGATACGTTCGCCGGCAAGACTCCGCCGATCATGGACGCCAACAACGGCGGCAGCGGCGTCGACTACCCCGGCACGCTGATGAAGGGCTACGACGGCATCAAGAACATCGAGACCGTCATCAACGGCCACACCAACGCGCCAACGACCTGGCCCGAATTGAAGGAATACGCGGACTTCATGAAGAACTTCGTGGATTACGCGGAGGCGCAGCACAAAGCCGGCAAGTCGGTGGACGAGGCGACCGCGGGTTACAAGGTTCCGGACAACTTCAAAGGTTACACGTCGCAGGAAGCGCGCGTGAAATCCGACATTCAGGTCATTTACAACGAGCTGAAGAAATAGCCGCTCGGTCACTGCTGCCGGAGGAAACACGCGCCTGGACGGCGCGTTTCCTCCGGTAGAATCTGCGGCGTGTCCAGCAGCAGACCGGACGACGCGCCGACCATCGCCACACCGTCACAGACATCGCCGCCCTCCAGCCCGTCCTCCGCAAATCTCACCTCGTCATCCAGTCGTTTCGCTCCCGGCGCCATCGTCGCCGGCCGCTATCGACTGGTCGCAATGCTCGGCAAGGGCGGCATGGGCGAGGTGTACCGCGCCGAAGATCTGACGCTCGATCAACCGGTCGCCCTGAAATTTCTGCCTGAAGGCGTCGCGGCCGAAGGGCCCGCGCTCGCGCAGTTTCACAACGAGCTGCGCACGGCGCGCCAGGTCTCGCACAAGAACGTCTGCCGCCTGTACAGACCTCGGCGAAGCGAACGGCCGCCGCTTTCTGACGATGGAGTATGTCGACGGCGAGGATCTGGCGTCGCTGCTCCGCCGGATCGGCCGGATTCCGCACGACAAAGCCGTCGATATCTCCCGCCAGTTGTGCGCCGGCCTCGCCGCGGCTCACGATCGCGGCGTCGTCCATCGCGACTTGAAGCCGGCCAACGTGATGCTCGACGGAGAGGGCAACATTCGCATCACGGACTTCGGGCTCGCAATCGGCGCGGCGGATGCGGCGTCGGCCGCACACGCGGGAACGCCTCACTACATGGCGCCGGAGCAGTTGAAGGGCACTCCCGCATCAGTCAAGACCGACATCTACGCGCTCGGATTGGTGCTGTTCGAGATCTTTACCGGCAAGCGCGCGCACAGTGCCCGCACCGTCGCCGAACTGCTGGAGCTGCACGAGAGCGGGACCGTCCAGCCACCCTCGTCGGTCGTTCGCGATCTCGATCCGTTCGTGGAGCGCGTGATTCTCCGGTGCCTGGACAAGGATCCTGACGCGCGGCCGGGCAGCGCGCTCGCGGTTGCAGCAGCCCTGCCCGGCGGTGATCCGCTCGCCGCGGCGCTGGCGGCGGGAGAAACGCCATCACCGGAAGTGGTCGCGGCCGCCGGCCAGATCAGCGCCCTCAGGCCGCTGGTCGGACTGTCGCTCGTTCTGATCGTGCTGGCGGGGATCTTCCTTGAAGACAGAATCGACGACCGGACGCTGCTCGCCGCGCGCGTTCCGATGACCAAATCGATGGACGGACTGGAGGATCGCGCGCGCGACATGATCGTGCGCCTCGGTTACACCATGTCGCCCGGCGACACGGCGTCTTCAGGCGCGCCGCTTCGTCCGCGCGGTCGGCGGAGCATTCCAGGGATCCTCGGGCCACGGATGCTTCGGATACCGGCCGCGCAGTTCCTTTCTGACCTCTGGATAGGTCCGATCCCAGAAGCTTCGCAGATCGCGCGTCACCTGGACGGATCGACCGTTCGGCGCGAGCAGCGACAACAGCACCGGTTCGCGTTGCGGTCCGATCCGCGGCGTCTCCGCCAGCCCGAACAGCTCCTGAAGCTTGACCGAGGCCGAGACCGTGCCGTCCTCGGCATACTCGAGCCGCACCGAGCGGCCGCTTGGAACCTGCAGCGTGTCGGGCGCGTGGCGATCGATCGCACGCGCGGCATCGGGCGGTAAGCGCGCAGCAGGTTGATGTCCGACAAGCGTCGGGCACCATGTGCGGCAGTACTGACCAGCGCGGGCAGATCCGCATTCAGCCCCGCAAACTTCAGACGGCGCAGGATCCTCAGATCGTCGTCCGATGGGCGGCGCTCGAGCCACGCGCCGGCCAGAAGCGGCGCGGCGATCTCATCGTCGACCCGCTCGGGGGTCTCCGCGAGGACGAGCGCGTCGTACCGATCGATGCGCACGGCGCGGACCGCGCCGGATTCGTCCACGCGATGCACGACCTCGGTCGACGTCGGGACCAGCCAGCCGCGGTCAACCACGCTGGCCAACCGGATGCGGCTGTCGGGATCGTTCGATCGCGTCGAGGCCTGGACGTCCACGGCGACGAGGAACTCGCCTTCGAGCACACCGCTCTCGCGACCGATCGCGCCGCCGGCGCCAGTCGCCAGCCTGACGCGCGGCGAACGCGGTTCGCGCCGCTGCGCGACACGATCCGGGTATCCCCGCAGGAGAGCTTTCCGGAATTCTTCGTCGGAGAGGCTGGCGGACTGACGGTCGCCCAGTTGATTCGCCATGCGTTCGATCTCCTGCGCGGCGCGATGAACATGAACGGGAAGGCTTGCCCACCCGTCGAGCGCCGACAACAGATCGGAGGTCGTGGCCGCGGCACGAGGCGGGACAAACAAGCGTTCGGAAAGGATGGCGCACGCCCGCGCCAGCATCGGCGATCCGCCGCCCGCGATCAGGATTCGCGCGAGGCGCGGATGCAGCGGCAGCGACTGCATGCGTCGGCCGATGGGCGTCAGGCCACCGGACACGACAGCGTCAAGCCGCTCGCAGCAGCGCAAGCGCCGCATCGATCGCGTCGGCCCGCGGCGCCTCGAACCACTCCAGCGTCCGCGGATTGCCGCCCCACGAAAGGATGTCGAGCACCGTGGCGGACAGATCGACACGGTGGATATCGGGCTCGCGGTGCAACCGAAGGCGATCCTGCTTGTCCCAGAGACGACGGACACGGCCTGGCGCGATGCGGCCGGCACGACCCGCGCGCTGATCAGCGGCGTCGGCGGTAATGCGCTCCGTCGTCAGGCTGTCGATCGCCCGCGCGGGATCGTAGCGCGCAACTTTCTGCAATCCCGCGTCAACCACCGCCGTGACACCGGGAACGGTGACGGACGTTTCCGCGATATTGGTCGCGACAATGATTCGGCGGCGTGTCGGCTGCGGCGGGCATCAGCACGCGGTCCTGCGCGGCGGCATCAAGCGACCCGTGCAACGGAAGCACCTCCACGCCGGCGACGCGTCCGCGGAGCGCTCCAATCGTCTGCTCGATCTCCCACGCGCCGGGCAGAAAACAGAGCACGCTGCCCGTCGACTCGCGCATCAGTTCCACCGCCGCGTCGGCAACCGGTGTCGACGGCGCGTAGCTCACGTCCACCGGAAACATCCGGCCGGCGACACGAACGACCGGACAGCCGCCGAGATACGCGGCGACGCGATCGCTGTCCATGGTCGCCGACATCACGAGGATGCGGAGATCGTCGCGCGCCCGCCATGCTTCCCTGGTCAGCGCCAGGCCGAGATCGGCGTGGATGCTCCGCTCGTGGAACTCGTCGAGGACGATGGTCTTGAAAGACGAGAGGAGCGGATCCTGCTGGAGGCGCGCCGTCAGAATGCCCTCGGTGGCAACGAGCAGGCGGGTGTCGGCACTGAAGCGCCGTTCGAGGCGAATCTGCCATCCGATCTCGCGGCCGATGGTCCAGCCGCGTTCGCCGGCGATGCGCTGCGCGATGGCGCGGGCGGCGGAGCGCCGCGGCTGCAGCAGGAGCAACGGTCCCGGCGCGAGCAGGGCGGGCGGCACGCGGGTCGTCTTGCCCGCGCCGGGCTCCGCCACCAGGACCGCCGCACGGTGACGAGTCAGCGCATCTGCGATCTCGTCAACGTGCGGGTCGATCGGAAGAGCGTCCACACCGAGCGAAGCGTCAGCGGCCGACCGAGGATTCGTGGTCTGCCGATTCGGCGCGCGCGACGCCAATCGGACAGCTCACGCCGGTGCCGCCGAGACCGCAGTAGCCGCCGGGATTCTTGGCGAGGTACTGCTGGTGGTAGTCCTCGGCGTAGTAGAACTCGGGCGCCGGCAGAATCTCAGTGGTGATGGCGCCGTAGCGCGCCCGCTGCAGTTCCTGCTGGAACGCATCACGCGATGCCTCTGCCGCTTTCTTCTGCTCGTCGTCGTAGACGTAGATGCCGGAACGATACTGAGTGCCGACGTCGTTGCCCTGACGCATCCCCTGCGTCGGATTGTGGCTTTCCCAGAACGTCTTCAACAGCTCGTCGTACGAGATCTGTTTCGGGTCGTACGCGACGAGCACGACTTCGTTGTGCCCGGTCTTGCCGGTACACACTTCCTGGTAAGTCGGGTTCGGCGTGTGGCCTGCGGCATAGCCGACGGCGGTCGAATAGACGCCCGGCAGCTCCCAGAACTTTCGCTCGGCGCCCCAGAAGCAACCCAATCCGAACATGGCGAGTTTCGTCCCGTCGGGGAACGGCGCTTCGAGCCGGTGGCCGTTGACGTAGTGTTGAGGCGCGACGCGCATGCGCGTCGTTCTGCCGGGTAGCGCGTCGGCGGCGCCGGGAATACGGGAAGGCTTGCCAAACATCATCACCTCGATAGCGTTAAGACTTTTCGGGCTCGAATTTCATCGCGACACCGTTCATGCAATACCGCAGACCGGTCGGACGCGGACCGTCGGGGAACAGGTGGCCCAGATGACCGCCGCAGTTCGCACAATGGACTTCGGTGCGCGTCATGAAATGGCTGCGGTCCTCGGTCGTTTCGACCGCACCGTTCAGTGGAGCAAAGAAGCTCGGCCAGCCCGTGCCGCTTTCGAACTTCGTGTTCGAGGCGAACAAGGGGTGTCCGCATGCGGCACACACGAATTGACCGTCACGCTTTTCCACGTTCAGCGGGCTGGTTCCGGCGCGCTCGGTGCCATGCTCGCGCAGCACCTGAAACTGGCTCGGCGAGAGCGTCTCCTGCCACTCGTCTTCGGTCTTCTGCACAGGAAATCTCTTGTCTTCCATAATGTGAGTCTACCCTTTAGATGAAGCCCTCACGGCCACGTTTCACGGAACCGCCTGTCTCACTGCGAATTTCGCCGATCAATGCCGAGCCGGTTCACGTGGATCGGCGCTACGTCCTCTATTGGATGATCGCGACGCGGCGGCCGTCGTTCAACTTCGCGCTCGATCGCAGCATCGCATGGGCTCGGGCACTCGGCAAGCCGATCGTCATTCTCGAGGCGCTGCGCGTGGACTACCCGTGGGCCTCCGATCGGCTGCATCGGTTCGTCATCGACGGCATGCGGGCCAATCACGCGGCGTTTGCCGATGCCTCCGTGCTGCACTACCCCTACGTCGAGCGAACGCGCCACGAAGGCCGCGGTCTCCTCGAGCGGCTGGCGCAAGACTCGGCCGTCATCGTGACGGATGACTATCCCTGTTTTTTCCTGCCGCAGATGGTCCAGGCGGCCGGCCGGCGTCTCGATGTTCGTCTGGAATCGGTGGACAGCAACGGCCTGATCCCGCTGGCGGCGACCGATCGGGCCTTCAGCGCGGCCGTCCATTTCCGGCGCCACGTCCAGAAGACGCTGCGCGCCCACCTTTTGGACGCGCCGTCGCCCCGGCCGTTTCAGGGAATTTCGCTGCCCCGGCCCGTGCGTCTGCCGGCCGATGTGACCCGGCGATGGCCTGCGGCCACCAGCCGCCTGCTGTCGGGCGATGACCGCGCCCTTCGAGCGCTGCCGATCGACCACGAGGTGCCCGTATGCGCCACGCGCGGCGGCTTCGAGCAGGCGCGCCGAGCACTCCGCGCGTTCGTTGCGAAGCGTCTCGATCGCTACCATGTCGCGCACAATCACCCGGACGACCGCGGCACCAGCCGGCTCTCGCCGTACTTGCACTTCGGCCATCTCTCGGCTCACGAGGTCTTTCACACGGTCATGAAACATGAACGGTGGACGCCTGGCCGTCTGCCGGCAACAGCGAGCGGCGCGCGCGAGGGATGGTGGCGCGTCGGCCCTGGGGCGGAAGCGTTTCTCGATCAGCTCATCGTGTGGCGGGAGCTCGCGTTCAACACCTGCGCGAAACGTCCGCACGACTACGACCGGTTCGAATCGCTGCCCGCCTGGGCGCTGCAAACATTGGCCGATCACCAGGACGATGAACGCGAGCATGTGTATTCGCGGCAGGAATTCGAGCAGGCTGCCACGCACGACCCGCTGTGGAACGCGGCGCAGCGCGAGATGCGGCGGCACGGCTGGTTTCACAATTACATGCGCATGCTGTGGGGCAAGAAGATCCTGGAGTGGTCACGCTCGCCGCGAGAAGCACTGGACACGATGACCGCGCTGATGAACCGGTGGTCGCTCGACGGCCGGGATCCCGAATTCGTACGCGGGTTACATGTGGACGCTGGGGCGCTACGATCGACCGTGGCCGGAGCGCCCGGTTTTCGGCAAGGTCCGCTCGATGAGCTCCGAGCGGACGGTGCGCAAAGTCCGCGCGACGCGCTATCTCAAGACGTTCGGAAAGGATGCACGACCATGACGCTCGAAACCGTTCGCCGGATCTGTGGCGCGGTCCGCACGGTCAAGAAGGCAAAGCGAGGCACGCGCAAATGACGATGAGCATGGACAGTTTTCTCAAGCATTTCGCCAATATTCGCGAACGCACGCGCCGGGTCGCGAAATGCATCCCCGACGATCGGATCGAGTGGGCGCCGCGCGAGGGCATGTTCACGCTCGGCGATCTGGTCCGCCACATTGCCGTCGCGGAACGTTTCATCTGGGCCGAATCGGTCCACAGGCGGCAGTCGAAGTACGTGACGCACGGGCGCGAGCTCGCGGACGGGAAGGCAGCGGTGCTCGCCTTTCTCGATCGCATGCACGAGGAAGCGACGGCGCTCTTTCTTGCCCTTCCGCCCGAAGCGATGGACGAGAAATGCCCGACGCCCGCGCGGCGTTGAATTGACGACGTGGAAGTGGCTGCAGATGATGACCGAGCACGAGATTCACCACCGCGGCCAAATCTATCTGCACCTCGGCATGCTCCAGGTCCCGACGCCGCCCCTCTACGGGATGACGTCGGAGCAAGTGCGCCGCATCGCCGCCTCGTAAACGGATTCGTCGTGAGCGACATCGCCATCTCGGTCGATCAACTCGTCAAGGTGTATCGATCCAGGCGCAGCAGCGAAGTCCGCGCGGTCGATGGACTCAGCTTCCAGGTGCGCCGCGGGTCGATCTTCGGGCTGCTCGGTCCGAACGGCGCCGGCAAGACGACCACGCTGCGCGTGCTGATGACGCTCGTGCGGCCAACCTCGGGACAGGTCAGCGTCCTCGGCTTCGACGTCGTTCGACAGGCGCTCGAGGTGCGGCGGCACATCGGGGTCGTGATCCAGGAGCAGGCCGCCGAGCTCCTCCTGAGCGTGCAGGACAACCTGCTGACCTTCGCGCGGTTTCATCGCCAGGCCGGGGCCGCGGTGCGCGCGCGCGCCGACGAAGTCATGGCGCGCTTCGGCCTCGAGGACGTGGCCGCCACGAAAGTGCAGGACCTGAGCGGCGGCGTCCGCCGGCGCGTCCAGGTCGCCAAGATGTTCATGGTCGACGTGCCGATTGTCTTTCTCGACGAGTTCTCGACCGGCATGGATCCGATCCTGAAGCGCTCGGTCATCGCGCTTCTGCACGAACAGGCCGCACAGGGGCGCACGATCGTCCTGACGACGCAGATTCTGACGGAGGCGGAGGAGCTCTGCGACGACATCCTGATCATGAATCAGGGCCGGCAGATCGCGCGCGGCGATCTCAATCATCTGAAGACGCTGGTCGAGCGGCTCTACGAGGTGTCGGTGACCTTCGAACGCATCCCGGATCAGCTGTCGCAGATCGTCGAGGCGTTTCATCCGCTGGAGTTGACCGTGGTGCACAACACCGTGCGGATGAAGCTGCGTGAGGAGGAAACGCGCGTGCTCGAGCTCGTGAGCATCCTCGCGCGCCAGGCGCGGCTCCTGCGCATCGAGATCAACGGCGCGAGCCTGGAAGACATCTTCGTCGAGCTGACGCAGCGTCGGGAGAACAGTCATGAGTCCGAGCGCGCTCGGCGCGGTGCTGGTCCGCGAAGGCAAGATCCGGACGACGAATCTGCTGTTCATCTTCTGGGATCTGCTCTACCCGCTCGGCTACCTGCTGGTCTTCGGTCTCGGCGTCAACGCGACGATGGGCTTCACGAGCGGGCTGAAGGGGATCAGCTACAACGAATTTTTCCTGGCGGGCGTGCTCGGGATGGCGAGTTTCGGCATCGCCGCCAACACGTCGTGGTCGTTCTTCCTCGATCGCGACAACGGCATCTTCTACGAGATGCTGACCTATCCGCTCAGCCGCTCGCAGTACCTGCTCGGCAAGGTGCTGTTCAATGTCGGCGTGGCGATCGTCCAGGCGCTGGTGACGGTGTCGCTGTCGGCGGTGCTGTTCGGCGTCCGGTTGCAGGTCGAGCGGCCTGCCGCTGCTGCTCGCGGCGACGGTGGTCGGGACGGCCGGCTGGTTTTTCTTCTATGCGATCTTCGCGCTGCGGATCCGGCGCAACGACGCGTTCAACACGGTGACGTCGGTCTTCTACTTCGTGTTTCTCTTTGCCAGCTCGATGTTCTACCCGCTCGAGCCGCTGCCGCGCGGCTTTCAGCTGGTGGCGCTGCGCCAACCCGATCACCTGGCACGTGGACGTGCTGCGCTACGCGACGATCGGGGTCGGGAGCGGGCGGGCGATCGCGATCGAGTCGGCGGCGTTCGTGGTGTTCACGCTGGTGGCGTTTGCGGCGGCGGTGCAGGCGCTGGAGCGGGAGGGGTAGGACAGGTGAATTTGGTCATTTGGTCATCGAGTCATCGGTCATTCCGGCATTTGCCAAATCGACCAGATGACCGACGATGACCAAATGATCTGATGCCCAAATGGAAAAGGCCCGACCGTCTTGCGACGATCGGGCCTTTCGAGATAATGCCGGCAGCGACCTACTCTCCCACACAGTTTCCCATGCAGTACCATCGGCGGTATCAGGCTTAACTTCCGTGTTCGGAATGGGAACGGGTGTGACCCTGATCCTATGACCACCGGCAAACTTGTCTGCCTGGGGTTTCCGACTTCGCGCTGCGGCGCTTCGGCGGCAGCCTTCATCGGCCTGCGCGACGTAGCTCGCGAGCGCGCGAAGTCGGATCGTCCCAGACAATTTCAAAGAGCTCTGCGATTGAGAATTCATGCGACTATCTGCATCTCAATGACGATCATCATTCCGCAATTGCCAGTGCGACAACTGAATATCCTGCAAACGGTAGTTTTAACCGACCACTTCACGCAGCGTTTCTGCGTGCATTACGCTTTGTTATTCGCCGACCTCTTTTGCACGGCGGACGAAAACGAAGTTATGGTCAAGCCTCACGGCTGATTAGTATCGGTAAGCTCAACGTGTCACCACGCTTACACACCCGACCTATCACCTGGTCATCTTCCAGGAGCCTTTAGGGATCTTGCGATCCAGGGAGATCTCATCTTGTGGAGGGTTTCACGCTTAGATGCATTCAGCGTTTCTCCCTTCCGGACGTAGCTACTCGGCGCTGCCGCTGGCGCGACAACCGATACACTAGAGGTCCGTCCAACCCGGTCCTCTCGTACTAAGGTCAGCCCCACTCAAATCTCCTGCGCCCATGACAGATAGAGACCGAACTGTCTCGCGACGTTCTAAACCCAGCTCACGTACCACTTTAACCGGCGAACAGCCGGACCCTTGGAACCTGCTACAGCTCCAGGATGTGATGAGCCGACATCGAGGTGCCAAACCTAGCGTCGATGTGAACTCTTGGCTCAGGATCAGCCTGTTATCCCCGGCGTACCTTTTATCCGTTGAGCGATGGCCCTTCCACGCGGAACCACCGGATCACTAAAGCCTGGTTTCCCACCTGCTCGTCTTGTAGGACTCGCAGTCAAGCTCGCTTCTGCTTTTGCACTCTAAGGCTGATTTCCAAACAGCCTGAGCGAACCTTCGCGCGCCTCCGTTACACTTTAGGAGGCGACCGCCCCAGTCAAACTACCCACCTAGCAGTGTCCCTGATCTGGATGACAGAACGAGGTTAGAACGCCGAAGCAGTAAGGGTGGTATCTCACCGTTGGCTCCCCCGAGTCCGAGAACCCGGGTTCAAAGCCTCCCACCTATCCTGCGCATACTGCGTCAGCATTCACTACTAGGATGTAGTAAAGGTGCACGGGGTCTTTTCGTCTAGTCACGGGCAACCGGCGTCTTCACCGGTACCACAAATTCGCAGTGCCCCTCGTTGAGACAGCGCCCAAATCATTACGCCATTCGTGCAGGTCGGAACTTACCCGACAAGGAATTTCGCTACCTTAGGACCGTTATAGTTACGGCCGCCGTTTACCGGGGCTTCAGCTCGAAGCTTCGCCTTGCGGCTAACCTCTCCCTTTAACCTTCCGGCACCGGGCAGGCGTCAGGCCATATACGTCGTATTCGACTTCGCATAGCCCTGTGTTTTTAGTAAACAGTTGCTTGGGCCTCTTTATTGCAACTCCCTCACGCTTCGTGGCGCGAAGCCACTAACGCTAACGGAGCACCCCTTCTTCCGAAGTTACGGGGTGAGTTTGCCGAGTTCCTAAACGAGGGTTCTCACTCGCACCTGAGGATTTTCTCCTCGCCTACCTGTGTCGGTTTGCGGTACGGGTACCCAAAAGACTCCTTAGAGGATTTTCTCGGCAGCGTGGCGTCTGCGACTTTACGAGCCTTGCGGCTCTCGCCATGAGCCCTCAGGGAATATGACCCACCGGATTTGCCGGGCGGATCCCCCTACGACTCTGAACCTACACGTCCAATCGTAGGCTCGCATAGCCTCCTGCGTCTCCCCATCGTGATAACGTCTTCTAGGTAGTTCTGGAATATTAACCAGATATCCATCCGCTACGCCTTTCGGCCTCGCGTTAGGACCCGACTAACCCTGAGCGGACGAACCTTCCTCAGGAAACCTTAGGCTTACGGTGGACGGGATTCTCACCCTTCTTATCGCTACTTATGCCGGCAGGGTCACTTCTCACCACTCCACCAGTCCTTACGATCTGGCTTCACGGCTGTGAGAACGCTCCTCTACCAATATGAGATCCCGCAGGATCTCGTCTATTCTATGGCTTCGGTCTTGTGCTTAAGCCCCGTTGGATTGTCGGCCCAAAGCCGCTTGACCAGTGAGCTATTACGCTTTCTTTAAAGGATGGCTGCTTCTAAGCCAACCTCCTGGTTGTCTGAGCGTCTTCAGATCCTTTCCCACTTAGCACAAAGTTAGGGACCTTAGCCGATAGTCTGGGCTGTTTCCCTTTCGACGATGAAGCTTAGCCCCCACCGTCTCACTCCCGGGATACGTGTCGTTGGCATTCGCAGTTTGGTTGGATTCAGTAAGCTGGTAAGCCCCCTAGTCCATCCAGTTCTCTACCACCAACGCCGACCTCCCGAGGCTGCTCCTAAAAGCATTTCGAGGAGAACGGGCAATCACGAGGTTTGATTAGCCTTTCACCCCTACCCTCAGCTCATCCGAGCTGTTTTCAACCAACACCGGTTCGGACCTCCATACGGTGTTACCCGTACTTCATCCTGGCCAAGGGTAGATCACCTCGCTTCGCGTCTATTCCCAGCGACTATTCGCCCATTTCGGACTCGCTTTCGCTACGGCTCGCTTACGCTTAACCTCGCCACTGAGAATAACTAGCCGGCTCATTATGCAAAAGGCACGCGGTCAGGCATTCCGAAGCAAGCTTCGGCATAGCCCTCCCACTGCTTGTAGGTATACGGTTTCAGGTACTATTTCACTCCCCTCACAGGGGTTCTTTTCACCTTTCCCTCACGGTACTGGTTCACTATCGGTCACCAAGGAGTATTTAGCCTTACGAGATGGTCCTCGTGGATTCTCGCGGGATTTCACGTGTCCCGCGATACTCAGGAACCTGTCGCGAGCCAATCGATTGTCGTCTACCGGGCTGTCACCGTCTCTGGCCGATCGTTCCAGATCGTTCGACTAAGCGATTGGTTGGTAACTCGCTGGCCTTGAGGCCAGACAGGCCCTACAACCCCACCGTGCAAGCACGATGGTTTGGGCTGTTCCGCGTTCGCTCGCCGCTACTAGCGGAATCACTCTTGTTTTCTATTCCTGCGGGTACTGAGATGGTTCACTTCCCCGCGTTGCCTTCTCACCGCCTATGTATTCAGCGGAGGATCCTTCGGGATTAGCCAAAGGGGGTTTCCCCATTCGGAGATCCCCGGGTCAAAGCCCATTTGCGGCTCACCGGGGCTTATCGCAGCTTATCGCGTCCTTCATCGACTCTTGGTGCCAAGGCATTCACCGTACACCCTTAGTAGCTTGACCATAAGAAACTCGAAACTTACGCTGACCGGACTCGAGAGAGCCAGGCCCGCGTGAGCTCCATGCACA
>CAVQHT010000015.1:222500-518194 GCA_963712355.1 uncultured Acidobacteriota bacterium
GCCCTGGGCGCCTCGACCCCATTTCAACGTTCGACACCGGGCTGAGCCCGGCCGCATCGGTAAAACCGACCGCGTTTAGGGGAACCTTCTGAGGTTACTAGCGCTTTACCGTGCTGTCAACAATTATTTTCACTTTTCTGCATCCGGGCATCAAAGTGAACCAATCGTCGGGCTGGCTGTGAGCGCTGGTCTCTCGAGCGTCAGGAAATGCCGTCGGATGAACCTGGCAGTATTTCCGGGGACAAAAAATTCACTGGCGAACCCAGCGAACCCTCCGCTGCCCTGCAGCGGGTCTCTCGCTCCGAACGTTCAGAGAGTATCGCGTACACCCGGACGCCCGTCAAGTCGTCCAGACCGTCACGCCTCAACCGGCAATCCGCATCAGATGCGTCTCGCGCTGCGCCCTTCCGCAGCAGGATCACGCGGCCGCCAATCGCATGATCCGCCGTCACGCGAAACTGCGGATCGGACACACGCCGGTTGTTCACGATACACGCCGCCCGACTGCACCAGGCGCCGCGCCTCGCTCTTCGACGGCGCGAGCTGCGCGCGCGCCACCAGATCGACGAGCGCCGACGCCGGCGCCGCGAATTCGCTGCCGCGACATCTCCGTCGACGGCACATCCTCGAACACCGCCAGCACATCGTCGAGCGGCAGCGTCGCGATGTCTTCGGCGAACAGCAGCGCTCGACGCCGCGTTCGACGCGCGTCACGTGCTCCGCGCCGTGCACGAGCGTCGTCACCTCGCGCGCGAGCACGCGCTGCGCCTCGCGCTTCTCCGGCGCCGCGGCGTGCGCGTCGCGCCAGCTCGTCGATCGCCTCGCGCGTCGAGGAACGTGAAGGACTTCAGGTACGCATCGACGTCGCGATCGTCGTGTTCAGCCAGAACTGATAGAACGCGAACGGCGAGGTCCGCTGGGCATCGAGCCAGATCGCGCCGGCTTCGGTCTTGCCGAACTTCGCGCCGGACGCGGTCGTCATCAGCGGCCAGACCAGGCCGTGCGCCTTTCTGGCCGCGCAGCTTGCGAATGAGATCGATGCCGGCGGTGATGTTGCCCCACTGATCGCTGCCGCCCATCTGCACCGCGCAGCCGAACCGATCGAACAGCTGCAGAAAGTCGTAGCGCCTGCAGCACCAGATAGCTGAACTCGGTGAACGAGATGCCGTCTTCGCTTTCGAGCCGGCGGTTCACCGACTCCTTCTGCAGCATGTAGTTGACGGTGAAGTGCTTGCCGGTGTCGCGCAGGAACGACAGCAGATCGATCGTGGCCGAGCCAGTCGGCGTTGTTCACGATGCGCGCGGCGATTCGGCGCCGTCGAAGTCGAGGAACCGCTCGAGCTGCGCGCGGACGCCGGCGACGTTCTCCTCGATCTGCTCGGCGCGACAGCAGCATTCCGCTCCTGCGACTTGCCGCTCGGATCGCCAATCATGCCGGTGCCGCCGCCGACGATGCGCGATCGGCGGTGTCCGAATCGCTGCAGGCGCGCGAGCGCCATCACCGGCAGCAGGCTGCCGACGTGCAGGCTCGACGCGGTCGGATCGAAGCCGACATACGCCGTCACCTGCTCGCGTCGCGAGCATCTCGGCCAGCCCCTCGGTCGCGTCGTAGACCATGCCGCGCCACGTGAGCTCTTCGAACAGATTCTGTCATCGGATTGCGATTTACTATATCAGTCGATGCTGATCACCCGGCGCGCGACTGCTGAAGGCGCTGCGTCGCAGCGGGCGCGGGCACAGTCGCCGGGTTGGCGCTCGTACGGATTTCTCTACGAGCGGCACGCGCTCGGCACGACGTCGATGACGCTGCCGGTCGCGGGATTGCCGCCGGCGCTCGCCGGGCTCCGCATCGGACTGCTCACCGACATTCACCGCAGCCGCTGGGTGCTCGCCGAAGACGTCGAACGCGGCGTCAGCGCGCTGATGGCGGCGCAGCCCGATCTCATCGTGCTCGGCGGCGACTACGTCACCTGGGGCGATCGCCAATATCGTCGGCCCGTCGGCCGAGGCGCTCGCCGCGGCTCTACGCGCCGCACGGCGTCTTCGCCATCCTCGGCAACCACGACGACGATCACGACATGCCGGCGGCGCTTGTCGCGCGCGGCATGTGCAGATGCTGAAGGACGCGCGAACCGATCTCGCGATCCGCGACGAAACGCTGTCGAGCTCGCGGGCATCCGATTCTGGACGCGACGGCGCCGCGGACATCGCGCCGGTCGATCCGCGGCGCCACGGCACGGTGATGCTGCTGGCCCACGATCCGCGCCGCCTGACCGAAGCCGCGGCGCTGAAGCATCCCGCTGGTCCTGTCGGGCCACACGCACGGCGGCCAGGTCGTGCTGCCGGCGGTCGGCGCCATCGCGGCGCAGAAATTTCCGGTCGTCGCCGGCATGGCCCGCCAGCAGGACACCACGATGTTCGTCAGCCGCGGACTGGGAACGGTGTACGTGCCGGTTCGCATCAACTGCCCGCCGGAAGTCGCCGTGCTGACGCTGCAGCCGGCCTGAGCGGCTACGCCTGCTCGACGATGAATCGGCGGCCGTCGAGCCGCCAGCCGCCGTCGAGCACGCGCTGAATCGCTTCGGGATAGAGGCGATGTTCCTCGACCAGGATCCGCGCCGCCAGGCTCTCGACCGTGTCGTCCGGCAGGCACCGGAACCGCCGCCTGCGATCACAATCGGCCCGCCATCGAGTTCCGCGGTCACGAGATGCACCGTCGCGCCGCTCACGCGCACGCCGTGCTCGAGCGCCTGCCGCTGCGCGTCGAGACCGGGAAACGACGGCAGCAGCGATGGATGAATGTTCAGGATGCGATTGGGAAACGCGTCGAGCAGCGGCGGCCCCACCAGCCGCATGAAACCGGCGAGACAGACAACGCGACGTCGCGCGAGCGGCAGCACATCGACGATCGCCTGGTCGTAGGCGTCCCGGCTCGGAGGAATCGCGCGGGTCCAGGAACACGGCGGCGAATGCCGGCTTCGCGCGCGCGATCGAGCCCGGCCGCCTCGCGACGGTTGGACACGACCACTGCGATCCGCGCGTCCAGCCCGCCGCCGGCAATCGCGTCGATGATCGACTGCAGGTTCGACCCGCGGCCGGAGATCAGAACGCCGAGCCGTCGGTTCACGAGTGCGTGGTCGCGTAGCGGACCGTCCGGTCGCCGGCGATCGACCTGTCCGATGACGATCGGCCGATTCGCCCGCGTCGCTGAGCAGGCCGGTCACGTGCCGCTGGTCCTCGTCGCGGCACACGATGATCAGGCCGATGCCCATGTTGAACGCGCGGAACATTTCGTCGCGTCGCGATCCCGCCGCGCTCGGCCAGCAGCCGGAACAGCGGCGGGACGGTCCACGCGCTGCGGTCGATGGTCGCGGCGCAGCCGTCGGAAACACCCGCGGAAGATTTTCGGTGATGCCGCCGCCGGTGATGTGCGCCATCCCCTTGACGAGTCCCGCCTCGAGCAGCGGGCCCACCGCGCGCAGGTACGAGCGATGCGGCGCCAGCAGCGCGTCTCCGATGCTGACGCCGAGCTCCGGCACGACCGTGTCAGGCGCCGAAGCCGCACACCTCGAAGAACACACGGCGGGCGAGCGAGTAGCCGTTGGTGTGCAGGCCGGCCGAGGGCAGACCGATGAGCACATCGCCGGGCCGAATGGTCTTGCCGTCGATCAGGCGAGCGCCGATCCACGACGCCGACGATGAAGCCGGCGATGTCGTATTCGCCGTCGGCGTAGAAGCCGGGCATCTCGGCGGTCTCGCCGCCGAGCAGCGCGCAGCCGTTCTCGCGGCAGCCGCGGGCGACGCCCGCGATGACCTGTTCGGCGACGTCGGGCGACAGCCGCCCGGTCGCCAGGTAGTCGAGGAAGAACAGCGGCCGCGCGCCCTGCACCAGGATGTCGTTGACGCAGTGGTTCACGAGATCGGCGCCGACCGTGTCGTGGCGGCCGGTCATGAATGCGACTTTGAGCTTCGTGCCGACGCCGTCCGCGCTCGAGACGAGCACCGGCTCGCGAAGGCCGGCGGCATCGAGCGTGAACAGTCCGCCGAACGAACCGATCTCGGACAGCACGCCGGGCGTGAACGTCGCGCGCGCCAGGGATTTGATGCGTCGGACGGTTTCGTTGCCGGCGTCGATGTCGACGCCGGACTGGCGATAATCCATTAAAAGTCTAGCTTGCCGATGAGGGTCTGCATGAGCGCGCGGGTCGGCGATCCGTCGGGCGCCTCCCAGTAGGTGCGCCGGACCAGCGCAAAGAAACGCTCCTTGTCGAGATCCTCTTCGAGCATGTCGAAGCCTTCGGCCATGAGATCGATCGCGGCGGCGCGCGACTGGCGCGTCCCGAGATGCGTCAGCATCAGCGGCGTGTTGCGCAGCGCGACCGTCGCGACGGCGAGCGCAATCGGCGCGCGCATCGGATCGTCGCGACGGAATGCCGGCATCGAACAGCGCTTCGAGCGAGGGGGCGCGTCCCGCGACGCCAGGGCGCCCAGACCGGCCGCCGCGCCGCGCAGCAGCTCCTGATTGCCGGCGTTCGCGCCGGAATACTTGAGCGTCGTCCACGAGGTATTTCTCTTGGGCGCGCAGTCGATCGCCGAGCAGGCAAAGGCGGCGGCGACAAACGGCTGCAGCGCCGGCGGGCCGTTGCGTTGAAGGTCGATGAGCGTGTCCCGGAGCCCGCCGATCCCCAATCTTTCCGAGCGCCAGCGCCGCATCGTCGGCCAGCGGCCCATCGAGCTTCGCGATGGCGAGGAGCGCGTCGAACGCGTAGCGGGCCTTGTAGTCGCCGAGCGCCTCGATGACGGCGCTTCGGAAGAAGTCTTCGCCGCGGCCGCTCTCGCGCACCAGCACCGGCTGGACGCGCGGATCGTTGCCGAGCGCAGCGAGCGCACGAATCGAGCGCCGGCCGCACGAACTCGGCGACCTCTTTGTCGAGCGCGGCGAGGAGACGGCGCAATCATCGCCGGATCGGGGTTGTGCTCGAAGTAGCTGTACGCGACGGTCCGCAGTCGATCGTTGGGGCTCGCCAGCGACTCGCGCATCGCGTCATGCGTCCGCGGGTCGTCGAAGCCGGTGAGCAGGACGAGCGCGCGATACCGGACGTAGCCGTCCTTGTGCGAGGCCACCGCGCGTGAGCAGCGCCGGAACGGCCTGGGCGCCAGGCGTGCGCCGAACGGTGCGGGACGCGCTCGTCCGCGTGTCGTAGTCGAGATTCCCGAGCTTGATCGATCGCGGCCTGGAGCTTTTCCTGCGACACCGGCTGCGGGCCGGGCGGCTCCTGCGCCGACGCGCTGCGCGCGCCCGTCAGGACGCCGAGCGACGGCGGCAGCGCAAATCGCGGCGCGCACCAGGTGACGCGTGGACGCGTGAATCGCTGCGAGCGGACATCGTGTTAGCTCGTGACGGCTTCCTTGTCGAGTTTGAGCGCTAACTGAAGATAACTCTTTTCGTCGCGCGGGAAATGCGACCGGGTACTGGCCCGTGTAGCACGAGCTGCAGTAGTGCCCCTTGCCGTCGCCGACCGCGCTCATCATGCCCTCGAGGCTCAGGTACGCCACGCTGTCGGCGTCGAGGTAGCCGCGGATTTCGTCGAAGGGTATGCGTCGCGGCGATGAGCTCGGAACGCCTCGGCGTGTCGACGCCGTAAAAGCAGGGCGAGATCGTCGGCGGGCAACTGATACGGACGTGGACTTCCTTCGCGCCGCTCGCCCGGACCATCCGCACGATCTTGCGGCTGGTCGTGCCGCGGACGAGCGAATCGTCCACCAGCACCACGCGCCGTCCCTTCGAGAATGCTGCGCACGGGATTCAGCTTCACCTTCACGCCGAAGTGTCGAATCGGCTGACTGCGGCTGAATGAACGTCCGGCCCACGTAGTGGTTGCGGATGAGCCCCATCCGCAGCGGAATGTTGGCCTCGTCGGCATATCCCATCGCCGCGCACACGCCTGAGTCGGGTACCGGCACGATGACATCGGCATCAACGCGCTGCTCGCGTGCAAGAATCCGTCCGAGATTCGTGCGCACTTCATTGACGCTCTTCCCGAAGACGTAGCTGTCGGGGCGCGAAAAATAGACATGCTCGAACACGCAGTGCGCGAGCGGCGCCGGCGCGAACGGCTTGACCGACCGCAGGCCGCCCGCGCTGATGAACAGCACCTCGCCGGGTTCGACGTCGCGAATGTAGGTCGCGCCGATGAGATCCATGGCGCACGTTTCCGAGCAGACGACAAACGCGTCGTCGAGCCGACCGAGCGCCATCGGGCGAAATCCGTGCGGATCGCGGACCGCGATCAGGCGATCCGTGGACAGCATCAGGAACGAGAAGGCGCCCTGCACCTGCGTCACCGAATCGACGACCGCCTCCTCGACGGTCCGCGCTTTCGATCGCGCAAACAGGTGAAGGACGACTTCGGTGTCGCTGCCCGACTGAAAGATCGATCCCTGGCTGACCAGATCGTTGCGCAGGCTGTCGGCGTTCACGAGGTTGCCGTTGTGGCAGATGCTGATCTGACCGTGCGCGCAGTCGATGAGAAACGGCTGCGCGTTGGCCAGGCGGCTTTCGCCGGCGGTCGAATAGCGGACGTGTCCGATCGAGGCGCGCCCCGGCAATTCGGCCAGCGTCGGCCGTCGAAGATGTCCGCGACGTATCCCATCTCCTTGTGCACGCGGATCCGCTCGCCGTCCGACGCCGCGATGCCGGCGCTTTCCTGGCCGCGATGCTGCAGCGCATAGAGGCCCAGATAGGTCATGTTCGCCGCTTCGGGGTGACCGAAGATGCCGAACACGCCGCACTCGTCTTTGAACTTGTCCAGCATGTCAGGCCACTTTCTTTGTGAAAACGCGCTCGATGGCCGAGAGCCACACGCGCTCGAGGTCGTCGATCGCGAGATCGAGCGCCGATCGGCCGGCCACCGCAATCCGCAGACGGTTGCCGCCGGTTTCGCCGATCGCCGCCGCCGGCACCTGCGCCGCACTCGCCTTTTGCAGAACTTCCGTGAGGTTGTCCGGACTGACCGACACCACCACCCGCGACGCCGACTCGCCGAAGAGCGCCGCCGCTTCGTTCAAGCCGGGATGCTGCGCGACGCGGACTTCGGCAATGGACGCTTCCGCGCCCACGCCGCCGGTCCCGAAGCAACACTCCGCCAGCGTGACCGCCAGCCCGCCATCGGAACAGTCGTGCGCGGAGCGAATGAGCCGTTCGGAGGCGAGCTCGACGAGCAGATTCTGCAGCGCATGCTCGGCGCCGAGATCCAGCGCCGGCGGCACGCCGCGGACGAGATCGTGGACGCGCGCCAGGTATTCGCTGCCGCCCAGCTCGCCGCGTCCCTCGCCGAGCAGGACGATGAGATCGCCGGAACGCTGGAACCGCCGCGTCAGCACCCGGTCGGCGTGCTCGAGCAGACCGACAACGCCGATGACCGGGGTCGGATCGATCGCACGGCCGTCGGTTTCGTTGTAGAGACTGACGTTGCCGCCGGTAATCGGCACGCCGAGCGCACGGCAGGCTTCGCCGATCCCCGCGACTGCTTCGCCGAGCTGCCACATGATCGCCGGCCGCTCCGGATTCCCGAAATTCAGGCAGTTCGTCGCGGCCAGCGGTTTCGCGCCGGCGCAGGCGACGTTGCGCGCCGCTTCGGCCACCGCCAGCCGCGCGCCGTGGCGCGGATCGAGGTAGCAGTAGCGCCCGTTGCCGTCCACCGACATCGCCAGCGCCCGGTCCGTGCCCTTGACGCGCGCCACGCCCGCGCCGAGCCCCGGCAAATTGATCGTGTTGGTCTGGACCATGTGGTCGTACTGCCGGTACGCCCAGTGCTTGCTCGCGATGTTCGGCGACGCCAGCAGCGTCATCAGCGCGTCGCCGGACGCCGGCATCATCGAATCGGCCGCGACCGCATCGAGATCGAGCCCCAGCGTCTGGGCGAGGTACGACGGCACCTCCATCGGACGCCGGTAGACAGGCGCTTCGTCGGTCAGCGCGCGGTTGGGAATTTCGGCGACGATCTCGCCCTTGTTCCTGACGCGCAGCATGCCGTCGTCGGTCACCTTGCCGATGTGCACCGCATGCAGGTCCCACTTCTCGAAGATCCGCTCGACTTCGGCTTCGCGCCCGCGCTTCACGACGAGCAGCATCCGCTCCTGCGATTCGGACAGCATGATTTCGTAGGGCGTCATGCCGGTCTCGCGCTGCGGCACGAGCGACACGTCGATCTCGACGCCCGCTCCGCCCCTCGATCCCATTTCCGTCGTCGAACAGGTGAGCCCGGCGGCGCCCATGTCCTGAATGCCGATGAGCGTGTCGGTCTTCATCACCTCGAGGCAGGCTTCGAGGAGCAGCTTCTCCATGAACGGATCGCCGACCTGCACCGCCGGCCGCTTCTCCGACGATTTCTCATCGAACTCCGCCGATGCCATCGTCGCGCCGTGGATGCCGTCGCGCCCGGTCTTCGCGCCGACGTAGTAGACCGCGTTGCCGATGCCCGACGCGACGCCTTTGATGATGTCCGACTGCCGGGCGATGCCAAGGCAGAAGACGTTCACGAGCGGATTCCCGGCGTACGACGAGCCGAACGAAATCTCGCCGCCGACGGTCGGAATCCCGATGCTGTTGCCATAACCGGCGATGCCGGCGACGACGCCTTCCATGAGGCGGCTGGTGCCCGGCGCGTCGAGCTGCCCGAAGCGCAGCGAGTTCATCAACGCGATCGGCCGCGCGCCCATCGTGAAGATGTCGCGGATGATCCCGCCGACGCCGGTGGCCGCGCCCTGGTAAGGCTCGATGAAGGACGGATGATTGTGCGATTCGATCTTGAACACCGCCGCGAGACCTTCGCCGATGTCGACGGCGCCGGCATTCTCGCCCGGCCCCTGAAGCACCTGCGGTCCTTCGGTGGGCAGCGTCTTCAGATGAACGCGCGAGCTCTTGTAGCTGCAGTGCTCGGACCACATGACGGAGAAAATACCCAGCTCCGTCAGATTGGGCTCGCGTCCCATGAAGCCGACGATGCGTTCGTACTCGTCGGGCTTGAGGCCGTGGCGCTGCAGGATTTCAGGATCGATGCTCATGCGGTCGCAAATGCCTTGACGATCGAATTAAGGATGACGAGTCCATCGGTGCTGCCGAGCGCCGCTTCGGCCGCGCGCTCCGGGTGCGGCATCATGCCGACCACGTTGCGCGCTTCGTTGCAGACGCCGGCAATCGCGTTCACCGACCCATTGGGGTTGGCTTCATCGTCGAGCTCGCCCTGCGGCTGTCGTGTAGCGCAGCACGACCTGGCGGTTGGCTTCGATGCGCGCCAGCACGTCGGGCGGTGCGTAGTAGTTGCCTTCGCCGTGTCCGATCGGAATGCGCAGCACCTGACCGACGCGCGCATCGCAGGTCGCCGGCGTGTCCGTCTGTTCGACGCGCACGTGGACGTGCTCGCAGCGGTACTTGAGCCCGCGATTGCGCAGCATCGCGCCGGGCAGCAGCCCCGCTTCGAGCAGGATCTGGAATCCGTTGCAGATGCCGATGACCGGGCCGCCAGCGGCGGCAAACGCTTTCACCTCGCGCATGATTGGCGAGAAGCGTGCCATGGCGCCGGTCCGCAGGTAGTCGCCGTGCGCGAAACCGCCGGGCAGGATGACGACATCCGCGCCCTTGAGGTCGGTGTCCTTGTGCCAGATGAGTTCAGCGGACTGGCCGAGCACCGCCGTCGCCGCGTGATACGCGTCGTGGTCGCAGTTCGAACCCGGAAAGACGATGACCGCGAATTTCATGATTCAGTCAATCTCGATGCGATAGCTCTCGATGACCGGATTGGCGAGGAGCTTGTCGGCCACTTCGGCCGCCAGCGTCTTCGCGTGCGCCGCCTCGGTCGTGGATAGATCCAGCTCGAAGTACTTGCCCTGCCGGACGTCCTGCACGCCGTCATAGCCCAGCGAGTGGAGCGCCTCGGCGATGGTCCGCCCCTGGGGATCGAACACGGACGGCTTCAACGTGACGAAAACTCGCGCGCGCATCTGTAACCTCAGCTCGCCCGCCCGACGGGCTCGGGCTGGAAGACCCGATTGAAGATGTGATCGACGTACTTGAATTGTTCGTCGAGATCGAACGCGCGCTCGATCTCGGCCGCGGTGAGGACGCTTGCGATCTGCGGATCCGCGAGCAGCAGGCTCTTGAAATCGCGCTGCTCGTCGAACGAGCGCATCGCGTTGCGCTGGACCCAGGCGTAGGCGTCCTCGCGCGAGACGCCCTTCTTCATGAATTCCAGGAGCACGGTGCCCGAAAACACGACGCCGCGCGAGCGATTCAGGTTTTCGCGCATGCGTTCCGGATATACCACCATGCCGCGCACGATGCGGGTAAATCGCCGCAGCATGTGGTCGACCAGCGATGAAGCTGTCCGGCAGGATGACCCGCTCCACCGACGAATGCGAGATGTCGCGCTCGTGCCACAGCGCGATGTTCTCGAGCGCGGCGTGGCTGTTGCCGCGAATCAGCCGCGCCAGGCCGACGATCTGTTCGCAGCCGATCGGGTTGCGTTTGTGCGGCATGGCCGACGAGCCCTTCTGCCCCTTGGCAAACGGCTCCTCGACTTCGCCGATTTCGGTCTTCTGCAGGCCGCGGATTTCGAGGGCGAACTTCTCGAGCGACGCCGCGGTGATCGCCAGCGCGGTCAGGAGCTCGGCATGCCGATCGCGCTGGATGACCTGCGAGGCGACCGGCGCCGGCTCGAGGCCGAGACGGGCGCAGACGTCCGCCTCGATCGCGGGCGAAATGTGCGCGAACGTCCCGACCGCGCCGGACAGCTTGCCGACCGAAATCCCCGTGCGCGCGCGGCGGATCCGCTCGATGTCGCGACCGAGCTCCGCGTACCACAAGGCCAGCTTCAGCCCGAAGGTCATCGGCTCGGCGTGCACGCCGTGGGTGCGGCCGATCATCGCCGTGAGGCGGTGTTCCATCGCCCGTTCGCGGACCGCCTCGCTCAGGGCATCGAGATCCTTCAGGATCACGTCGCACGCTTCGCGCAGCTGCAGCGCCTGGGCGGTGTCGATGACGTCGGACGAAGTGAGGCCGAAGTGCATCCAGCGGGCGGACGGACCGACGTGTTCGGCCACCGCCGTGGTGAAGGCGATGACGTCGTGCTGGGTAATCTGTTCGATTTCTTCGATGCGGGCGACGCTGAACGCGCCGCGCTCGCGGATGTCACGCGCGGCCTCGACCGGAACGATGCCGGCGTCCGCCATCGCCTCAGCGGCGGCCGTCTCGACCAGCAGCCAGGTCTCGTAACGTCGCTGGTCGCTCCAGATGCGCCCCATCTCGGGATGCGTGTACCGTGCGATCACGAAAGCTCTCCATCACGGGAGACACGGAGGACAGGGAAAAACAACCCGAGCAAGAACCCGAGGGCCGGTGACGCTGGGCCCGAGCTCGTTTCTCCGTGCTCTCTGTAGCCTGTGCGGGGAATAGGACCCTTATTCTAGATCGAGTCGCTCCCGCGGGAGCTCGAATCCGTTGACGTTGCCGAGAACGGTCGCCGCCAGCGATCCGCTCCTGAACAAGTCTTCGGCGACGCGCTGCACGTCCGCCGCGGTGACCGCCTCGACGCCCTGCAGCGTCTCGTCGAGCCCAAACTGCCGGTCGAAGTAGATTTCCTGCCGCGCCAGGTGCGACATGCGGCTGGCGGTGTTCTCGAGGCTGAGCATCAGGCTGCCCTTGAGGTGATCCTTGGCGCGCTGCAGTTCCGCGGCAGGCACCGGCGTCTGTTTGATGGTCTTCAGCTCCTCGACCACCAGGTCGATGACCTCGCCAACCGCGTCATTCGAACAGCCCGCGTAGATCGTGAACGCCCCGGCATCGCGGTAAGCGGCCAGCCCGCTGAAGACCGCATAAGCCAGCCCGCGTTTTTCCCTGACGTTCTGAAACAGGCGCGAGCTCATCGAGCCGCCGAGCAGCGTGTTCAGCACGTAGCTCGAATAGCGGTCCTCGTGATCCTGCGGATAGCTGCTCGACCCGAGGCACAGGTGGCTCTGCTCGAGCTCCTTGTTGCGAACCTGGATCTTGGGAACGACGGTCGGCGCCTGCTCGCCGCCCACGTGATGGGCCGCCTTGAGCGCGCCGAATTTCTCCCCGACCAGATCGCGGACGTTGGCGTGCTCGAGATTGCCGACAGCCGACACGATCAGATTGCTGGGGACGTAGGCCTTGCGGAAATACTCGCGCAGCAGCTCCGGCGTGAACGATTCGACCGTCTCGCGCGTGCCGAGAATCGGCCGGCCGAGCGGATGATCCTCCCAGAACCCCTGCGTGAAAATCTCGTGGACCAGATCGTCGGGCGTGTCCTCGACCATCTTGATCTCTTCGAGGACGACCTTCTTCTCGCGCTCGATGTCGTCGGGCGTGAAAGCCGGATTCAGGACGATGTCCGACAGGATGTCGAGCGCCAGCGGCAGATGCTCGTCGAGCACCTTAATGTAGTAGCTGGCGTATTCCTTGGCGGTGAAGGCGTCGAGTTGTCCGCCGATCGAGTCGATGGCCTGCGCAATGTCTTCGGCCGACCGCGTGCCGGTGCCCTTGAAGAGCATGTGCTCGACGAAATGGGCGATTCCGCTCCGCTCCGCGCTCTCGTGACGCGATCCGCGCGTAAGCCAGACACCGATGCTGATCGAGCGGACCTGCGTCATGCGCTCGGTCAGAATGCGAAGGCCGTTATCGAGCACGTCCCGGACGATCGGTGAATTCGACACGTTGTTTCTTGGTGCGGCTCAATTGCCGCAAAGCATTGACAGAAAAGGAATTAAGTGAACTTAATCGCACTATAACATGACCTCTGCCGCCGGGCAAGCCGCGCGTGCCGCGCGTTGGCTGCCCGATCGGCACGCTAAGATCGCGGGCAGGGAAACAAGTCGTTTTCGTCGTGAGACATACCGTGGCCGAGCTCAACCTGGCTGAACTTGATCGCGCCCAGCTCGAAGAGGCGCTGGCGGCGCGCGGGCATGAACGTTTCCATGCCCGTCAGATCTTCGGATGGGTCTATCGCCACGGCGTCGTCGATCCGGATCAGATGACGAATCTGTCGCGCGATCTGCGCGCCACGCTGACCTCGGAGTTCTCGATCGCGACGCCGGCCATCGCCGAACGCCACCGTTCGACCGATGGCACGGAGAAGTTTCTCCTGCGCCTCGCCGACGGCCAGCAGATCGAATCGGTCTTCATTCCGGACACGCCGGCGATGACGTTCTGCGTCTCAACGCAGGTCGGCTGCGCGATGGCGTGTGCGTTCTGCCTGACCGGCAAGATGGGACTGGTCCGGAATCTGACCGCCGGCGAAATCGTCGGCCAGGTCCGCGTGCTGGCGCAGGCGCTCGATCTGCTCGACAAGCCTTTCAACATCGTCCTCATGGGCATGGGCGAGCCGCTGCACAACTACGACGAGACGATGAAGGCGCTGAAAATCCTGGCGGACGATCACGGCCTGGCGCTGCCGCCGCGCCGCGTCACGCTGTCAACCGTGGGGCTCCTGCCGGCGCTCGAGCGGCTGGCGCGCGAGCCGCTGATGCCCAATCTCGCCGTCTCGCTGCACGCCCCGACCGACGCACAGCGCGGTCAACTGGTGCCGCTCAACAAGAAAGTACGGCGTCGCCGAGATTATCGAGGCCTGCAAACGATTCCCGGTCCGGAAGCGGAGCCGGATTACGTTCGAGTACGTGATGCTCGCCGGGGTCAACGATTCGCCGGAGGACGCACGCCGGCTCGCGCGGCTGCTGGCCGGCGTGAAGTCGAAAGTAAATCTCATTCCGCTGAACGCCGCGGCGGGCATTCCGTTCGAACGGCCTTCCGACGCCGCCATCAACCAGTTCGCGAAAATCCTCGCCGACCGCGGATTGATCGTCTCGGTCCGCAAGAGCCGCGGTCGCGATATCCGCGCCGCCTGCGGACAACTCATCGTCGAAGGTCAGCGCCGATCGCCGGCCCAGACCCTGGCGCAGAACTTAGGGCAGGCGGGGTAGATAGGGCGGGTAGGGCGGGTAGGGAAACGCCTGCGTCAGACGACGATTTCGCCTGCCAACGGTTCCGCGCTGGTCACCCGAACGTCGATCCACTGATTCCGCGACAGGCCTGGCGGAATTTTCAGCTTCAGATAATTGCCCGTGACGGCCAGCGTGCCGTCGTCCAGCGTCAGAGCGCGGTGGACAGTCTTCACCTGCGACTGGCGGAACTGCTTCGCGAGGCGCTCCGATATTTCCCGGATGCGACGCGACCGATCGCGGACGACAGCGGGCGCCGGCCGATTCCCCATCGCGGCGGCCGGAGTGCCTGGCCGGTCGGAATACGGAAATACATGCACGTGCGTGACCGGTGACGATTCCAGATACGACGCGAGACACTCGAAGTCGGCGTCCGTCTCGCCTGGAAAACCGACGATGATGTCGGTGCCGATGGCGGCGTGCGGGATCTCGGTCCTGATGCGGTCGACCAGCGTCGCGTATCTCTCGATGGTGTACGGACGGCGCATGGCCGACAGCACGGCGTTGCTGGCATGCTGCAGCGGCAGGTGAAAGTGCGGCGCAAATGAACGCGAGCCCGCCACGAGATCGACGATCGCCGGCGTGCAGTCCATCGGCTCCAGCGAGCTGATCCGGAAGAGCGACACTGTCGCGGCCGTCGAGCGCGCGCAGGAGATCGATCAACGAGATCGACTGGTCCAGATCGCTGCCGTACGAACCCAGGTGGACGCCGGTCAGCGCGATTTCCTTGAATCCGGCCGCGATCACCCGGTCGGCTTCGGCCAGCACCGCGCCGAGCGCGACGCTGCGCGGCGTGCCTCGGGTGCTTGGGATGATGCAGTAGGAGCACGGCTCCGCGCATCCGGTCTGCACGCGCAGCGTGAATGCCGTGCGGCCGGCGACACCCGGTTCGATCGCCGCCCCGCAACTGCCGTCGCCTTCGCCAAAACGTTCGGCGGTCGAACGATCCGGCACGCAGACCCATCGCGACCGAGGAGCGGTACAAGTTGCGGCTTGTCGTCGTTCGGCACCACGCGGACGACATTCGGCAGATCGCGGACCTCGTCGGGACGCCGGGTCGCGTAGCAGCCGGTGACCACGATCTGCGCGGCGGGGTTCACGCGATTGACGCGCCGGATCGTCTGGCGCGCGGCCTGATCGGCGCTCGCGGTCACCGAGCAGGTATTGACGACGACGACATCGGCGTCCTCGATCGGATGCTGGTGCGCCGCCTCGCGCGAGAAAGTCTTCCTCGAAACCAAGCGAGTCCGCCTGATTGACGCGGCAGCCAAACGTCACGACGGAATACTTCACAGCGCTTTCCTGCCGATGTCCCTGCGGAACTGCATGCCGTCGAAGGAAATGCGCGCAACCCCCGCGTAGGCGCGCGCGATCGCATCCCGGTAGCTGTCGGCGCGTCCGACGACCGTGAGCACCCGGCCTCCGGCGGTCACAATCTGCCCGTTTTCGCCGCGGTGCCGGCGTGCAGCACGGCGACGCGCGCCTCGCGTTCGGCGTCGGCGATTCCGGCGATCGGCGTACCCGATTCCGACGAATCCGGATAACCGCGCGACGCCAGCACCACGCCGACCAGGCGATCCGCGCGAGATCGCGCACGTCGTCTGGCGAAGAGCGCCCGCGGCCGCAGCGGTCAACAGCGGCAGGAGCGGCTCGGCGATCAGCGGCAGAATCACCTGCGCCTCCGGATCGCCAAGGCGCACGTTGAACTCGATGACCTTCGGGCCCTCCGGCGTCAGCATCAGGCCGACGTAAAGAAAGCCGCGGAACGGATTGCCTTCCGCAGCCATTCCGCCAATCACCGGCTCGACGATCTCGGTCATCACGCGCGCGGTGCAATGCCTCGTCCACGAGCGGACTCGGAGCAAACGCGCCCATCCCGCCGGTATTCGGACCTTTGTCGTCGTCGAAGATGCGCTTGTGATCCTGCGCGGTGCCGATCGGCAAGCCGCGAACGCCGTCGCTGATGACGAAGAACGAGACCTCGGGTCCGGTCAGACATTCTTCGATGACCAGGCGATGGCCGGCATCGCCGAAGCGGCCGTCGGTCATCGCGGCGTCGATCGCCTCTTCCGCTTCGTGCAGCGTCTCCGCAATCACCACGCCCTTGCCTGCCGCGAGACCGTCGGCCTTCAACACGATCGGAAAACCGAACGCGCCGCTCCGGACGACCTCGAGCGCTGCGTTCGCGCTGTCGCAGGTCTGAAACCGCGCGGTCGGCACGCCGTGCCGCGCCATGAAATCTTTCGCGAAGGCCTTGCTCGACTCGAGGCGGGCGGCGCGCTGCGTGGGTCCGAAGATGGCGCGGCCATCGGCGACGAATCGGTCCACGAGGCCGAGGCTCAGCGGCACTTCTGGTCCGACGACCGTGAAATCGACGTGCTCGCGGCGCGCGAGGGTCAGCAGGGCGTCCACATCGCGGACATCAGCCGGGCAGAGCGCGCGCCACCTGCGCGATGCCGGGATTTCCCGGGGTGCAGAGGATCTCGTGGGCCCCCTCATCCTGGGCCAGGCGGGTCGCGAGGGCATGCTCTCGCGCGCCATTCCCTATGACGAGAACTCTCATGCTATCAACGACTTGAGATGCGTTATTGCTGAGCTAAAGGTGGCTATGGAAACCGGGAGTATTTCGTTGACGCCGCGTAGGATTACGCCTAGAATCCGCCGTTGCCGTGATAGCCTAGCATATTTGTTCGTCGGGTCATTTTCGTCACGTAGGACTGAATTCAGGCCACCCGAAAGGGGTGTGATTTTCGTGGCTGAAGTGAAGATTCAGGAGGGCGAGTCGATTGAGAGCGCTCTCCGGCGCTTCAAGCGGAAGGTGCAGCAGGAAGACATCATCAAGGATATCAAGAAGCACTCCTTCTATTTGAAGCCGGGCGACAAGCGTCGGGCCAAACAGGCGCTTGCGCGGAAGAGGAATCGGAAGAAACTCCGGCGGGAGCTGGAGTAATGACCGACCCCGACGAGGTGGCGACCGATGGAGTTCCAAGACAGGATCCTCAGGTGCGTGGACTGCGGCTCGGAGTTCGTCTGGACAGCGGGGGAACAGCAATTCTTCGCTGACAAGAACTTCAAGAACGAACCGAAGCGTTGCAAAGCCTGCAAGGGGCAAGCGCGCCAGTCGTCCAGCGGGCGCCATGGTCGCCCGCGAGCGGGTCGAAACAGTGACCAACTGTTCGGCGTGCGGTCAAGCGAAACGACCGTGCCGTTCAAACCGACCCAGGGGCGTCCGGTCTTCTGTAAGGAGTGCTTCCAGTCCCGGAAATTCGCCGGGGCGGGCAGCCTCTAGCTCGTCGGTCACCTCTTCGTAAGACATCAGTACATGTCTCGCGCGCGCGATCGCAGGATCGCGCGCGTGAGGCTCGTTTTGTGGCGCGCGGCCTTCAGGACCGGCCGTGCGGTAATCGTGTGAGCGCGCCAGCGCCGCAGGGCGGGTGTGCTAAGCTCACGACACGCATTTATCTGGAGCATTTCGCATGCAGATCGAGGAACGGGCGTTCGGCGATGTAGTGGTCCTGGACCTGAAGGGCCGAGTCATGCTCGGCGAGGGTGACGAGATCCTCAAGGATAAGGTGAACAGCCTTCTCAACCAGGGGAAGAAGAAGATCGTCCTGAACCTGGCGGAGGTCCCGTATATCGACAGCGCGGGGCTCGGCGAAGTCGTCCGCACGTTCACGACGGTCAGCCGTCAGGGCGGTCAGCTCAAGCTGCTGAACCTGACGAAGCGGATCACGGATTTGCTGGCGATCACCAAACTGCTCACGGTGTTCGACACCTACGATTCGGAAAACGAAGCGGTCCAGAGCTTTTCGGCTTCGGCCAAGGCGTAACGTCGACACTCGCGCTTGAATGGCGCGCAGCCTGCATCATCAACCGGCGGTTCCCGATAGCCCCATGACAGACTCGATCGGGCCATCGAGGAGCCGCTCGCTTCCTCTCAGCCTGTTTCGCGCCGTCCGCCCTTCGCAATGGACGAAGAATCTCATTGTCTTCGCGGCGCTGCCGTTTGCGGTCAAGCTGTTCGACGCGCACGTCGGTCGGCCGATCGATTGCGGCCTTCATCATTTTCTGCGCGCTCTCCGGTGTCGTGTACCTGGTCAATGACATCGCGGACCGCGACAGCGATCGGCGTCATCCGCTCAAGCGGAACCGGCCGATTGCGTCCGGCGATCTGCCGGTCTCAACTGCCGCCGTCGCCGCGGCCGCCATCGCGGCGGTGGCGCTGCTCGCGGCCTACGCGCTCGGCTGGCGTTTCCTCGCCGTCGGCGCGTCCTATCTCGTCCTGCAGGTGCTCTACTCGGGACCGCTCAAGCACATCGTGATCATCGACGTCGCTGACGATTGCCGTCGGCTTCGTCCTGCGCGCGGTCGCAGGCGCCGTGGCGATCGATGTCGAGATCAGCCACTGGTTGTTCGTGTGCACGATTCTCCTGGCGCTGTTCATGGCGCTCGCCAAACGCCGGCATGAACTGGTGCTGCTGGCCGACGGCGCGACCAGCCATCGACCGATTCTCAGCGAGTATTCCGCGTACCTTCTCGATCAGATGATCGCCGTCGTCACGGCGTCGACGCTGATTGCGTACATCTTCTATACGATCAGTCCGGAGACCGAGCAGAAGTTCGGCACGTCCTGGCTGGGCCTGACGATTCCGTTTCCGTTGTACGGAATCTTTCGCTACCTGTACCTCGTGCACCAGCGCGAGGGCGGCGGCAGCCCGGCCGACCTGTTGCTGAACGATCGACCGCTGCTTGCCTGCGTCACCCTCTGGGGCGTCGCGGTGGTGCTGATCATTTACCACCCCTTCATGCCCTGACCATGCCTGACTTCACCGTCCGTTCCGATTCTGTCAACGTCGAGCAGATCATGGACCAGATCCGCGCGCGCATCCGCGAGAAGCGCGGCGTCGACTACACCGAACAGCAGATCCAGGAAATGGCTGCGGTGAAGCTCGAAAAGTTTCTGGATCCACGCGGCGTACGCTCGGATCTGCTCGATCAGTTCCGGCGCGTGCAACCGCCCTACACGCCGCCCGAGCTGCCCAACTACGCGTTCGAAGAGAACACGCTGTTCGACTCGCACCGCGGATCGCTCAGGTTCGTGCGCCGCCTGCTGCGGCCGATCCTCAAGCTGCTGTTCAACCCGAACCCGTTGATCCAGGCGCTCAACATCCAGTCGCGCCTCAACACGTCGTTCGCCGAGCGCGAAGCGAAGCGCGAGGCGGCGCGGCATGCCTACGATCAGCTGCACTACGAGGTGCTCCACAATCTCGTCACCGAAACGACGCGGCTGGGCATCGAGGTCAAGAACCTCAAGATGCAGGTCGAGTCGCTGACGAGCCGCCTCGAGTTCAACGAGCGGCGGGCGCGGGCGCTCGAAAGCGCGGTCGTCTACAAGGCCGCGGCCGAAGATCGCCTCGAGGCCCCGCCAGCGCGCGAAACGCGTGCTCCCGAAGAGCCGTCGCGAGAGCGCGAGCGCGAGCGCGAACGCGAAGTGAGCCGGCCCGACGCCGGCCGTCCGCCGGCTCCGGCAGCCCGCCGGAGCTCCGGGCGGCGCCCGCTGAAGGACCCGGACAGCGAAGCCGCCGCCGCAGGCGGCGCCGAGGCAGGCGCGGCACCGGTTCGGTCGCGACGATGATGAACGGACAGGCGACGCCGGCGAATCCGCAGGACCCGTCGCAGGCCGGCGAAGCGTCAGCTCACAACTTCGAGGGAGCCGACGTCGACGGTCCCGAGTCTGACGACGCGTCCGAATCCGATCCGAACGGGTCGCCGGACCCGGGCTCCTCCGATCAAGAGTCGTGAAACTCGCGATCGTCGTTCAGCGCTACGGCCTGTCGATCAACGGCGGCGCCGAGCTGCACGCGCGTTACATCGCCGAGCGCCTGGCGCGCCATGCCGACGTCGAGGTGCTGACCACCTGCGCGTCCGACTACGTGACGTGGCGCAACGAGCTCGAAGCCGGCGTCGAGAAGGTCAACGGGGTCGCGGTGCGGCGCTTTCGCGTGAAGCACGAGCGCGACCCGCTCGAGTTCGGACGCCTGTCCGAGCGCGTCTTCAACGAAACGCATTCGCTCGCCGACGAGCTCGATTGGCTCGACGCTGAAGGACCGACCAGCCCGGCGCTCATCGACTACATCGGCAAGCACGCCGGCGAGTACGACTTCTTCATCTTTTTCAGCTACCGCTACTACCACGCGTACCACGGCATCCGGGCGGTCGCCTCGCGCGCGATTCTCGTGCCGACCGCGGAGCGCGATTCGACCATCGGCCTGTCGGTGTTCAAGCCGATCTTCGCGGGCGTGCGCGCGCTGATGTACAACTCGCCGGAAGAGCGGGCGATGATCCAGGAAGCTCGCCGCCAATCGCGACGTGCCCTCCGTGGTCGTCGGCGTCGGGTCGGACGTGCCGACGGCAACGCAGCCGGGCCGGTTCCGCCAGAAATACGACATCCGCGGCCCGTTCGCCATCTACGTCGGACGGATCGACGAGAACAAGGGCTGCCAGGAACTCTTCGACTTCTTCGAGACGTACCTCGGCGAAACCGACGGCCGGCTCACCCTGGTCCTCATCGGCAATTCGCTGCTCGAGATCCCCAAGCATCCGCGGATTCGTCACCTCGGGTTTCTCGACGATGCCGACAAGTTCGATGCGCATCGCGGCGTCGGAACTCCTGATCATGCCGTCGTATTTCGAGAGCCTGTCGATGGTGGCGCTCGAAGCGTGGGCGCTCGGCCGTCCGGTGCTCGCCAACGCGAGATGCGACGTGCTCAAGGGTCAGTGCATCCGCAGCAACGCCGGGCTGTACTACGACGGCCGCGCCGAGTTCGTCGCCACGCTGCGCGCGATCGAACAGAACCGCTGGCTGGCGGGCGGCCTCGGCCGGAACGGACGCCAGTACTATCGCGACCACTACGACTGGCCGGTCATCGAGCGGAAGTATCTCGACATGCATCGAGCGCCTGTCGAAAGCCGGCGCCGCCGCCATCGAGATTCCGTCGGCCGGCTGGCGGGAGCGGCGCAAGGCCGAGTGCCCGCCCGGCGCCGAGGTGATCGCGGCGATTCCCGCGGGACCGTCGATCTCCGCCGAGCAGTACCAGCCGAGACCGTCGGAACCGGTCTCACCGCCGGTGCCGCGACGCGCTGCCGGAACCCGAACGGGCGCCGGCGCCGCGCGATCACGGCCGCCGTCATTTCCGCCACGACCGGCGCGGCTCCTCCCGGCCCGGCAACCGCCGATGAGCGCCGACGTCGCCGGCCGTTCATCAGGTGCTCGCGACGCTGGGATACGGCGATGCGATCGGCCACGAAGTCCTCGGCATCCAGCGCGTGCTGCGAACCGCCGGCTTCGAGTCGGACATCTTCGTCGAGACCGTCGACCCGCGGCTCGAATCGCTGACCCGCGACTACCGCGAGCTCGTGGACGCGAGCGCACCCGACAATCTCCTGCTCCACCACTTCTCGATCGGATCCAAGGCGTCGCGAACCGCCTACGCGCTGCCCGATCGGATGGGGCTCATCTACCACAACATCACGCCGCCCGAGTACTTCGCCGCCGTGCACCGCACGCTCGCTCGCGAGTGCTTTCGCGGCCGCCGCGAGCTGCACGCCTACATCGACCGCTGCGATCTGGCGATGGGCGACTCGGAGTTCAACCGCCAGGATCTCGAAGCGCTCGGATTTCCGCGCACCGCCGTCCTGCCGGTGGTGCCCGACCTGGCGCATCTCGACGATCCGGCGGACTGGTTCGTGGCGAGGCAGTTCGACGACGACTGGACGAACATCGTGTTTGTCGGGCGGGTGATCGGCAACAAGAAGATCGAGGACTTGATCCGCTTTTTTCACGCCTATCAGTCCACGTTCAATCCGCGAAGCCGGCTGCTGATTGTCGGCGTGTTCAGCGTGTTCGAGCGCTACTTCGCCGCGCTGACGCACATGACGCAGGAATTGCACCTGTCGAACGTGCACTTCGTCGGACACGTCACGGACGCCGAACTGATCGCCTACTACGAAATCGCCGACCTGTTTCTCTGCGCCAGCGAGCACGAAGGCTTCTGCGTGCCGCTCGTCGAAGCCTTCTACAAGCAGGTGCCGGTCCTGGCCTACGCCGCGACCGCCGTCCCTTCGACGATGGACGGCGGCGGCGTGCTCTACGAAGACAAGCACCCGGGCCATGTGGCCGCGCTCATGGACGCGATCCTGTCCGATCCCGATCTGCAGGACCGAATCGTGGACGGTCAGCTGGCGGCGGTCGACCGGCTGCAGTCGAAAGACTTCGCCGGCACCCTGCTCCACTTCGTCGATCGCATTCTCAGCGGCCCGCGTCAGGGCGCGCCGCGTGTCGCCTTCGACTTCTGGCGCCAGTTCGACGAGACGCAGGCTCTCGAGGAAGTCCGCCTGGACCGGCCGTCGGCCTACAAGGCCCTTCCCGAGGCGCCCGCATGATCGTCAATCAGTGGGTGCCGGCGGCTCACAAGGGCGACGCGATCGGCGACAGCGCGCGGCGAATGCGCGGCCTGCTGCGCGGAATGGGCCACACCTCCGAGCTGTACGCGCTGACCATTGACGATGAATTGAAGGGCGATGTGCGCCCGTTCGCCGATCCGGCGGCGCGGCGCGGCGATCTCACGATCTTCCACTTCGCGCTGCCCTCTCCGATGACCGAGGCGTTCGGGCGGCTGCCGGCGGGGAGAATCCTGCAGTACCACAACGTCACGCCGGCGTCCTACTTTGCCGACTACGATCCGGCGCTCTTCCGCCTGGCGTCGATCGCCCGCCAGGAACTGGCGACGCTGGTCGGCGAGGTCGATCTCGCGCTCGGCGTCTCGGAGTACAACCGCCAGGAACTCGAGGCGCTCGGGTTCGCGCCAACCGGCGTGCTGCCGCTGGCGGTCGATCTGTCGCGAGTGACTCAACCGGCCAACCGGCCCGCCCTCGACAAGAGCCTGGACGACGACTTCGTCAACTTCCTCTTCGTCGGCCGCATCGCGCCGAACAAGAAAATCGAGGATCACATCCGGCTGGCCGAACACTACAAGCGCTACGTCGATGCCTACTACCGGTTCATCTTCGTCGGCCGCTACGACGCGGTGCCGCGCTACTACGCGACCATCCGCCAGCTGATGTCCGAATATCGTCTCCTGAACGCGCGCTTCGTCTTCACCGGTCCGGTGCCGGACGAGGATCTTGCCGTCTATTACCGCCGCGCTGCGGTCTACATCTCCCTCAGCGAGCACGAAGGGTTCTGTGCGCCGCTGCTCGAAGCGATGGCGACCGATGTGCCGGTGCTCGCGTATGCTGCGGCAGCGGTGCCGGAAACGCTCGGTGGCGCCGGCGTGCAGTTCGCTCCCAAAGATATGGAATATGCAGCCGAATTGCTCGGCGCTCTCGCGTTCGACGACGATCTGCGCGCGCAGGTGATCGCCGGACAGCGGCGCCGCCTCGCCGACTTCAGCGACACCCGCATCGAGCAGGCACTGGCATCGGTCGTGTCGCTCCAGGGCCGCCCGTCATGAAACTCGCCTTCATCATCCAGCGGTACGGCAGCGAGGTGCTCGGCGGCTCGGAGCAGTTGTGCCGGCTCATCGCCGAACGGCTCGCGCCGAACCACGAGGTCGAGGTGTTGACGACCTGCGCGCGCGACTACGTCACCTGGAAGAACGAATATCCCGAAGGATCGGATCGCGTCCGCGGCGTCACGGTTCGACGCTTTCCGACGGCGCGCACGCGCGACCAGGAGTCGTTCAACCGCTACTCCGACTGGATCTTCACCAACGCGCACACCCGCAACGACGAGATGGAGTGGCTGAAGCAGCAGGGCCCGTGGGCGCCCGGCGCTGACCGACTACCTGCGCCGCTCGCATCAGCAGTACGACGTCCTGATTTTCTTCACCTACCTCTATGCGACGACGGTGCTCGGCATCGAAGTGAACCCGGGCCGAAGCGTGCTGGTGTCAACCGCGCACGACGAGCCCGCGATCAAGCTCGAGATCTACAAGGACGTCTTCAACCACGCGGCGGCGCTGTGCTACCTGACCGACAGCGAGCGGCGGTTCGTGCAGGCGCAGTTTCCCAATCGTCCGCTGCTCGAGGAATTGACGGGGGTCGGCGTCGATCTCCCGCAACAGCAGCCGTATCCGCGCATGCCGCTGCCGCAGGACGAGGATACGCCGCCTGCCGCAGAAACAAGTGACGCGCCGCGCGATCCGGACGGCGTGCCGGCCACTGATGACGCCTCCGGAACGCGTGAATTCCCGTCCCACCTGATGGCCAGAGGCTCGGTGTTCCTGCGCCGCCATCGCCTGCACGGACCGGTCGCGCTGTACGGCGGCCGCATCGATCCGGGCAAGGGCTGCGAAGAACTGATCCAGTATTTCAGCCGCTACGTGAAGGAGGGCGGCGAGGCGACGCTGGCGCTGATGGGCGCGAAGCTGATGGCGCTGCCCGAGGAACCCTTCATCCGCTTCGCCGGGCTGCTGAGCGACGGCGAACGGCTGCAGGCGCTCGAGGCCGCCACGGTGGTCGTCTGCCCCTCGCCGTACGAGAGCCTCTCGCTGCTCGCACTCGAGGCGATGTCGGTCGGCACGCCGGTGCTGGTCAACGGCCGGAGCGACGTCCTCGTCGAACACTGCGTGCGCAGCAACGCCGGTCTGTGGTACGAGAACGGCGACGAATTCAACGCCTGCCTGAACCTGCTGATCCGCGACGCTCAGCTGCGCGAAGCGCTCGGCCGCAACGGCCGCGACTACGTCCGCCGCAACTACCGGTGGGATGTGGTGCTCGGGAAGTACGAGCGGATTTTCGCGAAAGTGCGGAACGCGCGATAAGCGAACTGACGCCGATCAGGCGCTTCTAGTCTTCCTCGGATCGGACCGGTTCGAGCGGCTGCGTATCATCCGTCCCGTTCGTCTGCCGCCTCCGGCGCGGGCGGATGTCGTACCGCTTGATCATCTCGTTCAGCGTCGTCGGCTTGATGTGGAGCAGTTCAGCGGCGCGCTTCTGCACGCCGCCGGCCGCTTCGAGCGTGGACTCGATGAGCCGCTTCTCGAAGTCGGTGATGACGTCCTTGAACGAAATGCCCTCGGGCGGCAGCACGAACTGCGGCATGTGGAAGTTGGGCGCGCGCCGGACATGATCCGGAATCAGCTCGACGCCGATGCGCGGTCCGGTCGTCAGCACGACCGTGCGTTCGATGACGTTCTCCAGTTCCCGCACGTTGCCCGGCCAGTCGTACTCGGTCAGCAGATCGAGCGCTTCCGGGGTGATTTCAAGGCTGGTCTTGCGATTCTCGTCGCCGTACTTGTGCAGGAAGTGCTGGGCGAGCAGCGGGATGTCGTCCTTCCGATCGCGCAGCCGCGGCAGCGGAATGGAGATGACGTGAAGGCGGTAGAACAGATCCTCGCGGAACTTGCCTTCCTCCATCAACTGCCGCAGATCCATGTTCGTCGCGGCGAGAATCCGGACGTCCACCTTGATCGTTTCCATCCCGCCGAGCCGCATGAAGTCGCGCTCCTGGATCACGCGCAGCAGCTTGGCCTGGGTCTCGAGCGGAACGGTACCGATCTCGTCGAAGAAGATGCTGCCCCGATCGGCGAGATCGAACAGCCCTTTCTTCGGATAGACGGCGCCGGTGAACGCGCCCTTCACGTGGCCGAACAGCGTCGACTCGAGCAAGTCCGGCGGCAGATTGCCGGAATTCACCGCGACGAACGATCGCTCGGAGCGTGACGAATTGGCGTGGATCGCGCGCGCGACCAGCTCCTTGCCGGTGCCGCTCTCGCCCTGAATCAGAATCGTCGAGCGGCTGGGCGCGGCCTGGATGATCAGATCGAACACCTGCCGCATGCGCGGGCTGCGGCCGATGATGTTGCCGAACTTGTGGTACCGCTCCTGGATGTTCTGCCGGAGCGAGCGGTTTTCGTGCACCAGCCGGCGCCGCTCCATGGCGTTGCGGACGACCACCAGCACTTCCTCGTTCTTGAACGGCTTGGCGACGTAGTCGAAGGCTCCGCTCTTCATCGCCGAGATCGCGCTCTCGACCGAGGCATACGCCGTGATGATGACGACGGCCAGATCCTCGTCAATCCGCTTCAGCTCGTCGAGCGTCGCGATGCCGTCGAGACCCGGCATCATGATGTCCACGATGGCGGCGTCGAACGGAATGGCCCGCGCCAGCTCGAGGCCCTCCGCGCCGGACGAGGCCAGCCGGACCTCGTAGCCCTCGCGCGTGAGCAGCGTCTCGAGAATCTCACGCATGATTTCCTCGTCATCGACGACGAGGATGCTGCCGCTTCGGGATGTGGCCATGGAGACTAGACGCGCGCGGAGCGGCGCGCGGCCTGCGCCGCGAGCGGGAACGAGAGGATGAAGCGCGTGCCCTGGCCGACGGCGCTTTCGCAGCGAATCGCCCCGTCGTGCTCGTGGACGATGCCATACGAGATCGAGAGGCCGAGACCGGTACCGCGGCCGATCGCCTTGGTCGTGAAGAACGGATCGTAGATTCGGGCGAGCTGCTCGGGCGGGATGCCCGATCCGGTATCCGCCACTTCGGCGACGACGGTGTCGCCGTCAAGCCGGGTGGCGACCGAGAGCCAGCCGCCGACCGGCATGGCGTCGCGCGCGTTCAGGAACAGATTGAGGAATACCTGCTGGAGCTGATGCTCGATCCCGCGCACCGGAACCGGCGTGTCGGAGAGCTCGCGCCGCAGCTTGATCTTGCCGACCTCGAACTGATGCTCGAGCAGGGAGAACACGTCGCCGATGACGGTGTTGACGTCCACGATGGTCGGCTCACCGCCCGGTGTGCCCGGCCGCGACAACGTCAGCAGCCCGTTGACGATCTTGGCGGCGCGGAACGTCTGGCGCTCGATCTTCTCGAGCAGCGCCGTCCGCGGATCCGCCGGGTCGGCGTTCTCGAGCAGCATCTGCGTGAAGCTCGAAATACCGGTGAGCGGCGTGTTCACTTCGTGCGCGACGCCCGCCGCCAGCAGACCAATCGACGCCATCTTCTCGGAAATCTGCAGCTGCTCTTCGAGCCGCACGTGTTCGGTGATGTTCTCCAGCAGCAGAATCGTCCGGACGTCGGCGCCCGGACCGGCCAGGCTTTGCAGCGGTACCGCCGTGGCATTCACGAGGATGCGCTGCGGTTCGGCGGCGTCGGTCCGGCCGCCCGGCCTGGTGGTCAACGGCACCTTGAAGAGCGTCGCGCCGCGCGGCTTCTCGAGACGGGCGGCGCGCAGCGCTTCGACAAACGGCGCGTCGAACACGCCGGACAGCGTGCGGCCGACCGCCTGCCCGCGCGTCACGCCGTAGAAATTCTCGAGCGCGTGGTTCCACCGGACGATCGACTCGTCCGCGTCGAACACGATCAGTCCATCGTCGAGCGATTCGAGGATGTTGTCGTTGAATTCGCGCATCCGGCCGAGCTCTTCGGCCTTGATGTGGAGCTGCCGATAGAGCCGGCCGTTCTCGATCGCGGTGGCGACCTGGCCCGCGACCGCCGTCAGCAGCGCGAGGTCTTCGCTGTTGAACGGCTCGTCGCTGTCCTTCCGGCCGAGCGCGAGCACCGCGATCGCCGCGCCTTCGAACACGCAGGGAACGAAGTAGTAGACGCCCTGATCGCGCCAGAACTCCACTTCCTCGGCTTCGAACCACGCGGCCGAGATGGGATCGTCGAGCGCGACGGTATGTCCGGTGTCCAGCCGGGCGATGAACGAAGACGAGCGCGCGAGGTGCGGCACCGCCTGAAAGAACCCGTAGTCGCCGATCGTCGTGAAGTCGCCGAGCCGTTCGTCCGCCAGCATCAGCGACAGGCGGTCCACGACCAGCGTTTCGACGATGCGCGTCACGAGCCGCTGGCTGAGGCGGACCACGTCGAGGTCGCTGTTGAGGTCGCGCGCGAATCCAACGAGCGCGCGGCGGTAATCGTAGCGGTCGCGATAGAACACGCGATCGAGCGCGTTCTGCATCGCCTCGCGAACCGGTTGCGCCAGCAGGACGACGATGATGGTGGCGAGCAGCGCGACGATCCAGTTGTGGGCGTCGGCGTCGTTGGCGAACAGGAAGCCGACCGCCTTGCGCAGCGCGAAGTACAGCGCGGCGCTGGCGCCGAGGAACGCGGTGTATCCGACGCCGCGCTTGATGATCACTTCGACGTCGCGCAGGCGATAGCGCACGATGGCCGATGCGAAGGCCAGCGGCACGAGGCCGAGCGGGACGGCGGTCAGCTGCAGCGCGAGCGGCGGATCGAGGCCGAGCGCCCACGGCAGCGCGTAGCCGAGCGCGAACGGTCCGACGCCAAGCACGGTGCCCCACGCGATCCAGCGCAACTGGCGGCGACCGGTGAGCGACGTAATCTCGCCGAACGCCCGCGCCAGCACCACCACGCCGGCGACAGAGCACAGGAACAGGTAGACGGGCTCGGTGCGATCGAGAATATCCAGCGCGCGGGAGAACGCCTCGCCGTCCTGGCCGCCGCGCACCACGGCGATGACTCGAGCCGCGCCGAGGACCACGGCCGGCAGATACATGACCGGCAGGAAGAAGCCGAGCGGCGTCTCGGAGCGCCACGTCGGACGCTCGGGGAAGACCAGCGTGAAATGCAGCAGCAGCGGCGGCAGGAGCGCCATCGCCACCGCGTCACCCCAATAGAACGTCCAGTCGAGACGATCGAAGGGACCGTTGAACGAGAAGGTGAACGCACCGAAGAACGCGACGCAGAGCCAGAAGAAATGCAGCGTCGCCTGATCGCGCGGCCGCCGCAGGCGGACCGACGCGCCGACCAGCAATGTAAACAAACCGACCGCCGCGAGGACGAAATACATCGACGACGCGCGGGTCGCGGGCGCCAGCGAGACTTCCAGTGCCTGTTGGGTCCCGAGTCGGATGAGCGTGTAGGTGAGGCGTGTCCCGGTGTGGCCGCGGTGCTGGTGTTCGACCACGTCCGCCGGCGTCTGGACGGGCGCGCCGTTGACCGCAATGAGGATGTCGCCGCGCTGGATGCCGGCCACGTCGCCGGCCGATCCCGGCATCAACGTCACGGCCGTGATGCCTTCGGCGCGAGCGCCCCAGTAAACGCCGTCCTCGACCTCGTGCCACTGCGCGCGCATCGCGATGTTGGCAAGGCCCAGCACGACGAGGATCGTGACAATCGTCACGGTCATCGCCGGACGCGCCCAGACGCGCCACGGCGCTTCGGCGGGCTCCAGAGCGGGTAGCTGGACGCCTGGCTTCGGCGATTCGCGACTTCATCAACGCATCGGACATCGGTGTACGCGCAGAACGAGACCTTCGGAACCCCGATAATCGCAGCCAAACCATTGGAAAAACAATGGGTTCCCGTGCACTCCGGCGACGGAAACTCCCGTCAATCCAAATTACCGGTTTAGACTCCGATATCTTGATTTTTGGCGGTCAGATGCGGCGAAGTCTAGCGTCCGCAGACACTTAGAAGCGAAGTGTCACGCCGCCCACGACGCGCTTCGGCGGACGGACGACGAGCAATTCGTCGTAAACCGACTGCTCGGTGCCCGCTTCCCTGAAGAAGTTGCGAACGGCGATCAGCATCTCCCACCGCGCGCTGCTGAAGTTCATGAAGGGAAGGGACTGGTGAACCTGAACGTCGAAACGGCGTGTCCAGCCCGGAGGCGGCTGTCGCTCGCATGCGCGAAGCCGTTACCGACGCGATACACGCACCGGATGCGGGTGGCGGTCTCGGGAACCTCGGCATCGATCGTCGCGGTGACATCGTTGAGCCGATCGGAACTGCGGATGGCGGACGGCGCGAGCAGCAGGAGATAACGAAGGTTGCGAGTCGCCGACATGTCGGCGTTCACCTGCGAATAGGCCAGCGACCCGTGCACGCGCCCGCCAACGACCGTGCGGAACTCCGCCACGTAGCCGGTCGCATCGACGTCGCCCACGTTGCCGACCAGATAGTGTCCAAGCTTCGTCGCCGGCTGGCCCGGCACGTCGGCGCCAAACAGCGTGACCAGCTGGTCGTTCACCTGCTGGTGGAAGAGCCGCACGCCGATCGTGGAGCTCCCGAAGTCGCCCTCCACGCCGCCTTCGACGTGCCGTGTCTGCTCGGCGTCGAATGGCCGGCGCGGGCTGAGCGACGAGAACGTGCGCTGCGGCGGCAGCCAGATCCCGGCATCGCCCGGCGGCAGGAACTCCTCGGCGCCCGGCGCGAGC
Organism: uncultured Acidobacteriota bacterium; assembly: GCA_963712355.1. GTDB lineage: Bacteria > Acidobacteriota > Vicinamibacteria > Vicinamibacterales > CAVVIG01 > CAVQHT01. The sequence goes on from CAVQHT010000015.1 coordinate 252,699, forward strand.
GCGCGCTGCGCCACCGCGCCGCGCAGGCGGACCTTGTGGGCCGGCGTGACGGTGACTTCGACACGCGGGCTGATCAGCCCTTTCGAATCGAGGTAGTCGTAGTGGGAATACGCCGCGCCGTACGAAACGGTCGTCGTCGGTGAGACCGCAAAGCTGTCGTAGCCATAGAGGCTGCCGGCGTTGCGGCTGCCGTCGGTGACTTCGCTCAGCGCGAGGACGTTGCCGCCGTCATAGCGCTGGGTGCTGTAGGACAGCCCGAGGTCGTATTGGTGCCGCCCTGCGTCAGAGCGCGCGGCGTAGGAGCCAGCCACGACCCACGACGAGATGTCGGACTGATTGAACGCGCCGCGCACGCTCCAGTCGCCCTGCTCGCCAACCGGCGCGCCGAGACGAAGGTAGGCGATGTTCTTGGACAGCGTGTCGGTCGAGAAGAACTCGCGCGGCGTATCGAACGAGCCGGTCGTCAGCAGGTTGACCTGGCCGGAGAAGGCGGTCTCGGCAAAGAAATTCGTCGCCATGCGGGCCGGCGAAGCGACCGCGCGCCCGAGCAGATCGGTGGGCACGAAGGCGCCGCCGTTGCTGCCGCCGTCGGCCAGCAAATCGTCGGGGATCGTGACGTCCTTCAAGACGCTGCGACGCGCGTGCCGCAGGCGCCAGGCGACTTCGCCATGGTCGTCGGTATCGGGTTCCTGCGCCTCCGGCGAATCGGGAGCCTCCGTCGGCTCGACGTCGCCGCCGTCGTTCGCGCCCGGCGATACGCCGAAGCCCGCCGCGAGGACCGTCATCGCGCCGACCCGGCGCAGCGCCAGCGTGGACGTCGATCGCGCCGCTCGTATTGACCTGAATCGTCTCGGGATGCGACGCCACGAAGCCGGCGCAGTGCGCCCGCACGTGGTACGGGCCTGGCGCCAGCCGCGCGCAGCTCGAATTTTCCGGCCTTGTCGGTGACGGCCGTGACCGTCGTCGTGCCGAGCGCCGAGACGACGGCACCGGCGACCGGCAGGCCGCGCTCGTCAAGGACGACGCCAAAGATGGAGCCGGAAGCGAGGGAAGCGGTACGCGCCACTGGCGGCACGGGCGCGCGCTCGACTTGCGCGCGCGCGATGCCCGAAATCCCCACAACCAACATGCCGCCGACGACTGCCGACGCCAGAAGTCTGGGTGTCGCTGCCATGTTCACGAGCTCCGGGGGCGCTCCCCGTGTTGTGCGTGTTTACGAACCACTCACTGAAAAATTGACGTCCCGGGTCAGTGTCTTGTTGGCGATCTTGTCGGTCACCTTGATCTCGAGCCGATAGTCGCCTTCCGGAAACGACGCGAGCGGAACGGCCTGGCCGCTCTGCAGCTGATGCCCGGCCGCGAAGTCGAACTGCGGCGGCAGCGTCTGCGCGTTCAGGTTCTGCGGATTGGTCTTGTTGAAGAACTTTTCCGCGCCCGCCGCCTTCGCGTAGAAGTTGTACTCGACGCTGACATCCGGCTTGTTCGCGGCGTCGACCTTCGCGTTGTAGATCAGGAGGAACGTGGAGAGCTCGTTCTTCTTGCTGAATTTCGTGCTGAGGGCCGGCACGATTTCCATGGTGCCGAGCGCGTACGGGCGCTCGCCCTGCTGCTGCGCCGTGAGCGGCGCCGGCAGCGGATCGATGCGCTCGGCGATGATGACCGAGCTGGTATTGAGCTCGCCGTTCCACAGATCCGGCACGGTGACCGTCTGGCGGACGAGCGAAACCTTCGGCGGCGGAGCATTCTTGGGCGCCTTCGCCGGCGTCGGCTCCTTCGCCACCACGAACACATCGTAGGAACCAGGCGAGACGGTGAACGAGCGGCTGACGCGCACGGGGCCAGGCTGGCCCGTCGGCAGCGTCACGACGTTCAGGTCCTCGTAGGCGTACTCCGGCTTGGCCGCCTTGTCATCCTTCTTCTTCGGATCCGCGGCGGGCGGCGGCGGTGCGTCCTTCGAGACGACGCGCCAGTAGAGCGAGACCTTGCCTTCGGCGACCTTGGATGGGTCGAGCGTGACGCTGAAGGGCACGTACTGCTTGTTGCCCTGCGCCTTTAACAGGTCCTCGTGCGCCCACGTCAGCGACAGGTCGTTCGGCGCGGGCTGCCCGGCCACGACGTCGTCGACGATCTTGAGAACCGTCTGAATTTCTTTTTTCTCGGTGTCGCTCAGCTTTCGCTGCCCTGTTGGCGGTTGGGCGTTTTGCTGTGCGCCGTTTTGCGCGAACACTCCCACCGAAAATACAAAAACCGCTGCAGAACCCAGGGTCATGGCGCGGCGCGGTGTCAGCATCAGCATAAAGCTCGTCTCCCCTCAGAACGCCGATAAGAACAGCCAATAATATGCGTCGTAAATCGGGCAAGTCAAACTGCTCTGCCACCAGCACTTCACCCGAAAGGGGCGCCCGATTCCGTATGCTATTATCGCCACCCCGTTCCGGTCATGAAGCTCATCGACGTCTCGGTCCCGTTGGACTCGAACTCCCCGACCTACCCTGGCAATACACCATTCCAGCTGGAGGCGATCAAGCGCCTGGCCCGGGGCGACAGCTCGAATGTGTCCAGCGTGCACATGAGCGTGCACGGCGGCACGCACGTGGACGCGCCGCGTCATTTTTTCGACGCGGGCGGGGGCGTCGAGTCGCTGCCGCTCGAAATGCTCTGCGGCCGCGCCCGGGTCATTGAGCTGACGACGCGCCGGGGCGTCACTGCGGAAGACCTGGCGGCCTTCGATCTGAAGGAAGACATCCGCCTGCTGATCAAGACCCACAACTCGCGGCTCTGGGGCTCGCCGGAATTCCACCAGGATTTCATCGGCCTGACCGGACCCGCGGCGCAATTTCTCGTCGAGCACGGGGTCAAGGTGGTCGGCGTGGACTACCTGTCGGTCGAGGAATTCAAAAAACCTGGCGCGCCGGCGCACCACGCGCTCCTCGGCGCGGGTACGATTGTCATCGAGGGTCTGAATCTGCGCGACGTCGAACCGGGCACCTACGAAATGTTCTGCCTGCCGCTGGCCATCGTCGGCTCGGACGGGGCGCCGGCCCGCGTCGTGCTGCGCCGGAGCTGAACGCCGATGTCGTCCCTCCTCGACGACTGCCTCGTCATCGTGCTGGCCGGCGGCGCCGGCGAGCGGCTGCAGCCGCTCACGCGCGAGCGCGCCAAGCCGGCGGTCTACTTCGGCGGTCCGTACCGCATCATCGATTTCGTCCTGAGCAACTGCATCAACTCGGGACTGCGGCGCATCTTCATCGCCACGCAGTACAAGTCGCTGTCGCTCAACCGCCACATCCGCATGGGGTGGAGCATCGTCTCGGAGGAGCTCGGCGAGTTCATCGAGATCCTGCCGCCGCAGAAACGCATCGGCGAGCACTGGTATCAGGGCACGGCTGACGCGGTCTACCAGAATCTCTACTCGCTGACGCGCGAGAACCCGCGCTACTTGCTCGTCCTGTCCGGCGATCACATCTACAAGATGGACTACGCGCGCATGCTGCGCGCGCACCAGGAGCGCGGCGCGGCGGTCACGCTGGCGGCGATCGAGGAACCGATCGCCAACGCGTCACGCTTCGGGATCGTCGCCATCGACGAGCACGAACAGGTCACCGGCTTCCAGGAAAAGCCGGCCCAGCCGATCCCGATCCCGGGATCGTCCGATATCGCGCTCGCGTCGATGGGCATCTACATCTTCGACACCGACGTCCTGGTGCGCGCGCTCGAAGCGGACGCCACGATGCCGACCGGCCACGACTTCGGCAAGGACATCATTCCGGCGCTGATTCACCAGGTGCCGGTCTTCGCCTACCGGTTCGACGACGAGAACAAGAAGTCGTCGAAGTACTGGCGCGACATCGGCACGCTCGACGCCTACTTCGAAGCCAACATGGATCTGTGCCGGGTCACGCCGGAATTCAATCTCTACGATCCGGAATGGCCGATGCGCACCTACCAGCCGCAGGCGCCGCCCGCCAAGTTCGTGTTCGCCGAAGAAGGCAAGCGCTGCGGGCAGGCGCTCGACTCGGTCATCTCTCCGGGCTGCATCATCTCGGGGAGCACGGTGATTGGCAGCGTGCTCTGCCCGAACGTGCGCGTCCACAGCTTCTGCCGGATCGAAGGATCGCTGCTGATGCCCGGCGTCCGCGTCGGCCGCCACGCCCGCATCAAGCGCGCGATCATCGACCGCGACGTCCTCATTCCGCGCGGCGCGCTGATCGGCTTCAACCCCGAGGAAGATCGCCGGCGCCACACCGTCACCGACACCGGCATCGTCGTCGTCGAGAGCGACGACGAACCGTTCATCGCCCCGCTCAGCGAGGAAGCCCTTCAGTTCGAATTGAACGCGGACGGAAACGGCTGACCAAAGCCCAGAGCCTAAAGCCCAGAACCCGGAGCCTGAAGCCCGGAGCCTACAAGGATCACCCAGTGAAAATCACACGAGTGCACGGCCGGGAGATCATCGATTCGCGCGGCAATCCGACCGTCGAAGTGGACGTCGCTGCTGGAAAGCGGCGTCACCGGCCGCGCGGCGGTGCCGTCCGGCGCGTCAACCGGCGAACGCGAGGCGCTGGAGCTGCGCGACGGCGACAAGGCGCGTTACAGCGGCAAGGGCGTCCGCAAGGCGGTCGCGAACGTGAACGGCGAGATCGCGAAGGCGCTGGAAGGGCGCGCCTTCGATCAGCGCTCGCTCGACGAGGCGATGATCGCGCTCGACGGGACGGCGACCAAGAGCCGGCTCGGCGCGAACGCGCTGCTCGGCGTCTCGATGGCCTTCCTCGCGCGCCGAAGCGGCGAACCATCGCGTGCCCGCTCTACCGCCACATCGGGACGCTTTACAAGAACGAGCGCTTCACGCTGCCCGTGCCGATGATGAACATCCTGAACGGCGGCGCGCACGCGGACTCGAGCGTCGACTTCCAGGAATTCATGGTGATGCCGGTCGGCGCCACCTCGTTCGCCGAGGCGCTCAGGGCCGGCGCGGAGATCTTTCACGCGCTCCGCGGCATTCTCAAGGCGCGCGGCCAATCGACCGGCGTCGGCGACGAAGGCGGGTTCGCGCCGAACCTCAAGTCGAACTCGGAAGCCGTCGAAGTGGTGCTCGAAGCGATCAACAAGACCGGGCGGCACGCCGGCTCGGACATCTACGTCGCGCTCGACGTCGCGTCGAGCGAGCTGTGGGCCGGCAACGGCCGCTACGTCTTCAAGAAATCCGGCGAAGCCGAGCGCACATCGGAACAGATGGTCAGGCTGTACGAGGACTGGCTGCGCCAGTACCCGATCATCTCGATCGAAGACGGCATCGCGGAAGGCGACTGGGAAGGCTGGAAGATGCTCACGCAGGCCGTGGGCAGCCGGACGCAGCTCGTCGGCGACGACGTGTTCGTCACCAACCCGGAGATCCTGCGCAAGGGCATCAGCGAGAAGATCGGCAACGCGCTGCTGGTGAAATTGAATCAGATCGGCACGGTCACCGAGACGCTCGACGCGGTGGCGATGGCGCGCGACGCGCACTACGCGACGATCATCTCGCATCGCTCCGGAGAAACCGAGGACGCGACGATCGCCGACCTTGCCGTCGGCACGGCGGCGGGACAGATCAAGACCGGATCGGCGAGCCGGACCGACCGCGTCTGCAAATACAACCAGCTGCTGCGGATCGAGGAGGAGCTGGGCGCGCAGGCCGCGTACGCCGGACGCTCCGCCGTCGCCGCGCTCGCGCGGGCGTGAAGACCATGCACAAAGTCGTCCTGCTGCGTCACGGGTTCAGCACGTGGAACGAGGAAAACCGGTTCACCGGCTGGACCGACGTCGACCTGGCTGAAAAAGGCCTCGCCGAAGCCGCGGAGGCGGGACGGCTGCTGAAGGAAGGCGGCTACGTCTTCGATATCGCCTACACGTCGCTCCTCAAGCGCGCGATCCGCACGCTGTGGATCGTCCTCGACGCGCTCGACCAGATGTGGCTGCCGGTCGAGAAGGACTGGCGGCTCAACGAGCGTCACTACGGCGCACTGCAGGGACTGAACAAGGCGGAGACGGCGGCCAAACACGGCGACGACAAGGTCAAGATCTGGCGGCGCAGCTACGACATTCCGCCGCCGGCGCTGACGCCCGACGATCCGCGCTTCCCGTCGCACGACCCGCGCTACGCCTCGCTGGCGCCGTCCGAGCTGCCGGCGACCGAATCGCTCAAAGACACGGTGGCGCGCTTTCTACCCTACTGGCACGAGACGATCGCGCCGTCGATCCGTTCCGGGCAGCGGGTTCTCATCGCCGCCCACGGCAACAGCCTGCGCGCGCTGGTCAAGTACCTCGACAACTACTCCGAATCGGACATCGTCGAACTGAACATCCCGACCGGGATTCCACTGGTCTACGAGTTGGACGACGATCTGCGGCCGATTCGCCACTACTACCTGGGCGATCCGGCGGCAGCGGCAGCCGCCGCGGCAAAGGTCGCGAATCAGACGAAGGGATAGCTCTGGGGCTCGGGGCTCGGGGCTCGGGGCTCGGGAATAAAAAAAGGCCGGCACGCTGGAGCGGCCGGCCTGATAGTGCGAGTCTGTTTAAGTCCGAGCTATTCGACGGGCTCGGTGGTCTCGTCCGCGGCGATGCGGAGCGAGCGAAGGAACCGGCGATCGTTGGCAGTAACTTCGAGTGCACGGCGCGGCTGCACGACCCGGGCCGGTGCGGCGACTTTCGCGAGCGTCTGCGACTGCTGCGGCTGCGACCGATTGACAAATCCGACGACGGCTTCGAGCGTGACTTTCATCTCGAAACCTGCAGCGCGAGCCTTCTCGCGGCATGCTTCGACTTGTGGGTTGTCAGCGACCGCGCCTGCGATCGCGTCGGCCAGTTCCCGCGCGAACCGGTTGACGACGTCGTCCATCCTCGTTCCCCTCCTACACCACCGGGCCGGGTTTCCGGGGGCGCTTCCCGATCCAAGTCCCGCTCACCGAGGAGGTGGAAGGAGGTCGGGCATCTGCGTGGTCTTCTGCTGATGCGCTTCTGAAAGTGATCCGAGTCTACGGTCAAATTGCCACTCTGTCAAGGAGTTACGGGCACCGGTCCTCCGTGTCACTCGCGCTACAATCTGAGTCACTTTTGATGGGCGATATCGGTTTTCCGGGCGAATTTCCGTACACCCGCGGGATCCAGCCGACCATGTATCGCGGCCGGCTGTGGACCATGCGCCAATATGCCGGCTTCGGCACAGCCGCCGAATCCAACGCCCGCTACAGGTATCTGCTCGGCCAGGGCGTCAACGGATTGAGCGTCGCCTTCGATCTGCCGACCCAGATGGGCTACGACTCGGATCACCCGCTCGCGCAGGGCGAAGTGGGCCGGGTCGGCGTGGCGATCGACTCCATCGACGACATGGCGGCGCTCTTCGACGGCATTCCGCTCGACCGCGTCTCGACGTCGATGACCATCAACGCGACCGCGGTCATCCTGCTGTCGCTCTACGTGGCGGTGGCGAAGCAGCAGGGTGCGAGCCTCGCCAAGTTGTCGGGAACGATCCAGAACGACATCCTGAAGGAATACGTCGCGCGCGGGACCTACATCTATCCGCCGCGCGCCTCGCTCCGGATCGTGACGGATATCTTCGCCTTCTGCGAACGCGAGCTCCCGAACTGGAACACGATTTCGATCAGCGGGTATCACATCCGCGAGGCGGGTTCGACGGCGGTGCAGGAAGTGGCGTTCACCTTCGCGCACGCCGTCGCGTACGTGCAGGCGGCGATCGACGCCGGGCTGGACGTCAATCAGTTCGGCCAGCGGCTGTCGTTCTTCTTCAACGCCCACAACCATTTCCTCGAGGAGATCGCCAAGTTCCGCGCCGCGCGCCGGCTGTGGGCGCGCATCATGCGCGACCGGTTCGGCGCCACCAACCCGCGCGCGCAGCAGCTCCGGTTCCACACGCAGACGGCCGGCAGCACGCTGACCGCGCAGCAGCCCGACAACAACATCGTGCGCGTGGCGGTCCAGGCGATGGCGGCGGTCCTCGGCGGCACGCAGTCGCTCCACTGCAACGGCCGCGACGAGGCGCTCGGGCTGCCGACGGAAGACGCGGCCCGGCTCGCGCTCCGGACGCAGCAGATCATCGCGGGCGAGACCGGCGTCGCGAATACGGTGGACCCGGTCGCCGGCTCGTACGTCATCGAACAACTCACCGACGAGATCGAGGCGGGCGCCGAGGATCTGCTGAAACGGATCGACGGCATGGGCGGCACGCTCGCCGCGGTCGAGGCCGGATTCATCCAGCGCGAAATCCAGGATTCCGCCTACCGCGCCCAGCAGGCCATCGACTCGGGCCAGGCGGTGGTCGTCGGCGTGAACCGTTTCGAGGATCGCGGGGCGACGGCGTTCGAACGTGGACGTGTTCCACATCGACCCGGAAATGGAACGGGCGCAGATCGAACGCGTCCGACAGGTGCGCGCGAGCCGCGATGCCGCCGCATGGCAGCAGTCGATCGCCGCGGTGACTCAGGCGGCGCGCGATGGGTCGAACCTGGTCCCGCGGATCATCACCGCGGTCGAAGCGCGCGCCACGGTCGGCGAAATCTCGGACGCGATGCGTACGGTGTTCGGCGAGTACCGCGAGATCGCCACAGTCTGATGCTCGAAGTCTCCCACCTCACGACGCTGTTCGACCTCGCGACCGGCAGCGCGCCGGCGGTGGACGACATCAGCTTCGAGATCCGGCCCGGCGAGACGCTGGGCCTGGTCGGCGAATCGGGCAGCGGCAAGTCGGTCACCGCGCTGTCGCTGATGCGGCTCGTCCAGCCGCCCGGACGCATCGCCGGCGGACGCGTGATCTTCAAGGGACGGGATCTCTTGACGCTGTCCGAGTCCGAGATGCAGCGCGTGCGCGGCGCGGAGATGGCGCTGATCTTTCAGGAGCCGATGACCGCGCTCAACCCGGTCTTCACCATCGGCGATCAGATTGGCGAAGCGCTGCTCGTCCACGGGCGCACGACGCGGCGCGGTGCGCGCGCCGACGCCGTTCAGCTGCTCGAGGCGGTCCGCATTCCGCAGGCCGCCGCCCGCGTCGACGACTACCCGCATCAACTGTCGGGCGGCATGCGGCAGCGCGTGCTGATCGCCATGGCCATCGCGTGCAAGCCGTCGCTGGTCATCGCCGACGAGCCGACGACCGCGCTGGACGTGACGATTCAGGCGGAGATTCTCGACCTGCTTGAAGGCGATGAAAGACACGCTCGGCCTGTCGCTCCTGCTCATCACCCACGATCTGGGGGTGATCGCCGAGACCGCCGACCGCGTCGCGGTGATGTACGCCGGGCGGATCGTCGAGACGGGCCCGGTGCGAGCGATCCTGCGCGAGCCGCAGCATCCGTACACGCGCGGTCTGCTGGCGTCGCTCCCCGGCACGAATGCGCGGACGCCGCCTGCACGCCATCGAAGGCAACGTCCGGTGCTCGGCGCGTTTCCCTCCGGGTGCGCGTTCCACCCCCGCTGTCCCGATCGCTTCGAGCCCTGCGCCGCCACGCCGCCGCCCGACTACCCCGTCGGCGACGGTCACACCGCGCGCTGTTACCTGCATCGCGACAAGGCGCACTCCGCACCTGGCACTCGCACGGCACGCTCGCACGGCACGTCGCACGGCACCTCGCACCCAGCACCTCGCACCGCACCTCGCACCCCCGCACCCCGCACCCCGCACCGTAGCCATGTCTCTCCTCGAAGTCTCCAGCCTCGTCAAGGAGTTCACGCGCGGCAAGGGTCTGTTCCGCAAGGGCACGACCGTCACCGCGGTGGACGACGTGAGCTTCAGCATCGACGAAGGGGAAACGTTCGGGCTGGTCGGCGAATCAGGGAGCGGCAAGACGACCACCGGGCGGTGCATTCTGCGCCTGATCGAGCCGACGTCCGGATCGGTGAGGTTTCGCAACGAAGACGTGCTCGCGCTGCCGAAGGGACGGCTGCGCGAAATGCGGCGGCACATGCAGATCGTGTTTCAGGATCCGTATTCGTCGCTCAACCCGCGCATGCGGGCGCGGCACATCGTCGAAGAGCCGCTCATCATCCACGGACTCGGCGATCGAACGGCCCGGCGCCAGCGTGTCGCAGAGCTCTTTCAGCTCGTGGGCCTGGATCCGGCGCATCTCGAACGTCATCCGCACCAGTTCAGCGGCGGTCAGCGCCAGCGCATCGGCCTGGCGCGCGCGCTCGCCCTCAATCCGTCGCTGCTGGTCCTCGACGAACCGGTGTCGGCGCTCGACGTGTCCGTGCAGGCGCAGGTGATCAACCTGCTGATGGATCTGCAGGCGCGATTGAAGCTGACGTATCTCTTCATCGCCCACGATCTGCGGCTGGTCGAGCACATCTGCGACCGTGTCGCCGTGATGTATCTGGGCAAAATCGTGGAGGTCGGCCCGACCCGGTCACTCTTCGATGCGCCGCAGCACGCCTACACGCGCGCGCTGCTGTCGGCGATTCCCGTGCCCGACCCGGACGCGCCCCGCCAGCGAATCGTCCTCGACCCCGCCGCGGTCAACAGAAGCGCCGCGCTCAGGGAAGTGACCGCGGGACACTGGGCGGCGATCTAGCTCGGGGCTGCGGGACTGGGGGCTGGGACTACAAGACAAACACGAGACACGAAGAGCACGAAGAACCTTCAGGGTCCCTAAGAGCTCGTGTCCTTCGTGCCTTCGTGCCTTCGTGATGCGCTTTTGTGCGCGCTGCTTACGCGATGCCCTGCTTGAACGTCGTCAGTTCGGCGGCGGTGACCGTCGTCTTCACGATGGCCGGATTGCTGCCGCCCTTGGCGGCGCGGTCCGCGCCCAGTCCTCGGGCTCCTCCGGACGCCGACACCTGTGAGCTCTGTTTCTCGGGCGCAACGGTCTCTTTCACGCCGCCGAGGCCGAACCCTTTTTTCTTCGGTTCTTCCTTCTTGGGTTCTTCCTTCTTCGGTTCTTCTTTGGAGGAACCCGCCAGGCCGGCGGACCCGTCGGTGACGGTCGCAATCGAGGTCAGCGCCGCCGCTTCGTATTTCACGTTCGACTTGAAACGCGGTTCGACGAGGACGCTCGACGCCGCGGCGGCCTGCTTGATCTTCGTGATGCGTTCCTTGGTCTCGGGATGGGACGCAAACAGCCCGTTTCGCTCCGCCTGGTTCTTGTTGCGCTCGTCGAGGCGCGCGAGAAAGTCGCCGAGCGCGCCGCCGGCGTAGCCGGCCTTCGCGGCGAGCGCGGTGCCGACCTTGTCCGCGTCGAGCTCGTCGCCGCGATCGAAGCTGTTCTCGAGCACCATGTCGTACGCGCGGTTCGCGAAGCTGCTGATGACCGCCGCGCGGTTGCCGGCGGCGTCGCTGCTCATCTTGACCACGGTGCTCTTCTTGATGGCGTTCACGGTGTGCTTGCGCACCACGTGGCCGATCTCATGTCCCAGGATGCCGGCCAGCTCCGCCTCGTTCTTCGCGAGGCCGAGCGCGCCGCGCGTCACGTGGACCAGCCCGCCCGGCGACGCGAACGCGTTGACGCCGTCGGTATCGAGCACGATGAATTCCAGTTCAGATTCGGCCGGTCCGACTGCTTCGCGATGCGTCGTCCCCACCAGCGTCACGTACTTGTGGATCGCCGGGTCCTGCACCACGCCGAACCGCGCGCGGATCTTCGTGCTGACGTCCTCGCCGATCTGCCGTTCCTCGGCCTCGGTGATGTTGAATTCGTCCACCGCGTTCTTGGCCTGGGTGGCCTTCTTCGCCGCGTCGCCGAGGCTGCCGAATTGTGCGGACGCCGGCGCCGCAAGGGTCATCAGTGCAATCGCGAAAAATATCTGCTTCATGATTTGTTACCTGCCGGAGGATGGACGCGCCGCCTCGCCACCGGGAGGCGTGTCCCGTCCGGTCACTTCGAAAATGGCGACCGGCTGCGTCTTGCCTTTGACGACGACGTCGCCGAGCGGCCTGAACGTGTATCGGCCCGTGAGCTTCGATCGGGTAGCGTCGCTAATGATAATCCGCGTCCCGTACTGTTTGTTCAGCGACTCGAGCCGCGATCCGAGGTTCACCGCGTCGCCGATGACGGTGTAGCTCATGATAGCGTCCGAGCCGATGTTCCCGGCGATCATCGGCCCGGTATTCACGCCGATGCCGATATCAAGCTCGGCAAAACGCCCCTCCGCTTTCCATTGCGCATTCAGCCCCTTGAGCTCCTCGAGCATGTCGAGCGCCGCCTGCACGGCGTGGTCCGCGTGATCGGGATCGTCGAGCGGCGCACCGAAGAGCGCCATCACCATGTCGCCGACGAACTTGTCGACCGTGCCCTTGTGGCGGAACACGATCGCCACCATCTTCGAGAAGTACTCGTTGAGCATCCCGACGATTTCCTCGGGCTGCCCCCGCTCGGTCACCGTCGTGAAGCCGCGAATATCCGAGAACAGCACGCTCATCTCGCGCCGCTGGCCGCCGAGGCGCGCCAGATCCGGGTTCGCGACCAGCTGCGCAAAGACGTCCTTCGAGACATAGTGCCCGAAGAGGCGTTTCATCTTCCGCTTCTCGCGGCCTTCGACGAAATACTGGTACGCCACGCCGCCAAAGAGCGCCACCGACGTCGCCAGCACCGGCTGCAGCAGATTCAGCCAGTACCCGCCGGCGAATAATCGCGTCGCCTCCCATGCGAACAGGCTCAGGATGCCGGCGATCGCGGCCGTCGCCCACCACGCAGGCAGGAGCGTCGCGGCGAGACCACCCGCCAGCGCGAGCGCGAACACGACCGAGACGCGCCCGGCCGTGCCTCCCCGTACCAGAAAACGATTCGACAGGATGTCGTCCGCCACCGAGGCGTGAATCTGCATCCCCGGCATGCGGCCCTGCGAAAACGGCGTCTCGAACGCGTCGAACAATCCGGTCGCAGTAGTACCAACGAAGACGATCTTGTCCCTGAACACGGCCGGATCGAGTTTCGGCTTCTCGCCGTTGACGATGTCGTTCTCGGCGCTGATGAGATCGAAGGCGCGGTAGCTCGCATACGGACGATGCGTCAGGTCGTCGAGAAACGCCGGTCCGCGGAAGTTCACGAGATTCCACTGGTAGGTTTCGGCGCGATCCGCGTTGCGCGTCCGCCGGAGCTCGAGCGCGATCGAGCGGTCGCCGACGTGCAGCGTGTCGCCGTCGATGCGGACCGAGGAATCCGGGATGCCGCCGGCGCGCAGGGCGGTGGCGAGACCGATCGACGGGATGACGCTCGACCCGGTTCGCACCAGCGGCACGGTGTGACGGATCGGACCGTCAGGGTCGTAGATCGTCAGGTTGTGCGCCAGCGCGGCGGCCGCGCCGCCGAGCGCTCCGAACGGCGGAAAGACCACCTTGCGCTGGATCACGCGTGACGCATCGAGCTTCAGCCCGTTGGCGATCGTGCTGGTCGCGCCGTCGGCCTCGCTCTCGTAGGTGGCATCGACCGGCAGGATGACGGTGCCGGCCGCCTTGACCGAGGTGACCAGCGCCTCGTCGGACTCCTGGCCGGTCCACGCGACGCCGCCGGCCTTGAATTCCTTCTGCGGATCCGCGCCGGCAAAGACGACGTCGTAGGCAATCACCTTCGCCGGACCGCGCGCGAGGAAGTCGATGATCATCGAGTGAATCAGCCGCGGCCACGGCCAGCGCCCGGTGAGCGGCTCGAGATTGCGCAGCGAGTACTCGTCGATCTCGACAAGCGCGATGTCGGAACGCGCCGCGAGCGGCTGCGCCGTCTGCCGCAGGCGCCAGTCGTAGGTCTTGAGCTCGACGGTCTGAAACGGATTTCTGTCCGGGCTGCCGAGCAGCGCCGTGAGCGCGGCATCGAGCCCGAGGATGAGCGCCGCGGCTGCGGCGCCGATGAGCAATCCTGCGACGACCTTGCGCACGAGATTCACTATAGAGGGATTAGATCTCGAACGACATCCCCTCTTTGGCGGCCGACGTCGCCGGAAACACGCGGCGTGCGCTCGACTCGATCAGCGCGAGCTCGTGATCGGAGCGTCCCGGCTTGTGATGAAAGAGATAAAGGTGTCCGGCGCCGCACGCCGACGCGAACTCGGTCACCTGCCGCCAGCTCGCGTGCCCCCAGCCGTAGTGGCGCGGCAGTTCCGCCGGCGTGAAGTGCGCGTCCGAAATGACCGCGGACGCGTTGAGGCAGAACGCCGCCAGCTGCTCGTCGAGATCGGGATTGCCGAACTCGTGATCGGTCGCGTAGACCACGTCGCCGCGCGCGCTGTGAATCCGGTAGGCGAAGGCGCCGCCGGGATGGTTGAGCGGCTGCACGCTGATGCGGAAGCCGCCGATCTCGAACGTGCCCGCCTGCACCAGCGTCACCACCGGCTGATTCGGCAGCTGGCCGAACGGCACCGGAAAATACGGCGACGCGAAAATGTGCTCCACCCACTCGACCGACACGCCCTCGAGGTGCGGCGCCCAGATCGACGGCGTGGCGCCGGGATCGAAAAACGGCGAGAAGAACGGCAGGCCCTGGGTGTGGTCCCAGTGGTAATGCGTCAGCAGGATGGGGACTGAGGAGTCCTCGGCGCTGAGCGAATGCCCCAGCCCGACGATCCCCGATCCTGCGTCGAGCACCAGCAGCGCGCCTGTCTCCTCGTCGCGCACTTCGACGCACGGGGTGTTGCAGCCGTGGCCGATGGACTCGGGCGTGGCCCACGGCACCGATCCCCTGACACCCCAGAAACGGACGCGCATGTCGTGACGAAATCATAGCCTGAGCCGCCAAGCGAAACATTGCCGTAGACTTAGCCCGATGCGATGGCGGATGGCGACGGCAGCCGTGGCCGCGATGCTGATGGCCGCGGGGCTCGCGGGCGCGGCGGCGCAATTTCAGCGGCGCGGCGGGCGGAGCCCGTTCGGCGAGCGAGCGCTGCGCTACGCGACGCTCGCCGACTACGACGGCAGCTTTCAATTCTGCCGCGTGGTCTTCCGGCAGGCGTCAAACGGTGACGGCGGGAACTGGAGCGTGGACTTCCCGCGCGCCGATCAGAACCTGTCGATTCGCCTCTCCGAGCTGACCAAGACACCGGTCGGCATGGACGAGGGCATGCCGCGGCATCTCCTCATCAGCCTGACCGATCCCACCGTGCTCTCGCACTGCCCGTTCATCATGATGACGGAAGTGGGATCGATCTTTCTCGACGAAGCCGAATCCGGCGCGCTCCGCGATTACCTGCTCAAGGGTGGATTTCTCTGGGCCGACGACTTCTGGGGCAACCGCGCCTGGGATTTGTTCGAGAGCCGAGATCCGGAAGGTGCTGCCCTCGGGGCGCTACCCGATCGTCGATCTGCCGCTCGACCATCCGATCTTTCACGCGCACGGCGCGCTGCGCCGCATTCCGCAGATTCCGTCCATCAACTTCTGGGGCGGGCCCGGCGGCCCGACCTCGGAGCGCGGCGCCGAGAGCGCCACGCCGCACGCGCGCGGCATCCTCGACGAGCACGGCCGCGTGATGGTGTTCATCACGCACAACACGGACATCGGTGACGCGTTCGAACGCGAAGGCGACAGCCGGGCGTATTTCGTGGAATTTTCAGTCGAGGGCTACGCGCTCGGCATCAACGTGCTGCTGTACGCGATGTCGCACTAGTCGTCAGTCGCAGTCATCGAGTCGCAGTCGCAGTCGCAGTCGCTAGTCTCACTAGTGACTGTGACGACTGCGACTTGCGACTTGCGACTTGCGACTTTAAGCCGCGCGCCTGACGTCGTCTTCGACCTGGCCGTCGCGGATGTGGATCGTCCGATACGCGTAGGCCGCCACGTCGGGCTCGTGCGTGACGAGCACGATGGTGTTGCCGGACTTGTGGAGGCGCTCGAAGAGCCCCATGATTTCGAGACCGGTCTTCGAGTCGAGATTGCCGGTGGGCTCGTCGGCGAGCAGGATCGACGGGTTGTTGACCAGCGCCCGCGCGATCGCCACGCGCTGCCGCTGACCGCCGGACAGTTCGTTCGGCCGGTGGCTCGATGCGGCTCCCGAGCTCGACCTTCTCGAGCGCCGCCTTGGCGCGCTGCTCGCGATCCTTGGACTGCACACCGGCATAGACCAGCGGCAACTCGACGTTGCGCAGCGCCGTCGCGCGCGGCAGCAGGTTGAAGGTCTGGAACACGAAACCGATTTCCTCGTTCCTGATCCGGGCCAGTTCGTTGTCGTTCATCTGGCTGACCTGCTTGCCGTTCAGGAGGTATGAACCCTTGCTCGGCGTATCCAGACAGCCGATGAGGTTCATGAGCGTGGACTTGCCGGACCCGGACGGCCCCATGATGGCGACGTACTCGCCCCGCTCGATCTGAATCGAGACGCCACGCAGCGCGTGGATCTCTTCAGATCCCATCACATAGGTTTTCCAGAGATCGACGGTTTCGATGAGGGCCATGGACTGATACAGATACGGATCAGGCGCGGCGGGGGTTCCCGCTGCGCCTCCGGCTGTCTCAGGATGACACAGATTCGAAAGGAAGTTCGAGCCCGGCCGGCTGGCTGACGACGATCCCGGGCTTTTGCACGGGTGCGTAAACACGGGCGGCGAGTTCCGGACGGGTGGACCCGCTCACAATGAGGTGGCTGAACCACGCGCCGTCGGGTTCGATGATGAGCGACGCGTCGCGGGCAAAGTCCACGAACTGCAGCCGTACATCTACGAAGTGGCGCGAAAAGTCTTCGAGCAGCTGCGGCAGGACGTCCGGCGTCACCCAGACATCGGTCACGCCGTTGCCGCCGGCGGCATCGAAGTTGTCCGCGTCCCACCCGACATGCGGCGCCGGCACCGAGTCGGCGCGATGCGAACCATAGAAATGAAACAGCACCGACACGACACCGCCCGGCCGGAGCGCGCGCGCCATCGCCGCGAGAATCTGGTTGCGGATCGATCGCGCCGGGATGTGCTGCAGGCAGAATTGCGAGTAGGCCAGGTCGTAGGCGTGCTCGGGCGCGTCTCCGCAATCGTTGCCGCGGCTGATGAAGAACTGACTGCCTGACAGCTTCGGATTCTGCCGCGCGAGGTCGAGAATGCGCGCGCTGATGTCCACGCCGTCCACGCGGATGCCGACGCCGGCCAGCGGTTCCATCCCGCGCCCCAGCCCGCAGCCGACATCGAGCGCACGGACGTCGCCGCGGATGCTCGACGCGGCGAGCAGCGTGCCGTGCACGGTCGCGCGCGTGTCCACTGCGTAGGTCCGCTGCAGGAAATCCAGCAGGACATGCGACTGGCCCGCGGGCGCCTGCGTCCGCGCGTAGTCGTAGTCCGCATGCATCATCGCGCGCCCATCGTCCAGCGACACGACGCGTTCGTCGTACCAGTCCTGCAGCATCGCCAGGTAGCCGCCTGGATCCCGCGGCGCGACTTTGCTCAGTTGCCGATCGGCGAGATCGAGCACGCGCTCGACATCCGCGCGTTCGACGGAGGACCCGGCAAACTCGAGCCACGCGTCGAACGGCAGCGACGACCGTGCGGACAGACCGGCGCGCACGCGCGCCCTGCGGCCGGGCGCAGCGTCCGCGGTCGCGGACCACGCGCGACGCAGGCGTCCTCGG
The DNA here is from genome assembly GCA_963712355.1 of uncultured Acidobacteriota bacterium. Classification (GTDB taxonomy): domain Bacteria; phylum Acidobacteriota; class Vicinamibacteria; order Vicinamibacterales; family CAVVIG01; genus CAVQHT01. The sequence goes on from CAVQHT010000015.1 coordinate 270,219, forward strand.
ATATCGGCTTCCTCTGGCACCAGCGGCGCGAGTTTCAGCGACCTCAGGCTGGCTTGTTGAATGCCGCCGCCGTGGAGAATGCCGGCGCCCGTGGCGTTGACGACGCGCCCCGAGGCGGGCGCCTGCCGCACCAGCCAGTCGCGAAACTGCAGGAAGCGCGGCGCCGTCTGCGTCGGCGTCCCGGTGATGTCGGGCTCGATGACGGTCTTCTGCTTCGCCAGATGCTGACGGAAATGCTCGGCGCGCGTCGCGTTGCTCGCGAGCCCCTGCCACTCCGCTTCGTAAACCGTGTTGCGGCTATAGAGCTGGCCGTCGGTGTAGGCGAGATCGGTTCCGGCGAACACGATCGGCGTGCAGCCGCAAACGCGCGCGAGATCGAACGCGGTCGTCAGCACGGATCCCCAGGCGCGGAGCGAACCGCGGTTCGCGTCGACACCGGCCAGCCACGGCCACGGCTGGTGATTGCTGACTTTGAAGGTGAACGTCCGGCCGGCAAACGGCGCGAGGGCACCGGGATCGACGCTCGCTTCAGTCACCAGGTGGATGTCCTCCGCGCTGGAGATGCCGATCAGGTGCCGGGCGTTCTCCTCGCTCGGGATCGACCGACACGACAATGTGCGGACAGACACCGCCGGCAATCAACGCGCGGGCCGCGGTGTCCACCGCGATCAGCAGCACGCGATCGGCAACGGCGCGGATCTCGGCGAGATTGCGATCGAGCGACGGGCCGGCGCCAATCACCAGGGCGGGAACGCCTGGAAAACGCATTCGCGAGCGCGGCGACGTCGCCCTCGGAGGTGACCGCGACGACGTTCTTCAGCGTGTTCAACAGATAGCGGCCGGCGAACTGCCGCCTGGCTTCCTCGTTCGATTTCGCGCCGAGGACAATCTGCCTGGCCAGCGCCTTCGCGCCCGCCACAGCGTCGGGATACTCGCGCTCGAGTGCGGGCGAGACGATCATCGGCGGCGTGACGTCCGCCTTGCCGAGCAGCTTCCAGGCGTCGGTCGCGCCGCTGAATCCGGGACCGACCAGCAGCGTGAGGCGGCCGGTTTCGAGCCACGGCGTCCAGTCGCGGCGGGCGCCGCAGTTCGCCGAGGATCGACGGCACCGGTTCGATGGCCAGCACTCTCGTGGCCATGCCGCGCCGTTCCATGGCCTCGAGCAGTTCACCCTGCCCCAGTCCGACGACCATCAGGAGGGGCGGCTCGTTGCCCGTGGAGAATCGAGTGAGCAGGGCGTCGTAGTGGTCGTTCATGGTCTCCTCAGGCGGCCGACCGCACGTTGGGCGTTTCTTCAGCGGGTTTGGACGGACGCGATGGCCGTCGATCGCCGCCGAGGCGCGCCACGAGCTCGCGTGACGCGTAGTCGCGTGCCGATGCGCCTTCGACATACGCCTGCCCCGGTCCATCCGGATGCCGCTCGTAGACGTGCGACGCCGACATCAGTCCGTATGCGCTGATCATTCGATCGAGCAGGCCGAGGCGCGACAATTCCTCCTGGATGGACAAACGCGACGTCTCCGACGAGACGACGATCAGCGCGTCGCTCGGATCGGGAAGCTCGTCGGCCTGGCACAACGCGGTAGCCGTGAAGCAGGTCAGCCGTGCAATACCCCGGCGACGACAGAAAGCCGCCGATGGTGACGGCGTCTGGCAGCCACCGGTGGCGGCGAATCGCTTCGATGATTTCGAGGCCGACCGTCGCGCTGCCGTACATCCAGATGGCCGGTCGAATCGAGGCGTGCTCGGCGACCCGCACGGTCAACTGATTGATGACCCGCTGCGACTGCAGTGAGCGGCGACATCGTGCGTTCGCGGCGGAGCACCGCGATCTGCTCGAACACGGTTTGCGGCGACGAGGTCGACGGTTTCGGCAGACGTTGCGGATCGGCGAGCGACCAGCGCGCGCCGGCCGGATCCCAGTCGCGCCGGCGCTCGTCCACCGGCTCGAAGACCAGCGTGGGACGCAGCCCGACGGCGCGGCAGTAGTCGATGATCTCGTCGAGATCCGGATGCGGCGTAATGCGGGTGGCGACGATGTCCATCGCGTTGTGTCCGAAGACATCGACCAGGCGGCGGGCGATCGTCTTCAGCTTGTCCTTCGGGACGAACCCGCGATCTTCCGGATCGCCAAGCCAGAGCGCGCCGCGGCGCACCGCCGGCTGCACCGCCGGCGCCGCGACCGTGAGGCCGAGAGCGCGGCGGGAATCCTGCGCCATGACGTCCACGTCGTGGGCGGTGGTCCAGAGCGCGCGGTTACCGCGGCCGATGCGCTCGAGCAGCGCCGCATCGCTCTCCAGGATGCGCCGCAGCTGCTGCTTGATCCGGGCGCGCGAGAAGTTCTCGTCCATGAGGATCGAGAACCCGCAGCCGTGATCCTGCACGTACTCGTGCAGATGCCAGTCGCGATGCCCCATGGAAATGACCGGCTTGCCCGCGCAGAGATACTCGGACAACTTGGTCGAGAGCGAATGGCGGAACAGCGAGAGATAGCCGTTCGCGATACGTGACGGTGGTCACGAGGAAGTCGGCGCGGCGATACACGTCGGCCAGCTGCTCGCGACTGACCTGGCCCTTGTAGAACACCGCGTGCGGCACGGCGATGGCGTTCGCATCCGGCGCAAACTCCCACGGCGTGTAGATGTGCAGCTGCACCCGGACGCCTTCGGCGTTCAACTCGGTGACGGCGCTCGCCAGCACCTTGAGGGTTTCGCCCTGCAGGTGCACGTTCATCGCGCCGGCATAGGTGATGATCGGGATACGGTTCGGAATCCGGTTCGGGATCCGCTTGGGCCGCGTCCCGTGCACCATGAGATCCGAACAGCAGTTGTTCGCGGGCACATGCCGGAATCCGGTGAGCGACGTCAGCTTGTCCGCCAGGCGCGGTGAATTCGTGGTGCTGACGAGCGATCGGGCCGAGGCGCGCTTCAACTGCTCCACGATGCGCGCATGCCAGGCGTCGCCCCATCCTGCCGCCTGCTCACGCTCGGTCTCCATCCAGTCGTCCATGTTCAGGAGGACCATCGGCACGTCGTAGCGTTCGGCGGCCATCACGGCGAGCCGCAGGTACCGGTAGGAAAGGCCGGCGAAATAGACCGCCTCGGGAACGAACCCGCGCTCGGTCACGTGGCGTTCGACGAACGCGAGATCCTGGCGGACGCACGACTCCGCAAACCGCCGCTGAAGGCGCTGCTTCGCCCGGCCGCCCGTCATCGCGTTGATCCGGTCGAGGAGCGCGGGCATGCGCCAGGGTCCGAGGTAGATGAACCGATCGGCGTATTCCGGAACCGGCGTGATGTTGCGATAGTCGTAGAAGCCCAGAAGGTGGTCGGCCGGCAGGCCCTTCAGTACGGCGTAGGCGACGATGCCGCCGCCCTGAATCGCGCTGAGCGCGTTTTCTGCGAAGTAGAGCACCTTCTTCGGTTGATTCATCGTGTCCTCGACCGTCAACGAAATCCGGCGTCAGGCGACGGCCTGCGCAGGCGCCTGGTCCCCGGCGGGCTTGTAGGCCGGCGGCAATGCCCAGTCGTACTCCTGCGCCTCGACCACCTTCAGCTGATCGTTCGAGTAGTGGCAGGGATGCACGACCGCCGGCCCGCCCTGGCTGGTGGCTTCGTCGAATCCGAAGATCTCCGCGTAGTCCTTGTGGAATCCGTCGCAGATGCCGCGCAGCGAGCACTGCGTGCACGCTTCGCCCTTGGTGTACGGGTGAATGACTTTCGGCATCAGCACGCGGAATTCCTTGTAGGCGTGCTCGACCGTACCGCCGTTCTCGAACGGGGCGAGCTCCGGCAGATACTGGAAGTACTCGTAGCCATCGCGGCCCGGAAAGCGCAGCAGCGGCGTCTCATCTTCCGATGGCGCAGCCGGCCGCTTGCCAACCTGCCCGAAGACTTCGATCGCGCGGCCCTCGAGGCCGATGGCTTTCAGCGCCGCGGTGATCGCGCCGCGCGAGCTCTCCGAGGTATTGAGCACGATGTCGGTCGGGTTGTCGGCCAGCCACTCCGTGGTTTCCCACCGGAGGCCGTCGATCTCTGAAGCGCTGCGATACTGGCGCGGACGAGATGAACGCGGCAAAGGTGAGCCGGCCATTCAGTCGGCGCCGCGACTTCGCCGCTTCGCGAATCGCCTGGCCAACCGTGGCGCTGCCGAAGAGCGCGACGGTTTGCGGACCGGCGGCGCCGGGAACACTGACGCGTGCTTCGATCGCGTCGAGCGTGCGCGCCACCGACGGTCCCCATCGCCGTTCCGCGGACAGCTGCTCGAGCTCCTGGCTGCAGCCGCGCAGCCTGAGCGTCTCGATGTAGCGGAAGAAGTCGATCGGCTCGCTCAGCTCCGCCAGCGACTCGCGCTGAGCGGACTGACTCGACCAGGCTTCGCCGGCGGCTTCCCACTCGTGCAGGTCGTAGGTGATCTGCTGAAAATTCTGCAGGAACTTCCGGTACTTCTCCGGGAAGAGGCAGAACGGCAGGTAGCGCACGTTCACCTCGATGCCGTGCGCGTCGAGCAGGTCGATCGCCGGCAGCAGATAACTCATCACGTCGCTGTACTTCGGCACGTTCTCGGCGCTGCGCTTGCCGCCGCACGCCTGATCCACGAACGGGTTGAACGCGATGTAGTTCACCGCCCGCGCCTGCTTCTCGACGGCGAGCTTCGCCACGCCCATCAGATCGGGCAGCGCATCGGCGCACAGCACGCAGTTCAGGCGGAACGGAATCCCGACTTCCGCGACGTTGGCGATCGCCTTCTGCAGCTTCGCGGCCGCGCCGTCGACGACCACGATCTTGTCGTAACGCTTGCCGAGCCCGTGCATGCTGATCAGCAGGTCGTACACGCCGGCGTCTTTCAGCTGCCGGCACTTGTCGATGTTGGCGAGTACCTGGCCGTTGGTGATGAGCGTGGGTTTCAAGCCGATCTCGTTGCAGTAGCGCATGAGATCGGTGATGTGGCGATAGATCGTCGGCTCGCCGCCCTGGATATCCACCGAGTTGTTGCCGTAGACGTCGACCAGCGTCTTGCACATCTGCTTCAACTTCTCGAGCGGCAGGAAGTCGTGCTCGGGATGGTTGCGGTCCATGATCTTGTCGAGGAAGTAGCAGAAGTGGCAGCGCAGGTTGCACGTCTGCCCGATCCAGAGCACGCCTCTCCGGCAGAGAGCCCGGTGGGTGGTCAGGGCATACCCGTCTCGTTCGATCACGATCGGCGTGGTCGCCGTCAGCGACATGTCAATCTCCTTCATGGACCTCAAATGAATCCGCTCATGCGTCTTGCGGTCGTGCACGCGCGATGGCGACGGTCTGCCGACGTGGTGTCGGTGAACCGACGCTTCGTACAAGTCGACTTCAACGCAATTTCTCAAGCGAAACGCGCCCGGCACCGCAGCGACTGAGAAGGCGCACCGGACGCCGCAGCTGATTCAGCAAGCCTCACGCCATCCCAACGTGGCTACCGCCCAGAAGCCCGCGCGATAGCCGGAGACAATTCGGAACCACGAAGACACGAAGACGCGAAGCATCTGCCGAAATATGCAGCGGGCTGGAGTAATACCGTCGGAGCGTCAGCGACTGCCGCAGCCGATCGCACCTGCAGAGATCGCACCGATTTTTTTCTTTGCGAACTGAGCGGGCTCCGCGGCCAGTCGTTCAGGGGTAGCAGCGGACGATGCGGATCCCGTGCAGGCCGAGCGAGCGGACGGCGTCGGTCATTTCGTCCTGGAACGCCAGCGACGACACGAGCACGGCGTGCGGACCCGCGCCGGGACCTCGTGGAGCGCGACGATCGGCCGCCCCGCAATCACTGCCCCGGCGCGCGCGGGATCGCTGTCGAAGAAGAACAGGTTCGCGATCTCGGCGAGCGGCGTCTCGCGCAGCAGCCACTCGGTGTGAGCGCCGGTGCCAAACACGCCGACGCGCCATTGACCCGCGGCCGCTTCCCTCACGAGTGCTTCGACCACCGCCTTGAGGCGACGCCGATCGGCCACGCGGAGGCGCGCGATCTGGCTCTCGTCTATTTCGACGCGGCGCAGCAAGCGGTCCCGTTCGGCCGCAAGAGCGTGTGCCCGGCTTCGCCAGCCGTCGCGATCGGCATGCGCGAACGCCAGCGCATCCTGCAGCGCGTCATGCTCGCGCTCGAGTGTTGCGAGCCTCAGAAGGCGCGTTTCGAGATCGGCCTCCGACCGTGCGACGCGCGCCGAGGATGCCGTGCTCCCGGTGCCGGCGCCGTGCCTTCTCGCCGGCGGCGCGGTCGCTCGTCATCGGGGCAAAGCCGTGCTCCCGCCAATCGCCAGGCAGCGTTGCAATCGCGGCCGTTGACGCACCCGGCTTGATCGCGCGGACGAATATCCAGGCGCCATGTGTGTCGCCCGGTCCGGTCGGCGTCAATGCGAAGTTCGCGGACTCGAATCCGGCGCTCGCGAGGTCGTCGCCAATCTCTGAAGGGTGCAGGACGCCGACGTCAGCGGTGCCATTCGTGCCGGCGGCCTCGACGAACTCCGCAAAATAGTCGGTCATGCCCGCATGGCCGGGACCGTAGCCCATTTGAAATACCAGCAGGCCGCCCGGCTTGAGCGCGCGATAGAGCGCATCGAGAATGCGTCTGCGGATCGAATACACGCAAATGTGCTGGAGGCAAATCACCGAGTACGCGAAGTCGTACCGATCCTGAACTTCGTCGGGCAGGCCCTGGCCGTCGGTGAGAATCAGTTCCGGCGGCGACGGCAGCCGCGCGCAGCGCCGGCGCGCGACTTCGAGCACCTCGGCCGAAATGTCCGCGCCGTCCACGCGGTGAAAGTGCGGAGCGAGCCTCAGAAGCATTCGCCCCGGACCGCATCCGTACTCGAGCGCAACCGCGGAAGTCCCGATGGCGACGCCGCTCAGCAGCCAGCGCTCGTAGTCGAACGCCTCGTGCTGCGAGTACGAGCCCACGACCATTTCGTCTGAATCGACCTGGGTGAAGGTCTCGGCGGAAAAATTCGAGCGCGCGACCAGCTCCGAATAGTGCGCGCGTTCCATGTCGAGGTACCGCTCGACGTCGACGCTCACGCCGCAGCCTCCATGCTCGGTCGCTTGAAGGTCGCCGGGTAATAGCGCTCGACTTCTTCGAAATACGCCACCATGTCTGAAAGTGGCGGGAACCGGCGCTCCGCCACGACGCTTTCTGCCGCAAGGATCTTGAACGGCCCGAGCGCGCGAATCGCGCTGCTGATCTCGTCGAAGAAACACGAAAACACCACGACTGCGGTCCGCGTGGCGTCGAGCTCGCGCAACGAGCTCGGCGGCCTGACGATCACCTCGTCGAGCGTCGAACCCCAGGCGCCTTCGCGGCTGTCCACGACGAACAGCAGCTCACGGCCGACGGCACGGTGCAGCGTCCGGAACAGCGAACCGGTGCCCCAGCCGACGACGTGATCGAATCGCGCGAGCGTCCCCTCGTGCTGCCCGGCGCGCTCGTTGGCGCGAATCCAGCCCTGCACCTCGCACGCGGGCCAGTTGTAGATGGTGTCCGAAAGGAAAAACAGGATGTTCGCGATCTCGGCACGGCTGCGAAGCGGCAGCTGCAAGACCCGTCGCTCGATCGTCCGCCACAACTGCGCCTGGCTCTCGCAGTCGCTGAGATCGGCGCCGCCCAGCCGCATGGCCGGCGGCAAATCGGGAATGGCGTTGAACCGGTCGACGACTCTTCGAAAGTAGGTGCTCTTTTCGAGATTCAGGATCGGCTTGAAGCGCTGCGGCGTTTCCCATGCCGCCGTCATCTGCTCCGGCATGACGTGCAGCGTCCCCGGCGCCGGCACATCGGGCGCCAGCATGTCGTGAATCCTGGTGAGCGCCATCGGATGCGGTGTGAGCGAATCCACGGCGAGCGCGCCGTTCACGCGGTGCGGAATCCCTCGTCGCTGACATTCCAGTCCGAACGTCACGTCTTCCCACTCGCAGTGAAACAGCCCTTCGTCCTGTTTCACCCGCTGCCAGATGGACTTCTTGGCGATGTAGAGGCCGCCGCAGACAAACGCGGTCTCGTAGAAGTCGTCGTAGGCGGCGTAGAGGACATCCGGGCCGTTGAATACGCGCATGTCGAGCGCTGCCTGGACATCGCGGGTCCTGAACAGCACCTGGTAGTCGGCGTAACGCTGCGTGAACCGGCGGTCCTTGTCCACCGCAAAGACCTGCGGGAACGTCAGGACGCTGAAACACGGGCCGTAGGATCGCAGCGCGTCCGCCCAGTCGGGCGTGACACGAAACCGATCGTGGAGCAGACACACGTTCTCATGCTTCGCCGCGTCGACGATCAGGTTCTTCTTGCGCGTGATCCAGCCGCGCGGTTCCGGCCGATCGAGATCGATGGCGCGCACGCGCGGGTCGATGGGTGCGTCGGCGGGACGCGGTCCGCAGAAGATCACCTCGACGTCCGGCAGATCGAGCGCCAGGATGTCGGCCGCCATCCGTCCGCCCTGCTCCGACGATCCGGCGGTCAGGATGCCGAACGTCCAGCCAGTGTCGCCGATATTCGCCGCGAGCGGGGTGGGCGCCACCTTGCGATAGGTCTGCACGACAAACGGGCCGACTTCGTCTTTCGAGATGCGGGTCAGCGATTCCCTGAAGTACTCGCGATCCGGAATATCTTCCGCGAGCGCCGTGCCGTCGCAGCGCGACGCATCCTCCACGTCGATCCACAGTCCGCCGACCGCGAGCACGTGCAGTACTTCCCAGAACAAGCACCGGCGCAAACCGTGACGTCCGCAGGGACGCCGTGACGACGACCGGACATGTTTCGAAGCCGTGCTCGACACCCAGGCGAAATTGATTGTCGACCGCCGCGTCGATGTCGATCGCCGGCGGCGCAATGCCCTGCACCAACGGCAGCGGCGCGTAGCCGCAGTACATCCAGGCGGATCCGTTGAGCGCCTCAGCGTGTGTTTCGAGCGCAGCCTCGATCACGGCGGCTGGCGGATCGACAGGGGCACGGCGAAACCGGCGCGCTTCGGACAACGGCATGCTACGCGGCCTCGACCCGTTGCCGCTCGAGTTGATCGAGCTCGACGAAATCGCTCACGCGCGCGATCCGCACGGTTGAACCGGCCATCGCCTGCACGTCTTCCAGCACGTCATCGTCGGACAGGCCGTGCGCGAGCGCCACTTCATCGGCGTATTCGAGGACGTTGAACGACTCCACGAGGACGATTGGCGACGCGGCGGAATCGAGCGCGATGAAGTCGGCGACGTCGAGTCCTGCGGCAGCGGCGCGTGCGGATATGTAGAGGCCGCACGGGTTCCAGACCGTGCCGGTCCATCGCGCCAGAGAGCGTACGCCGGAGGCGCCGCGGCGATCGGCGGCGAGATAGAGCGGCCGCGCCCGACGGTTGACCGCCGGATCGTCCGCCAGCGCGCAGAGCTCTGACGCGTGCGGCAGGAGACTCTCGGCGCTGAGCACGCAGGCCACTCCGCGGAGGTAAGCGCGGCGAAATGCACCCGTCGTACCGGGCCCGGCAAACTTGTCCCAGAGACCGCGATAGGCGACCAGTGGAACCTGAAGCGAAAGACCGCTCATCATGCCGCTCCTGCCAGCGCGCGCAACGTCATCTGCGCCGGGTCAACGTCCGCCAACTCGCGCTCCACCGACTGATCGCCGGCGTTCAGCCGCTGCCAGAACAGCTGACTGACCATCTGTCGCACCCCGCTTCGCAGCGTCGCGTCTGGAATCGAGAGGTTCTTGAACCAGAGCATTTCGAACCAGTCGTTGTCGACGACGGCAAAGAGGTCCCGGTAGAAGGCCCAGCTGTCGCGCACCGTGCCCGGCATCGGGCGTCCGAGCACGCGGTTGAACTGCAACCCGAGATAGCTCTCAGCGGGATGTCCATCCATGTTGACCTCCGCGAGCGGACGATCCATCGCCTCCGGCGACATCAGCTGGCCCTCGCGCGGGTCGAGCGGCGCCGACCAGAATCGCGCCAGGTCCTCGGCGGCGCCGAGCATCACGAGATCGGACGGGTGATACAGCAGGAACTTGCGCGTGAAGCTCGATGGCACGATCAGGCGGTCGCGCAGGCCGGCTTCGCGCGGCGCCTTGCGGCCGATCGAGTCCAGCCACCAGCGGCTTCTGACCAAAGACCGACTCGGCGAGGACCGCGAGATCGCTGCGGGTCTTCAAAATCGTTTTCGCGCCGAGCGTCATCGCGCGCTCAATCCCGGCGCGCGTCGAGACGATCTGCGCGTTGCGATTCTGGACGCCGCACACACTCGGCCGCCGGCTCACCACCACATCGTCGGCCGCGGCGCCGGCTTCGGCGAGGAGCGCGGGATCGGTGTCGTCCCAGGTCGAGAGCAGGACGAGATCGCCCGGATGCAGCGCCTGGGTCAGCCGCAGCACGTGCGCCGTGACACCGGCGATGACCGGCCCCTGCACGACGATGCTGTTGTACGCCCGCGGCCGCCTGGGCGCCTGCGGCCGCGCCGCGATCGACTCCGCCCAGGCGAGACGCGCCCGCGCCGAAGCGTCAGCGAAGATCGCGCTGGCGGGGAGAGCGAGAAACGGGCCGATGCTGCGAATCTGCTCGCGAATCTCCGGCCACGCCGACGAGTAGATGATCACGCACGTCCGCGACGGATCTTCCGAGGTCAAGCGTTCCGGCCTGGCGATCCCGAATCCGCGACGCCGCTCGCCCGCGCCGGCTGACGTCGTTGTCGATCAAATAGTCCAGGCGAACCGGAAACAGGTCGTGGAAGTAGTCGAAGACACTGCCAGTGCCCCAGCCGACGATGCGCGCCTCGCGATCGAACAGGCGGGCGCGCGCGACGTCGAGTCCATGGACGTCGATCGTCAGCATCAGGCCACGGCGCGGAGCGAGATGGGATCGGCCAGGAACTTGTCGAGATCGCTCGGGATGCCGAGACCGTACATCCCGGCGCCTTCGCGGCCGACGTTGTAGATGGCCACGCGGGCGCCATCCTCGATGAGCTCGTTGTAGACCGGCGCGACATAGAACTCGTTGTTGACGCGCAGGTTTTTCGCAATCATCCGGTCGGCGGCCCGCACGAAATCGGATCCGCGGCGGAAGTTGTAGATGCCGACGGTTGCTTCGTCCGAGATCACTTCCTTCTCGACGACGCGCGTCACGAAGTTGCGGCGATCGAGGCCGACAAACGACCACTTCGGATCGTCCGCCTTCATCGTCATGATGAGCCCGTCGGCGCGCTGTTCGTCCATCGCGTCGAGATAGGCATTGATGTCGAGCGCCACCCACTGATCGCTGTTGGCGAGCATCAGCGCCGCGTCCGTGTCGATGTGCTGGCGTGCCAGCAGCACCGTGCAGGCAGCGCCTTCGGTCACTTCGTTGACCGGGACGATGATGCAGCCGGGCGCGGCTTCTTCCAGCGCTGCGCGCATGCCGGCGTGCTCGAGGTGCTCGCTGAGCGCCACGAAGATGAAGCGGTGCGGACGATTCGGGCGGACGTTGCGCACGACGGCCGCGATCATCGGCAAGCCGTGGACGGGAATGAGCGGCTTGGGCTGCTGGTAGCCGGCAACCGCGAAGCGGCTGCCCCGGCCCGCGATCGGGAGAACGATATTCAGCATGATGAGTGTGTGCTAGACGGCGATCGCGTACGAGCGCGCCTGAAATCGCTCGACTTCTTCCGGAGTGCCGAGACCGTGCATCTGCGACGCGGCGATCGGAAAGATGCCGACGCGCTTTCCGGCAAGAACGAGCTCGTTGTAGACGGGGGCGACGTAGAACTCGCCCGAGAAGGAGGCATTCTTGAACAGCATTCGCTCCGCGCCGCGCACGAAATCGACGCCGCGGCGGAAGTAGTACAGGCCGGCGGTCGCATTGCGGCTGATCGGCTGCTTCTCAGCCACCGCCACCGCCAGATCGTTCTCGGTTCTCACGTAGGACCAGCGGGGATGGGTATTGGGAAACGTCATGATCGCGCCGTCCCAGCCGCTCGACCGCGCCGCCGACAGAAAGGCGTCGATCGGCGAATCGATCCACTGGTCCGCGTTGGCGATCAGCAGTTCGTCTTCATGCTCGAGATGTTCCATGCCGAGCAGCACGCTGCACAACGCGCCCGCGGTCGGTTTCGCCATCGTGACGATGCGGCATCCTGGTGCAACGAGCTCGAGCACGTCGCCGAGCGCGAATTTCTGGATGTGTTCCTGCTTGCAGACGAAGACGAAGCGGTGCGCGCAGGAGGGCGTCAGGTTGCGCGCCACGATTTCGATGAGCGGCTGGCCGGCGACTTCCACCAGCGGCTTGGGGAACGTGTAGCCGCGATCGGCGAACTGGCGGCCTTCCCCGCCCATCGGCACGACGATGTGAATCATGCGGCGGCCCTTTGCGGATCGGGCGCGGCGCCGCTCTCGCGCTCGCCCGCGATGGCCGTCACGGTCGCGGGCCGGCGCTCGGCGCGGTCGATGGCGGCGCGGACGCGGAAATATTCGACGTCAGCGAAGCCGGAGACCTGGCAGACGTGTGCGCCCGAGCGGCGGGCGGCTTCGATACCGTGCGGCGCGTCCTCGACGATCAGCGTCTCTTCCGGCGTGACACCATGCGCGCGATCGCCCTGGCATAGATCTCCGGATCGGGCTTGGGCCGCGAGACGTCCTCGTTGCTCGCCAGGAACTCGAAATATTCGCTCAGCCCCGACTGGTGGACCATCATCTCGAGGCTTTCGCGAATCGAGTTGGAACAGACCGCCAGCCGGTAGCCTTCTTTGCGCAGGCGGCTCAGCATGTATTCCTTCTCGAAGACCGGGCGGCAGCGCGTGAGAATCTCGTCGCGCGTGTAGACCTGCTTCAGACGCCCGAGCATCGTGTGGAGCGCGGTCGGCAGCCCCTTCTCGACGCTCAGCATCTGCAGTTTTTTCTTCGTCGGCAGGCCGTTGTAGCCGGACAGATGCTCGTAGCGCGTGATGTCGAAGCCGAAGAGGCCCAGCGCGCGATTGAGCGCGTCGTAGTGCCATTCGGTGGCGTCGACGAGCACGCCGTCGAGATCGAACAGCACGCAGGTGATGCGGCTCACTGCACACCGCCCGGCGTCACCAGGTACTTGTCGCCCATGACGCTCGGCATCTTGACGACAACGGTCATCGAGTCTTCGAGCGCGCGGAAATCGGCCGGCTCGCCCGGCTCCAGCACGATGATGTCGCCTGCGGCGAAGGTCCGTCCGTTCATGACGACCCGCCCCGACGCGACGAGCGTCACTTCGGTCGCGATGCGGTGAACGTGCGCCGCCTCCAACGCGCCGGCTGCATAGTGCTTGCAGGCGACCTCGCACGCGGATGTCTTGAGGCAGGTGGGCTCGAAGTCGCCGACCAGCCATCCCCCGACCATTTCGTTCAACGTGCGATGCGTCATGCCGCAACCTCTCGCTCGAGCGACTTCATCATGCAGTCGAGCGCCAGGGGGTAGTCCGTGCAGATGCCGTCGACACCCCAGTTGATGAAGTCGGCCCAGCGTCCGCGCGTCACGGCCGGCGGCGCGCCGTGCAGTTCCGGAGACACGGCGTAGACGATCCGGCCGGCGTCCTTGAGCGCGCGAACGTCGGACTCGGTGCACCAAAGGCGGTCGAATTCGTCCAGCCAGATCACTGACGCCACGTCGATGTCGAGCGCGCGCGCGATCGATTCGCCGCGATCGCTGACGCGCGCGGCCAGGCTGACGGTCGGATGGAGTTCACGGAAGCGGCGGGCGGTCTCGCCGGCGCGCGGTTCGATCAACTCCATGTCGAAGAGAAACGTATGGGCGAGCACGCCCTGCGACTCGAGGAACGCGATCAGCGCGGCCTCGTCGCCGAGCTCCTTGATGTTCAGTGCGATGACGGCGTGCGGACGCGCGCGGAACAAGCCGCAGAATTCCTCGGCGCGCTGACCGGCGGTTGACGTTTGCGGATCGTGTGAAATGTAGAACTGCCCGTCAGCAGTCCGGCGGATGTCCGTTTCGATGCCCCACCCCATCGCGAGAGCGGCGCGCACCGAGGAGACGCGATTCTCGCTCGATCGGCACGGGCCGAGCAGATTGCCGCGATGGGCGAGGACAACAGGCATGTCGCGTCATGCCTGGGGCTGCAAGCGAGGTACCGCCAAGCCGAGCCGGAGTGCGATGTCCGATTTGGAGAATTTCGCAGGAAATCCCGCGCTGACGTGTCGGTCGCGCGACCGGGCGTCGGAGGACCGACTCTATTGGGGCAGGTGGGCCAGGTGGGGCGGGTAGGGCAGGTGGGGCGCCTGCGGCTATGCGAGCTCGAAGACAGGCAAATCTGAGAGCTTTGGGCATTCGGGCGTACAAGTTACGCCGCGGGGGTGGGTGTCTAACGCGGAAACAGAAAGGCGGGAAGCGATGAGTCAAGAAATCTCGGCGAATCACCTGATCTCTGGTCGCGGATCGTGATGGACTGCCTGGCCGTCGCCCAACACTTCGGATGGATCGCCGGACCGCCACCCGACTACTCGCGCCGGGGATTCAATGAGCGAGTCGCTTAGGCGCCCCCTTCTTTTCACTTGCGCCGGGGCCCCACCCCCGGCGCGAACTAACGCAGACGCTTCGCCTCGGATCTCTCGTCCTCGGCTCAGCATGGCCGCAGGCGCTCCCCTACCCGCCCCACCTGCCCTACCCGCCTTACCTGCCCTACCTGCCCTACTCCTGATCCTCGTACTGCGTCTTCAGCCGCGAGACGACGCCCGGGTCGGCGAGGGTGGTGGTGTCGCCGAGCGCCTTGCCTTCGGCGATGTCGCGCAGCAGGCGCCGCATGATTTTCCCCGAGCGCGTCTTCGGCAGATCGGCCGCGAAGAGGATGTCGTCCGGCCGCGCGATCGCGCCGATCTTTTTCGCGACGTGCGACTTGAGCTCCTCGGCTCGCTCCTTCGTGCCCTGCTGCCCTTCCTTCAGCGTGACGAACGCGGCGATCGCCGTGCCCTTGATGTCGTGCGGGCGGCCGACGACCGCAGCCTCCGCGACGCTCGGATGATCGACGAGCGCGCTCTCGACCTCCATCGTGCCGATGCGATGGCCCGCGACATTCAGCACGTCGTCCACCCGGCCGAGCAGCCAGAAATTGCCTTCGGCGTCGCGTTTGGCGCCGTCGCCGGTCACGTAGACACCGGTGCCCCACTTGTTCCAGTACTGGCGGACATAGCGATCGGGATCGCCGTAGATGCCGCGCAACATCGACGGCCACGGTTTGGTCAGCGCGAGCAAACCACCGCCGGCGCCCTGCACGACGTCGCCGCGCTCGTTGCGGATTTCAGCGGAGATGCCGGGAAAAGGATGCGTCGCCGATCCCGGCCTGAGCGTCGTCAGTCCGGGCAGCGGCGTGATCATGATCGCGCCGGTTTCGGTCTGCCACCACGTGTCGACCACCGGACAGCGTTCACCGCCGATGACTTTGTAGTACCAGACCCACGCTTCGGGATTGATCGGCTCGCCCACCGATCCGATCAGCCGCAGCGAGCCCAGGTCGTGTTTCGCCGGCCACTCGGTTCCCCACTTCATGAAGGCGCGGATGGCAGTGGGCGCGGTGTAGAAGATCGTCACGCCGTATTTCTCGATCAACGACCAGAAGCGATCCTTCTGCGGCCAGTCGGGCGCGCCCTCGTACATCAGCACCGTCGCGCCGTTGGCGAGCGGTCCGTAGACGACGTAGCTGTGGCCGGTCACCCAGCCGATGTCGGCCGTGCACCAGTAGACGTCCTCTTCCTTGAGATCGAACACGAGCTTGGTGGTCGCGTAGGTGCCGGTCAGATATCCGCCGGTCGTGTGAACGATCCCTTTCGGCTTTCCGGTGGTGCCCGACGTGTAGAGGATGTAGAGCATGTCCTCCGAGTCCATCGGCTCCGGATCGCAGCGGATCGACGCGTGCGCCATCAGCTCGTGGTACCAGTGATCGCGCGACGCGGCCATCGCGACCTGGATCGGATCCTTCGGCGGGGCCGCCGCCTTCGCGGCGGACGACCACCACGTGTTCGATGGATGGCGCGCCGGTCAGCGCCTCGTCGGCCACTTTCTTCAGCGCCACGACCTGGCCGCGCCGGTAGCCGCCGTCGGCGGTGACGAGCAGCCGCGCTTTCTGATCGTTGATGCGATCGCGCAGCGACTCCGCGCTGAAGCCGCCGAAGACGACGCTGTGGATCGCCCCGATGCGCGCGCAGGCGAGCATCGCAATCGCGAGCTCGGGAATCAGCGGCAGGTAGAGGGCGACGCGATCGCCTTTCGTGACGCCCAGCGACTTGAGGACGTTCGCGAACTGCGACACCTCGCGATGCAGGTCGTGATAGGTCAGCGTCCGCGTGTCGCCCGGCTCGCCTTCCCAGATGATCGCCGCCTTGTTGCGGCGGGCGCCGCGCAGGTGGCGATCCAGGCAGTTCACGCTCGCGTTGATCTTCCCGCCGACGAACCATTTCGCGTGCGGCGGGTTCCATTCGAGCACGCGATCCCATTGGCGCGACCACTCCAGCTCGCCGGCAAACTTCGCCCAGAAGGCTTCGGGATCGCGCGCGGCCTCCTCGTATACACGCGGGTCGTTGGCGAGCGCGTGCAAACGGAACTCTTCAGGAGGCGGGAATCGCCGATCTTCCCTGAGGAGATCGCTGATATCGGCGGACGGCTGGTCGCTCATGCGGGCGATTCTAACCCACGCAGGAAGCCGCAACTTTCCACCCTGATTGGGTGGTATCGGCGCGCTCGCTTCGGCGCGATCAGAATCCGAAACGGCGCAGCAGTGCGATGCTCAAGCCGACCGCCAGGGCGCAGGCCGCGAGCACAACGGTGACGATGGCCGCCAGCGATCGGCGCCGGGGCGAACTCGCCTCCTGTGTCGCGGACCCGGCTTGCGGACCTTCGAGCTCGTACCGCGTGGACACTCGCGCGTCGAGAGGACGGAGTTCAGGATCCTCGAGCAGCCGCGCGAGCTCCGGCGATCCGGTCAGCACGACCTGCAGCAGCGGCACGCCGGCGTCGTGGAGTTCTGCGAGCGCCGCGATCTGGAGCAGGACAGGCGCGAGCAGCGTCTGCGCGTTGTCCACGATCAGCACCGCTCCGGCCTTGATCGGCGGCAGCCCTCGAAGGAATCGCTCGATGGCTTCGGTCAACTCACGTGCTGCGACGCCGACGCGGTGGCCGACGCGGCTCTGGTCGCGCGACACCACGCCGAAATCCTGAAGGATGCGCGACAGCAGCTCGGACTCCGAGTAGACCGGGCGCAGGAGCAACGCGGTGAACGTGCTGTCGTCCGTCTGCTCGGCGAGCGCGCGGCACAGCGCGGTCCGGCTGGCATTGTCTGCGCCGGTCACGACGGTCACGCCCTTGCGGAGCGCGATTCCCTCGAGCAGCGCCTGGAGCAGCACGGGATGTGGGTTATGCGCCGAACGACGGCGGTTGGTCGAGTGGCACGTGCGGCGCCGGCGGCGTGCGGCTCTTGAAGACCAGCGCGCCGAGCACACCGCCAAGCGTCGAGAAAATCGACCCGATGACCAGATAGAACATCAGGCCGACCAGCGCGAGGACGACCCGCACGAACGGGTTGGCGTTGACGGCGCCGCGCGAGGAGTTTTCGAGGAACTGGCGGACGGCCGGCGGCAGCTCGCCCGGCGCCTGGAGCGCCCGTTCGGCGAGGGCGCGTTGCATCGGCAGCGTCGCGAGGCCGATCGGGATGGACAGCACCATCGTGACGAACGCGCCGATGATCCCGGCGAGCAGCCCGACCAGCGCGCCGTCACCCGGCGTCAGCGGCTCCGATTGATTCTGCTGGAGAAAGTAGGCCGCCACGGCGCCGCCGGTGAGGACCCAGAGGCAGCAGCAGATATTGCCGGCGCTGACGATCGGCAGCGCCGACAGGACGCCCATGACGACGCCGCCGATGAAGGCCGGCTGCGTCGTGCCGGCTTTAGTCGTAGTACTCGCGTCCAAGGTGCGTGATCAGCTCCTCGCCCTTCAGGTACCGCAGCGTGTTCTTCAGTTTCATCAGCTGAATGAAGAGATCGTGCTCCGGATACAGGCCCGGCGCGTGCACCGGGCTCTTGAAGTAGAACGACAGCCATTCCTGCACGCCGTGCATCCCCGCGCGCTTCGCCAGGTCGAGGAACAGCGCGACGTCGAGGACGATCGGCGCGGCGAGAATGCTGTCGCGGCAGAGGAAGTTGATCTTGAGCTGCATGGGATAGCCGAGCCATCCCACGAGGTCGATGTTGTCCCAGCCTTCCTTGTTGTCGCCGCGCGGCGGGTAGTAGTTGATGCGCACGACGTGGCACAGGTCCTGGTAGAGATCCGGGTAGAGCTGCGGCTGGAGGATGTAGTCGAGGACCGACTTCTTGCTCTCTTCCTTCGTCTTGAACGACTCGGGATCGTCGAGCACTTCGCCGTCGCGATTGCCGAGGATGTTGGTCGAGTACCAGCCCTGGACGCCGAGCAGACGCGCCTTGAGGCCGGGCGCGATGATGGTCTTCATCAGCGTCTGGCCGGTCTTGAGATCCTTGCCGGCCAGCGGCGACTTGGTGTGCGCCGCGAGCTCGACCAGCGCCGGGATGTCCGCGGTCAAATTCGGCGCGGCGTTCGCGTAGGGAATCCCCTCGCGAATCGCGGCGTAGGCGTAGACCATGCTCGACGGAATGCTCGGGTCGTTCGCCTCCAGCGCCCGCTCGAACGCTTCCATCGTCTGGTGGGCTTCCGATTCCTTGGCGTAGATCTCGGTGCTGCCGCACCACACCATCACGAGGCGATCGAGGTTGTTGTTCTGCTTGAACAGGCGGATGTCTTCCATCACCTGCTCGGCGAGATCGCGCTTGTTCTTGCCCTTCTTGACGTTCGGCCCTTCGAGGCGCTTCACGTAGCGCTGATCGAACACCGCCGGCCACGGACGGATCTGCTCGAGCTCGGTCCGCACCTGGTCGAGGAGCGACGGCTCGATGACGCCGGCCGTGCGCGCCGCCGCGTAGCAGTCCTCCTCGAAAATGTCCCAGCCGCCGAACACGATGTCGTCCAGCCCGGACAGCGGCACGACGTCCTTGATTTTCGGCGACCGCCCTTCGGTGCGCTTGCCGAGGCGAATCGTGCCCATTTGCGTGAGCGAACCGATCGGCTTGGCGAGGCCGCGGCGAATGGCGAGAACGCCGGCAATGGTGGTCGTGCTGACCGCACCAAGTCCGACGAGCAGAATTCCGAGTTTTCCGTTTGCGGGAGCGATTTCAACAGGTTTGGACACGGGCAAAAACTATATCATCATCGGTTGGATGCTCCCTGCGCCCCGAAAAACCGATCCGTACATGCTCGTGACCGGAATGGCGAGCGTGAAAATGGGCCATCACCTCGTGCAAATCGGCTGCGCGCACGGCGGACGCCTCGGCGCGATCGCGGTGAACGTCGGACTGTCGGGACGCGCCGTCGCCTATGTGCCCGATGCCGCGTCGGCGGAGCGCGCGCGCAAAGGCGCGGCCGAAGCCGGCGTTCTCGTCGAAGTGGAGATCGCGCCGCCCTCGCGTCTGCCGGCCGAGGCCGAGTCGTTCGACGTCGCGGTCGTCGACGACACGGGCGGCCTGCTGGCCACAATGAGCCCGGAAGGGCGCGTCGCGACGGTTCGCGAAATCGTCCGCATCCTCAAGCCCGGCGGCCGCGTGCTGGTGATCGGCGCGCTCCCGCGGAGCGGCCTCGGCGCCCTGTTCACCCGAGCCCAGAGCGGCCCGCCCTTCGATCCCCAACCCTCGCTCGAAGCCGACGGCTTCAAGTTCGTCCGCCTCCTGGCCGAACGCGAAGGACTGAGGTTTACGGAGGGAGTCAAACAGAAAAGAACCCTGAAAGTTAGGAATTGAGGAATTGAGGAAGTAAGGAATTGATGACGTCATCACTAATTCCTCAATTCCTCAATTCCTCAACTTCCTCAATTCCTTAATTCCTAACTTTCTATCGTAAGCACGTGAGGTGTCTTCCCCCGTCGATCGGAATCGTCTCGCCGGTCATCCAGCCGGATTTTTCTGACGCGAGGAACACGATCAGCGCCGCGACTTCCTCGGGCTGGCCGGGGCGGCCGAGCGGGTGGGTTTCCTTCGACCGATCGAGGAACGCGGCGTAGGCCGTGTCGTTCATGCCGCCGCGCCGGTGCAGGTTCGTGACGGTCACACCGGGATTCACCGCATTCACACGCACGCCGAGCGGCGCCATTTCGAGCGCGGCACAGCGCGTCAGGTGATCCATCCCCGCCTTGCTGACGCAGTAGGCGAGCACGCCGGCAAACGATCGCAATCCGTTGACGCTCGACACGTTGACGATGGCGCCTTTGCGGGCCTTGAGATGCGGCGCGGCCGCGCGCATCAACCGGAACGGACCGCGCAGGTTGATGCCCATCATCTCGTCCCACGCCGCGTCGGACGTGTTCTCGAGCGTGCCGGTCGCAATGACGCCCGCCGCGTTGACGAGGACGTCGATGCCGCCGAACGCCTCCGTGGCAGCCTTGACGATCAGATCCGGCGACGCGTCGGACGTGATGTCGGCGGCGCAGGGAACGCCGCGGCCGCCTGCGGCTTCGATCGCCTTGCACACCTCATCCAATCCGTGAGGATCGCGTCCGACCGCGACCACCTGGCCACCGGATCGCGCGAAGGCGACTGCCGCCGCGTGGCCGATTCCGCTCGTCGCTCCGGTGACAATGATGCTCTTGCTGGCAAATGACATGCGCGTAGTTTAGTAGACAGTGTCACTCGGCGAGCACACCGCGTCCCGCCTCACCCGCGCTTCGCAACTGAAAAACGCCAGCAAACCCGCGGTGCGTGGCGCGAAACCGCCGCGGCAAGCCTTTTGCGACTTCCACGCGCGCAGATTCAGGTCGCGGGAGATGCGCCGGCTTCTGCGGACACATGAAGGGTTTCGAGGTCGGCCCGGGGACGCTGGTTGCAGGGGCCGTCGGCGTGGTGGTCCTCGTCAGTAGCCTGGTGGTTTTTCGTTCGCCGGCGGAGTCCTCGCTCGCGATCGCGCAGGGAGCACCCGCGCCGCTCGAGCTCATCAGGCTGGAGCACGAAAAGAAGGCGGATGGCCTGGTCGTGCACGGGATCGTCCGCAATCCCGGCGGCGGCGTGGAAGTCGATCGACTCGTGGCCGTCGTGCTTTTGTTCGGCGATCAGGGCGGTTTCATCGCCAGCGGCCGGGCGGCGGTGGACCAGGAGGCCCTGGGACCGGGCGAAACGACGACCTTCACGATTTCAATCCAGGGCGTCACAGACGTGGCACGATATCGGGTGAGCTTTCGTACCGGCGATCGCCTGGTCACCCACGTCGATCGTCGGCATGGTCAGACATGAACGCACGCTCAACGGCAGCTCTCCGGACCGGGCTGGCGGCCCTCGCGGTGGCCGCCGGACTGATCACGCTGCGCGCTCAGCAGCAGCCGCCGCCTCCGCCGCGGCCTCCGGCGAGCGGCCAGGGCGAGCCGCGCTTCAAGGGCGGCGTCGAGCTCATTAACGTCACGGCGACGGTGTCCGATTCGACCGGGCGCTTCGTGCCCGACCTCCAGCTTGAAGACTTCATCCTCTACGAGAACGACGTCCGGCAAACCGTGACGCAGTTCAGCGCCGAACGCGTGCCGGTCAGCCTCGGCATCGCCCTCGACACCAGCGGCAGCATGGTCGGCGAGAAGATCGATGAGGCGCGCAGCGCCCTGGATCGATTCGCGCTCGAACTGCTCGACGATCGCGACGAGATGTTCCTCTATCGTTTCAGCGACGTGCCGGTCCTGCTCCAGGGATGGACGTCGGACCGCATGCTGGTGTCCCGCGCGCTCGGCCGCCTCCGGCCGGATGGCGGCACCGCGCTGTACGACGCGGTGGCCGAAGCGATCCCGCTGGCGGCCGAGCGGCAAGCACCAGAAGAAGGCCCTGGTGATCATCTCGGACGGCAACGACACCTCGAGCTATATCGGGATTCGCGAACTGAGCGCGCGGATCCGCCAGAGCGAAGTGCTCGTCTACGCCGTCGGCATCGACTCGACGGCGGAAGACTTGCCGCCGCGCCGGCCGACCTGGGCGCCGCCGCCGCGGCGCTACCCGCCGCCGCCGCCGTTTCCGTTTCCGGGCGGCGGCGGACGTCCCGGTGGCTTCCAGTCTGCCCGGCCGGCGGCGCAGGTCTACGGGACGCCGCGCCGGGCGCCCAACGATCAGCACGTCAACGTCACCGCGCTGCGCGATCTGACGGACGCCAGCGGCGGACGGACCGAGATCATTCGACAGCCGCGCGATCTGAATCCGGCGACGACCGGCATCGCCGACGAATTGAGCAAGCAGTACTACCTCGGATACACGTCCACGCTTCCGAAAGACGGCCGCTTTCACACCATCCGCGTCGAACTGCGGCAGGGCGCGTACCGCGTCCGCGCGCGCCAGGGATACTTCGCCAATTAGCACGTCCGGCTAGAATGCTGGCGTGTCACTTCTGGCGACCGCCCTTGGACTGAGCCTCCTTGGTAGTTCAGGGGGCCTGCTCGTCGCCTCTTCGCTGCTGCTCTTCAACGACAACGTCCGCAAGCGGCTGGTGCCGTGGCTCGTCAGCTACGCGGTCGGCGCGCTGCTCGGCGTGGCGCTGCTGGCGCTGCTGCCCGAGGCGCTCGAGACGCTGGCGTCAGCGCGCGTCTTCGCGACGCTCCTCGCCGGGATCCTCGTCTTTTTCGTCCTCGAGAAGCTGGTGCTGCTGCGGCACTGCCACACCGACGAATGCCACGTGCACGCGGCGACGGCGCCGCTGGTCATCTTCGGCGACGCCTTCCACAACTTCATCGACGGCGCGATCATCGCCGCCGCCGTGATGACGTCGGTCCCGCTCGGCATCAACACGGCCGTCGCCGTCGCGGCGCACGAGATCCCGCAGGAAGTCGGCGACGTCGCCATCCTGCTGGCAGCGGGATACAGCCGGCGGCGCGCGCTGCTCCTCAACCTCGTCTCCGGCGCATCGGGCATCGTCGGCGCCTGCCTCGCGTTCGCGATGGTTCGGCGTGATCCCGGACATCCGGCCGTACGTGCTGGCGTTTTCGTCGGCGAGCCTGCTCTACATCGCCATGTCGGATCTCATTCCCGATCTGCATCGCGGTCAGGTCGACCGGAACTCGCTGCGCCAGGTGCTGTTGATCGGCTGCGGGCGTCGGCGACCATCGTGGTGTTCGAAAATTTCGCGGGCTGAGTGATGGCGATCGACAAACGCAACCTGGCGACCGTCGAGAAGATGTGGCGCCGCGAGGTCGAGGCCGCGGCGACCTACCGTCATCTGGCGAACCGCGAACCCGACCCCAAGCGCAAGGACATCCTGAATCGCCTCGCGCAGCAGGAAGAGAACCACGCGGCGCGCTGGTCGGAACGCATCGCCGACGCGACCGGACGCACGCCCGATCCGAAGCCAGTCGAACGCGGGCTCTCGTGGTTCCAGCGCATTTCCGATCCGAACGTCGTGCTCCATCGACTCGAGCAGGAAGAAAACCGCGCCGAGGCAGAGTACGACCAGCTGATGGCGCAGGCTGAGCGATCCGGCCGATCGCCAGATTGCCGAGGACGCGAAGAACGAAGAGCGCGATCACGCGGTGATCCTGCGGACGCTGGCCGGCGGCTCGCTGCCGACACCGCGATCGACGCTCGACACGATCCTCCGCCGCGAGCGCTGGCACGTCCGCGGCACCGGCTGGATCGGCGACGCGATCTACGGCGTCAACGACGGCCTCGGCGCGGTGTTCGGCATCGTGTCCGGCATGGCCGGCTATACCGGCGGCAGCGAAGTGGTGCTGGCGGCGGGACTGGCCGGCACGCTGGCCAGCGCGCTGTCGATGGGCGCCGGCGCGTACCTCGCGTCGAAGTCGCAGCGCGAGGTCTACGAATCGGAAGTCGCGCGCGAGCGCGCTGAAATCGAAGAAGACCCGCACGAGGAAATGCTCGAGCTCGAGCTGTTCTACCAGCTGAAGGGGTTCTCGGCCGAAGAAGCGCGCGCGATGGCCGAGCGCATTCAGCAGGAACCCAAGCAGTTCCTCCGCACGCTGGTCCACGAGGAACTGGGACTGTCCGAGGAGAACTTCCCCAACCCGCTCCGCTCGACGCTCTCGGCGTCGATCTCGACGGCGATCGGCGGGTTCATTCCGATCATCCCGTTCTTCTTCACCGTCGGCATGCCGGCCGTGATCGCGTCGTTCATCATCAGCACGCTCGCCCATTTCGTCGTCGGCGCCTCGAAAGCGCTCGTCACGACGCGCCCGTGGTGGGCGACCGGCGATCGAAATGACGGTGGTCGGCGTCGTCGAAGCGGCGATCACCTACGGCCTCGGCCTCGCCTTCGCCAGCCACTGAAATTCATCGTCCTCTGCAATGGACAGCGGACGATGCGCCACGCCGGCCGAGCTCAAGAACACCGCGAAAACCTCGCAGCTCTCCGCCTCGACGCTGTGGCACTGGCTTTGCCCCTTCAGCAGTCAGCCTCGACGCCCTACGGCGCAACGCCAGTCGGGCTCGACTCGTTCGGAGGTGCAAGATGAAAGCAAGAGTGGGACTTCTCGTCGCGGCGCTGGCGCTATGTCGCGCAGACCGCGAGCGCTCAAGTCGAGCGCAAGGATTTTCAGGTCTTCAACGACATCTCGACAGCCGTCAATCGGTATGCGTTCTTCACCATCTTCGATGACGTATCAGGCCGACGTGACAACGGCGTCGTGACGCTGACCGGCAAGGTGACGATGCCGTACAAGACGCGACGACATCGAGAAGCGCGTCGCGAAGGTGGACGGCGTGACGCAGGTCGTGAATCACGTGAAGGTGCTGCCGGTCTCGCAGTTCGACGACCAGCTGCGCTACCGCATCGCGCGGGCGATCTACGGCAACTCGAACTTCTGGAACTACGCCATCATGGCCAACCCGCCGATCCACATCGTCGTCGAGCACGGCCGGGTGACGCTGACCGGCGTGGTGCAGAGCGAGGTGGATCGGATGCTGGCGCGGTCGCTGGCGACGCAGTCTCGGCGTGTTCTCGGTGAAGAACGAGCTGAAGACCGAGGCCGAAGTGCAGGAACAGCTTGAAAAGCTCCTGAGGAACTGACCGTCGCGCTCGGGGCGGGCGCCGCGGTCACCGCGCTCGCCTACGAGCCGCCGGCGACACGCGGCTCGGCGCGTCGCTGATCCTCGCCCACGGCGCCGGCGCGGGTCAGCGAAGCGCGTTCATGGTCGACATTCGCGCAGGCGCTCGCGGCACGCGGCATCCGACACCGTCACGTTCAATTTTCCCTACACGGAACAAGGACGCAAGATTCCCGATCGTCGGCCGGTGCTCGAGGCGTGCTATCGCGCGGTCGTGCGACGCCGTGCCGCGCGCGCAGCCGAACGCCGCGCTCTTCATCGGCGGCAAGTCGATGGGCGGACGGATCGCGACGCACGTCGCCGCCGCGGATCCGGCGCTGCCGATCGCGGGCCTGGTCCTGCTCGGATATCCGCTGCATCCGCCGGGACGCCCGACCGAACGCCGGGACGCGCATCTGCCCGACGTCCGCCGGCCGGTGCTGATCGTCCAGGGCAGCCGCGACACGTTCGGCACACCCGCCGAGTTCGACGCCGGTGCTCGCCGCGATGTCGCCGCGGCCGACGCTGCACGTCGTCGAAGGCGGCGATCACTCGTTCAAGGTGACCGCGGCCGACAAGCCGGGCAGGCGGCCGATCTACGACGGCGATCCAGCAGACGATCGCCGACGTGGATGGCGGAGATCGTCGAAACGGCTGCAGAAACTCGCGCCGCCGCGCGCGCTGAACGCCGCGCGTCCATTCATGGCCGCCGTCGAGCGTCAACGGCGACACGTTCACGCCTGCCGCCGCAATCGTGCCGCGATCGGCCTCGAGTTTCTGCCGCGGTCTGCCAGTCGTCGCGTTCGCCGCGGGCGACGAGCGCCCGCGCGGACGCGCGCCAGTGCGCCGGCTGATCAGGTCCGGCGGCATGTCGCCGCCGAGCGCGATCACGCCACCGGGCGCACGCGATCCGCGGCACGCGGCGCGGAACGCCGTCGCGACGCCCTGCGAAAAGCCCGCGAACACCACGCGGCGCGCATCGCCGTACTGGCGGACCACTTCGTCGAGCACCGCCGACACATAGGCGATGTTGTCGGCGATCATCAGCTCGCGATCCTGCCGGGTCATCCAGCTGGCGACGACCTCCTCCGAACGGCCGCCGATAGAAGCGGTGAAGCGCCTGGACCGACACGAGCAGCCAACGCGTCGCTGCCCGGAATCGGACTTCAGCCGATCGAGATGAGCGCCGCGCTCTTCAGCGTATCCGTGGAAGCCGACCAGAACGCGGTGCGCGGTGCGCGGTGCGGAGTGCGGCGTGCGGTGCGGGTCGCAGTCGATGCGAGATAGCGTCCGTGCGACGTAACGGCCGTGAGTGGTGCGGCGATGATCGCGGTCATTCATGGCTCGAGCGGATGCGCCACGATCAGATGGTCGCGTCACGATGCGGCCGTCGATCAGATGTTCCTGGATGATGCGCTCGAGCACCGGCGGATCGCAGGCGCCGTACCACGCGCCTTCCGGATAGACGACCGCGATCGGTCCGCCTTCGCAGATGCGCAGACAGTTCGCCTTGGTCCGCAGGATGCCGCCCTGCTCGGACAGGCCGAGCTCCTTCAGACGCCGCTTCAGGTAGTCCCACGCCGCGAGACCGCGCGCCTTGTCGCAGCACTTGGGCGTCGTCTGATCGGCAGCACAGAAAGATGTGGCGGCGCGCCACCGGGACGCCGATGTCGGCGGCGACTTTCTTCTGCGAGCTCGTGGCGATCCCGGTCGTCACGCCTAGAACAATACTGCAGTTCCGAAGTGGACTCGCGTCGAACCGCCGACGCCGTGCGCGACGTACAACATTGAGCCGCAGAAACGTCGCCGAGAACCAGACGCCGCCGCCGATAGCCGCGCTCGAAGTGCTGATCGCGTGAGCCGCTGCCCTTTGTCGTAGACGGTCGCCGCGATCGATGAACGCGCTGACGCCGAACTTGCCGATCGCTGAGCGGCGAGGACAGCGGCAGCCGCAGCTCGGCGGAGGCTGCCGACGAGCGTGTCGCCGACCGCGGTGCCCGCCTGAAGCCGCGCAGGTTGGCGATGCCGCCGAGCAGCGGCCTCAGATACGGCGGCAGCGGCACGTTCGAGTCCTGCGCGCAGGCCGCGAAGCACCAGCACGCTCTGACCGAACAGCCCGACGTAGCCGCGCCCTTCGAGCTCGGTCCGCGTCGGCGTCGGCGGCCGTCGCCGAACGCGAGATGCTCCCAGGCGGCCCGCCCGTAGACCGCATTGCGCGCCAGCATCGGATCGATGCGGGTGTCGAAGACCGCGTCGACCCCGCGCTGCGACGACATCGATCGTCCGTCCTTCGAACGACACGTGCTGGTAGCCGGCTGACGCGCCGACGCGGAGCGCTCGCGTGACGATCGCGTTCGCCGCGGACCCAGACGCGGCGGCGATCGTCGTCGCTCTCGAAGAACGGATTCTCGCGCCGCGACGATGTCCGCGCCGGATTGACGCGGGTGACCACGGCGGTCTTCAGTTCGCTTCTCGAACTCGACGCCGGCGCGCTTCTCGCCGCCCCACGTCGGCGGAAACGACAGGTGGCTGCCGGCGCCAACGGCTCGGGATCGCCGACGCGGACGCCGTAGGTGAAGCCGTATCCGTCCTCGAAGGTCGAGGATCGGCAGGAACATCATGCGCAGCCAGCGGGCCTTCGCCGCCGCCGCGGCAGCGCCGCCGGGCTTTCGACCGTCCCTTGTCCCAGTCGATCTTCACCGGCGCCTTCGTCGACGACGATCACGCAGCACGATCTGCGAGGGATCGGCGATCGACGCGAAGCGCTTGAGGACTTCGACGCTCTCGAACTTGCTGCGCCGCGCGCAGCCGCTCGCGCGCCTGCTCGAGGGTGTGCGCGTCGATCGCCATGCCGAGCTCGAGCCCCGGCGAGCTGGACGACGTCGGCGTCGGGCGTCAGCGATATTGCCCTGGACCTGGATTGCGGCGAGGCGTTCAGGCAGGCTGGGCGCCGCGGCGAGCGCGGCGGCGAGCAGCGAGCGACGCCAGCACGCTCAGCGCCTGCCCGGGATGCCGATCGTCGATGTCACGTCGGCCTGACGGTAGTCGTGATAGTCGAGCGTGTAGTGCAGGTCGACCGGCCCGATCGCGAGCGTCAGCGCGACGTCCATCTCGAGGCCGCGCGGCAGCCAGACGTCCGGAAACATCTGCCCCATCGTCATCGACGCGGTCGCGTTCGAGACGCGCACCAGCCACTGGCCGGGGAAGAAATCCCAGCCGAGATCGTCGAACGTGTATTTCAGGATCTGGTGCGTGGCCGGATCGATCCAGAGCGTCACCTTCGACGTCTTGTTCATCAGCCGACAGCAGCTCGCATCGGTCCTGGCGTCGTTTTCGGCTGACCGGCTTGCGATCGCGCTCGTCGTTCGCGCTCGTCCCGTTCCTGCTGATCCTCGTCGAACAGCTTCGTCGGGTAGTACTCGATGCGGAGCACGTCGCGGTCCTCGAGCCGCTCGCGCCCGACGAGCGCGTAGCGCCCTGCGTCGAACTTGAATCGCAGGAAATACGCCGACGAGATGAACTGCGGCTGGCGCGTCTGCCTGATGAGCCGATCGAGGTCGCGGGGCGCATCGTCGCTCGGCCGGCGGGTCGGCGGCGCCTGCCCGGATCCTGCGGCTCGTCCTTCGCTCGCTCTTCGCGCGTCTTTTCGCGCTTCAGGAAGTCGGCCTCGTACTTCCGGCGATCGCCCTCGCTGACCGTGGCGCCGTTGACCTTGAGCGGGCTGCGGACGAAGAAGCCGTCGCGGATGTACCAGGTGTATCGCGCCGCTCGCCCCAGAGCGGCACGTGCGCCGGGCCGCGCAGCTCGACCGTCTCGCGCTCGTCGAGGATGTATTGCTGGAGCTTCTTCCAGTTGTCGTCGCGGCGCGCGACGACCTGCTGCATGAAGGCGTCCAGGTCCGTCTCGGTCGAGACGACCGTTCCGGCGAGGCTGGCGAGGAGTACGCAGAGACCCAGGCGGACGAGCGTCATGAGACTCCGTGCAGGAAAGGGCAGCCGCTGGCACGATATCAGACGGAACTCGGCAGGCCGAAGTTCGCCCCGGACCGGCCACCCCCTGCCGCGGCGCGAAAACGCTGGTATTATGGAAGTTAGTTCCATGGGCGCGAGGAGTTGATGGCTCAATTCAAAGACGACTTCGGCGACGAAGACGAGATTCTGGAAGGCCCTCCGGCACAGCCGCCGCTGTATTCGCCGAGCTCAGAGGCCGTCACGAATAACGTGCGCGTCGAAGTCGAATCGCAGTACGCCTCCGAGCACTCGCAGCCGTTCCAGAATCAGTGGTTTTTTCACTACACGGTGCGGATCACCAACGAAGGCGACGACACCGTGCAGCTGATCAGCCGGCACTGGATCATCACCGACGCCACGGGTCACATCGAAGAGGTCAAAGGCCCCGGCGTGGTCGGATCGCAGCCGGTGCTCGGCCCCGGCGAGTCGTTCCAGTACACATCCGGCTGCCCGCTGAAAACATCGAGCGGCCTGATGCGCGGGACCTACCAGATGGTCACCGAAGACGGCGATCACTTCGACATCGAAATCGCCCCCTTCACGCTGCACGAGCCCTATACAATCCACTGAACGCCGGCCGGTCCTTCGATCACGACAGGACGGGCGCCCGGCGCAACGTCCCGCTCCAGTCGAGGGCTCATGACTGTGCGTCGCTGCGCGCGTTTCCTGCTGCTCATCGCCCTGCTCGCCGCTCCTGCGGTGCTCGCCGCGCCAGCGGCGCGGCCCCGGCCCGCTCCGCATTGTCCTGCTGGTCGATTCGAGCAACGCCGTCGCGCCGATGCTTCCGCAGTTCCGCGCCGCGATCAACGCCTTCCTGGACGCGCTACCGGGTGATCCCGAAATCGCATTCATCAGCACCGGCGGCCAGCTGCGGGTGCGCGTGCCGCCGACGACCGATCGCCTGGTGCTGCACCAGGCGGCCGATCGTTTCGCCTCCGACGGCGGCGCCAACTCGTTTCTCGACACGATGCTCGAAGCCGACCAGCGGTTCCTGAAAGTCTCGCCGGACCGGCGCTCGGTGTTCGTGATCATCACGACCGACAGCGGCGACCTGCGCGGCGAAGTCCGCATCGATCGAATACAACCGCTTCATGAAGGACTTCACCGACCGCGGCGGCCGCGCCCACGGCATCGTCGTCCGCGGCGTCAACGCCGGATCCACCACCGACATCCTGATGAACCTGACCGGCAATACCAACGGGTTCTACGATTCGCTCACCATCGCCAACGCGCTCGCGGACCGGATGAAGGCCCTCGCCGAGATCGTCGCGCTCGACATGCCGTAGCGGTCAGTCGGGCTTCTTGAAGGTGCGAATCGCGTCGAGGAAGGCATCGCCGAAGTCGGCGGCCTTCCTGGCGCCGACCCCGTAGATGTCGTAGAGGTCGTCGATCGTGGACGGACGGCGATCGGCCATCTCGCGCAGCGTCGTGTCGTGAAAGATCACGTAAGGCGGCACGCCGCGCTGGCGGGCAATCCGCAGCCGGACCTCGCGCAGCACGTCGAACAGCTCCGGGTTTTCGCCGAACGACGCGGCGCCTTCACCGCGCTTGCGCGACTTGCCTTTGGGCGGCGCCAGCTCGCGATACAAGGAAAAGTCGCCGGCGCCCTTCAGAAATGCGGCGCCGGCCGCGCTGAGGCGCAGCACCGGATACGGATCGCCGTCGCGCAGCAGCAGCCCGCCGGCGACCAGCTGCTCGATGTAGCCGCGAATCGATGCGCCGGCCTCCTCCTTGAGCAGGCCGAAGGTGGACAGCTCGTCGTGCCGCGCGGCCGTGATCTTCTCGTTCGCGCGGCCGAGCAGCACGTCGGTGACGTGGCCAACGCCCCAGGTCTGCTTGACCCGCGCCACGCACGACAGGATCTTCTGCGCCACGACCGTCGAATCGGCGACCGGATCCAGTTCCTTCAGGCACCAGTCGCAGCTGCCGCAGCTGTCCTTGGTGTAGCGTTCGCCGAAATATTCGACGAGCGCCCGATGCCGGCAGCGCGTCCCCGACGCGTAGCGCTCCATGTCGCGCAGCAGGTCGCGCGCGCTGTCGGTCAGCTCGCCGTTCGCGTCGAGCATCTGCTTCCAGCGGATGAAATCCGACCCCGAATGAATGAGCACGCACTCGGCCGGCAGCCCGTCGCGTCCGGCGCGGCCCGCTTCCTGCTGATAGTGCTCGAGCGATCGCGGCGAACCGGCGTGCACGACGAAGCGGACGTTCGACCGATCGATCCCCATCCCGAAAGCGACCGTCGCCACGACGACATCCGCGCGCTCATCGAGAAAATCTTCCTGATGCGCGGCGCGCACGTCGTCGGGCAGGCCGGCATGGTAGGGCACGGCGCGATGTCCCTCGCTGCGCAGCCACTCGGCCAGCGACTCCACCTCGCGGCGTGACGGGCAATAGACGATTCCGGCCTCGTCGTCGTGCCGCGCGAGAATCTGCTCGAGTTGCTTGTGCAGGTTGCCGCGGCGCAGCACGCGGTAGATCAGGTTGGGCCGATCGAAGGATCCGACGAGGACCGCCGGATCCACGAGCCGCAGCTCGGTGACGATGTCGCGCCGGACGCGTTCGGTCGCCGTGGCCGTGAACGCATGGAGCGACACGCCCAACTCGTCGCGCAGCCGGCCAAGCTGCCGGTACTCGGGGCGGAAGTCGTGCCCCCACTGACTGATGCAGTGGGCCTCGTCGATCGCGACGAAGCGCACGCCCCACTGCTTGAGCGAGCGCCGGAAGCCCTGGCTGCCCTCGCCGACCAGGCGTTCCGGGGAGACGTAAAGCAGACGGCAGCGATCTTCGCGAAGGCTGGCGATCACGCTGTCGCGTTCGTCAGCGGTCTGCGTGCTGTTCAAGTAGGCGGCCGCCACACCGTCGACGCGCAGGCCGTCCACCTGATCCTTCATCAGCGAGATCAGCGGCGACACGACCAGCGCGAATCCCTGGCGATTCTCGTCGCCCTGTTTGTCCAGGAGCAGCGCCGGCGCCTGGAAGCACAGCGACTTGCCGCCGCCGGTCGGCAGCACGAGCAGGCTGTCGCGGCGATCGACGACCGCGTGCATGGCTTCCTGCTGGAGCGGCCGGAATCCCGAAAAGCCCCAGACGCGGTGGAGCGCATCAAGCAGCAGGGAATCGTACAGGGCGCGAATCCTTTACCGGGATGTTCAGGCTTTGCGTGGGTAGCGGGTGGCGACGTAGTCGTCAACGAGATGCTGGAACGCCGCCGCCAGCTCCTCGTAGGTGCCGCGCAGCGTCGTCGTGTGCTCGCCGTCGATGTAGATCGGGCAGTTCGGCGCTTCGCCGGTGCCCGGCAGGCTGATGCCGATGTTCGCCGCCTTCGATTCGCCGGGACCATTGACGACGCAGCCCATGACCGCGAGGGTCATGGTTTCGACGCCGTCGTAGCGCGTCTTCCAGTGCGGCATCTGGTCGCGGATGTAGTCCTGGATCCGTTCGGCGAGCTCCTGGAACGTCGAGCTCGTCGTCCGGCCGCAGCCGGGGCACGCCGTGACGCTCGGCGAGAACGCGCGCAGTCCGAGCGACTGCAGCAGCTCGCAGGCGGCGTAGACCTCTTCACGCCGATCGCCGCCGGGCCGCGGCGTCAGCGAGACGCGGATGGTGTCGCCAATGCCCTCGTTGAGCAGCACGCCCATCGCCGCCGCTGACCAGACCAGGCCTTTCGTGCCCATGCCCGCTTCGGTCAGGCCGAGATGCAGCGGCTGATCGGTTTCCTTCGAGAGCGCGCGATAGACGGCAATCAGATCGCGCGGGCGCGACGTCTTGCACGAGATGATGATCTGGTCGCGCCGCAGTCCGCACTCGAGCGCAAGCTCGGTGGACTCGATCGCCGACAGCACCATGCATTCGTTGATGATTTCTTCAGACGTCTTGCCGAGATGCCGATCGGTGTTCTCCTGCATCCGGGCGACGACCAGCTCCTGGTTGAGCGAGCCGCCGTTCACGCCGATCCGCACCGGCCGCTGACGATCGACGGCCACCTGGCAGATCATCGCGAACTGTTCGTCGCGCCGCTTGCCGGTGCCGACATTGCCCGGGTTGATGCGGTACTTGTCGAGCGCCTCGGCGCAGTCCGGAAACTTCGTCAGCAGCAGGTGCCCGTTGTAATGAAAGTCGCCGATGAGCGGCGCCGTGCAGCCGGCATCGAGCATCCGCTGCTTGATTTCGGGCACCGCGGCCGCGGCTTCGGATGTATTGACGGTGACCCGGACCATGTCCGAACCGGCGGACGCAAGCTCGATGCACTGCACGGCGGTCGCCCGCGCATCCACCGTATCGGTCATCGTCATCGACTGGACGACGATCGGCGCGCCGCCGCCGACCTGAACGCGACCCACTTTGACGCCGACCGTGCGATGGAGCTTCACGACTGACATGAATTTCTCATGATAGCATCGGGCCTCATGCGCGCCATTGTCGTTCACGAATACGGCGGTCCCGAAGTCATGCGTCTCGAAGACGTTCCGGCGTTCACGCCGGGCCCCACGCAAGCCGTGGTGCGGATTCACGCGGCGGGCGTGAATCCGGTCGACACATACGTCCGCGCCGGCACTTACGCCATCAAACCACCGCTGCCCTACACGCCGGGCTCCGACGGCGCGGGCGAAATCGAAGCGGTCGGCGCCGACGTGAAATCGTTCAAGCCTGGCGATCGCGTCTACATCGCCAACGACAACTCCGGCCTGCCGCGCACCGGCACCTACGCCGAGCAGGCGCTCTGTCAGCACACGCAGCTGCACGCGCTGCCCGCCAACGTCTCGTTCGCGCAAGGCGCCGCGATGGGCGTGCCCTACGCGACGGCCTACCGCGCGCTGTTCATGCGTGCGAACGCCAAACCGGGCGAGACCGTGCTGATACACGGCGCGAGCGGCGGCGTCGGCATCGCGGCCGTGCAACTGGCGCGCGCCCACGGCATGCACATCATCGGCACCGCCGGCAGCGATCGCGGCATGGACGCGGTCCGCCATCACGGCGCGGACACCGTGGTCAGCCACAAAGATCCGCACTATGTCGATGCGATCATGAAAGCGACGGGCGGCAAAGGCGTGGACGTCGTGCTCGAGATGCTCGCCAACGTGAATCTCGACAAGGATCTCGGCGCTCATCGCGCGCTTCGGCCGCATCGTCGTCATCGGCAGCCGCGGGCGCGTGGAAATCGATCCGCGCGGCACGATGGGCAAGGACGGCGCGATCCTCGGCATGACCTCGTTCAACATCACGCCGCCCGAACTGGCGTCCATTCACGCCGCGCTGGTGGCCGGCCTGCGGGACCAGACGCTCAAGCCAGTCGTCGGCCGGGAGATACCGCTCACCAACGCCCCGGCGGCGCACGGCGCCGTCATGGAACCTGGCGCGCTCGGAAAAATCGTCCTCGTTCCCTAGGGGTGCGTATCGAATGAGGTTGCTGCCTCGCGGCGTCGCGCCCGCTGGAATCGTCGCGGCAACTGCCGCGACCCTCGTCCTCGTCGTCACGTTCTACAGCCGCACGCTCGCGCAACCAGCCGCCGCGTCGCGCGGCAAGCAAATCTACGACGCGCACTGCGTCGAATGCCACGGCACGAGCGGCAAGGGTGATGGTCCGGCGTCGCACCTGATGACGCCGCGGCCGCGCGATTTCACCTCCGCCAAATACAAGATCCGCTCGACCGAAACCGGCAGCCTGCCGACCGACGATGATCTGCTGCGCTCGGTGCGGCAGGGCCTCTACGGCAGCGCGATGCCGGGCTGGCAGAAAATCCTGCCCGAGGACGACGTGCGCGCCGTCGTGGACTACGTCAAGACGCTCTCGCCACGATTTGCCGCCGAGAAACCGCAGCCGCTTCCGGTCAGCGCCTCAGTGCCGTCGACGCCGGACGGCGTCCAGCGCGGCGCGGCGGCGTACGAAAAACTGCAGTGCGGAAAATGTCACGGCAGCGACGGCCGCGGCACCGGCGCCGCGGCCACGACGTTCGAAGACGACTGGCGCCAGCCGCTCCGCGCCGCCGACCTCACCGAGCCGTGGACCTTTCACGGCGGCTCGACGTCGGCCGAAGTCTTCATGCGGTTCCGCGCCGGGATGTCAGGCACGCCGATGCCGTCGTTCAAGGACGCCGCCACCGACACCGAGATGTGGGACCTCGCGAACTACGTCGTGTCGCTCGCGCGGAAGCCGGTCTGGGAAATGAACGCGGAAGAAACGGCCGCCTTCTACGCGCGGCAGGACGCCGAAGCGAAGGCGAATCCGGTCAAGCGCGGCGAGTACCTCGTGGACACGCTCGCCTGCGCGCTCTGCCACTCGCCGGTCGACCAGGAGAAACGCCTGATTCCGGGCATGAAGCTCGCCGGCGGTCTGCGCATGCACATCGAGCCGTACGGCGACTACCCGACCGGCAACCTCACGTCGGACAAGGAGACCGGTCTCGGCAACTGGACCGATGCGGAGATCAAGAACGTCATCACCCGCGGCACGCTGCGCGACGGCACCCGCCTTCTGCCGTTTCCGATGGACTGGCCGTCGTTCTCCACGATGAAAGACGACGACATCAACGCCATCGTCGCGTACCTGCGCACGGTGCCGCCGGTGCGCAACAAGGTGCCGGCGATCTCGCGCACGTTCCTGCCGTTTCACTTGTGGGGCAAGTTCAAGCTGCTCATGCTGGGCGGCGATCCGCCCATTACGATCTACGGCGGCAACGCGGGATCGGCCGCGGCGGGGGCACAGTGATGAAGCGCATCCTGAAGTGGGCGGCGCTCCTCATCCTGGTGGTCGTGTGCGGCGGCTTCCTGGCGTTTCTCTATTTCATCCCGCCGTTCCTGACCACGGCGCCTGAAGTGTTCAGCAAAGCGGTGGCGGAGGCCGCCGCCTGGCGTCAGCGATATCGCCGATCCGCGCGAGCGCGCCATCGCCGAGCGCGGGCGCGAAATCGTGCGGCGCACCGGCTGCATCGGCTGCCACGCGCAGAACGGACCGCAGGGGCCGGACTACACGAAGTACCTCGCCGGCGGCGGCATCAAGGTCGTGACGCCGCACGGGACGTACGTCAGCCGCAATCTCACGCCGGATCCAGAGACCGGGCTCGCGCGCAGAACGGACGAGGACGTGAAGCGTGTCCTGCGAAGCGGCGTGTTCGCCGACGGCCACGTCGTGCCAGCCACCGCGATGCCGTGGGGCAACTTCTCGAACTGGACCGAGGAAGATCGGCACGCGGTGGTCGTCTACCTGCGGCACCTGCCGCCGGTGAAACATCAGACGCCTGAACCGACCACCACGGACAAACACGCTGCCGGCGGGCGCCGTCGAGCGCGACTACGCCTTCAAGGACTACGGAATCGCCCAGTAGGGATCGGTGTCGTCGAGCCGATCGACTTCGCTCGCGACGAATTCGCTGCGCTCGCGCGCGAACTTCACCAGCTCGTTGACCGCCGCGTCGAACTCGGCGTCGGTGAACGGCTTGTCGGGATCGGCGATCGCGGCGTCCTTGATCTGATGGAGCTCGCGATCGATTTCGCGTTCCATCCACCCCGGCCCGCCTTCGGTCTCCGGTTCGATCGCCGCCGCCGCCGCGGCATTCAGCGTGTTGAAGTAGAGCGCGCGCAGATCGGCCTGCGCCATCAGGCGCAGCATGAGATGGTTGCGGTTGGCGTCCGGCACGTCGTTCAAGCGTGTGCAGGATCGGATAGAGCGGGCCATCGTGCATCGCTTCGCTCTTGTCCCACGGCACCAGCACCTGCAGCGCCGCGTCGTGAGGACGGTAGAGATAAAAGTTGTTCGAGCCGGCATTCCCCAGGAAGCCGTCGTTGTCGCCGAGGAACATCTCGACGGCGATGTAGCGCACGAACTGCGGTCACGTCGATGAGCCCGGCAATCGCCGGGCGGAACGCCGCGGGGCTCGCTTCCTGCACCGTCCGGATCATGTCCACGATCGGCTGCGGATGCGGATCGGACTCGTGGGTTTCCGGCTCGAAGGGATGCGGCACGTACGCGGCCGGGTCCGGCCCGAGATACTCGAAGTAGTAAGGCGGATCGTCGACGTTGCGATCGAACTTGTAGAGATATCCGCTGTCGGAGCCGTAGTTGGCCGCGAGGAACGTCTGATCGAGCGATTCGACGATGCTGTACAGCCCGGCGTAGGCACCGTTGATCGTGAGACGCGTATGCGTCTCGCGCGGCGCCGGGATGCCCATCTTCCGGAAGAAGAGCATGCTGATCCGCTCGTGCATGTTCGTCGCGTCGGTGACGTTGTTGCGGAGGACGAACGACTTCAGCCCGAGAAACGTCTGGCCGCTGGAGTAGCGGTTGAAATCGACGCGCAGGCCCGGCTTCGTGCCGCTGCGGCTCGACGTGCCGCGCGAGCGGATGCCGACATTGCGCACCACCTGGCCGCGCCAGCGAAGGTCCGCCGGATAGTAGGCGTTGCTCTCGAAGTTTTCCTTGAGCGTCGCCCAATCCTTCGCGTTGATGTCGAGGCTGAGTTCCTGGAGCACGCTGTCGTCGAAGAACGGGTCGGCGGCCGACGGAGCGGCGGGCGCGACGGCCGGCGCAGTCGGCAGCGTGCCGACACCGAGCAGGCGTTGCGGCTGGCGGCGGCTCTGCGCGTTCAGGATCACCGCGCTGCCGCAGGCGATGAGTATGAGGACGGTGGCCGATCGCACGCGGCGGCTCGGTTTCATCGCCTCACCGTCCTTCGCCGGAATCGAGCACGTCGCGCACTTTTTCCGCGAGCGCCCGCAGCGTGAACGGACGGTAGATGGCCGGCGTGGCGGGCAGCACACGGGGCGCGCGCGTGGACGATTCCGCGTGGTCGAGGACGACGAGCGACTGGAGCATCGGATCGATCGCTTTCAACCGGTCTGCGAGCGGCACCCCGTCAGCCGGAGTTGCCGACAGATCAGAAACCAGAAGATGGATGCGTCCGGGATGCGAGGCGAAGACGCGCAGCGCCTCGGTGCCCGAATCCGCGTCCAGGACGTGATAGCCACGACGCCGCAGGGCTTCGCACGCGTACTGGCGGGCGCTGGCATCGCCCTCCACTATGAGTACCGTTTCGGTCGCCGCCGCGGGATCTGCAGGCCCCGCCGCGATCCGGCCGGTGCGCAATGCCGGGAAGAGCAGCGTAAACGTGGCGCCTTTCTCCGGCTCGCTGTCCAGCCAGACGAAGCCGTGGCTCTGTTTGACGATGCCGTAGACGGTGGCGAGACCGAGACCCCGTCCGTCGCCCATCCGCTTGGTCGTGAAGAACGGCTGGAACGCGTAGGCGCGCGTGACCGCATCCATGCCGCGTCCTGAATCGGTCACCGTCAGCCGCGCGTAGCGCCCGGGCCGCAGCCACAGTCGATCCTGGGGCGCGTGCTCGCCGACATCGAGGGCGTCGACCGCAATCGTCAACGTGCCGCCCGACGGCATCGCTTCGGCGGCATTGACGGCGAGGTTCGCCAGCACGTGCTCGATCTGGCGGGCGTCGGCGCTGATCGACGGGACATCCGGCGCGGCGGTGATGCTCAGCCTGACGCGGCTTCCCAGAATTTCCTGCAGCGTCGGGCGCGCGCCGATGACAAGACGCTGCAGATCGAGCGGCTCGAGCTCGAACACCTGGCGCCGCCCATAGGCGAGCAACTGCCGCGTGAGCGTCGTCGCGCGAGCCGCCGCGTCGCGGATCGAGTTCGCCGCGTTCTTGTGCGGCGACGCGTCTTCCATCTCGTCGAGCAGGCGCTCGGTATTGCCGGCGATCACCATCAACAGGTTGTTGAAGTCGTGCGCCAGGCCGCCGGCCAGCCGCCCGATCGCTTCCATGCGTTCCGCGCCGCGAAGACGCGTCTCGAGCTCCCTGGTCGCGGTGTTCTCGGTCAGCGTCCCACGGACCGACTCCACGTGCCCGTCGCCGGTCAGCGTTGCGGCCAGCGAAGCGCGCACATCGATCCGCGTGCCGTCGGCGCGAACCAGCTGGAGATCGGCAGGCCCTGCCCGCTCGCTGGCCTTCGTGACCGTCAGCAATTTCTGAAGCACCGCGACATCGGCCGCGAGATCGAGCATGTTGCGTCCGATCAACTGCGTGGCGCTCTCGTAACCGAGCATCTGCGCCAGCCTCGCGTTGCTGTCCACGAGCACCCCGTCAGGCGTCGCCACGAGGCGGCCGCTCGTGTCCTCGTCGAACAGCTCGCGATACCGCCGCTCGCTCGCCGCGAGCGCCGCCTGCAGTTCCTTGAGACTCCTGGACCGTTCGCGCGGCATGTCAGTCAAGCGCCCGGCGCGCCGCGCGCAACAGTTCCTGCCTGTTAAACGGCTTATTGATGAAATGTGAACCGGGAGCCTGGGCCTGCCCGCCGCCAAAGCTCTGCTCCGGGAATCCCGACATGTACATGACGCGGAGTCCGGGGCGATGTTGCCTCAGCCGGTTCGAGAGCTCGAGGCCGGTCATCTCGGGCATGACGACGTCGGTCAGGAGGAGGTCGATGGCGCAGGTCGCCTCGCGGCTCATGCGTTCGGCGTCGATCGGCGTGGCGGCTTCGAGCACGTTGTAGCCGGCCATCGCGAGCATGTCGCGCACGAGCTCGCGTACACCATGCTCGTCTTCGACGAGCAGAATCGTTTCGTGTCCGCCGGCAGCCGGCGCCTCGCGGACCGGCGCGGCGGTCACCGATTCGGTGGCCTTCGGAAAGCCGAACGTGACCGACGTCCCTTTTCCAGGCTCGCTCGTCAGCTGGACCCACCCGCCGCTGCCCTGCACGACCTGCTGAACCGTCGCCAGGCCGAGTCCCGTTCCCTCGCCGATCGCCTTCGTCGTGAAAAACGGCTCGAACGCGCGCGCCTGCGTCTCGGCGTCCATGCCGATGCCGGTGTCGCTCACCACGACGATGGCTGACGCCACACCGTGCCAGCCGGGATGCGTGTTCAGCTCGCCGGGAAGATTTCGCGTCTCGAAGGTCAGCGTGCCGCCGCCGGGCATCGCATCGCGCGCGTTGACGGCGAGGTTCAGCAGCACCTGTTCGATCTGCGTGCGATCGGCCTTGACGGGCCACAACCCCGGCGCGCGAACCGTGTTGAACTGAATATGTCCGCCGAGCAGCCGATCGAGGAGCTCCTCGGCGTCGCCGACGACGTCGTTGAGATCGATGACGTCAACGACGTCCTCGCGCTGGCGGCTGAACGACATCAGCTGGCGGACCATCGACGCCGCGCGCTCGGCCGTCGTCCGGATCGATTCAGCCGGCGGACGGAGCGGCGACGCGGGCGGCAGTCCGTCGAGCACCTGGCCGCTGGCGCCGATGATGACGGTCAGCAGGTTGCCGAAGTCGTGCGTGATGCCGCCGGCCAGCCGGCCGACGACTTCCATTTTCCGCGCCTGACGCAGTTGTTCGTCGCGCTCGCGCAGCGCGGCTTCGACGCGGCGCCGCTCCGTGACGTCGCTGGCAGTGAGCACGGCTTCGAGGCGCGATTCGCCCTGAACGAGCTGAATCGCGGCGTCCAGCCGATGCCAGCGTCCCGCGACGCCGAGGATCTGGAATTCGATCGCGCACGTGCTGCCGGCGGCGAACACGTCGGCGATCGCGGCGTGGACATCGGCGACATCGGCCGGGTGCACGAGCTCCCACAGGACATTGCCGATGACTTCGGCCGGCGCCAGGCCGAGCGTGGGCTGGATGGAGGGAGCGACGTGCGTGATGACGCCTGACGCTTCGATCGTGGCGACGATGTCGTGCGCGTGCGAGTCGAGATCGTGAAGCGGCTCAGGCAAGCGAGGTTAAAGGTACCATTCTTCGCTGGCGTCAGGTGACGCGGGCGAAGAGTTGGTCCCAGTCGGCGTGCCGCGCGTGTTCGCGGCTCCGGCTTCCGGCGAAATGTGTCCTCCAGCACGCGACAGCTCTCGATCTCAGTGAGCGTCAGCAGCCGCCAACCGGGCCGGATCGGACGCTTACCGTTGACTTCGCGCAGTTGATAGAAGAGCAGCCGTTCGATGCCTTTTTGCACGCCGTAATCGTGCGGTTCACCAATGCGCGTGCCTCCGTGGTAGGTCACTTCGAGAAGGCGATGGTTGGTGATCGCCATTCGAATCTGCTGGTCTAAAGAGACGCGTTCGACCAGATCTGCGACGCCGATCGATGCCGAATGTTCGCGGAGATAGGCCCAATCCAGTCGATCCGCTTGAACGGCAGCTATTCCCAACACATCTCGCCATTGACGATCCGAGGCGTCGCCGCCGGCGCGAAACCATCGCAGCTTCTGGAGCAATATGTCTTCGGGGGTATGGAAGTACCAGAGCGTTCAGGAGA
Source organism: uncultured Acidobacteriota bacterium (assembly GCA_963712355.1). GTDB lineage: Bacteria > Acidobacteriota > Vicinamibacteria > Vicinamibacterales > CAVVIG01 > CAVQHT01. The sequence goes on from CAVQHT010000015.1 coordinate 311,518, forward strand.
AGAGCCAATCTGGACGCGTTGTCGGCGTGCCAGCTGCTGCCTGTCCAGGGGCGTGCCGCCGGCGACGAACAAATCGATCTTGATCGCTGTTGGTTGATGGATCAGATTGACACTGGAGCGTCGGCGAACGGCGCGTCGGATGGCGGCTTCGTCGGCATAAAAATCCGTTCCCAGCGCTTCGAGCAGACACGGTATATCTGTCTCATTCAGAGCAACGACGATATCGATGTCGATAGTGGAGCGTGGCTCGCCACTGACTGAACTCGCGAGCGAACCACCAATCAGATAAGTCAGGCCACAGGATTCAATGGCCTGAGCGACGCGAAACGCCACGTCAAACGCAAGGTTTGTCACGTTCCGAGGTGGTCGATATCGGCCGCATCAGGATAGGCGGCGCGTGTGAGCTCTGCTCCGAGCGTCAGTGCCGCAAGGCGCAGAAAACATTCGCGCGTCGATGCCAGGGGATGGCGCTGCCGGATGCCCGCTTCTGCGAGCGTCAGAGTCGCCTGCCGCAGGTCCCAGACGAGGGCGAGCTTTTCCGCTGGTGACATGCGGCGCCACAGCTCAATCTGCATCTGCTCGACATCGAGCGAGGTGTCCTGCGAGAGCACCCCTTGATGATCGGGAAGAATCGGCGAGGGCATGGGGAATTATAGACCGCGTGTTTGGGCCCTAATGAAAGTCGCGGCTCTTGACCGGCTCGCGCACTTTCACATCGCGAGGCAGCCAGAGCCGTTCGGCGATGAGATGCACGACGTGGTCTTTCGACTCGATCTTGCCGGTGACGCCGAGCAGCGAGGCCGTCCGCGCCAGCACCGAAAATTCGTCGAACACCCGCTGCCAGATGACGAGGTTGACGAAACCGGTTTCGTCCTCGAGCGTCATGAACGTGACATTCGAGGCCGTGGCCGGACGCTGACGGCAAATCACCAGGCCGGCATAGCGAATGGACCGGCCCGAGGGAAATGTCTGAACGGTTCGCGCATCGGGCAGCCCCTGGCGCGTGAAGATCGGGCGCAGCGCCTCGAGCGGATGGCCGCGGACGCTGTGCGACGCCGACTGATAGTCCCAGACGATCGTGTCGCTGGCATCGAGCGGCAGAAACGTCGTCTGATCTTTTTTGCCGGTCAGCATCAACGGCATCCGCGCATCGTCCACGACGCCCGGGACGTCCCACAGGGCGGCGCGACGGGACAGATTCAGGCTGTCGAACGCGCCGGCCGTGGCCAGCACGCTCAGCGGCTTGCGATCGAGAGCCGTGCGGCGAGCCACGTCCTCGAGCGAGGCGAACGGCGCAATCGCGCGCGCGTCGATCAGTTTCTGGCCATCGGCTTCGCTGAAGCCTTTGACGAAGCGAAGCCCCATGCGGACGGCGAAGGGCTGCTTACTTTTTTCCACTGGCGGCTGGGGCCCCACCCCCAGCGCGAACTGACGCTGATATTCCGGGGCCAGATTTAAATCTGGCCCCGCTGTTGTCCTCGGCGTCGCATGGCCGCAGGCGCTCTTGATCTGTCTCCCCACCTGCCCCACCTGCCCCACCTGCCCTACCTGCCCCACCCGCCCTTTCTTCCAGCGTGCAGTCCCAGTCGCTCTGCGTCGCGTCGATCGGCCGGATCTCGACGCCCTGGCGCTTGGCGTCTTCGACGATCGTCGAGATCGAATAGAACCCCATCGGCTGCGCGTTGAGCAGCGCGCACGTGAACTCGGCCGGGTAGTGGCGGCGCAGCTACGCCGAGGCGTAGCTGATGAGCGCGAAGCTCGCGGCGTGACTCTCGGGAAAGCCGTACTCGCCGAAGCCGCGGATCTGCTCGAACACGCGCTCGGCGAACTCGAGCGCGATGCCCTTGGCCTGCATGCGCGCGATCAGCCGCTCGCGGTGCTGCTCGATCCGGCCGGAGCGGCGCCACGCCGCCATGTCGCGGCGCAGCTGGTCGGCCTCGCCCGGCGTGTAGTCGGCGGCGACAATCGCGAGCCGCATCACCTGCTCCTGGAACAGCGGCACGCCGAGCGTCTTGTCGAGCACCGGCTCGAGGCACGGGTGCGGATAACTCGACCGTCTTCCTCGCCGTTGCGGCGGCGCAGGTACGGATGGACCATGCCGCCGGTGATCGGTCCCGGGCGCACGATGCTGACCTCGATGACGAGGTCGTAGAACGTCCGGGGCTTGAGGCGCGGCAGCATCGACATCTGCGCGCGGCTCTCGATCTGGAACATGCCGACGGTGTCGGCGCGGCAGATCATGTCGTAGGTCGGGTGCGTCGTCCTCGGGGATCGTCGCCATCGACAGCCTGCTCGCCGCGGTGCTGCGCGAGCAGATCGGAACGCCAGGTGGAGCTGGTCAGCGCGCCGAGGCCGAGCAGATCGACCTTGAACAGCCCGAGCTCCTCGAGGTCGTCCTTGTCCCACTGGATCACGGTGCGGTCGGGCATCGTCGCGTTCTCGATCGGCACGATGTCGTGCACCGGCTCGTGGCCGAGGAGGAAGCCGCCGGGATGGATCGAGAGGTGGCGCGGGGAGTCGAGGATCTCGTGGCTCAGCTGCAAGAGATGCTCGTAGACCGGCGCCTCGGGATCGAGGCCGGCGTGCCCGAGCGCCTCCGGCGACGGCCGCGCGTAATGCGACAGGAGCTTCGCCGCGCGATCGAGCGGTCTCCGGAAGGCCGAGCGCCTTGCCGACGTCGCGCACCGCCGAGCGCGGCCGGTAGCGGATGACGTTGGCCACCATCGCCGCGTGGGTCGCGGCCGTACTTCTCGTAGACGTGCTGGATGACCTCTTCGCGCCGCTCGTGCTCGATGTCGAGATCGATGTCGGGCGGCTCGGCGCGCTCTTTCGACAGAAAGCGCTCGAAGAGCAGGTCCATGCGCACCGGATCGACCGCGGTGATGCCGAGCAGAAGCAGACGGCCGAGTTGGCCGCCGAGCCGCGCCCCTGGCAGAGGATTTTCTGCGTCCCGGCAGAACGACACGATCTCGTGCATCGTGAGGAAGTAGCCGCCGTAATCGAGCTCCTCGATGAGCGCGAGCTCTTTGTCGAGCTGCTCGACGACTTTGTCCGGCACCTCGCCGCCGTAGCGCCAGCGCGCGCCGTCGTACGCGAGTTGACGCAGCCAGGCGGAACACGTCATGCCGCCGGGCACGAATTCGGCGGGATAGCGGTAGCGCAGCTGGCTGAGCGAGAACGTGCAGCGCGCGGCGATCTCGCGCGTGCGCGCGACGGCGCGCGGATCGTCGGCAAAGAGCGCGGCGAATGCTTCGAGGCCGAGCAGCGCGTGCTCGGCGTTGGGCTTGAGCAAGCGTCCGGCGGTATGGATCGTGACGCCGTGGCGGATGCACGTCAGCACGTCCTGCAGCGGCCGGCGCGTCGCGTGGTGATACAGGACCTCGACGGCCGCGGCGATGGGCAGTTGGTAGCGGGCGGCACGCGCCCGCAACCGGGCTTCCTCTTCGACTTCGGTATCCCGGCGATGGCGCGCGGCCACGGCGTACAGCCGATCGCCGAACGCGTCGCGCAGGATGCCCGCGACATCATCCGGATCCCGATCCTGCACGAGCAGGCTCGCATCGCCGCCCCACAGCGCCAGCAGGCTGGCCGCATGCGCGCCGACTTCGTCCCACGTCACCCGCGATTCGCCCTTGGGACAGCGGCGCCGGCCGGCGGTCAGCAGGCGGCACAGATTCGCGTAGCCCTGACGGTCCTGGGCGAGCAGCACGATGGTGGACAGCGGATCGGACTCGCGGCCCACGCTCACCTGCGCGCCGACGATGAGCGGCAGCTTTCGTTCGCGGGCCCGCACGTGCGCGCGCACGATGCCGTAGACCCCGTCGCGATCGGTCAGCGCCAGCGCCGACAGCCCGAGCGCCGACGCGTGATCGACGAGATCCTCGGGATGGCTGGCGCCTTCGAGAAACGAGCCGTTGCTCTTGCACCACAGGGCGGCGTAGGCCGGCATCGTCATTCCACGCAGCCCTGGAGGTAAAACTGCTGCCGGCGATGATCGAAGAACACCCACCCGAGATTGCCGTTTTCGGTGGGCATGAAGTAGTAGTCGCGCGTGATCCCGCCATTCCACCAGCCGCCGGACAGGACGAAGGGGCCGGACGGGGCTTCGGGCTCCGGGGACTCGGGACTCGGGGCTCGCGGCTCGGGCTCGGGACTGCGGCTGGAGCCTGAAGCCTGGAGCCTGGAGCCCTGCGGGAGCCTGAAGCCCGAGCCTGAAGCCTGAAGGCAACGCCACCGGCTGCGTGTAGATCCGCCGCACGAGCAGCCGGCTCGCGACGATACGCGGCGACGCGCGCAGCGGCACGTGGTCGAGCCGCTCCCACGTGAACTGGGCCGCGGGCAAATGGCCGTTGCCAAGACGCGCGTGCACGACGCTGTCCTCGCCGAATTCCGCCCGCAGCCGCGCGAACGCCTGGTTCGCCAGATCGGGATCGCGCTGCGCGTAAGTGCGGAAACAATCGCCGCTGCTCGGACGAGGCCGGACAGCTTGCGGCCGTGATGCGCAGCGTCACGATGCCGGCCGGCAGGCGAAGCGCGTCGAGCCGCAGGCGGACGAGCGCGAGCAGCTGCACCGCATCGACCGTCGACGCCGCAGGCCGCACCCGTTCCGTGCGAATCGTGCGGTCGTCGAGTTTCATCTCCAGTTCGAGCTCGAGGACGGCGTGCGCCTGCTGCATCAGCGCGGCGAGCAGCGAGTCGAGCAGGCGCTTGACGATGAAGATCAAACGATCGGTGTGCGACTCGGCTGAATCGAAATGCACGAGGCGCTCGTGCGGCGCTTGCGGAGGAACCGGCACGAGCGGCGCCCAGCGGTGACCCGAGGCCAGCTGGTACAGCAGGTCGGTGCCGGCGCCGAACCGTTGCCGGATGCCGTCGGCCGGCAGGCGCAGGAAATCGCCGACCGTTTCGATGCCGAGCGCGAGCAGGCGCTCGCGCACATCCGGATCGAGATCGACGCTCGCGAGCGGCACGCGCTGCACCGCGCCGCGCTCTTCGTCGGCGTCCTCGCACACCGTGGTGCCCTGGTGATGCCGGGCAAGCGCATACGCGCCGAAGCGGGTGAACCCGACGGCGATGGTCGCCCGCATGCCGGCGCGCTGCAGCTCGAGGCGGACGGCCTGCGCCCACACGTGCAGCGAGGGGTACAGGCGATTGAGGCCCTGCGCATCCAGCCAGAACACACCCGGCATGTCAGGCGAGGGCTCGACGTGCGGCGTATATCGGCGCAGGCGATCGGTCAGCGTCCGGATCTGCTGATCGATCCGCGAGCGGGCGATCGTGCCCGCCTGCAGATTGCTGGCGATCGCCAGCGCCGTGGCGTATCGCTGGCCGGGACGGACGCCCAGCTGACGGGCGCGCGTGTTCGCGTACAGCACGAGCGCCTGCGGCTTGTCCTCGGCAATCACCGCGGCCGGCAGCCGGGCCCACGCGGGCTCGGCCTGGAGCAGGAGCTGAAGCGGGAACGCCGCTATATCAACGCATGCCAACCGATCCACGGCAGGCCTCCACGTGGTCCCATCCGGGTGCGCGCCGCTTGTCTTTGATCGCGCGAATGCGCACGTCGTACTGACCGTCGCGCGCCGACCACTGCGCTTCGGCGCGCAACGAAATGAGCGAGTTGAGCGACGAGGCGTCCGCGGATTTTCTCGTCAGGATGAGCACGGCGGCGTGATGCGCACGCGCCAGCCCCAGCAGCCGCGTCAGGATCGGCACGGGCAACCCTGCGGATTTATCCGTGGCGCGCGCCTCGGGCTGACTCGAAAAATCGATCACCACGAGACCAAAGCCGCCGGAGCGCACGAGATGTTCGGCCGCCCGTCCCGCGGCGGGCGCGGTCGTGATGCGGACCACCGGCATCGACTCCACATCGATGCCGCCGGCGGCGGCGTCCGGAGGAAAAAACGCGCTGTGCGCGAACGTGACCCACGCGGCGCGGTCGCCGCACAGTTGCGCCTCGAGCACCAGTCCGAATGCCGCGGTGAGATGAGCGGTCGAGCGCTGGCCGGACACTTCCACCAGCCGGCCTGTCAGATCGCTCAATCGCCACGCGGGCAGAGCCGTGAGGCTCGAGGGCGTGAGCGCCGCTGCAGAGCGCAGGTCGGCAAGGGCCGCTTTCATCCGCCGATCATAGCGAAATAAAAGCGAAAGTTACCGTTTTTAAAGGGCAGAACTTGTAGGGGTGACGCGGCGAGCGTACGCGATTAGTGGTGTGCCGGCGTCGGCTCCACGGCCGGCGCGGTGTTCGCCGCCGACGGCTCGGGCGTCTTCGCTTCCGGCTCGGGCGCCTTCGACATCAGCACCGGGCTCTTCACGAGAATCGACACGCGGCGATTGCGCGCGTCATACGGATCCTCCGGAAACCGCAGCTGACGATCGGCCAGGCCGCGCACGCTCGTCACCTGATCGGGACGCAGTCCGCTTTTCTCCATCACGCGGCGCGCCGCGTTGGCCCGATCGGCCGACAGCTCCCAGTTCGAATAACGCTCGTTCGAGACATACCTGTGGCTGTCGGTATGCCCTTCCACGTCGATCTTGTGGTTGAGCGCGGAGAGCTCCTGGGCGATGAGGCCGAGGACAGGGTCGGCCGCGCCGTGCAGGCTGGCGCTGCCGGAATCGAAGAAGGTGGAATCGTCCTTCTCGATCAGATCGATCCGCAATCCTTCCGGCGTCACGGTGAACTCCACCTGATCGCGCAGGCCGCCGAACGCCGGATTCTCGTCGAGCCCTTCCTTGATGTGCAGCACCGCCGCTTCGAGCAGCTGGCGTTCGTTCTTGGATTCATCCGGCGCGGTCTGCGGCTTCGGTTCCTCCACCGAGTCGGCGCCGGGCAGGACGCCGCGGCCGCCGCTCGCCGCGAACGCGACCGGATCGCGGAAGTAGCCGCCGACGCCCGCCTTCACCGGCTTGCTCTGCCCGACCAGCCACATCACCAGGAAGAACGCCATCATGGCGGTCACGAAGTCGGCATACGCGACCTTCCATGCGCCGCCATGATGGCCGCCGTGACCGCCCTTCTTCTTGACGACGATGATCGGCTGCGGTGGGCGTGCTCATGCCGCCGCCGCCGCTTCCGCGCGAACGCCCTTGCAGAGCTTCTCGGTCTCGTCGAACGACGGCCGGACTTCGTCAGGCAGCACGCGGCGGGCGAACTCCACCGCCACCATCGGCGAGAAGCCCTTGTACATCGCCAGCACGCCCGACTTGATGCACTGCTCGTAATAGCCTTCCTGGGCGACGCGCTGCTCCATGTTCGTCGCCAGCGGCTGCACGAAGCCGTACGACATCAGAATGCCGAGGAACGTGCCGACCAGCGCCGCGCCGACCTTGTGGCCGATTTCCGCGGGCGGCCCGTCGATCGCGCCCATCGTGATGACGACGCCGAGGACCGCGGCGACGATGCCGAGGCCGGGCAGCGCGTCGGCGACTTTGTTCAGGGTCGCCGCCGGCTTGGCGGCTTCGTGGTGCCGGACCTCGAGATCGAGATCCATCAGCGCTTCGAAGTCGTGCGCGCCCGATGCCGCCGATGATGATGACCTTGATCGAGTCGGCCAGGAAGTCGACGGCGTGGTGGCGCGCCGAGGAACTTCGGATACTTCGAGACGATCGCGCTCTCGTGCGGGTTCTCGAAGTGCGGCTCGAGCGCCATGACGCCGGACTGCTGCGCGGCCTTGAACAGCTGATAGAGCATCGCCAGCAGCTCGCTGTAGTCGTCTTTCGACGGCCCCGCTCCGAACAGCGTCGCCATCTGCCCGAGCAGCCGCTTGATGACCGTGGGCGGCGTGCCGATGAGCAAGCTTCCGAGCGCCGCGCCGCCGATGATGACGAACTCCGCCGGCTGATTGAGGACGAGCGGCTTGCCGCCTTCCATCAAGTAGCCGCCCGCGACCGACGCGATGACGACAACAATGCCAATGATGATGAACATGGATATTTACAGCGGCGCCGGCCCTCGCCAGCGCGTCATGAATGCCGTCCCATCGGAATTCGCGGCTCGAATCGATCGAGACAGCGGAGCCAGACCTTGACGACGTCGGGATCGAAGAGCGTGCCGGCGCCGCGCACCAGTTCGGCGTTCGCCACCGCGGTCGTCGGTCCGGGTTCGAGCAGGATCGGCCCGGCGCGCAGCGTGTCGAACGCCTCGGCCACGGCAATGAGACGCGCGCCGAGAGGAATCGCCGACCCGAGGAGCCCGAGCGGATAACCGGTGCCGTCGTAGCGCTCGCGCGGACGCCGCGAGCATCGGCGCGGCCGGCGCCAGGAACGGCACGCCCGCCGCCGCTTCGGCCGCCACCCGCACGTGCGATCGGATGATCGCCTGCTCGGCGACGCTGAGCGGCCAGGCCTTGCGCATGATCGGCTTGGGGATGACCAGCTTGCCGACGTCGTGCAGCAGCGCGGCACGCTCGATGTGCCCGATCTCGGATTCGCTGACGTTCATGTTCGTCGCGATGAGCACGGCCGCCGATGCCACGCGCTCCGCATGACGAAACGCCGGCGCGTTTTTCAAGTACAGCTGCTCGAGGTAGACGCGCAGCGCCACCGTCGAGGCAATGCCGGCCTCGGCGAGAATGTCGGCGAAGCGCCGGGCGCCCAGCGCCATTTCCTGCTCGTAGCGGCCGACCGCGCCGCGCGACATCTGCGCCGCCGATCGCCACTCCACCGCGCGGCGAACCGCGTCGGCCAGCTCGCTGCCGGCGACCGGCTTCGAGAGGTAATCCACGACGCCGGCCCTGAGCGCGTCGACCAGATCTTCGAGGCTGCGGCTGGCGGCCACGAGGACGACGCCGAGATCCTCGGTCTCGTCGCGGAGACGCCGCGCCAGATCGAGGCCGTCCTGCGATCGCAGCCCCGAGACGTCCACGAGCGCGACGTCCACGCCGGAGTGCTTGGTCACCGCGAACGCCTCGTGCGATCCAATCGCGCCGGTGCACCGGAACGGCCCGGACGCGAGCGACTGGCACATCGAGGCGGTGATATCCGCATCCTCGCCGACGACAAGGACGTGTGGAAGTTCAGCGATCGTCATGTAGGTGTTTACGAACTCCCCAAAGGAACCACAAGGTTTCCGAGGTTGAAATCGGCCTGCTTGGGGAGGACTTGAACGACAGCGGGGACGTGAATCGACCCGCCGGGCAGAGGGAAAGGCGCGCGCCGTGGGAGCGGACGGGCCTACGCGACGCGACGGATGCGCGGCGCCCGTCGTGCACGGCTCTGCACGCTCGCCGGGCCGGCCTGAATCTCGTGGGCCGTCGCCCAGGCGCGGTCGCTGGCCGCGAAGTCGTGGACTGCAGACGTGAGCACGTTCAGCACGCCGACCGCGTCATCTTGCACGACCGCGCGGCGCAGCGTCCGGATCCAGGCGAGCGACTGGCGCGCGTTGATCGGCTTCTGACGGGCGACCCAGATGCGGTGGTCGCGCGTCCGCTCCATGAACGTGCCCTGCGAGGCCAGTTCCTCGGTCAGCTTCTCGCCCGGCCGGAGCCCGACGACGCGCACCGGCACCGGCGGCAGGCCCTGCAGGCGGGCGACGCGCATCAGCCGCTCGGCGAGATCGCCGATCCGGACCTGCGATCCCATGTCGAGCCAGAACGTCTCGCCGCCGCGTCCGATCGTGCTCGCTTTCATGACGAGCGATGCCGCTTCGGTCACGGTCATGAAGAAACGGGTCGCATCGGGATCGGTGACGAGCAGCGGCTGTCCCTGGCGGATTCGCTCGCGCATCACTTCGACGAAGCTGCCGCTGCTGGCGAGCACGTTGCCGAAGCGCACGACCACGGGCCGCGTCGCCAGATCCTGCTCCGCCAGGACGGCCAGCTCGGCCAGGCGCTTGGTCGCGCCCATCACGCTGCGCGGCGCCGCGGCCTTGTCCGAGGAAATGAGCACGAAGCGCGCGCCGACCTCCCGCGCCGCGGCCAGAAGCGGCGCAGGTGCCGAGCACATTGACGCGGGCCGCCGCGCACGCGTGGTCCTCGGCCATCGTCACGTGCTTGTAGGCGGCCGCGTGGAAGACCACGTGCGGCTGCACGCGGCGCAGCAGACGGCTGACGCTCGACGCGCGCGTGATGTCGCACAGCACCGGCTGGATCGGCGTCGCCCGGCGCCTGCTCGGCGAGATGCCGCTCGATCGTGAAGAGCGCGTGTTCGGAGTGATCGACGAGCACCAGCAGCGCCGGATCGCACATCGCGATCTGGCGCGCCAGCTCGGATCCGACCGAACCGCCGGCGCCGGTAATCAGGCAGACCTGCCCGCGGAAGTGTTCGCGATCGGCGTGCGTCAAGAGCGCTTCGACCCGCCGTCCGAGCAGCATCTCCTGTTCGTCTTTCGTCATGATCGTCATCGTCATCATCGTGTCGGTTCAGCCGCCGGCTCCTCCGCGGAGTGCGTGGCGGCGTTGAGAATCACCAGATCGATGCGCCGGTTGCTGGCGCGGGCTTCGGCCGACGTATTGGGCACGCGCGGATGAAACTCCGCGAAGCCGGTCGCCGACAGCCGCCCGGGATCGAGGCCGCGGGCCATCAGGAACTCGACGACGCGGCTGGCGCGCGCGGCCGAGAGGTCCCAGTTGGACGCAAACCGCACGTTGTGAATCGGCACATCGTCGGTGTGCCCTTCGACGCGGATGGCATTGGAGAAACGGCGCGAGCGTGTTCGCGATCCGGCCGACCAGCACTTGTGCGGTGTCGGACAACTCGTCGCGGCCGACGCCGAACGTGCCGGCTTCGGGAATCGACAGCGTGACGCCGCGCCGATCGACGATGAGCTCGAGCCGCTCGGATTTCGAGCTCCTCGGCGAGCTCCTGCGAGACGCGCGCCTCGACGTCGGCGCTCGAGCGCTCGGCGCCGTCGGAGATGACGGTGCCGCGCCGTTCGGACAGCGGTCCCTGCGAGAGCGTGCGCGTCCGCGCGGAATCGTCGAACGCGACCTGCAGCGCGTGCGCGACCGATTTCAGCTTCTGGGCGTCCACGCTGGAAATGGCATACAGCGTCGCGAAGAACGCGAACAGCAGCGTGATGAAGTCGGCGTACGACACGAGCCAGCGATCGCGGGACACGCGGCTGTGGCCGGCGGCGAGTCTGGCAGGCGCCGCATCTCAGGCGACCTTCCGTTCGCGGCCGACCGGCCCCTTGACGAGCAGGAAGCCGCGCAGCTTCTGCTCGATGACGCGCGGGTTGAGGCCTTCCTGGACCGCGACCATGCCTTCGATGATCAGTTCGCGATTGATCGCGCTCTGCCGGGCGAGGCCGCGCAGCTTGGTGGCGAGCGGCAGCAGCACCAGGTTGGCGCAGGCCGACGCCGTAGACGGTGGCGACGAACGCGACGGCGATGCCGCTCCCGAGCTTCGACGGCTCGCCGAGGCTCTGCATCACGTGAATGAGCCCGAGCACCGCGCCGAGAATGCCGAGCGTCGGCGAGTAGCCGGCGGCGGTTTCGAGCACGTCGGCCGGCATTTCCGCGAATTCGCGGCGGCCGTCGCTTTCCACTTCGAGAATCTGCCGCGACGACCTGCGGCTTGGTCCCGTCGACCGCCAGCGACAGCGCCGCCTTCAGGAACGGATCCTGCGTCCGATCGATTTCCGGCTCGAGCGCGATGATGCCCTTGCGGCGCGCGATCTGCGAGTAGCGCAGGATGTCGCTGCAGGATCGGCATCGCTCGATTCGTTGCTTTTCAGGCACGCGGCGCGGACCGCGAGCGACCGTGCGCCGGACCACGTCGAACGGATAGCTGACGCACACGGCGACCAGCGTGCCGCCGAACACGACCAGCGCCGCCGTCGGCTGCCACAGCGCGCGCGCCGGCGCGCCTTCGAGCACCTGCGCGAAGAGCACGAGCGCAATCGCGCCCGGAACGCCGAGCACGGTCGCGTATTCGAATCGCCGTTTCTGACGCCGCGCTACTGCCATGGGTCTCCGTTCACGCGCACCTCTGCTCGAGCGACAGTCGATCGGCGGCGTCGAGGATCTCGCGCAACTCGGGCTCGGCCGACCAGTCGCCCAGCCGCGACGCAATCCGCCGCATGAAGCGCGAGATCCTGTTCGGTATCGACGGTCACGCGGACGTCGGGGCGCCGGACCGGACCCGGCGCCGGAATGCTGACGGGACGGAACCGGACGCGGTCGCGGCGAATCAGCGGCGTCACGTGCTCGCGATCGGCGGCCTCGGTGGCGTGAATCGCGGCGCGGCTGAGCGCGTCGACCGTCATCGCTTCGACGGCCGCGCCATACGGCAGCCCGTCTTCGATCGCGTAGTCCGCGCGGACGCTCTGCAGGTGCGCGAGCAGCCGCCCGGCGCCGCCGATGTCAATCGCTGGATTGTCGGCCGTCGCGCGGACGACGTACTGCGCGCCGACCGATCGCGCCGCCATCACGAATCGCGAGAGCACGTCCTCGCTCGGACCGCGGAAGACCGGCACGTCGTAGCGGGCGCCAATCGCGGCCAGGCAATCGTCCTCGGCATTGGTCGTCGTCGCCACCATGACCGGCGCGCGCGGCGCCGATGCGAAGGCGGGCAATGCAGTGCGCGAGCATCGAGCGGCGCGCCGATCGGCGCCAGGACCTTGCCGCGGCAGCCGTTCCGACGCCATGCGCGCCTGGAGAATGATGACGCTGCGCGGTCACGCGACATCTCCCATGACGAGCGGCGGCGTCCGGCCGGCGGCCGACACCGCGGCGCCCTCGACGAAGATCGAGGCCTCGTAGTTCGTCATCCACAGGCCGTCCTGGAACTGGCCGATGCGCGGCCGGACCGGCCGGCCGAGCGCCAGGTCGACGAGATACGCGGGAAATCGGCGCCGGCCGCGATGGTCAGCGGAATGCCGCCCGAGAAGCGCGGGTTGATTTCGAAGACCGTCGGATGCCCGTCGACGACGCGGCACTGGATGTTCACCGCGCCGCAGAACGGCAGGACGCTCGCGGTGTCTTCGGCCAGCGCGATCAGCGACTCGTCGCGCACCGTGCGGCCGCGATCGATGACGCCGGCTCGGACGACCACGCGCTCGCGCGGCACGATCGAAATCACCCGGTTCGCGAAGTCGCACAGCAGGTCGATCGTGAACTCCGGGCCGTCGAGGTATTCCTGAACGATCGGGGTGTCGACGTAGTCGGGGAAGAACGCGAGCTCCTTGCGGTTGTAGATCGGAAACGCGCCGACGCCGCCGCGGCCGAACCGCGGCTTGATGAACAGCGGAAAGCGCGAAAACGCGGGAACGTCGGCCGCCAGGCAGGACGCCGCCGCGCGAATGCCGAAGCCGCGCAGGTAGCTGCAGGTCTCGAGCTTGTCGTTGCAGATCCGGCTGGTCGCCTCGGGCGACACCGCCACCGCAATGCGGCGCGACCTGAACCAGCTGGCCGCCTTGCCGAACACTTCGAGCTCGTCGTCGATGGTCGGGACGATCAGGCCGATGCCCTCGGCGTCGCAGATCCCGGCGATCGCGTCGATGTAGTCCGGCGCCGTCGCCAGCGGGACGTGGTACCACCGGTCGGCGACGTGCACCGCCGGCGACAGCGGGTTGACGTCGGTCACGATGACGCGACCGCGCCGGGACGGGGTTTGCAGCGCCGCCTGAAACGCGCGCACCAGCGGCACGCGCCGCGACGCCGCGGTGATGAGGACGTTAAGCCGCTCCACTTTGACTCCAGACGTTCGGAAGGTCGTGGCCAAGGAACGGCGCACCCGCCTCGATCGCGCGTGTCAGCACCGTGCCGATGAGTTGTTCGTGCAATGAGGGCGAGAGGCCGCAGGACGGACGCAGGACCGCGATGTCGTCGGCCGTCACGACGTGACCGGGCTGGAGCGCGCGCGTCGCATGCAGCGCGCGGCGGCTCGCGGTCAGGTTGGCGGCTTCGGCCGGCAGGCACTCGCGGCGGCCGTGCCCGAGCGCGGCGTGGGTCTGGCGCGCGAGCGTCACGATCTCGGCAAACTGCGCGGGCGTGCTCGAGACCGCGGCGTCGATGCAGTCGTCGCCGGGCAGCATCAGGTGGCGTTCGTAGATCGTCGCGCCCAGCGTGACCGCCACCGGCAGCGCGGCGATGCTCGCGCGCGTGATCGGACAGGCCGACGGTCGTGCCGAACACCCGGCCGAGCGTCTGGATGGCGCGCAGGTTCTGGCTGTCGTTCGGCACCGGATAGCCGACACGCAGTGCATCAGCGCCAGGCCGCGGGCGCCGGAGCCTCTCGCGAGCGCCACCGCGTGGGCGGTTTCGGCCAGCGTCGCCATGCCCGTCGACATGAACAACGGCAGCTCGGTGCGGGCGCAGCGGGCAATCAGCGCGTCGAAGGTCAGGTCGCCGCTGGCGATCTTGTATCCGTCGACGCCAATCTCGTCCAGCATGTTGACCGCGGCGATCGAGAACGGCGTGGCCATGAACGCGAGGCCGTGCAGCCGGGCGCGCCGCGCGACCTCGATGTGCGCGTCGCGATCGAGCTCGAATTCGCGGAAGAAGTCGCGCAGCGAATCGGCGGTGACGTGGACCGGCGCCGGGCACGACGCGGCCACCAGGTCTTCCGCCTTGAACGTCTGCAGCTTGACGGCCGACGCGCCGGCCGCCGCCGCCGCATCCACCATCTCCAGCGCCCGGTCGAGCGAGCCGCCGTGATTCAGGCCGAGCTCGGCAATCACGAACAGCGGCTGGCGCTCGCCGACCCGCAGTCCCCCAATCTCAAACGACATGACACTCCGTCCTCGCTGGCACGAGCCCATTCGCAACTCCCGGCACGTCTCCGATCGACCTGACGTGCGCGGCGCATCGCGCCGAGCCGCAGGTGAGCGCCGGCGGCCGGTGCGCCAGCACGTGAATCGTCTGCATCCCCGCCGCGGCCGCGCCCGCGATATCCGCCTGCTCGTCGTCGCCGACGAACACCGTCCGTTCGGGCGCGAGACCGAGCCGGTCGAGCGCCGCGCGAAACGCGGTGGGCGACGGCTTGCCGCGTCGATCGCCCACTTCGGTGCGCAATGACCACGGCGTCCACCAGCGCCGGCACGCCAAGCGCGGCGAGCTTGCGGCGCTGAATCTCCGGTGTCCCGTTGGTGAGGACGCCGATCTTCCAGCTGCCGCGCAGCGCCGTCAGGACGCGCCGCGATTCGCACGGCAGCCGCAGCGACGGCGAGTGGTCGCGCAGGATCGCCACGAGCGACGGCACGATCGACGCGCGGCAGCGCGAGCGACGCGCACAGCGCCTGGACCTCGCGTCCGCGGACCTCGTCGATGGCGGCGCGCCTCAGCGCTCGCGCGATCAGCGACGTCGAGACCGCGTACTCCCGCGCAATCCGCCGGCCGATCGACCCGGAGCCCGCTCCTGACAAACGCGCGGTACGGATACAGCGTGTCGTCGAGATCGAAGACGATGCCGCGTGGCTCAGGCAACGCGCGCTCCTTGCGCCAGCAGCGCGCGAATGCGGCGCGCCACGCGCGCGGCGCCACGGCCATCGACCAGGCGTTTCGCTCTCGCGGCCATCGCCGACCGAAGCGCGCGTGTCGGCGAGGAGCCGCGCGACGCCTGCCGCGGCCGCTGCGACACGGTTGGCCGGGTTACCGCCGCCGGCGTCAACGACCGCCCCGCGCGCTGCAAACGCGCGAATCGCGCGGCGCTGCGCGGGCACGACCGCCAGGCCCACGGCCGGCACGCCGAGCGCGCACGCTTCGTAGAGGGTCACGCCGCCGGCCACGACGGCCACGTCGCATTCGCGCAACGCGCGCGGCGAGTCCAGCGGTGGTCGACAACCAGCGCGCGTGGCGAAGCGGCTTGCCGCCGGCCGCGCGAGAATCCCGAAGCGACCAGGATCTCCGCCCGAGGACAAGCCGCATGAAGCGCATCGGCGAGATGCTGGGCCACGCCTTTCACGTGCGAGCCGCCGCCGAGCGCGACGAGCACGCGCGGCGTTCGTGCAGACGCCAGTTGCCGTGGCCGCGTTTGCGCCTCGGCAATCTTCCGGTCGAGCAAATAGAAGCGCGGGCCCTGCAGAACCGTCGATCTGTTGCCCGGGCTCTCAGCGCCGATGCTGGCGCAGACGACGAGATCGGCGCGGTGCGTGCGGCTGCCGTCGTGGATGCTGACGGCGCGGACGCCGGCGCGCCGGGCGCGGGCAATCCACTGATGACCGCGATCGAGACTGGGATCGTCGACGACGAGGACGTCCGCTTTGTTGATGGCCGCCATCGTGCGGACAAGATCGCCGCCGAGGGCTCGTGCGGCACGCTGCGCGGCAGCGCCGCCGCGGACCGACACGGCGAGACCGACGTCGAGGCTCTCCGCGAGCGCTCGCGCGCGCATCAGGTGTCCGTATCCCAGACGGGGACCGGCCGCGACACGAAACAGGCACTTCGGGGAACGCTGAGGCATTACACCGCCCAGATCCGCCGCGCGACCGACGCCCAGGCCGACAGCGTCGGCGTGAGATCGGTGACGAGGACATCGGCGACCGCCAGCCAGTCCTCGCGCGATTGACGATCGGCAATGGCTTCGACCACGCCGCACAGGCGTGCCACCAGCGCCTCGAGATCGTTGCGATGCGTAATGGCCGCTTCGCCGCCGCCCGCGAGGACCGCCGTCAGCGTGGTCAGCGTCTGCAGCGATGCGGTCAGCGACGGAATGTCGCGCCGCACGGTCCGCAGGTTGCCGCCGCGGATGCGATCGGCAATGCGCGCCGTGGCGCGATCGAGCGGCGCGATGCTGTCGTACGCGGCTTGCGCAGATTCGTGCAGAAGGTCGCCGAGCGTCGACGTCTCGATGTCGATGGCGGCGATGTCGGACAGCTCCCGGGCGAGCGCCGGCGCTTCCCGAAATGTCGGAACGGCGACACCCTCGAATCGGACTGCCGTCACAACGTGGCGTGCCGATCCGTCACCGTGTTCGAGCAAATTCAACAACTCTCCCCAGTTTTCGGGCCCTGACGGGTCCTGGCGCGTCAGGCCGTTCACGTTGATCTGGAGCACACCACCCTCCGCCGGAGTGACAGAGCGAGAACCTTGCCAATAGGCCAGACCGGATTAAAGGAGCGGGGACGGTTTCCGATTACCACCCTGTAGTCGGGGGACCGTACCGGTCCCGCGTGCGGGCAAGGATGCCGGCACGACTTTCACGGAGGACAGGA
This sequence comes from uncultured Acidobacteriota bacterium, assembly GCA_963712355.1. Classification (GTDB taxonomy): domain Bacteria; phylum Acidobacteriota; class Vicinamibacteria; order Vicinamibacterales; family CAVVIG01; genus CAVQHT01. Next base: position 328,607 of record CAVQHT010000015.1, read on the forward strand.
TCCATGTCTTTTTCGATCGTCAATAACGTCGCAGCTGCGAACGCGCAGGCCAACCTGGCGACCACCAACATCGGCCTGAACAAGGCCCTCAACCGGTTGTCGAGCGGTCTCCGCATCAACAACTCGGGCGACGACGCGGCGGGCCTCGCCGTGGCGAACGCCTACCGTTCCAACATCGCGGTGCTGAACCAGGGCATCCGCAACGCCGGCGACGGTCTCTCCACCCTCCAGATCGAGGACGGCGCACTCGACAACATCTCGAAGCTGCTCGATCGTCTTGCGACCCTCGCGACCCAGTCGGCGTCCTCGAGCTCCTCGGTGGACCGCTCCGCGCTGGACTCGGAATTCCAGGACGTCCTCGGGGAAATCGACCGCGAAGCGAGCGTGGCCGGCCTCGACGCGACCCAGGGCTTCTCGGTGTTCGTCAGCAACGACAGCACCAACGGCACGATCGGCGGATCGGTGAACGCGGCCGACACGGCGGGCCTCAGCCTGACGGGTCTGGCGGTTGATACGGCTCCCAACGCGGCCGCAGCGGTTGCGGCGCTGGCAGGCGCGGTCACGGCCCTCGGCGCGCGTTCAGGCGCAGGTCGGAACCATCGAGAACCGTCTGCAGTACGCCATCAACCTGTCGCAGTCGCAGGTGGTGAACAACACGGCGGCGGAAAGCCGGATTCGCGATGCGAACATCGCGGAAGAGTCGTCGAACCTGACGAAGTACACGGTCCTCACGCAGAGCGGTGTCGCGTCGCTGGCGCAGGCCAACGCGACAACGGCGGCGGTTCTGACGCTGCTCCGGTAAATCGCTTCAGGCGCGTAAGCCACATCGTCGGTGTCTGGTCTCGTGCGAGGCCAGACACCGATTCGTTTTGCGCGCTTTTGCCATCCGGCGAGGGTGGCTCGGATCTCGCATAGCGCAGTCCAGGAGCGCGTATGGCCACGCCGATTACGTTCAGCGGATTCAACCAGATCGACTTCAACGTCATTCTCAACGCGGTCATGACGCAGGAGAGCCAGCCGCTCGTGGCGCTCCAGACGCAGCAGACCACGCTGCAGACCACCAATTCCAACTACGGGCTGCTCGCCAGCAAGCTCGATGCGCTGAGCACGGCGACCGACGCGCTCTCGAAACAGTCGTCGCTCGTCACGTATGCCGCCGCCAGCAGCGATTCGAACGCGGTCGGCGTCAGCGCGTCGAGCAGCGCCGTGGCCGGTTCGTACGATGTGGTCGTGAACGCGCTGGCGGCGTCGCAGATCTCGGTGACCACATCAACCGCCGCCGACGCCAACACCACCATCGTGGCCACCGGTGGAACCATCACGATTGGCAGCGCCACGATCAGCGTCAGCGGGCCGGTCACGCTGCAGGGGCTCAGGGACACCATCAACGCCGATCCGAATTCGCCGGCCGCCGCCTCGATCGTCCAGACCGCGCCCGGGGCGTATCGCCTCGTGCTGACCGGCAAGAGCAGCGGCGCCAGCAACAGCTTCACGATTCAGAGCGCGCTGACCGGGTCCACCGTCGCCTTCGCCGACTTCGACAACGACGGCACCTCCGGCGACACCGCCTCGGACGTGACCGTGCAGGCTTCCGACGCGTCGCTGCTGGTCAACAACATCGCCATCACGAGCACGAGCAATTCGGTTCAGGACGCGGTGCCGGGCGTCACGCTGACGCTGCGCCAGAAGGATCCCACCAAGACGGTGGCCGTCACGGTGGCGCAGGACAACGACGCGGTCGCGGATCGCGTGCAGACCTTCATCAACGCCTTCAACGATCTCGTGAAGTTCGCCGACGATCAGGCGGCCGCCGCCAAGAGCGGCAAGGCCGGCACGCTCGCGAACGATCCCGTGCTGAAGTCGGTCAGGAACGAACTGCGCACGGCGCTCTCCGCCGTGCACGGCACCGGCGCCTTCAAGACGCTCGCCGAGGTGGGCATCGGCTTCACGCGAACCGGCCAGCTCACGCTGGACAAGACGGCGCTCATCACCTCGCTCGAGTCCGACCCGGCGTCGGTCAACGACCTGTTCGCCAACAGCACGACCGGCGCCTTCAAGGCGATGGGCACGCTCATCGACGATTACACCAGCGCCGGCGGCTTCGTGTTCAGCGCGAAGAGCCGCATCAGCGACGAACTGTCGCGGCTCGGACGCCGCATCGACGATTTCACGGTCCGCCTCGCCCAGCGCCGGGCGGCACTCCAGAAGGAATACACCGCCGCCGACCTCGCCATGACGCGCCTGAATGCACAGAAGAGCGCACTGGCGTCGTTTGGCGCCGATCTCTCGACATCGCAAGGAGCGTAAAGCATTCATGGCCGCACTCGCCGCCCGGGGCATCAACAGTTATCGTCAGGCGGAACTCCAGTCGCGCACGCCGCTCGAACTCGTCGTCATGCTCTATGACGGCGCGATCAGGTTCTCGGGCCAGGCGCGCGACGCCATGCTGGTGCGCGACATCCAGCGGCGCCGCGTCAACATCAATCGCGCGATGGACATCGTCTCCGAGCTGCAGAACACGCTGGACATGGAAGCCGGCGGCAAGCTGTCCCGGGATCTCGACGCGCTCTATTCCTACGTTCGCGATCGCATGCTCGAAGCCTCGATCAAGCAGGACATCCGGCCGCTCGACGAAGCGATTCGCATCCTCGGCACGCTGCGCGAGGGGTGGGCCGGCATCGCCAGCGGATCGCAGGCCGCAGCGGCCGCACGGTAACGCGTTCAGGCCCGCACATGGACAAGGCGCAGCTGGCGACGCTCATCACGCAATATCGCGCGGGACTCGAGGCGGAAGTCGCCATCCTGCTCAAGCTGCAGCAGACCGCCGCGCAGCAGCGCGAAGCCAGCGCCACCCAGGATCTCGCCGCCTTTCATCGCTTCACCGACGAACGCGACAGCCTGATGACCAGCCTGGTCAACGTCGAGAGCCAGCTGCGCGAGGTGCGCCAGACGCTGTCCCAGCGCAAGAAGGAAGTCGCACCGCTCCCCGACTACCGCGAGGCGGTGGAGCTCCACCAGCAGGCGATCGCGCTGGTCTCGCAGATTCTCGACACCGACGCGGAATCCACCGAAGCACTCGCCAAGGCGGAGCTCGTCCGCCGCGACACCGCCCGCGCCCTCGAACAGGGCGAAACGACCCTGACCGCTTACCGCCGCGTCATGACCACGCCCGCCGGCGGCGCGCTCGTCGACAAGCGCGGCTGAGCGACAGCAAGAATTGAGAATTAGGAATTGGGAATTGGGAATTAGGGTTGGGAGTTCGGAATTGGGTTTGGGAATGGAGCATTCCCAATTCCTCAATTCCCAATTCCCAATTCTTAATTCTGAATTCTTAATTCTGAATTCTCCCCGTCCCTCCGGGCGCTATACTGCGCCGTCCTTCACTCATCATCCGGAGGCGGTCCATGCGCCGGTTCATTCTCGCGGTCGCGATTGTCTTTGTCTGCGCCGTTCCTGTTCACCTGCAGCGCGCCGGCCGGACCGGCGACTGGCGTTACTACGGCGGCGACGCCGGCAGCCAGAAATATTCGCCGCTCGATCAGATTCAATCCGGGAACGTCGGCAACCTGCGCGTCGCCTGGCGGTGGACGTCGCCCGACAACGCGTTCGCGGCCGCGCATCCCGACATCGTGCCCGGCTCGTACGAAGACACGCCGCTGGCCGTCAACGGACGGCTCTACACCATCACCGGCCTCGGCGTCATCGTCGCCATCGACCCGGCGACGGGACAAACGCTCTGGCAGCACGATCCGGAGAGCTGGAAAGGCGGCCGCCCGCCGAATCTCGGCTACGAACATCGCGGGCTGGCCTACTGGACCGACGGCACGAACGAGCGGATCATCGCCGGCACGCATGAAGCGCACCTGATTTCACTGGACGCCAAAACGGGACAGCTCGATCCGGCGTTCGGCGCGAACGGCCATGTGGACGTCATGGCCGGCCTGCCGTACGCGCAGCGGACCAGGAACTACGCGATCACCTCGACGCCGGTGGTTGTCCGGAACGTGGTCATTCACGGATCGAACATCGGCGACGGTGCGCAGAACAAGGAGGGCCCGCGCGGCGACGTCAGCGGCTACGACGTGCGCACCGGCCGCAAGCTCTGGACGTTCCGCTCGGTCCCGAGTCCCGGCGAGTTCGGCAACGACACCTGGGAGAACGACTCCTGGTCGTACACCGGCAACACCAACGTGTGGTCGATGATCAGCGCCGACGAGGCGCTCGGCTACGTCTATCTGCCGTTCGGCACGCCAACCAACGATTACTACGGCGGCGATCGCAAGGGTGACGGCCTGTTCGGCGAAAGCCTCGTCTGCCTCGACGCCACCACCGGCAAACGCGTGTGGCACTTCCAGGGCGTCCACCATGGCCTGTGGGACTACGACTTCCCGGCGGCGCCGATCCTCGGCGACATCATGGTCAGCGGCCGGCGGATTTCCGCCGTCGCGCAGGTCAGCAAGCAGGGATTCGTCTACGTGTTCGATCGGCGCACCGGCCGTCCGGTGTGGCCGATCGAAGAGCGGCCGGTTCCGCAATCGACGGTGCCCGGCGAACAGACGTCGCACACGCAGCCATTTCCGACGCGTCCGCCTGCGTTCGATCGGCAGGGATTCACGGAGAGCGATGTCATCGACTTCACGCCGGAGCTGAAAGCCAGGGCGCTCGAGATGCTGAAGCCGTACCAGCTGGGACCGCTCTTCAATCCGCCGTCGGAGCGAGGATCGATTCAGCTGCCCGGCAACGGCGGCGGCGCCAACTGGACCGGAGCTGCGTTCGATCCGGAGAGCAGCATGCTCTACGTGCCATCGGTCACGAGCCCGTTTCTCGTGCAGCTCGTGAAGCCGGATCCCGCGACGAGCAATCTCAAGTACCGGCGCGGCCAGGCGACGCTGCCGACGATCGATGGTCTTCGCCTGGTGAAGCCGCCGTACAGCCGCATCACCGCCTACGACCTCAGCACCGGCACGATCGCGTGGCAGATTCCGCTCGGCGATGGTCCGCGCCATCACCCGCTGCTCAAGCACCTGGATCTCGGCCCGCTCGGATCGGGCGCGAGAGGCACGGTCCTCGCCACGAAAACGCTGCTGTTCGTCGGATCGCGCGGCGGCCAACGCGAGGGCGACACACCCGAGCCGCCGACACTGAACGCGCTCGACAAGGCCACTGGCAAGACGGTGTGGAGCGGGCACGCTGCCGATGGGGCCGGTGGCATCGCCGATGACCTTCACCCACATGGGCGCCCAGTACGTCGCCATCGCAGTCGGCGGCGGAGCCACATCGGAGTTGGTCGCTTACAAACTTCCCTAACGCGAAACACGAAACTTGAAAGTATGGAAGTTTGGAAGTAGGGAAGTTTGGAAGTGAGAAGTTGAGGAATTAGGAATTGAGAATTGAGGAATTGAGGAATTAAGGAATTGAGAGAGGTTACTTCCTCACTTCCTTACTTCCTTACTTCCCTACTTCTCCCAGCTTCCTACTGTCCAGATTTGTTGCTTGATGCGCGCGACGAGATCGGTGACGCGCGTCGGGTCGGCGGCGGCTGAGGCGTTGGCGGCGCGGATCGTTTCGTAGACTTCCTGGCGGTGGACCGCGACGTGCGGCGGGGCGGTGATGCCGAGACGGACGCCGTCGTGCCCGTGCCGGAGCACGCGCACCTCGATGCCATCACCGATCACGATGGCTTCGTCCCTCTTCCGCGTGACAACCAGCACGCGTCAGTCCCTGGTCAGCGGAAAACGGACCGGATACTCGTGATCGTCGCGAATGAACTGGCAGCCGACCATGCGGCGCGCGTTGATGACGACCGGCGCGCGCAGATTGGCGGTGGCGCTGCCGTCCGGCGCGACCGTGACGATCGCCAGCCAGACGAGCGCCTCGTCCACCGCGGCGCCGAGACGCGCGCGCTCGAATTCTCTCAGCGTGAAGTCGTACTGCGGATCGAGCAGCCGTGGATCGACGGTGAGAAACGACGCTTCCGGCGGATCGAGCGACTGCAGACAACTGAGCGGAGACAGTTCGGGCGACGCGATCACCACGAACCGCCGGCACATCTCGAAGCCGGGAATGCCGGCCGGAAATTCCACGACCTGCGCGTCAGGCGCCGCGCTCAGGCTGGCGGGTTTGCGCGAATCAGGTGAGTTCACGGGAGCCACTGTCGTCATCTCAGGTAATCCATCAGCGTAACCTTGCCAAGCGTCGCCACCGAGCCGAGCGCCGCGCGGTACGCGGTATCGGCCTGCGACAGCTTGGTCGCGGCCTCGGCGAGGTCGACGTCTTCGACGCTGGACAGCCGCGCCACCGCCGCGACCCGCTCGAACGAGAGCCGTGACCGCGTCGCGTCGAGCACGCGCAGCTGGTTGCCGACCTGCGTCTGCGCGACGGTGGCGCGGTCGAACGCGCGGTCGATGGCATCAACACCGGCCGCGATGCCGGCCTGGTTGCCCGCGCTGACATCGGCCGCCAGGGTCGTCAAGGCGTCGAGAATGTGCTGCGGATCGCTGCCCTTGAAAATCTGGCCGGCGTCGAATGTGCTCGCGACGGTCTTGCCCGGCTCGACCTCGACGCTCGTGACGTTGCTGTCGCCCTGATACGCGGAGATCACGCCGCCGCTGCTGGCGAAGGGCGCGGTCGTGACCTGCGATCCGCTGAACAGGTACGTGCCCTGAAACTTGGTGTTGGCGTCGCTCATCAGCGCGTCGCGGATGGCGAGCAGCTGGTTGCTGGCCGCATCGCGCTGCGCCTGGGTCTGTGAGCTGCCGCGCGCGGCCAGCGCCGTGGACTGCGCGGCGGTCAGCTGGGTGATGATGTCGGACAGCGTGTTGTCCGCAACGGTGAGCCGGTAGGCGGACGATTCGGTGGCGTTCGAGCTCGCATCGAGCCGATCGAGGTTCGCGTGCTCGTGGATGGCCGTGCCCGTGCCGAGCGGATCCTGGCTGGGACGCGCGATCCGCCGGCCCGACGACACCTGGCGCTGCGCTTCGGTGAGCGCCTCGGCCGCCTGGTTGATCGACTGCACTCCGTGCTCGAAGGCGGTGTTGAATACGACGCGCACGGCTAGAACCTCACCAGATTCAGGAGTTGATCGAGCGTATCGTCCACCGCCTGGAAGAATTTGGCGTTGGCCTCGTAGGCGCGCTGAAACCGCATCATCATCGCCGCTTCCTCGTCGATCGACACGCCGGAAATCTGTTCGCGCAGATTCGTCAGCTGGTCGCGCCACTTGTTCGTGCGCTTTCTGCGACTGCTGGGCGGCGGCCGAATCGGTGGCGACCGAGTAGACCAGATTGCCCCAGCCGTCCACCGGCCGCGCCGTCGTGCCGGTCATCGCCGTGTCCTGAAGATTGGCGACCGCTTGCGCGATGGCGTTGTTGCCGGGAGCGGTCGTCGCCGCCGCGACCACCAGCCGGCCGTCGGCCGCAACCGCCGCGTTGACGTCCATCGCCCGCGCCGCGCCGGCCACGACTGAGGGCTGCACGAAGAAATTCACGCCGGCGGCGCCGTTCAGGTCGTAGCCGGTCGTCACGACGTTGTTGACGTCGGTCGAGACGCTATAGGCGAGCTGATCGAGTTGCGTCTGATAGTTCGGGATCAGCGTGTCGCGCACCTTCACCAGGCCGGCCAGCCGGCCGCCGGTGAGCTCGTTCGTCACGTCGGTCGTGACCGCCGCGCCGGAGGTCAGGATCGACACCATGCCAGTGCTGCTCGCGGACGTGGACAGCGCGTACGCCTTGTCGCCGATCGTCAGCGCGCGCCCGTTGCCGATCGACACATCCGCCGTGCCATCCTCGTGGTTGATCACGTGGATGTCGACGAGCTGGCCGATCGCGTCGATGACGACGGACTGCTGGTCGAGGAGATTCTGCGCGTTGCTCGGATCGATCGACCGGACCTGCTTGTTGATGTCGGCCAGCTGCGTCGCCAGCGCGTTGACCTGGGTGACGGTCGCGCGGATTTCGTTGTTCGCGTTCTGCCGCGCGGTATCGAACCGCGTGGACATGTCGTTGAACGCATGCGACAGCGTCTGGCCTTCGACGATCACCTGCTGGCGCGCGGTGTTGGAGGTCGGGCTCTGCGACAGCGCGGCGTAGGTGTTGTAGAAGCGTGCGAGCGCGGCATCGAGCGACGCGCCGGGATCGCCGAGTCCCGCTTCGACAATCGCCAGCTGGTCGGCGACTGCGCCTTCGCGGGCGGCCGTCGGCTGCTCGTAGCGCAGCCTGGCGTCAACCAGCGGCGCGCGCGCGGCGGTGACCGCGACGACGTCGACGCCGCCTCCGGCGCTGTAAGGGTCGGGCGGCGCGACCTCCGCGAACACGACCGAGCGCCGCGTGTAACCCGGCGTGTTGACGTTCGCGATGTTCTCTCCGGTCGCGTCCAGGCCGAAGCGCTGTGCGTCCAGCGCCCGGACCGATCGATTGAGCAGCGTGAAGAGATCTGACATTACGTCGTTACCTTGACCGCGGACCCGGCCAACTGCGTTTCGGTGAACGTCCCGTCGCGGCCATACGTCTCGACGCCGGTGCGCAGCCGCAGCCGCGTGCCGGCAATGCCCGAGAACGACGCGCCAAGCTGGCGGCAGCGGACGAGCGCGGCGGCGGCGCGGCCCACGAGGCGCTCGAGCGCGTCCTTGTCGTGGACCGTGCGGTCGGCGGAAGCGATGACCGCCAGCAATTGCTCGAGCGTGCCTTCGGTCTCGAGGAGTGCGTTCGCGTCGAGCGCGACGAGCGCGTCGCCGATGCGTTCGAGCGTCTCGCAGAGGCGCTCGGCGCTTTCAATCAGGGAATCCGGGCGTTCGGCCATTGCGACTCTACGAACGCTCGATCCAGTCGTCGATGATCGCGTCGGCGAGCTTCGGGGCGTCCTCGCCGATCGCGCCCTGGTCGAGGAGAGCGCGCATGCGGTCCACGACGTCCTGGCGGATCGGTGCATTCGCGCCGTCGGCCGCCGCCTGGAGAGCCCGCGCTTCGGGCGACAACGTGAGCTGGTCGGCTGACGTCGATCCGGCCGCCGCCTTCGCGGCCGCCGCCGCGGGATCGGCCGTCCGCGCGAGCGGTGTGGTCCCGCCAGTCAGCAGCTCCGGCTTGTCGCTATGAATCTTCATTACGCCTCCGCATGAAACGCGCCCATGACACTTTTCGTCGTCGTCTCAGTAATCGACCATCGGGGCCTTTTCTTTAGGCCTCGCGTCATTCAGCGTCCTTCGCTGGATCGACCGGATGCCCGTCCACCAGAAGCTCGAAATGGAGATGCGGACCGGTGCTGCGCCCGGAATTCCCCGATTTGCCAATGATCTGGCCTTCGGAAACCACGTCGCCGGCCCGGACGTTCTCGGCAGAGAGGTGCGCGTAGCGCGTCTGGCGGCCGCCCTCGTGATTGATGATGACCGTCTGTCCATAGCCGCCCTGCGTGCCGGCGAACGCCACGGTCCCGGCCGCGGCAGCCTTCACGTCGCGGCCGTAAGCCATCTTGAGATCGACGCCCTGATGGAAACTCGAGCCGCCGGTGATCGGATCCTGCCGCCAGCCAAACGGACTCGTGACTGGGGCCGGTGGGCCGGGTAGGGCAGGTTGGGCGGGCTGGGTGGATAGGGCAGGTAGGGTGGATAGGGCAGGTGCGGCGGGTACGACAGGCTTGGAGAGTTCCTCCGCCAACCGACCTGCCCCACCTCGCTTACCTGCCCCATCTACCTCACCTGCCCCACCTGCCTTATCCACCCCACCTGCCCCATCAACCCCACCAGCCCCAAGGGTCTGTCGCTCAAACGCCTTCAGTAGTGAGTCCGTCAATCCGACACCACCCGCACGACTGAGAGACTGTCCGAGTTCGATGTCGAACGTGTCGGTCATCGTGCCTGCGCCGAGCGAGTTCTCCTTTTCATCCTCGTCGTCGAGCATCGAGCGGCGCATTTCGCGCAGCATCTGCGTCATCAGCATCGCCTCGAACTGCTGCGCGACCGCCTTGATCTGCGCGCGATCGGCAGACGCGCGATCGGGCTGACCGTTGCTGTCGCTGATGATGCCGTTGACCCTGTTGGTCATCTTTTTCACTGGCGGCGGGGCCCCACCCCCGCCGCGAACTGACGCTGATTGCGCGGGGCCAGATTTAAATCTGGCCCCGGTACTTGTCCTCGGCTCGCATAGCCGCAGGCGCTTCCTTTTTTCACTTGCGCTGGGGCCCCACCCCCAGCGCGAACTCACGCTGATGCCTCGCCTCGGATTCACTTGTCTTCGGCTCGGCATAGCCGCAGGCGCTCACCTTTACTTACCTGCCCCACCTGCCCTACCCGCCCTACTTTTTCCACTGGCGGCGGGGCCCCACCCCCGCCGCGAACTGACGCAGACGCTCAGGCTCGGATTTGCTTGTCCTCGCCTTCGCATGGCCGCAGGCGCTCCCGTTCATCCTACCTCACCTGCCCTACCTGCCCTACCCGCCCCACCTGCCCTACCTGCCCCAGCTAGAGAATGATCAGCTCCGCACGCAGCGCGCCGGCTGCCTTGAGCGCCTGCATGATCGCGATGATGTCGCGCGGGCTTGCGCCGAGCGCGTTCAATCCGCGAACCACCGCCTCGAGCGTCGTGCCAGGCTCGAGCGCCAGCAGTTGATTCTTCCCTTCCTCCACTTCGACGTCCTGCTGCGGGACGACCTGTGTGCTGCCGGTGCGCGAGAACGGCGTCGGCTGCGACACTTCCATCCGCGTCGCAATCTTCACCGAGAGATTGCCGTGCGCGACGGCCGCGGCGCCGAGGCGAACCGATCCGCCGACCACGACCGTGCCGGTGCGCTCGTTGATCACCACGCGGGCGATCGCGTCGACATCGACGTTGAGCGGCTCGAGACGGGCGATGAGCTCGGGAATGGACGCGCGGTAGGTGGGCGGAACATGAACGGCAATCGTTGCCGAGTCCACCACGTGCGCCGTACCGTCGCCAAGTTCGCGGTTGACCGCCTGCGCGATGCGATTGGCGCTGACGAAATCGGGATCGTTGAGCGAGAACGCGATCGCCTCGCTGGCTGGAAGCGCCTTGGCCGCCTCGACGTGGATCAAGCCGCCGCTCGGCACGCGACCGACCGTCAGGTGATTGACCTGCACGCCGTTGCCGGCGTTGCCGCCGCCGAACCCGCCAATCGACAGCGCGCCTTGCGCGGTCGCAATGACCTGCCCGTCCGGTCCGCGCAGCGCCGTCGGCAGCAGCACGCCTCCCTGCAGGCTTCGCGCATCGCCGACCGACGATGCGGTGACATCGACGCGCGTGCCGTTGTGCGCGTACGGCGGCATCTCCGCCGTGACGAGAACCGCCGCAATGTTCTCCACCTTCATCTGCCCGGCATTCACGGACACGCCGAACTGCTGCGAGCATGTTGGCGAGCGTCTGCGTGGAAAAGATCGTCTGCCGCTTGTCTCCGGTCTTGTTCAACCCGACGACCAGCCCGTAACCAACGACAGGCGTGGCGCTGAGGCCCTGCAGGGTCGCGACGTCTTTCAGGCGCGTGGCGCCTTCAGTCTGCGCGCGCGGCGGCCGATGCGACGAAGAGCAGCGAAACGACGGCGACGACAACGTTCGACGCATCATCAAAAGACCTTGTTCAGAACGCGAATCAGCCATCCGGCATTGAGGTTGTCTTTCATCAGCCCGCGTCCGAAATAGCGGATGCGCAGCTGGCCGATCGACGTGGAAAAGACGACGTTGCTCGGGCCGACATCCACCGCCCGGATGACGCCGGTGAGGACGACGATTTGCCGATCGCCGTTGATTTCGATTTCGCGCACGCCTTCGACCACCAGATCGCCGTTCGGCAGCACGTCGGAGACGCGCGCGGTCATCTGCGCCGTCAACTCGCCCGCCCGGTTGGTCGTGCCGCTGCCTTTGAAGTCCGTGCTCGACTTGGTCGCGACGAGCGCCGCCGGATCGACGGCTGGCGGCAGCTTGGTTTCGAGCCCGAAGAACTTGCCCACGCCCGCCGAGCCGTCGCTCGCCTTCTTCAGCGCCGAATCAGCGGACCCGCTGCCGGTGATGCTCTCCATCACGCGAATCGTGATCAGATCGTTGACGTTGTGCGCTCGCGGATCGAGCGCGAGGCCCGACATCCACGCCCAGGAGTTGCCCGCGGAACTTGCCGGCTTCGCGGCGCGCGCTTCCTGCAGATACCGCTCGTACAGCCCGTCGTAGGTGTCGAGCGGCTTGGCGTTCTGTGCCGCCGCGGCACCGGCGCTGAGCACCGCGGCGCCGGCGACGGCGGCCAGCACGGTGACGTTGACGCTACGGAACATTCACGACCTCCACTTCACCGTTTCCGATCACCCGCGCCCGCAGCGCGTGGTGGGTATCCGGGTTCACGACCCGGATCAGATCGCCCTTGGCCATGCCTTTGTCCACCGCGACGAGCTGGCCGACGACCTCGACATCCGCCACGTGCACCAGCGCGCGAACGACCTGGCCGGCGCGGATGAGCGGTTCAGCGGCAATGTCCGCTCGCATCACCAGCACACCGGTTTCCAGATCTCTCCGCGCTCGCGAACCAACCACTTCGCCGATACCCGGCAGCGCGCGAAACGGGCGGCCGGTCAAATCGTCCGAAACCGCCTGCACATCGCCTGACTCGAGAAGCGCGCCACGCGCGACCGGTCGCGTCACTCGGACCGCCGGCGCCGTCACACGAATGCTGGCCGTGGCCTCGCCAACCCGCGCGCGCGGCCGGCCCGGAGCGGCGGCCGTGAGCACGAACCTGACCGGCCCGCCCACTCGCGCGGCCGGATCCGGCGTGGCGGCGAGCGTCGCCGACTCCAGCAGCGCGGGCCGCACCGCCACATCGGACACCTCGACCCGGGCATCGCGCCCGACGCGCGCGTGCACCGCCCGCTCGATCGCCGCGACGACGGGGTCCGCAGTGGACACCGCGGCGGCGACATGGCTGCCAGACAGCGACACGCTGAAGAGCAGCGGCAGGAGCCGGCGGCGGCTAGCGGACAATCGCATTGACCTGCGACAACATCTCGTCGGCCGCCTTGATGATCTTCGAGTTCGCTTCGTAGGCGCGCTGACCGAGAATCATGTTGACCATTTCCTCCACGACGCTGACGTTCGAGTCCTCGACGAAGCCCTGCGCGAGGTTGCCGCGCGAGTCTTCGCCGGGGGCGCCGACCTGCGGCTCGCCCGACGCCGTCGTCGAGAGGAACATGTTTCCGCCGGTCGCCCGCAAGCCCGCGGGGTTCTGAAACGACGCGAGCTGGATCGTGCCGACCTGCTGCGGCGCGGACTGTCCGGGAATCGCCGCCGAGACGATGCCGTCCTTCGAAATGGAAATGGACGTGGCATTGGCCGGTATGGAAATCTGCGGCTCGAGCTGGTAGCCGTCGGCCGTGACGATGGCGCCGTCACCATTCAGATGAAACTCGCCTGAGCGCGTGTAGCCGATGTCGCCGCTCGGCAGCTGAATCTGGAAGAACCCATCGCCTTCGATCGCCATGTCCAGCGGCGAGTTCGTGGACTTGAGGTTGCCGCGCGCGAAATCCCGCGCCGTGGCGACTGCCCGCACGCCGAGTCCGGTCTCGAGGCCGATCGGCGCTTCGCCGGTCGTCGACGTCGGCGCTCCTGGAACCTTGGTCTGGTCGTAGACCGAGATCCTCGAATTCGACGCGGCTCTTCTTGAAGCCGGCGGTGTTCACGTTCGCGAGGTTGTGCGCCACGTTGTCGATGTTCTGCTGCTGCGCGTTCATCCCGCTGGCGGCCGTGTAAAGCGCGCGGATCATCTCAGGCTCCTTCGTTGACGTCGTTCCGACACTACTTGCGACCGAGTTCGGTGATGGCGCCGCGGTCGACGTCGTTCATCAGCATGGTCACGCCGCGCATCAATCCTTCGTAGCTGCGCGTGACCTCGGTCAGTTCGGCGATGCGGTCCACCACCGACACGTTCGACTGCTCGAGCGCGCCCGAACGGATGTCCGGCTTGTCGATCGCGATCGGCTGCGCTTTCGTCATATAGCGCGATCCGCCTTCACGTTCGATCCGGGCGTCCGGCGGAAAATCCACCACCTTGAGCGTCCCGGCCAGCTTGCCGTCGTTCCTGATCGCTCCGTCGGCGCCGATTTCGACATCGCCTTCGCCCAGCTTGATCTGGCCCGAGGTTCCGTCGATCACGTCGCCTTCATCGTTGGTCAGCACGCCGTCGGCGCGCCGGACCAGGTGCCCGTTGCGCGTATAGCGCTGCCCCTGAGGCGTATTCACGACGAAGTAGCCGCGGCCTTCGATCGCGACGTCAAGCGAACGGCCGGTCGCCGCCTGCGGTCCGGGCCGCGTATCGAGATGCGTCTCGCCATTCGCCACGTCCACCGCCGACTGCAGCATCGTGCCGAACGACGGCCGGTTCGCCTGCTCGGTGCCCGCCCGCTCGCTCTTGTAGCCGGCGGTGCTGCCGTTGGCGATATCGGTGGCGATGCGATCGAGCGCGGCCATCCGCGCCTGCATCCCGCTCAGTGCCGTGTAGTAGCCGCCAGCCATGCGTCGTGCTCCTGCAGTTGCGGCGACGAAGGCGGCACCAGCAGCGTGCTGATGCGGCCGTCGGCCGCAATGCGAACCCAGGTGAACGATTCGACCTGCGCTTCTTTGATGCTCACTTCGCGGGCGCCGGCGGCGGCCTTGGCCACGCGCGACGCGCCGTCCGGAATATCCCTGACCGTCGTCGTCTCGATCGACGCGCCGGCGCTTTCGGTGTAGGCCGCCCGCAGCCGCTCGAAGTCGTCGTCGGCCACGAGATACGGCTCGATGACGCGGTCGATGAGGATGGTCAGCGCATCGAGCGCCGAGTGGCGCAGCGGCGCCGAACACGCCACCAGCAGCTTGCCGTCGTCCTCGCGGAATGGCACGACGCCGAGCGCGCGGACTTCGTCGGCGCTGAGGCGGCCGGGCGCGGTTCGCGCCAACGCGGGATCAATCGTCGTCAGATATTTCACGTTGCTCTGGGCGGCCAGCGCCCGCAGCAGCTGTTCGCGGCTGGTGAATCCCATCTGCATCAGCTGATCGCCGAGCCGCAGGCCGGTGCGCGGCTGCGCGGCCAGCGCCGTTGCCAGCTGGTTCGCGGTCACGCCACGCTGCTGGATCAGCACGGTGCCCAGGCGCAGCGCGGGCATCGGCCGCGCGGACTCGCGCATGCGAATCTCGTGCAGACGGCGCGAGGCCTCGGCTTCGACGCACGTGTTCGAGCAGAACCACGCGTCATCGATGCGGAGGCCGAGGCCGAGGAGACGAAGCGCCAGATCGGGCCGCCAGCGGCGGCACACGTCACGAGAGCAGCGAGCCATAACGCGCCGGTTCGGCAGCCTGCTGATGCTGCTGGTTCACGTGCAGGCGCAGTGCGACTTCGGTTTCGGCGAGGTCTTCGCGGGCGGCAATCGCCGCCAGCGCTTCGCCGCGGCGGGCCGCGCCGACGACACGCCGCTGACGCGCCTTACGCGCGGTCACTTCGGCCTGCGTTTCGGAAATCGGCTCCGGCGACGGCACAGTGACCGGCAGCGGTGCCTGCGCGCGCGCCTTGACCGGCGGCGCCGGAATGTGACCGCTCGCGACAGCGGCCGCGCGCATGAACTCGACCTGGGTGGACAGCGCGCGGAAGCACGCTTCGGTCGTGTCCGTGAGCAGCGCCACCGAGTTCGTCAGCGTGTCCAGCCGCTCCTGCAGCCGCGGCACGGCCTGCAGCGTGCGGCGGACGCGGAGCAGCATCACGGTGCCGATGACGCCGAACAGGAGCGAGACGGCTGATGCCGTGAACAGCACGCCAATCGGCCACGGGGTCATGTGCGACATCAGGATTTCGGTCCATCCAGTCATGCGAATTCGGCCTCCAGAGAACGGGCGCGTTCCGCCGGGCTCACCACGTCGTGAACACGTACCCCGTAGTTACCTGCAACGATCACCACTTCACCGCGCGCCACCACGCGGTTGCTGATCAACACATCCACCGGTTCGTCCGGCGCGCGTCCCAGATCGATCACCGATCCCGGTCCGAGCGCGGTCAGCATCCGCAGCGGCAACTCGGTGCGGCCGAAGCGGACGACGAGCGGCAGATCGAGGTCCATGATCACGTCGAGCGTGCCGCCGGTAGCGGCCTCGAACGGCGCGGCCGCCGCTGCCGTGATTTCGAAGTCGCCGGCGAGCATGACCTGCAGCGCCGGCTCCAGTCCTTTCGCGGCAATCTCCACGTGCACGGCGCCTGACGTCGCAAGGACGCCGGCCGAAGCGCCCGGCAGTTCAGGCGACAGCGCGACCAGCACCACCCCGAGGCTCGTGCCGCTGCTGCTGACGTCGAACGCCGTAATCGCCTGCCCGCACAGGTCTTTCAGGCACTGAACGACTTTTGCTTCGCTCGGCTCGAGCGGATCGGTGCCGAGCGCCCTGGCGAGCGCTTCCGCTCCCGCCCGCGCGAAGTACACGCGCAACTCCCCGCGCCCGCCTTCCCGCGCGGCAATCGTCACGACAAAGCCGTCGCCGGCTGCGGCGGTCCGCGCCTCGATCGGCGTGGCCGTGGTGTTGAGGAGCGCGCCGACGGCGCGCGTCAACTCGGCGACGAAACCGTTCGTGAACTCCTGAGTCATCCTGCCTGCGCCTCTTCAGGACCGGTTGGAGCGGACGCGCAGATTCGGTTGATCCGCACGGCGGCGCGTCCGGCACTCGTCGCCAGGCGGCCGCGGAACTTGACGATGTTGCCGACGCGGATGTTGACGCCGATATCCGCCGGCACACCCAGGCTGAGGATCTGGCCGGGCTCGAGGTTGATCAGCTCGCGCGTCTTGAGCGACGTTTCGACGTCGGTCGTCACCTGCATCGAGACGCGGCCGAGGCTCTCGGTGAGCCACCGCTCCTCTTCCGGATTCCGATCGCGCTTCGCCGTCTGCAGGCCGAGCACGAAATTGGTGCCGCTCGATTCGATCAGGCTCGCCGGGACGCAGATGTTCAGCAGGCCGCGCGCCTCGCCGACCTTGAGGTCGAAGGTGACGAGAATGACGACCTCGTTCCACGACGCCACCGGCAGCATCTGCGGCCGCGTTTCACGGGCATGAATGCTGGAAATGAATGTCGGTGACGGTCTTCCACGTTTCCTGCAGGTGCTCGAGCAGCAGCTTGACCACGGCGTCGACGACGTTCTGTTCGATTTCGGTCAGCGCGCGCTGCGGCGCGCCGCTTTCGCCGCTGCCGCCGAGAATCCGGTCGATCATCGCGAAGGCGACGCCGGGATTCAGTTCGAGCGCCGCGAGCGTCTCGTACGGCTTCATCGAGACCGCGTAGAACGCGGTCGGGTCCGGCAGGGCGAGCAGGAACTCCGAGTAGGCGAACTGCTCGACCGACACGATCGACAGCTCGGTGGTGGTCCTGAGGAACGCCGACAGCGACGCGGTGGCGTTGCGGGCGAAGCGATCGTGCAGGAAGTGCAGCGATCGGATCTGGTCCTTCGACACCCGGTCGGGGTGCCGGAAGTTGTAAGCGATGACCGGCGCGGTCCGTTCGCTCCGTCCGGCATCGGCCGGCGTCGAGGCGATGAGCGCGTCGATTTCTTCCTGCGAGAGGATCCGGCTCATCACCGTTCCTCAGACAACTGCAGGGACTCGCGGAGGCTGGACCGAAGCCGCGCGATCGCCTGCGTGCGAATCTGCGAGACGCGCGATTCGCCAACCCCGATGACGGCGCCGATCTCGGCCAGCGTGAGCTCGTGTTCGTAGTAGAGCGAGAGAATCTGCCGCTCACGCTCCGGCAGGCGCAGAATCGCTCGAACGAGATGTTCCCTGAGCTCCGCGCGCTCGAGCTGCGCGTGCGGACCTTCGTCGCCTTCGATCACGACCTCCAGCAGCTGCTGATCGTCGGGCGACTCGAGCTGCCGCAGCGCGGCGAGATCGACGGCCCGGATCTGGTCGAGCATGCGCTCGTATTCGGGCACGCTGACCGACAGCGCGGTGGCGATTTCCAGTTCGGTCGGTTCCCGCCGCAGCTCGTGCCGGAGGCGGGCCATCATGCCGTCGATCTCGCGGCGCATCCGCCGCACCGAGCGCGGCGCCCAGTCCATGCCGCGCAGCGAATCGACCATCGAGCCATGGATCCGCCGGCGGGCAAAGGCGTTGAAGGGCACGCCGAGCGCCGGCTGATAGCGGCGGGCGGCTTCGACCAGTCCCATCATCCCGACGCTCACGAGCTCGGCGAGCTCGATGTGCGACGGCACGCGGTGCGCGAGCCGCGAGGCCAGGGTCTTCACGAGATCCACGTGATCGAGCACCAGGCGGTTGGCCGCCTCGGTGTTCGGTTCCACGTCGGTCATGCGCATCGCGTCGACTCCTGCTCGAAGAGCGTCGTCGGCCGCGGGTCGGCGACCGGCGGCGCCAGGCGCAGCGCGTTGCCGCCACCCGGCGTGCTGCCCGAAATACGCGACGCCAGGATGCGGAAGCAGCGGCTGGCCGGCGCCTGCGGCGCCTGTTCGACGAGCGGCCGCTGATCGAGAACCGCTTCGCGCACCGCGGGATCGCTCACGACGAATCCGTACTGGCGGAGGCGCCGCTTCAGGAATTTGCCGGATGCGACATCGAGCTGGCGGAACACGAGATTGGCCTCTTCGGCGTCGCGGGCCGCGTTGATCACCAGGCCGATTTCCTTATTGGGCGCGGTGGTCGTCAGGATCTTGATGACCGCGTACGCGTCGACGATCGCGGCCGGCTCGAACGAGGTCACCACCATCACCCGCTCGGCGAGCGTCAGCAGGCCGATCACGTTGTCGGAGATGCCGGCGGCGGTGTCGAGCAGGAGAAAGTCGAGCTGCGCGCTGATCTTGCGCAGCACCGATTCGAGCTTGCGCCACTGGCCGCGACCGAGCTGCGTCAGTTCGCGCACGCCGCTGCCGGCCGGAAAAATCTTCACCCCGGCGGGTCCCTTGAGCGCGATCTCGTCGACCGTCTTCTCGCCGCTCAGCACGTGGCCAAGGTGGAATTCCGGGCTGAGCCCGAGCAGGACGTCGATGTTGCCCAGGCCGAAGTCGGCGTCGACGATCCCGACCCGGTGGCCGAGCCGCGCCAGCGACGTCGCGAGGTTGATGACGACGTTGGTCTTGCCGACGCCGCCTTTTCCGCTGGTGATGGCGATGATGGAGCCGCGCGTGGAACGGGTCGTGGTCTGTGTCATGACAGGGCCGGAGAGATGGGCGCCGATTCGCCGAGCACGGACGCGGCGAGAAACTCCGCGCGTCGCGCGGTTGAGGTCTTCAGGCACCCGTTGTCCGGTGCCGAGATAGGAAATGGGCAGCTGCCAGTCGTGCAGCACGCTGGCGAGCGGCGACAGCGATTCCGCTTCGTCGAGTTTGGTCAGCACGAGGCGCGACGGACGCGCGTCGGCGTAGCCGTCGAAAATGCGGCGGGCCGCGGACGCGGGCGTCCCGGCCGGCATCACCAGGTGCGTGCGGATGTCGCGCGCCTGTCTCACCACGCGGAACAGCTCACGCGACGCCTCGTCGGACGGCGACCGGCCGGCCGTGTCCACCAGGACCGGCAGGCGATAGCGGCTTCTCAGCGCCGCGTCGAGCTCTTCGGCGGTGCGCGCCACGTGAAAGGGCGCATCCAGAATGTCCGCGTAGGTCTGCAGCTGCTCGACCGCGCCGATCCGGAAGCCGTCGGCGGCAATCAGGCCGACGCGCTGCCCGCCGCGCGCGCGTTCCTGCGCGGCAATCTTGGCGATCGTCGTGGTCTTGCCGGCGCCCGGCGGGCCGATGAACACTTCGGCGCGGGCGAAATTGTCAGTCGGTGCGGCCAGCGTCGCGAGCCGCATGGCCAGCGCTTCGCGGAGCCGCGCCGGCGTGGCGCCGCGACGGTTCGACGCCGGAATCGACGCGGCGACTTCTTCGGCCATCGCGCGATCCATTCCGGTCGCGACGAGCTGCGCGGCGATGTCGTCGGCGCTGCCTGGCTGTCGGCTGGCCGGCTCCTGCGGCCGGGAATCCGACAGCTCGCGCTCGGTCGCCGCCGTGATCTCGACTTCGCGCGCGCCCATCAAACCGCGCCAGCCGCGCGCCTGCACCATGGACGTGGACAGCACGAGCGCGTTCGGTCCGAGCTCCTCCCGGACCGCCCGGAGCGCGTCACGCACGTTGTTGCTGCGAAATCGTTTGAGATGCATGTCAGTCCAGCACCGCTACTGTCGCAATGCGCAACTGCGGCGGAATCTCGGTATGCGACAGCACGCCGATGTGCGGCAGCACGCGAGTAAAGAGTCGCCAGAGATGCGGGCGGAGCGTTGGGGTGCAAAGAAGCACGGGCTGTGCCAATGCTCCAGCCAGGACGTCGGCGATCCGCGACGCGAGCTGCTGCGCCTGCGACGGTTCGAGCGCGAGGATCGGCCCCTGCTCGGTGCGCACAATGGCAGACACCAGCTTCTGTTCGAGCGCCGGCGCCAGGCTGATGGTCGGCAGCTCGCCCTTCTCGTTCTGATACTGGCGGCAGATGGTCCGGCCCATCGCCGCGCGCACCGCTTCGATCATCGCGTCGGGATCCTTGGTGGACGGCGCCGCATCGGCGATCGACTCGAGGATCGTCACGAGATCGCGAATCGCCACCCGCTCGCGCAGCAATTGCCGCAGCACCCGCTGCACGTCGCCGACGCCGACGATTTTCGGAATGAGCTCTTCGACGAGTTTCGGCGACGTCTGCGCGACGCGATCGATCAGTTCTTTCGTCTGCTGACGGCTGAGCAGATCCGGCAGGAACGTCCGGATCGTTTCCGACACGTGCGTGGACAGCGCGGTCGTCGGATCGACGACCGTGTATCCGGCGGCGGATGCGGTCTCGCGGTTTGCGACAGGAATCCACCAGGCGGGCAGGCCGAACGCCGGCTCGCGCGTCGCGCTGCCGTCGATTGGCGCCGACGCCGTGCCGGGATTGATCGCCATCAGCCGATCGGGCATCAGATCGCCGCGCGCCACTTCGACGCCTTTGACGAGAATCGAATACGTCCGCGGCCCGAGCTGCAGGTTGTCCGCTACGTGAACCGGTGGAACGACTACGCCGGTCTCCGTAGCGATCTGCTTGCGCACGCCGCGCAGCCGATTGAGCAGCGTGCCGCCCTGCTTGTCGTCGGCGAGCGCCACCAGCGCGTAGCCGATTTCGATGCTGAGCGGATCGACCGGCGCCGGCACGTCCGAGGTCTCCGCCGGCGTTGCCGCATCGGGCAGTCGCGAGGGGATCCGCCGCGGCGCCGGCACGGTCGCGCGTCGCCAGCGCGCCTATGCCGAGCAGCATGGCGACGAAAAAGAACGACAGCTTCGGCAGGCCGGGAATGAGCGCCAGGCCCACCAGCACCGACGCGGCCACCGCGAGCGGACGCGCGCGCGCCAGCAACTGCACCGCGACTTCCTCGCCGAGGTTGGATTCCGAGGCGGCGCGCGTCGTGATCAAGCCGCCCGACATGGACACGAGCAGCGCCGGGATCGCCGTCACCAGGCCCTCACCGACGGTGAGCAGCGTGTAGGTCTGCGCGGCGGTGCCGAGATCGAGCTGATGCTGGAACACGCCGATGATGAGGCCCGCCACGATGTTGACGCCCGTGATGAGCACCGCGGCGAGCGCGTCGCGCTGCGTGAAGCGGATCGCGCCGTCCATCGCGCCGTAGAAGTCGGCTTCGCGCCGGACCCGGTCGCGCCGCGTCCGCGCCTCGCGCTCGTCGATCAGTCCGGCATTCAGATCGGCGTCGATCGCCATCTGGCGGCCGGGCATCGCATCGAGGGTGAACCGCGCCGTGACTTCCGAGATGCGAACCGCGCCGTGGTTGATGACGATGAACTGAATCGCAATCAACACCAGGAACACGACCACGCCGACGACGAAATTGCCGCCGACGACGAACTGGCCGAACGCCATGATCACGTGGCCGGCGGCGTCGACGCCTTCCTGCCCGTGCATGAGAATCAGGCGCGTGGACGCGACGTTGAGCGACAGCCGCACCAACGTCAGCAGCAGCAGCAACGACGGGAAGACCGAAAATTCGACCGGCTGCCGCACGTAGATGACCGTCAGCAGCAGCACGACCGAGAGGCCGATGTCCACCGACAGCAGGAAGTCGAGCAGCAGCGGCGGCAGCGGCACCACCATCAGCAGCACGACGGCCATGACGGCCGCCGGCGCCAGAACCTGCGTGCCGCGCACGGGTATTCGTTTCGCTGTCGTATCCATCACTACCTCAGAGCACCAGCTGCTTGATGCGGATCAGGTAGGCCAGGATCTCGGCCACCGCGCCGAACAACGGACCGGGGATCACGTCGCCGACCTCGCATTCCTTGAACAGCGCGCGCGCCAGCGGCGGGTTCTCGATGATCGGCACGGTGTGGTCGCGCGCGATCTCGCGAATCTTCGCGGCCATCAGGTCCTGGCCCTTGGCGACGACGATCGGCGCCGTGTTCTTCTCGCGCTTGTATTGCAGCGCCACGGCAAAGTGCGTCGGGTTGGTCACGATGACGGTCGCCGTCGGCACCGCCTGCAGCATGCGGCGGCGAACCATGTCGCGCTGAATCCGGCGGATCCGCGCCCGCACCTCGGGATTGGTCTCGTTCTGCTTGGCTTCGTCGCGGACTTCCTGGTGCGACATCTTCATCGACGACTGCAGGCGCCATTTCTGGACGCCGAAGTCCGCCGCGCCGACGGCCAGCAGCGCAAGGCCGCTGCGCCACAGCACGCGGATGCCGTCGTCCCAGCCCCGGCTCGCGGCGGCCTGCGGCGTGATCCACGAGAACACTGACGCGTCGACGATGAGCACTCTGGCGATCTGCCAGGCGAGCGCGACGAGGACGGTCGAGATCAGGATGGCCCGGAGCGTATCGATGCCCGAACGCTTGGGCGACAGGCGCGCGAATCCGTTCTGCGGGCTGAGTTTCTGGAAGCTCGGTTTGAGCGGCTCCCAGGACAAATTGAATTGCGGTCTGCGCGCCGCCCACGAGCACGCCGGCGCCGGCCGCGGCCAGCGCGATCGGCCCGACCGTGAGCGCCACGAGCCGGCCGCCGGACAGCACGACCGGAAACAGATCCTCCGGCTTGACGTCGTGGAGCGGGCGGTCGCCGAGGTGCGCCAGCGCCTGCGTGATCGAACCGGTCAGCCGGTGCAGCAGCATCGATCCGGCGACCGCGAGAACACCGGTCGCCGCGAGCGTGCCGATGGCCATCGACAGATCGCGGCTGGTGGCGACCTGCCCTTTTTCGCGGGCGTCCCTGAGTCGCTTTGGTGTGGGTTGAAGTGTCTTGTCGGCTTGGCCGCTTGCCATCGGGTGTCCTTAACGGAACGCCTCCGCGGCGCGGACGCCGATCTGCAGCACCGTGCCGGTCATCCCGCTGAGGACGCCGACCGCTGCGGGCGCGACGAAACCAAGCAGGACCAGGCCGAGAATCAGGCGCACGGAACTGCCGACCGCCATCAGGTTCAGGGCCGGCGCCGACCGCGCGATCAATCCCAGCGCGAGCTCGGTGACGACCAGCACGACGACCATCGGCGCGGCCAGCCGCGCGCCGAACGTGAAGACGATGGCGAGCATGCCGATGATCGCCTGCGGCAGCGACGCGCCGATCTGTCCGGCGCCGATCGGCAGCGACTCGTACGAGTCGCGCAGCGCCCGCAGGAACGCGTGATGCGCGTTGGTCACCAGGAACGTGACCATCGCCACGTTGCCGTACAGCATCGACAGCACGTTGTTGCGGACGCCGCTCGCCGGATCGATGATCGCGCTGTACGACAGACCCATCTGGAAGCCGGCGAGGTTGCCGGCGAACTCCGCGGCCGACACCATCACGCGGATCGCCAGCGCCAGCGCCACGCCGATCGCCATTTCGCGCGCGACGAGAATCGTGAGGAGCACCGGCGAACCGGTTTGCGGAACCGCCGCGACCGGCAGGAGCGCCAGCGCGAGAAACAGCGTCAGCCCGATCTTCACCTGCGCCGGGGCGTACACGCCGCCGAAGGTCGGCGACGCGAGAATCAGCGTTCCCGGCCGCACCAGCAGCAACCCCATCGCGAGGAGCGGCGTGAGATCGATCACCGGATCAGCTCAGGCAGACGGATGATCAGCTGCCGCGAGAAGCCGGTCAGCACGCGCAGCATCCACGGAAACGTCAGCGCGAACACCACGAACACCGCGGCGGCGCGCGGCATGAACGCCAGGACGTTGTCCTGGATCGACGTGACGGTCTGAAAGATGCTGACGAGGACGCCGACGATCAATCCGGCCGCCAGCATCGGCACCGTGACCATCACCGCCACTTCGATCGCCTGCCGAATGATCCCGACGACAACCGCATCAGACACGAGTCAGATTCCTTTCATTCCGTCCGGCTGAAGCCGGTTCTAGTCCGGCTAAAGCCGGACACTACGTACCGTTCTTCTACGCGAAACTGCGCACGATCGACGACACGAGCAGGTTCCAGCCGTCGACCATCACGAACAGCAGAATCTTGAACGGCAGCGAAATCATCGCCGGCGGCAGCTGCATCATCCCCATCGACAGCAGCGTCGTCGACACCACCAGGTCGATCAGCAGGAACGGGATGAACAGGAAGAACCCCATCTGAAAGCCGGTCTTGAGCTCCGAGATCGCGAACGCCGGAATGACCGCGCGCATCGGCAGTTCGTTCGGCGTGGACGGGCGCGGCAGGTGTCCCAGCTCCACGAACAGTGCGAGATCGGCCTCGCGCGTCTGGCGCAGCATGAAATCGCGCAGCGGCGGCGAGCCGGCGTCGAGCGCCTGCATCACCGTCATGCGGCCGTCGAGCGCGGGCTGCACGGCGCGGGTGTTCACCTGCTCCGCGACCGGCGCCATGATGAACATCGTGAGAAACAGCGTCAGGCCGATCAGAATCTGGTTCGACGGCATTTCCTGCGTGCCGAGCGCCTGCCGCAGGAAATGGAACACGATGACGATCCGCGTGAAGCACGTCATGATCACGAGAATCGCCGGCACGAACGACAGCAGCGTCAGCACCAGCACGAGCTGCAGCGGCGCGGAAATGCCGCCGATGCCGTCGACGTTGATGCTCAGGTTCTCCGGCGCCGCATAGGCGACCTCCGCCGTCAGCACGAGCATGACGAGAACCGCGGCCGCGAGACGGAGCGTCTTCACGATCGCGAGCTCCCTTCCAGCCACGGGCCCGGCGCGGGAGTCTTCGGACCCAGGTCGGTGAGAAACGAAATCGTGGTCGGCGTCAGGCCGATCAACACGCGCCGGCCTTCAACCGACACGATGGCCAGCTGCCGGCGATCGCCCATGGCGGTGGCGGTCTCGATCGTGATGATGCCGCGCGGCGCGAACGACGACAGGCGCAGCGTGCCGCGCCGCAGCGCCCAGACGAACGCCGCCAGCAGCGTCAGGACCGCCGCAAAACTGATCACGGTCCGCAGCGTCATCAACGTGCCGTTCACGACTGGCCGCCCTCGATGCCCGGCGGCGGCAGAATCTCCGAAATCCGCACCGACGTCGTCTCGTCATCGACGACGATTTCGCCGGTGGCGGCCGGGATGCCGTGCACGCGGACCTGGAGATCGGCGCCGGCCGGCTGATTCAGCCTGATGATGCTGTCGCGATGCAGCTTCAGACACTCGCGCACGGTGATCGATCCGTGACCGACGATCACGTCAACCTGGCACGGCACGTCGAGCATTCCGAGGTACGGCGCAGCCACTGGATCAGGTACTGGACGACGAAATCGGAGAAGAGGACATCGGCAATTTCCGTGGGCTCCACGATCTTGTGCGCGTGTTCTGCGATGGTTTTTTTCAGTTCGGATTTGCCGTCAGGCGTGCCGAGCTTGTCCGAGGTCTGCTGGGTCAGCTGCTCGAGGATGTCGGAGCGCAGGCGCATCAACTGCACTTCGCTCTTCTGAATCTGTTCGGCTTTCTCGAGGTCGTCGACGATCAACCGCACGTTGATGCGCAGAAACCGCCGGCCGCCCGGATCGGCGAGATTGACCACGAACGGCTCGAAGTTGACGATGCCGGTTTCCTCCGGCTTCTTGTGCTTCACGGCCGCCTTGGCCGTCCCCGCTTTGTCGGGCTCCGCCGCGGGTTTCCTCATCACGAAATACGCGCCTGCGCCGCCGCCTCCCAGGAGGATCACGACGACGCCGAGGATGATGAACAGCTTGCCGTTCGATTTCTTTGGAGCGTCGGCGGCCGCTTCCTTGCCGCCTTTTGCGTCTTTTGCTTCTTTGTCAGCCATGGCGATATCCGAACCGCGGCGCGGGATGTGTCGCGCACCACGGTGGAAGAGCAAGGCCAATGCCCGAAGCCCAAGCGTTGATCTGTGCGGATTTGCGGGGAATTCTGAAGCGGATGAAGAGGTGATCCGGCCGCGGGAGACGTCGCGCCGTCGGCCTGTCGGATCACCGACAGGTCAAGTCGCGAGTCTCAAGTCGCAAGTCTCAAGTCGCAAGTCTCGAGTCCCGAGTCCCCAGTCCCGAGCCCCGAGTCCCGAGCCCCGAGCCCCGAGCCCCGACTCGTTACTCCTTAGTCCCGAGTCCCGAGTCCACCGCGATAAGGCCCGCTCCCACCGGTTGCCAGGCCCCAGTCAGCCGCGGATGCCTCCTGCTCGGCGATGCAGATCGAGAACTCCTGCAGTTCGCCGGTCGAGCGACTCGAAACAGAACCCGAGCACGATCGCATCGCGATCGGGTTCGACCACCTTGCCGGTAACCGGAACGCCGATCTGTGCATTGAGGCCATGGTTGCTCAGGCCCTGCTGCACGCGGCCGCCCACCATGTTGAGAATCTCGCCGAGCGAGTTGCTCGCGGCATCGCTGGCGAGCTCGGACGGCGGCTGCTGCGACATCCGCGCGGCGAGTTCCAGCCCGGTCTTCTGACTCACGATCGCCGAAACGACCATCTCCGTGTTCTGTTCGGCCAGCGACAGCGGCACGGCGACACTCAGTCCGTCCGCCGGCACCGGCGGCGGCGCCGGCAGGATGTTGACTTCGGTGCCGAGCATCATCCCGAAGACCTGCTCGACCGACGAGATCGTCTGCGATCGGAATCCGGGAATCGCCGCTGCGACTTTGGCGAGCACGCCGGCGGGCCGCAGAAAGTGCTCGAACTGCTTCAGGAACGTCTCCGGCACGAACGAGCGGACCGCAACGCGATCGAACAGCCCGGCCTCCGTCGTCGTCTTCACCAGGCCTTTGGGCACCACGGCGACGAGCCGGGTGGCGCTCAGGCGCTCCATCTGTCTCAGGCGCCGGGCAAATGCGGCCTGACTCATGGTGCCGATCGCCGTCCCGACGAGAATGGCGTTGAACGGCTGCGTCATGGCGAGGCCCATGGCGTGCGCGGCCGACGCGGTCGTCGTCACTTCGTACTGCGCGCGGAAAATGTCGCTGCAGAAATGGCAGAAATCGAGGTCCTCGTCCACCACGAGAATCGTGAACGCGGAAGACAGCGTCTTGGTCCAGTTGCTGCCGTGGCTCTGCGCCCGCGCGCTTCCGAGGTGGCGATCCGACGAGAAAATGCGCCGCAGCCGCTCGACGATCACCGCCTGGTGTTGATCCTTGAGGACGTAGTCCGCGACGCCGAGCGACAGCGCTTCCTTCACCGCCGCTTCGTCCTTTTGCTCGGTCACGACCACCACCGGCAGGTTCTTGTGGCGCGGCGACTGGCGGATGTCCCGCAGGACGTCCAGTCCGCTCAGGGTCGGAATCTTCAGGTCGAGGACGACGGCGTCCACGCCGCCCGCGTCAAGCCCCTCGAGCGCGGTGATGCCGTTGTCCGCTTCGATGACGATGCTCTTGAACTCGCGCAGGAGTACGCGCCTGAGCACGTGGCGCGCCGCCGGATCGCTGTCGGCCAGCAGCACCGTAATCTGTCCGGCCATGGCCGCACGATCGGGGGCCTTTGCCGCTCCCGCTTGCGCGCCGTTGCCCGTCATCGCTGAAGAAGTCGTCACTGGGTTCGAGCCGTTGCGGCTTGTTCACCTAATCGGCAATCCGCCGGGCGACCGTAGACGCTGGAGAATGGATGGCGCGCTTTGGGCTAGCCGGCATGGCCGGCCACGTCGAAACGTGCACCATTGACGGGCGTTCGGGATGGAGCGATCGGCAGCGGCTGGCCAGCGACTACCGAACCGTCAGACGCTGACGGATCAGATCGGCGAGACGGACGCCAGCCTGCTGCAGTTGCGTCTCGACGCGGCTTTGAAACTCGCGCTGATACTGCGGCCCGAGCGTCCGAACCCTCGGGATCGGCGCGCAGACCTCTCCGCCTCCGGCGTTTTTCCACTCGCAATATTCGAGCGGCGCGAGCGTGGTGAGCGCATAGGACTCGTCGGCCCATGAAAGCGGCGGGGTGCTGATCCACGCGGTGCGCTCGGCCGCGGTAATCCGCGCCGCGAGGTGGCCCGCGTACGATCGCCAGCCGCCATCACGGCTCGCGGCAGTCGCGACGATGCCCGAGTCCCAGACCCCGTGAAGATCCTGGGACGTGTAGAAGCCGCCGCGGATCGGCGCGACGTCGTTCCCGCCGTGATCGTCCGCATAGCTGACGTGCAGCGGCTGGTGAACGTCGGCGACCCAGTGGCCGAGAAAGAACAGGGCTTCCGCGCGATCCTGATCGCTTCGTGCCGTCGCGAGCGCCGTCGCGTGGCGATCGATCCCGGTCAGCACGCAGTCGTTCTGGCAATCCGATGCGCGCACGTGGCGGGCGGTGCGCGGCACGTTCACGAAAATGCCATCGGTCGAAGGGATCGAAGTGGTCCCATCCGAACATGTTGTCGCGGGCTTTGGCGCGGGCCTCGTCCGGAAAGACGCATCCATCGGTGAAGAAGCGGAAGGTTCGCCCGTCCGGCGCCCGATAGGCTCGCGACAGTCGTCCGATTTCATTGCGCAGCCGCGCGTCGAGCTGCTGATACGCGATCTCGCACACGATGCGATGACCGTCCGGGCCCCAGGCGAAGGCATCGCGGCCTGCCAGCAAGACCGCCAGCAGTCACGAGGAGCGAGCGCCTGCGGCCATCCGGAGCCGAGGACATGGAAATCCGAGGCGAGGGATCGATCATGGGCGCGCGTCTTGTTCCTGGTACCACTCCTCGTGCAGCGACCACTGCTGGCAGCGAAGACACATCGTCCATTGCCACTGGTGGCCGCAGCCGGGACAGCGTCCTCGGGTCGAAAACGTATTCCAGGTGGTCCCGCAGTCCTCGAAAAACGGCTCTGGCCCGGAGCGGTGACAGCTCCAGCGGCTCGAGGGTGAGGGCCGCCACATGCAGAGCGGACAGCGGATGCCGTCGAACGCCGCGTCCTCGTCCAGCGAGGGATCGTCGATGACGGTGTGCTGGGGCGATCGCGTGTCTTTCAGCAGGAGCTGAGGCGACGACATGAGTCGAATAGTACGACAGCCGCCCGGATCGCAGCCCCTACGCCTGATTTAAGTCCGGCTAAAGCCGGACACTACTGCTAACTCTTCGGGACCCCACCACCACTGACCGTCGCCGGTCAGGACGTCAATCTCGCCGCTGCCGTCGCCGAAGTCGATCGTATCGTCGCCGACCACCTTCGCGTTCGCGTATCCGTTCTGCTTCACGTTGTCCACGATCTGCTGGAGGCCGGCGGACCGCGAGGCGCGATCGGCGGGCAGGTTCACATCCTGCGTCGCGCGCGCGAACACGTACTTCGGCGTCGTATGGGTCGGCGTATTCAGTTTCACGTAGTCGAAACCCAGCATGCCCTGATAGGTCCGCGGGGCGCGTCGGCCGCGCGCTGCCTGACCGACGAGGACTCGGTGCCCAGGCCGGACGTCTGATGGGTGGTGAGGTTACCGAGCAGCTGCACGAGAAACGACTGGAACTCCGTCGCGCTCAGACGGCCGTCGCTGTTGCCATCGGCGGCGGTGAACAGCTGCGACGCGAGATTCGAAACCGGATTCGTCGAGGAAATACTGGACATGTTTCTCTCCGAAAATAACTACACGACAATTTCAAACGTGCTGGTGTCATCGCGGCGCCGGTTGCGCGAGGCCTGTTCACGATCCGGCTGGCGCTGCTGCGCATCCTGCTGCGGCTCCTGCCGGCCACGCGGGGCTTCATCGGACACGACGAGGCGCTCGAGCGTGAGTCCCTGATCGGCCAGCCCCTGCCGGAGGCTTGCTTCGTTTGCTTCGATCCACCCGCGCACCTCGGCGTTGGCGGCATGAAGCGTCGCGGTCACATTGCCCTGGTCGACATGCAGTGAGATCGTCACGGGGCCCAGATAGTCCGGATCGAGTTGGACCACGGCGGTGCCGGTCCCGTTCTGCCACTGCAAGCGCATGGATTGCACGATCGATGCGGCCACGCCGTCTTCGTTCGGAATCGCCGGCGTCGGCCGCGATTCGACGGCCGCCTCGCCGGGAATGCCGTTCGCTTCGATCTGGAATCCACTGGTCTGGATCGTGTGAACGGTGCGGGCCGCCATCAACGAGCCCCGGTCGCTCGACTGCGACGGCAGGCCCTGATCGCGCGCGCCGGCGTTCTGGCCGAAGGCCGCTGCTGCGCGCTTGACGGCCTCTGCGGAGTCCACGACAACCGCCGCGTTCGCTGAGAACGCTGGTCGCACGGTCGCGGCGTCTTTCGTTTGAAGATCCGGCCGGGGAGACGGCGCCGCGATCTGCCGGACGTCCGGCCCATTGACCGGCGCCTGGTTCGAGTTCGCGGATGTTCGATCGACGGCAAATCGATATGTGCGGTTGCGTCTCGGCTTCCGTTGCCGCAGATTTGCCGGCGTCGGCAGTCGTCTTGTCAGCGCCGGTGTCGCGATGGCCGGCAGCCGTCGATTTTCCTGCAGCCGTCAGCGTCTGGGCGGGCGTGTCGCTTGTCGTCGCGCCGGCCTCCTGAGGATCGGCGTGAGACTGAACCGTTGGCTCGGTGGTCAACGAAAATGACGCCGGCGGTTTGCCCGATGTCGCCGCCGCCGCTGGTTCGAACGCGCGCGGCAGCACAGTCGCCGGTGCGTTCGCCTGTTTCTCGTTCTGTGAGGCCCGCGGTGCGGTTGTTGAACCAGGCGATTCGCTCGAATCCGTCGTGACGACCGCCTGCAGCGGCACTGCAACTGGAACCGGAATCGTCGACGCGACAACTCGCGCGATCTCCTCGGCGTCGTCGTCCTGGTCGTGCGCTTTCGTCACGGAATTACCGCGAGAGTCGTCTCGATCGTCGCGTGGCGTGCGCGGCGGACGCGACCGTGGGCAACGTCTCGCTCGCCGTGGAGTCGATGACAGCCTGATTGGCGATGTCCACCGGTGCGAGGCCGGGCGCGATGCGATCGCCGGTTTCAACTGTCGGAATAGTTGCTGCGGTTGCTGCCCCGTTCACCGATTCGTCCACCGTCACCGGGGCCGGACGGGTCAGCCACAGCGCCAGCTCGGACACCGGCGTGTTGAAGAGCGGGTGGGCGATCGTCCAGGCATCCAGCGGCGATCGCCAGCCCGCGTCGTCGATGTGTTCGTCTCCCGTAGTCGCGATTGAATCCGGATTGTCGATAGCCGCCGGCGGCGGGCGTCGTTCCTGCGTCCGCGAGCTGAGCATTCATCAGCTGCGCAAACGTCAAGAGGCCGGCTGCTGTCGCCGGCGCGGCAGATGAAGGCGTACCCGGCCAGCCATCAGGCCAGCCGGGAACACCCGTCGTTGTGAGATCAAGTGACACGAGCAGTCAGCCGATCACTACTGCTTCAGATTGAGCGTATCGAGCAGCAACTGGTCGGAGACCGTGATGACCTTCGAGTTCGCCTGATAGCCGCGCTGCGCGACGATCATCTGCGTGAACTCGCGCGCCATGTCCACGTTCGACTGCTCGAGCGCGCTGCCGGCAATCGTGCCGCGCCCGCCGGTTCCGGCGACACCGACCGTCTTGATGCCCGCTGCGGTGTAGTCGCCGTAACGGTTCGATCCGAGCTTGATCAGGCCAGCCGGGTTGTTGAACGTGGCCAGCGCCAGCTGCGCGATGACCGTCGTCTGACCGCTGCCCTGCGCGACGATCGATCCGTCAGGATTGACGACGATGTTCTGGACGGTGCTGGCGGCCGCACCGTTCTGCGTGATCGACGAGGTCGCGGACGGCAGACGAGAAGCCGGTCAGCACGGGGGCGTTGTTGGAATCGAGCACCTGCCACGACACGGTGCTGGCTGCTGCGCCATCGCTCCAGGTCGGCGTCGTGATGCTCACGTTGGCGGGCGCGGCGCCGTCGACGCTGGTCAGCACGCCGGTGGAGTCGAAGCCGAGCGTGCCGGTCTTGAGCGAGAACGGCGTGCCGGCGGTGCCGCCGGTGACGTCGGCGCCATCGGCGGTCAGGTCGTAGGTCCACGCGCCAGGGCCGGTCTTCGTATAGGTCATCGTCGCGACGTGCGACGCGCCCAGCGAGTCGTAGACCTGGACCGACGACGTGAACGTCGAACCGGCGCAGTCGCCGACGCATCGAGGTTGGTCAGCATCGAGAACTGGGTCGTCGCCGCGGGCGGACGCAGGAGGCCCGGCGGCACGGTGATCTCGGTCGGCGAACCGCTCGTGACGACCTGCTTGGTCACCGGATCGATCGTCGTGTAGCCGAGGACCTTCTGGCCGTCAGGGGTCACCAGCGTGCCCTGCTTGTCGAAGCTGAAATTCCCGGCGCGCGTGTAGGACTGCCCGGCGGAGCCGTCCAGCATGAAGAGCCCGTTGCCCTGAATGGCGACGTTGGTCGAAATGCGGCTCGCCTCGATCGTCCCCTGCGCGAACACCGGCGTGATCTCCGCGATGCCGACGCCGAGGCCGATCTGCGTCGGGATTCTCGCTCGAGCCGCCGACGTTCTGATACACGAGGTCCTCGAAGGACACCGAGCTCGCCTTGAAACCGACCGTATTCAAGTTCGCGAGATTGTTGCCGATGACGCTCAGGGCCTCTGCGTTCGCGCTGAGCCCCGCGAGTCCTGCCGAGAACGATCCGACTGCCATTGATGCCTTCCCTTCAGTTTCCGGACGTCGCGGTCCGTTTTGATTGCCGGTTTGGGTAGCGCCCTCGAAGAATGTCGACAACGAGGTCACCGCTTTGTTGATGCTGGTCAGTTGCTCGAGCGAGCTGAACGTCGCCAGCTGCGCGATGAATTCGGTATTCGATTGCGGATTGGTCGGGTCCTGGTTCTGCAGCTGGATGACCAGCAGCTTCAGGAACGCGTCGCTCCCGAGATTGTCCCGCGGCACGGTCTGCGTGTCCGGCGGGGTCGTCGAATCGCTGTTAGTTCCGCGACGTGGGATCAATAGCCACGCGCTGCTCCTTCGTCTGCCCGCCGCCTCGCGAAACGAATCGTCGCGAGCTCGTCGAGCGCCTTCATGTCCATCTGCCGCTCGGCCTCGCGATACCGCGCCGAGCGCGCGGTCGCGAAGCCGTTCCATCACCTTGACCTGCCGATTCGCCATCTGGAGGGCCAGTGCCGCCTTGTCAGCGAGCACGCGGCGCTCCTCGTGATTCCGGCGGCACGCGTCTTCGTGCCGGCGCTGCCGTCCAATCCAATTCCGGTACCGCTCGAGCGTCGCGATCGTCCGCCGGCGCGGCGATCGTCGCGAGGTACTCGCGCTCCGCGCGCGCAGATCCCGCTTCGGCACTCGCCAGCGAGGTCCGCGGTTTCCCGCGCCGACTCAGCCGCGCGCACGAATGCTTCGCGCGCCTGGTCTGCCTGACGCTGTCGCCAGTCGAGCAGCCGTGCGCCGCGGAATTGGAACGCGTTCATGCGGCTGCGCCTGCCGTCACTGTCGACAGATCGTCAAGGGCGTCGGCATAGCGACAAGGCATGTCGGCCTGCTGACACAGGAACTGACCGAGCGCGTCGCGGCGCTCGAGCGCCTGATCCAGCCGCGGGTTCGCGCCCTTCACGTAAGCGCCCACGCTGACCAGATCGTCGCTGTCGCGAATCGTGGCGAGCCATTCGCGCACTTTCGCGACCCGCAGCCGGTGATCGCTCGTCGGTGACGTCGCCGATCGTGCGGCTGACGCTCTGCAGGACGTCGATCGCCGGGTAGTGATTTCTGCCCGCGAGATCGCGCGACAGCACGATGTGGCCGTCGAGAATCGCGCGCACCGCGTCGGCAATCGGTTCGTTGTGATCGTCGCCTTCGACGAGCACGGTGTAGAGCGCGGTGATGCTGCCGCGGTCGCCGTTGCCGGCGCGTTCGAGCAGCCCGGGCAGCAGCGCAAAGACCGACGGCGGATAGCCCTTCGCGGTCGGCGGCTCGCCGGCCGCCAGGCCGACTTCGCGCTGCGCCATGGCGAAGCGCGTGACCGAGTCCATCATCAGCAGGACGTTGAGCCCCTGGTCGCGGAAGTGCTCGGCGATGGTCGTCGCGGCATAGGCCGCGCGCATCCGCACCAGCGGCGGATTGTCCGACGTGGACACGACGATGACGGAGCGCGCCAGGCCTTCGGGGCCGATGTCGTGGTCGAGGAACGCGCGGACTTCGCGTCCTCGTTCTCCGACGAGCGCGAGCACGACGACGTCGGCGGCGGTGCCGCGCGCCATCATGCCGAGCAGCGTGCTCTTGCCGACGCCGCTGCCGCCGAAGAGACCCACGCGCTGCCCGCGTCCGCACGTCAGCAGCGCGTCGATCGCCCGCACGCCGGTGCCGAGCGGTGCGCTGATCGGTTGCCGGGACAGCGGATTGACGGGGCTGCGATACAGCGCGCGCGCGCTCGCAGCCGAGCAGCCCGCCGCGGCCATCGATCGGCCGGCCGAACGCATCGACCACGCGGCCGAGCAGCGATTGTCCGACCGGCACCGACGCGAAGCGTGCCGCGCGCGATCGAGCCGCGCGCCGGGGCGGATGCCCGACGTGTCGCCGAGCGGCACCGACAGCAGGTGGCCGTCCTGGAATCCAACGACTTCAACCGACAGCGGCGCATCGCCGGGTGCGCCGACCACTTCGCAGACTTCTCCGACCCGCGCGTGCGGTCCGACCGACTCGATCAGCAGCCCGACGACCCGGACGACGCGTCCGGTGAGGGGCGTGAGCTCGGTGTGCGGACGACGTCGAAATACGGCGCGAGGGAGAAACCGCTACTTGAGGACAATTCCATGGCTGGCGTCGGGGTCCGCGGAGGGCGCATCCGATTCGGAGAGCAGCGCGCGCGCCAGCTCGCGGAACTGGGCGTCGGGAGAAACATCCATGAAGCCGAAATCGGATTGCACGAGGCAGCCGCCGCGCGTCACGACCGCGTCGGCGATGATGCGCACCGGACCCTCGTCGACCGCGGCCGCGCCGATCGCTTTGCAAGTCTTCGGGGTGCAGGCGAATCGTGGCCGACCCGTACTCGCCGAGCCGGTCGAGCGCGGCGCGCGCCATGCCGACCAGCAGGCCGCGATCGATCGCGACCTCGCGCTGCACGACGCGCTCGGCGATCGCCAGCACGAGCTGCACCGTCTGGCGTTCGGTCCGGCGAATGATCTCGCTGCGCAGCGACGCCAGCTCCTCGACCGTCTGGGCCAGCCGGCGGAGCATGCCGTCGGCGCGTGTGCCCGCCGCTTCGGCGCCGGCCCGTTCGCCCTGCGCGTAGCCCTTGGCAAATGCGTCGCGCTCGATGGCGGCGGTGCCGCATCTGCGAGATCGGCGTTCTCGGCGGCGCCGGCCGGACCCGGCTCTGCGACGGCGGCGCCGATCGGCTCCCAGCGAAAGGGTTCGACGCGCGTCTCGGCAAGCCGCCTGGCCTTAAACGACATACGCCTCGCCTGCGGCCGCGCCGGTCACGATCAGTCCTTCTTCCTCGAGCTTGCGGGTAATCGCGACGATCTCCTGCTGCGCCTTTTCGACTTCGCGCAGCCGGATCGCGCCGAGCACTTCGATCTCTTCCTTCAGCAGATCGGCGGCGCGCTTCGACATGTTGGAGAAGAAGCGCGTGCGGATGTCCTCGCTCGCGCCCTTGAGCGCCACCGTCAGCACCTTCTTGTCGGCGCGCTGGATGATCTCGCGCAGGCCGTTGTCCTCGATGCTGCGCAGGTCGTCGAACACGAACATCAGGTTGCGGATCGACACCGCGAGATCGGGCGAATCGGTTTCGATCGCTTCGAGCACCGACTTGCTCAAGTTGGGATCGAGGCGGTTGAACAGCTCGGCGACGGCGCGGATGCCGCCGTGCTGCTCGCGGCTCGGACCGCCGCCAGCGTCTGCAGGCGCTGCTCGATCAGCGCGGAGATCTGGGTGATGACGTCCGGTGAAATCTCGTCGAGGTTGGCCATGCGCGTCAGCACGTCGGCGCGCAGCGAATTCGGCAGCAGCGAGACCAGCTGCGCGGCGTTGTTCGCGTGCAGGTGCGCCAGAATCAGCGCGATCGTCTGCGGGTGCTCGGCCAGGATGAATTTCGACAGCTGCTGCGGATCGGCGCGCTCCAGCGAAATGAAGCCGGCGGTCGATCGGAACTTGGTGGTCACGCGATCGAGAATCCGCCGCGACGCATCGGGCCCCTTGGCCTTGTCGATGACCCGCTTCGCGTACTCCACGCTGCCCTGGGTGGCGTAGTTGCTCTGGCGTGGCCATCTGGCTGAACTCGTCGAGCACCCGCTCGCCGGTGTCCGACGGGACGATGCCCATCGCCGCCAGTTCCTTGGCGATCAGCTTCGACTTCGTCCTCATGCAGGTGCTTGCAGACCTCGCTGGAGGGCCCTTCGCCCAGCGTCAGCAGGAGAATGGCGGCCTTGCGCGCGCCGGACAGTCCGACCTGAACCGACGACATCTCAGCGATCCTCCGATCAGCCACGTCCTCAGCAGGCGGGCCGCGTTCTCGGGCTCCTTCTGCGTCAGCGCGGCCATGCGCCGGGTCATCGCCGGCATCCGCAGCGCGTCGCCGCTGGCCAGCTGCGCGTCCATTTCGGCTTCGAGATCCTGGACCGTGCGCGGCGCCGCCGCCCGCGGCGCCGGCCGCGATCGGCGCGCTTGGGCGCAGGCAGGAATGGCGTTCAACGACGTCTTCACCATCGGGCGGATCACGCCGAACAGCGCGAACGCGCCGAGCGCGACGATGCCGAGAATGCGCAGCGCTTCGAAGACCTGCGGCGCGAGACGCTGCCAGGCGCCCGGCGTCTGGACCTCTTCGACCGGCGGCTCCTCGAACGCGATGTTCTCGACCGTCAGCTGATCGCCGCGATCGGGATCGAGGCCGACTGCCGCGGCCACCAGCCCGTGGATCTTCTGAATGTCCTCGGCCGGACGCGCTGTCGCGGCTGGCGGCGCGGCGGCCGCGTCGGCGCCCTCCGCCGCCGGCTGCGCGGCCGGATGCTCGTCGTCGAGGAGCACGGCCACCGACAGCTTCGCGATGTCGCCGCGCGGCTGCACGTTGTGGCGCACGACCTTGCTGACCTCGTAGTTCGTGGTCTGACGACGTGTGCGCGGCGCCGGTCTTCGACGGGTTCGTTTCGGTCGTCGCGTCCGCTTCCGGCTCGGCGTCGGCTTCGTCGGCCTTGTTCTGTTCAGGCGGCAGGTTCGCGCGCGCGCCGGCCACGCCGGGCGTCGCCGCGAGCGATGCGCCCTGGACGGCGGCCAGTCCGCCGGAGGCGATCTGGGTCACGCTCTGCTGGCTGCGAATGACCGGCGTCGGATCGAAGCGCTCCTCGGTTTCTTCTTCGGTATTCGACTTGAGCGTCGCGCTGACGTTGACGCGCACCCGCCCGGCGCCGACGATCGGCTCGAGCAGGTGGATGACGCGCGCCGACAGGTCGCCCTCGATGCGCTGCTGGCGTTCCAGCGGAACGCCGTCGTTGGCCTGGTCGGGCGTTTCCGGCTTGGACAGCGGCCGCCCGTAGTTGTCGATGATGACGACCGCTTCGGGCTTGAGCGACTCGACGCTGGCGGACACCAGGCCGGTGATCGCGCCGACGGTCGACGCCGACAGCTGGCGATTGCTGCGCAGCTTCAGGATCACCGACGCCTTGGTCGGCTGATCGCGCCCGATGAAGAGCGACGGCTGCGGCATCGCGATGTGCACGCGCGCGCCGGCGACTTCGCTGATCGTCGAAATCGTGCGCGCCAGCTCGCCTTCGAGCGCGCGCCGGTAGTTGACGTGTTCGAGAAAATCGGTGACGCCGAACGACGTCCGATCGAAGAGCTCGAAGCCGATGTGACCCGAGCCGGGCATCCCGTCCGACGCCAGCTGCAGGCGCAGTTCGTCGACGCGATTGGTCGGCACCCGCACCGTCTTGCCGCCATCGTCCAGCACGTACTGCACCTTGTCGGTTTTCAGCTTGTTCACCACCGCTGATGCCGACTCGTTGTCGAGGTCGGAGAACAGGACGCCGTAGGTCGGCGTGTTCAGCCAGTAGGCCGAGCCGATGGTGAGCGACACGACCGCGAGGAACGCGGCCGTCAGGGTCACGAGCTGGCGGCCCGACAACGCGCCGGCGGCCGTCTTCAGGCGAGCGAGAAACTGTTCGACGTTCACAGCGAGGTCACGCGAGTTGTGAGAAGTGTCGTGGGCACGGGCGTTAGACCGGCATCCGCATGATGTCTTGATAGGCCTGCACCAGCTTGTTGCGCACCTGCACCGTGAGCTGCAACGCCAGCTCCGCGCGCTGCAGCGCGATCATCGCGTCGTGGACGTCGCCGCTGCCGTCGAGCATCTGATCGATGGCAGTGTTGGCCGATTCCGACGTGGAATCGACCGCGTTCACCAGGCGTGAGAGTGATTCGCCGAATCCGGGTCCGCCGGCGCCTTCGGCCTTCGGGGCCGCCGGCGCGCCAATGGACGTGACGCCCGGAACGGAGGTGACGGGTGCGATGGGAAGCGCCACGATTTACTTCCCGAGCTCCAGGGACTTCTGCACCAGCTCGCGGATGAGGCCGATCGCGCTGAGATTCGCCTGATACGCGCGGGTCGCGGACAGCATGTTGACCATTTCCTCCGGCGTGTCGACGTTCGGCATCGCCACGAAGCCGTCGGCGTCCGCGTCGGGATGCGACGGATCGAAGCGCCGCTTGAACGGCGACTGATCCTCGATGATGGCGGCGACCTTCACGCCGCCGGTGGACGCCTGGCCGAGCGCTTCTTCGAACGGGCTCGGCGTATCCGCCGCGAGCACCACGTCGCGCCGGCGATACGGCTGGCCGTCGGGTCCGCGCGTGGATTCGGCGTTGGCCAGGTTCGAGACCGCGACTTCGATGCGGGTGCGCTCCGCGTTGAGGGCACTGGCGCTGGCGCTGAGAGCGGAATTGAGCGTGGACATCAGCGGCCCTCGTTGATGGCAAAGCGAATCACCCGGAACTTCGCGGAGAGCGCCGTCTGCGCGGCGGTGAAGTCGGAGGTGGCGCGCGTCATCGTCAGGAGTTCGCGATCGAGCTGGACGTTGTTGCCGTCGCGGCGTGACGTCAGCCCTTCGGCGTCGCGTGTTTCCGGCGTGGTCTCGCCGATGCCCGGCAGCTGGTTCTGGCTGGTCGTGCGTCAGGCCGAGCCGCTTGACTTCGCCATCGAGCAGATCGCCAAACGACACTTCCTTCGCGCGGTAGCCGGGCGTGTCGAGATTCGCCAGATTGCCGGCCGCCACTCCCTGTTTGGCGACCGCCGTGTTCATCTGGCGCCCGAGCGCGGACATGATGGCGTCGTCGCTGATCTTGTTCATGCTCTCCTCTCCGAACACAACGGAAGTGGACGCCTGCGCCGATCCGGGCAGAGGCGGACACTCACTGTTGAGCAAGAGAAATGCCTGATGCGGCCGGCGGCCGCGGCGTGGGAAATGCGGCGCAAAGCGTGAAGTTCTGAGCGGTGTGACACGGGTTTCTGTCGGCCGACCGACAGGAAGGACGGCGCGGCGGTCGAACCGCTTTCGCGATCGTCGGTCTTAGCGGCGCACGCTTTCGAGGCGCCCGGTCAGCGTGCGCAGCTGCTGCTCGATCGCGCCGAGACGATCTTCTATGGAGGTCAGCGCGGACATCACCGCGAGGTCGGCTTTGCGGCGCCGCTCCTGTTCGAGATTGGCGCGCGCCGCCGCCTGCTGAAGAATGATGTCCACCTGCCCGAGCGAGAACGGCTTGGTCAGGTAGTCCTGCGCGCCGAGCCGCACCGCGCTGATCGCGGTCTCGAGCGAGCCGTAGCCGGTGATCATCACGACGTACGAAGAGGGGTTGGCGGCCCGCGCCGCGGTCAGGACCGCGAAGCCGTCGGCGCCGGGCATCGACACGTCGGCGAAGACGAGGCGGCAGCGCCCGGCCGAGCGCTCGAGCGCGGCGACGGCCGCCCGGCCATCGCCGGTGCTGGCCACCGCCAGGCCGCGATCGCCGAGAAAATCTGTCAACAGCTGGCGGATTCCGGCGTCGTCGTCGGCGACGAGCACTTCGAATCCCTGGGGGGAGCGCGGGGGCATCAGTTTCGTCATGTCTTCCAGCCGACGGGCGTTCAAGGATCGGTCATCGGCCGTCCCCGGCCGAACTTGAATGTCCTACTACAGGGCGGTGGTCGTTCTGCCGACACATGCTTCGAATTGAAGTGTCGGCCGGCCGCCTCCCCACTGGACGGCCAGCCGTCCGGCCATCGGGCTCAGAGGAGAGGTATGACTGACCGCGTCGACCGTCCGCGTCCTTCCGTGCTCGTCGTCGAAGACGAACCCGCCCTTCGCGAAGTGATCGTCGAAGGCCTCGAGGCCGACGGTTTTGCCGTCGCCCAGGCCCTGGACGGCGCCGACGCGATCGCGCGGCTGCGCGGTTTTGCCTACGATGGCCTCGTCGTCGACCTGCGGCTGCCCGACGCCAACGGCATGGACGTCCTCGACGAAGCGCTCACGCTCTTCCCGACCATCCGGGCCGTCGTCATCACCGGGTTCGGCGGCGTGCACGAGGCGGTCACCGCTATCAAGCGCGGTGCCATCGATTTCCTGATCAAGCCCTTTCAGCTGACGCAGCT
The DNA here is from genome assembly GCA_963712355.1 of uncultured Acidobacteriota bacterium. Classification (GTDB taxonomy): domain Bacteria; phylum Acidobacteriota; class Vicinamibacteria; order Vicinamibacterales; family CAVVIG01; genus CAVQHT01. Next base: position 369,454 of record CAVQHT010000015.1, read on the forward strand.
CTCGCGCGTGCTGCGCGCCGGCATCGAGCAGCGGCAGCTGCGGCAGGAGAATGCCGAACTGCGCGCGCAGCTCCAGAGCCGGTTCCGCTTCGACAACATCATTGGCTGCAGTCCGGCGATGCGGACGGTGTTTTCGACGCTCGAGCTCGTTTCGCCGATGAACAGCACGATCCTGGTCGAAGGCGAAACCGGGACCGGCAAGGAACTGATCGCGCGGACGATCCATCACAACAGCCCGCGCCACGATCAGCATTTCGTCGCCTTCAACGCCGCGGCCATTCCCGAAGGCCTCGCCGAGGCCGAGTTGTTCGGACACGTCAAAGGCGCGTTCACCGGCGCCGTGCAGTCGAGGGTCGGCCGGTTCGAGCTCGCCCACCGGGGCACGCTCTTCATCGACGAGGTCTCGTCGATGTCGCTGGCGCTGCAGGCGAAACTGCTGCGGGCGCTGCAGGAACGCCAGGTCGAACGCGTCGGCGATTCGCGATCGATCAAGTTCGACATCCGCATCATCGCCGCGACCAATATCGACTTGCGCAAGATGGTGAAAGAGGGCACGTTCCGCGAGGACCTGTTCTACCGGCTGAACGTGGTGCCGGTGCAGCTGCCGCCGCTGCGCGCGCGCGGAGAGGATCTGCCGCTGCTCGCGCAGTACTTCGTGCGCAAGTCGTGCGAGGCCAACGGGCTCGGGCCGCGGACCATCAGCCAGGAAGCGATGCGCACGCTCATGGGCTACTCGTGGCCGGGCAACATCCGGCAGCTCGAGAACGCGATGGAGCACGCGGTGGCGATCAGCGGCAAGGAAGGCGAAATCACGTCGGCCGTGCTGCCCAGGGAAGTGCGCGACCCGGCCGAATCCCTGATGGTGCCCGCGGTGTCGATTCCCGACGAGGGGATCAACTTCGTCTCGGTCGTGTCTCAGCTCGAACGCGAGCTGATTCTCAAGTGTCTCGAGAAGACCGGCGGGAACAAGCGCCAGGCTGCGCGGCTCCTGCAATTGAGCCGGACGACGCTCATCGACAAGCTGCAGCGGCTGAACGTCGCGGGAAGCTTCGTCGCCGCCTAGAAGCCGCCGTAGGTCGTCATCAGGCGCGGCCACGTACGAAAGACGACGTCGGCCGCGAGGATGACGAGCACAACGAGCTGAAAATGCCCGGTCGTCAGCCGCAGGCTGCCCGCTGACCATTCGAGGGTGCGCAGGCGCGATCGCGTCAGCAGGTGCGATACGACGAAAAAGAACGGCAGCAGGTGTGCGATCAGAAAGCGGGCGGTGCCGGTGCCGGAGATCGGGAAATAGAACGCGATGAGCAGCATGTACATCGCGAAGTAGGCCGCCAGGAACATCGTCAGCCAGCGATGATCCGCCGCGAGCTGCGAGAAGACCTGCCAGCGCGTGAGCGCAATCCCCGCCACGACGGCGCCATACAACAGCACGTAAGGCAGATAGTCGTAGGTCCGATAGGACACCACCGCCATGTCGTTCACGCCGCTTCTGACGCGCCCGAACATCTGCCCCACTGTGTGTTCGCGCCAGTAACGCCCGGGACCGGGGAGTTCCTCCGCCGCCATCGCCGGCCAATGCGACCCGTCGCCGTGGAGGATCGTCCCGGTGCTCGCGTGCGCCCAATCGTCGTACCAGACATAGAAGGTACTGTTCACGTTGTAGAACCAGCGGCCGAAGGCGCGGTGGTTGGTCGTCAGATACGGCGACAACACGGCGAGGAAGACCAGGCCGAATGCGAGCAGTGTGGCCGCCATGACGAACGGACCGCGATCCGCCGGCCCCGCGCGACGATCCGGCCGCAGCGCGACCAGCAATGCCCGAACGCCGAACACGAGGAGGAACAGATCGATGAACGGTGAATTGGCCGCTTTCGTGAGATAGGTCAGCGCGGCGAGGCCGCCGGCGAGCGCTCCGAGCGCCACCGCTCGCGCGGACATCCTGATACGAAACAGATGCCAGCAGCAGACGAAGGTGAAAAAGAACAGCGTGTAGTACAGCAGGTCGGCCTGCGTGTAGCCCGCCTTGTAGATGAACCATCCGAACGCCGCGATCCCGGTGACATTGGCCGCGGCGAGAGGGGGCAGGTTTCGCCACAACACGACGCCGATCAGCACGAGCATCGAGAGCGCGAGATAAATGTTCTCGCGCTTGCCGACCTCGAAGAACTCGGGATCGGACATCGACGGTTTATAGGCGAGCGACAAATACCCGGCATACAGCGGCATCCGGTTGCGTTCGCCGATCATCACCTTCGGCTGCCGGCCGTGCATGTTGTGATACACGTTCTCGGCGTCCCACAGATAGCCGCTCTGATCGCCGCGCGCCTTGAACGTGTTGACGCGGCGGGCGTGCTCCTCCGCCGCGTGCACGAAAAAGATCATCAGGCCGACGCACAGCGCGGCGCCGCAGACGATACGCAGCCAGGTCAGTGGAGAGTGTGCCGGCACTGGAAGCGCCGCGATCTTAGCGCACGCGAATCAGCGCGACTCGGAAACCTCAGCAATGGCAGTGCGGTACTGATCGTAGGAGTAGACGTAGAGCAACGGCACCGCCAGGTCGGCGGGGACTTGGCTGGGCACATGATCGCCCGCGTATCCGACGTACGCCGGCGTGGCTGTTCTGATCAACTGACGGTCGGAATCGGCGAGAAACGACGTGCGATTCTGAAAGACGTACCACTTGAAGACGGCGCGGCGATCGGCCTGCTCGGGAATCAGCCAGCCCCACCCGCGGATCATGCTGATGTTGGCGGTCGAGGAAAACGCGACGCGCTCGCCGGGTGCGGTGTGCTCGTTGAGCCAGGTCAACGCTTTGCGGTCGAGCGAGTCCCACCAGTAGGTCGGCTCCATGCCGAGTGCTGCCGCGCCACGAACGCCGCCGACGAGCAGGTTGTAATGCGAGAGCGTCTGCGGATAGTAGCGAGCGACGTTGATCGCGCCGCCAATCAGTCCCGCGGCCATGGCTCCTCCCAGCAGCAGGCGCCTGGCGGGCGCGGATGCGCCCGCGGCGTCCCAGGCGCGCTGCGCGCCGGCACCCGCGAGGACGCACCAGAACCCGAACGCGGGAAGAAAGAGGCGTATCCCATCGTGCGGCGGTGGTCCCGGCACGGCGCGGACGATCATCAACACGGCCCAGTGCAGCAGGAGCGAGACGGACACCGGATCGCGGCGGCGCGCCGCCGACGCCGCGCCGATTCCACCCAGCAGCAGCAACGGAACCGGCGTCACCATCAACAGCCAGGCGATCGTGTTGTACCAGGGCAACGGCCGATGCAGGTCGTAGGTGGACCCGAGAAACGTGATGGGTATGTTCAAGGTGCGGTGCAGGTTGAGTTGCAAGTGAGTCAGGCCCGATGCAATCGGGTGACGCCACATCGGCGGATCGACCAGATAGAACGTGACGCCGCCCACAGCGATCACGATCATCAGTTCGAGCACGCGCCGGCGATCGCGTGAGGCGACGCGCGCGATGACCAGCGGAATCCAGGCCAGCCAGCCGGTGAACTTGGTGGCGCTCGTCAGGCCGCCGAGGACGCCGGAGCTGATGGCCGCACCCGCGCCGGTCCGCCCCGAGGCCTCGCACGCCCAGAGCAGCAGCCACCACGCGGTCAACTGACCGTCGAGCGTCGCGAAATGCGCTTCGGCGAACAGCCGCGGGAATGTCAGGAGCGCCGCGACGGCGACAATCGCCGCGATCGAGCCGTAGGCGGCGCGCATGCGGAACGCCACACCGGCGCAGGCGCCGCTGAAGACGGCCATCGCACCCATGCGTGCCGCGGTCAACGGGTGCAGCCACCCACGGAACAGGATCGTCGCGATCGCGATCGGCACGCCGCCCCACGCGGGATGCCCTTCGTCCACCGTGACGAAATGCCAGTAGTCGTGAATCGTGGCGCTCGAGAACGCGTGCCAGCCGCCGCCCGCTGCGCCGGCGTGCGCGACCAGACGAAACCATTCCGCGATGCGATCGGATCGCCCGAGATACTCGCCCTCGTCCCAGACGATGGGCATGCCGGGGGCGGTCGCCGCCAGCACCGCAAGACACGCAAGGGCCGCAATTGCGGCGAGCCCGCGCGCGGTGTCCAGTTTCCGGATCCAGGCGATCATGATGGCTCGCCGTTTCAGCGGATCGTGTCCGGGCGATCGCGAACGATCGAGACGCAGATATCGCCGCGGAGCTGCCACGTCAGCGGAAACATCCGTGCCGCCATCGTGCAGCCGATGGGATCGTTCATGACCGCGACGGAGATGTCGCGCTGCCGGCCAGCGGGCGGAAGGCGGCCAGGTCGCCCTGCTCCACCGCCGCCAGCAGCCGATCGCGATCCGCCCGGCGCGATTCGTACTCGATGTACGGATTGGCGAACAGCGGATCGGGCGCGACGGTTTTCCGGCCCGCAACGCCGATGATGAGCCGCACGACACCATCATTGCCGAGCACGACATCGTCGGGTTGCGCGACGGTCCGCAGAAATGCCGCAGCGGCGATGTGATCGGCATTGCGGCGTGCCGACAGAAACCGCCCGGCCTGGAAATCGGGCCGTGTCACGTAGGCGTTCCAGTGCCAGGCGACGAGAATCACCGCAAGAGCGGCGAACAGATACGTGTTCCTCGCGAGAAACGCCAGGAGCGCTCCGGCCAGGATGGCGAGACCGGCTGTGACGTAAAGCCAGAAGTGAAAGGCCGGAAGGAGCGGGATCAGCGGTGCGAGCGCATAGAGCGTCAGCACGAACGCCACCACCATCCAGGTGACAAGAAACCGCGATCGAACGACCCATAGACCGGCCAGTGCTGCCGCGATCAGCCAGCCGTTGTGCCGCAGCGTCTCGACGAAGCCCTCCTTCGATACCGGCGCGTACTGGTAGACGAGCGGCGCAGCGTGCACGACATGAAAGTGGTAGTGCAGCGCGATGACGCCGAGAAAGGGTGACGCGCAGAGGAGCGCGGCGCCGCCGCTCGCGAGCAGCATGCGCCACCGGCGGTACCACAACGCACACGCCATGATTGCCAGAATCAGCGCGGGTGCGGTGTGCGCGAGGAACGTCACCCCCATCAGGGCGCCGGCAATCGCCGCGCGCGCCGTCCCGGGCCGCTGGTCCGCCCATAGCAGCGCGAGGGCGGCGCCGAAGAACAGGCCCTCGCTGAAGTTGTCCGAAAACAGCCAGGGCGAATAGGTCGCCGCCGCCCAGCTGTGTTCCTGCCCGGTGATGAAAAACAGGTACAGGGTGAGGCCGCCGAGCGCAGCGCGCCGGCCCGCCAGGCGCACGGCCAGCAGGTAGAACATGAGCGGCGCCAGCAGGTTCAGCCACGGACCGCCGTGCACGTGAAATTCCTCGACCGTCGTTCTGGTGGCCGACGATCCAAGCGCGAGCGTCCAGGCCAGCAGCGGGTTGTACCACGCCCATTCGCCGCGGTAATAGGGATCGCTCAGGAAACGTCCGTCGCGGACGGTCTGTGCCTGCGCGATGTCGCGAAAGTGATCGGGATCGTGGGCGCCCGGAAGATCGAGCGGTCGCATGGCGAGCCGCCAGCAGCGCCAGGATGATGAATGCCGCAGCGATGACGTCACAGACGACGTCCGCGCGGCGCGGCGCGGTCGGGTCCGCGGTCACGGAGTCTGTATCTCATACGCCGCCCGTGTTCGCAAATGGCTTTTCGACGCCGTTTACGCTGCGGGCAGCCGCAGCAGGAACGTGCGGCCGGTGTCGCTCGCCTCGACGGTCACGCTGCCGCGCATGGCCTCGACGATCGCCTTCGCGGCCCATAGTTGCGCGCCGCCGGTCAGCTCGCCGGCGCCACGGCCCGGCGCTGGTTCGTCGCCCGCAATCGCCGCGCCGGCCGACGTGGCGATCCGGACGACGGCGGCATTACCCGCAGTCTCCACGCTCACCGCGATCCGCGCGTTCGCGCGGCCGGCGACCGCTTCTTCCGCTTCGAACAGCAGATCGAGGAGCGCCTGCAAGGCCCGCGTGCGATCGACCGCCGCGCGGCACGGCTCCGCGCTCTGACGCTCGACGGTCAATGTCACACGACGATGATTCGCGGACGCCAGCCGAAGGGCGACGGCGGTCTTCGACGAGCGGCCTGACCTCCACGGCCTGCGGCAGGCCGTGCTCGGCGCGCGAGTACGACAGGAGTCTGTCGATGAGGGCGGCCGCGCGCGCCGACTCAGCGCCGATCGCCTCGACCCGCCGGCGCAGCGGCGGCTCCAGGTCTGACGCCTCCATCAGCTCGGCGCTCCCGGCGATCACCTGGAGGGCGTTGTTGACATCGTGCGCAACGTTGGAAAACGCGCGCACGATCGTCCATAGCCGGTTGATCTCGAGAAGGGCCTCGTCGGAGATACCCGCGGCGGCGGGAGGGCGGCTTCCAGGAGCCTTGTCGTCGCGATCGTCGCTCACATCGGTTCGCCGCGGAGTGTAGTCACGGATGCCCACTCCGTCAATCGACCGCCTCGTTCACGCCGCGGCGATCACCGCGGCGAATCAGGCGAACTCAAGAGGACTTTGTGAATGCCGATTCTCCCCATGATTTGCCCCCAGAGACCATGTTGAGAGACGACCTCATCACGTTGGGCCTTCGTTTGCGCCAGCAGGCACAACTCGCCGCCAGTGCGGATCCGCCGGCGGCAGCGGTCCGCCGCTTCGTCCAGCCCGATCAACGCGATCCGCACTCCGGTCGAGCGGCTCCTGACACTGCTGAGGGACTTCGTCGCGGTCATCGATTTGAGCGATGAAAACGCGCTCTACAACCGCATCGAGGCGTGCCGCAAGGCGGTCGCCAGCGCGACCGACATGGAGCCGGTCACCGCGTCGGTCGACGCCTGCAACGACGCCTGCCGCCTGGTGCTGGCCAAGGTCGACCGCCAGCGCCTCGAACAGAAAAAGGAAATCGCCAACCTGGTGGGCATGGTCCGCGAAGCGCTGGCCATCGTCTCGGGCGACGCCCAGTCGTTCAACAAGAACCTCGGCACGTCGATGGAACGCTTCGAAGCGCTCGTCCGCATCGACGACGTCGCACAGTTGAAGACGCGGCTGGTTCACGAAATCGGCACGCTGCGCGCCATCGCGGCGGAGCGCCAGAAGATGTTCGAGGCGACCTGCGCGAAGTTCGCCGACCGCGTCCACACGCTCGAGCGCCAGCTCGCCATGACCAGGGAAGAGGCGAGCCTCGATCCGCTGACCCGGATTCCGAACCGCGCCGTATTCGATCGCGCGTGCCGCCAGTGGCTCACCTGCGAACACGGCGACTTCGTGCTCGCGCTGGTCGACGTGGACGACTTCAAGAACATCAACGACTCGCACGGCCACCGCGTCGGCGATCGCGCGCTGGTCGCCGTTGCCCAGGCGCTCAAGAATTCGGTGCGCGCCGGCATCGACGTCGTGGCGCGGATCGGCGGCGACGAGTTCGCGGTGCTCATCTCGGAGCTCAACCTCCGCCAGGCCGAGAGCCGGCTGCGGATGCTCGCCGCCAGCCTCTCGACCGCCAAGTTCGAGACGCCGACCGACGCGCCGCTCAAGTTGACGCTCAGCATCGGCATCGCCGAGCACTCGGCCGGCGACACCACCGAGAGCCTGATGGAACGCGCGGACGCGGCGCTCTACGAAGCCAAGCACCTTGGCAAGAACCGCGTCGCGAGCAAGGCCAAGCCGACGCTGCGCGATCTCATGAACGCCAGCCCCGGGCCGGTTCGGCCGCGGGTGTAGACTGAAGGCGGGTGGACACGATCGACTGGCCACCGCCACGGCCTGCGAGGCGACGCGGCGGGCTCTTCCTCTTCGGCGTGATCGCGGTGCTCCTGCTCGGCGGCGGTACCGCGCTCTCCTATTTCGTCGAATCTCTCTGGTTCGGGTCGCTCGGTTTCAGCGACGTCTTCTGGACGACGCTGAACGTGCAGAGCGTGGTCTTCACCGGATTCTCGGTCGTCACGTTCCTCATCCTGTACGGCTCGTTTCTCGCGCTCAAACCGGCCCGGCTCGCGGAGCTCTCGAGCCCGATTCCTGATCAACGGCCAGCCGTTCCGCCTCCCGGTTGAACCGGTCCTGCGCCTGATCGGCCTCATCGCCTCGCTGGTCATCGCGGGGATCTCGGGCCTGGGGATGCTGGCCGACTGGACGACGCTGGCGCTCGCCTGGTATGGCAACGGCGCGCCGGACGCGTCGGCCGTCGACCCGATCTTCGGGCGGCCGCTCACGTTCTTCCTGTTCTCGCTGCCGGCGCTCCAGCTCCTCGCCGGCTGGCTGACCACGCTCGCGATCATCATTTTCGCGACGGCGATCTTCTTCGCGGTCGTCAGCGGCGGCACGCGGCTGCTGACCCGTCATGCGGCGAGCGGCGCGTCATCGCTGCGCGGCAGCTCGATTGCCTTTGCGGCCGTCCTGCTGGCGAGCGCGCTGCGCGTGTATCTCGGACGATTCGATCGCATCCTCGAGGACCACACGATTTTCGCGGGAGTCACCTACACCGACGCGCACGTGATGATTCCGGGCATGCTGTGGGTGGCGTTCGCGCTGGTGCTCGGCGCGCTCATCGTGCTGGTCAACGCCGTCGCGGCGCCGAAGCTTCGCTGGATCGTCGCGTCCCTGGTTCCGGCGATCGTCCTGTATTTCGGCGTGTCGGCGGTCGGCTGGTACGTCAACGGCTTCATCGTCAAGCCCAACGAGCTGGTGCGCGAGACGCCCGTTCATCGCGCACAACATCGAGCAGACGCGCACCGCCTTTGCGCTGAACCGGATCGAGCAGGTGCCGTTCCCCGCCGACACGGGCATCGCCGCCGTCGAAGCGGACGATAACAAGGACACGCTGGAGAACATCCGGCTCTGGGACTGGCGGGCGCTGCAGGACACGCTCCGCCAGATTCAGGAGATCCGCACCTACTACGACTTCCCCGATATCGACATCGATCGCTACCAGGTGGACGGCCGCGTGCGTCAGATGATGCTCGCGGTCCGCGAACTGAACGTCGATCGGCTGCCGGAGAGCAGCCGCAACTGGATCAACGAGAAGCTGATTTACACGCACGGCTACGGCGTCACGATGAACACCGTGAACGGGTTCACGCCGGAAGGGCTGCCCGATCTGCTGATCGGCAACATGCCGATCCAGAGCCAACCGATGCGCGCCCGTGGTGACGCGGCCGGAAGTCTACTTCGGCGAGTTGACGAACAACGACGTCTACGTGCGGACCAAGGCGCAGGAGTTCAACTACCCGGAAGGCGAAACCAACATCGTCACGACCTACGACGGCACCGCCGGAATCGCCATCGGCGGTTTCCTGCGGCGCCTCGTCATCGCGCTCGACCGCGGCGACCTGACCAAGCTGCCGTTCAGCGACGATGTCACGAGCGACAGCCGGCTGTTGATGCGGCGCAACATCACCGAGCGGGTCCGGACGCTGGCGCCGTTCCTCACCTTCGACCCCGATCCCGTACATCGTCATCACCGCCGAGGGGCGGCTGGTGTGGATGATCGACGGCTTCACGACGTCGGACATGTACCCCTACGCGCGCCACTATCGCCTGGCGAACCAGCGCCTGAACTACATGCGCAACAGCGTCAAGGCGACGGTCGATGCCTACGACGGCACGGTGTCGTTCTACGTGTTCGACGATCAGGATCCGATCGTCGCCCGCTACCGCGCGATCTTCCCGAGCCTGTTCAAGGACATGGCGGCGATGCCGGCGGACCTGCGCGGCCACGTCCGGTATCCCGAGCTCATGCTCGAGATGCAGGCGACGGTCTACGGCCTCTATCACATGACGTCGCCCGACATGTTCTACAACCGCGAAGATCTCTGGACCATTGCGAGCGAAGCCAGCGCGTCGCCGCAGCGGCGCGATCAGGCGGCGCAGACGATGGAGCCCAACTTCGTGCTGATGAAGCTGCCCGGCGCGCAGAAGATGGAGTTCATCGAGATCCTGCCGTTCACACCGGCGAACCGCAACAACCTGATCGGCTGGATCGCCGGCCGCAGCGACGACCCGAACTACGGCGCGGCGATCGTCTACGACTTCCCCAAGACCCGCCTGGTCGACGGTCCGCTGCAGATCGAAGCGCGCATCGATCAGAACGCGCAGCTGTCCGGGCAGTTGTCGCTCTGGAACCAGCAGGGCTCCACGGTGCGGCGCGGCAGCCTGATCGTCCTGCCGGTCGGCCGCGGGCTGCTGTACGCCGAGCCGATCTATCTGCAGGCGGTCCGCAGCCCGATGCCCGAACTGCGGATCGTCGTGCTGGCGCTCCAGGATCGGCTGGCTTACGGCGCGACGTTCGAATCAGCGATGGCCGCGCTGTTCGGCGACGCAGCCCTCGTCGCTCGCCGCGCCGTTGCCAACATCCGACGCCGACGCGCCCGGCGCCCGATTCGCGCAATGCCGCACCGGCTGCCCCGGCCGCTCCGATCAACCCGGATCTCGACGGCCTCATCTCGGATGCCGCACGCGACCTCGCCGACTACCAGCGGCTCACCGCCGAAGGCAAACTCGGCGAAGCCGGGCAGCGACTCGAGGCGCTGAAGCTGAAGCTCGAGGCGCTGCAGAGCCGTCGCCGCTAAGAATCAACTAGACTTCACCGCGGAGGACACGGAGGACACAGAGCCAAAACGGTACCTGTCTCCGTGTCCTCTGTGTCCTCCGTGGTGGAGAGTTTTTACGGTACGCGCTGCGCGAACGTGATCAGGTAGCCGTCAGGATCGGCGATGGCGAATTCCATCATCCCGTACCACTGCGTGATGAACGGCATGGCGATCGTCACCTTCGATCGGAGCTGTTCGTACAGCTCCTTGATCCCATCCACTTCGATGAACAGCGTGCCGCTCATGCCGAGCGGCCGGTCCTTGAGCACGGGATATTCCTGGACGGCGCCGGCGGCGTCGTTGAGGAAAATTTCCACCGGTCCGCTGGTCACCTGGGCGAAGACAAACGGCGACGCCTCCGGGACGGTCATGCCTCGCTCGAAGCCGAGGACCTCGGTGTAGAACGCGATGCTGCGCTCGACGCTGGCGACAAGGAGATTGGGCGTGAGTTTGGTGCAGAGGGGCATGGCACACCTTTCCGTGTGTGCTCGCTCATGCCTACGTCTACAGCCCGGCGAGAACGAGCGGCAGGTAGGAGGCCATTCATCCGCGGCCCCCGCTAGGTACGGCGGGTAAGGTAACACGAAATAATGCAAGAATGCAGGGACGGCGGCCGGCGGAAAATGGACGCGGGCCGCAGCCAATTACCAAATGACCCGATGACCCGATGACCAAATCTAATGAGGCACGAATGCGTCTGCTCCTGATTCTGATCCCGACCCTCTGCATGCTGTCGATGGCGGCATACGCGCAACGAACCATTCCCGCACCGTCCGACGTGGCGGCGCCTCCGGCCGCCGCGGCCAAGACGGCGTCGGGGCTCGCGTCCAGAGTGATCACGGCGGGCAGCGGGAAGACCCACCCGACCAAGTCGGATCTCGTCACGGTCCACTACACGGGCTGGACCACCGACGGCAAGATGTTCGACAGCTCGAAAGTCGACGGCAATCCGGCGACCTTCCCGCTGGATCGCGTCATCGCCGGCTGGACCGAAGGCGTTCAGCTCATGGTGACCGGCGAAACTCGCCGGTTCTGGATTCCGGAAGCGCTCGCCTACCAGGGCCGCCGCGATCCGAAGGGCATGCTGGTGTTCGACGTCGAACTGCTGTCGTTCACGTCGCCGCCGCAGACGCCTTCCGACGTCAAAGCCGCGCCCGCGGACGCGAAGAAGACGGCCAGCGGTCTCGCCTACAAGGTGTTGAAGCCGGGCACGGGCGCGCGTCACCCGAGCGCGCAGAGCCAGGTCACCGTCCACTATTCAGGCTGGACCACCGACGGCAAGATGTTCGACAGCTCCGTCATGCGCGGCGAGCCGTCCACCTTTCCGCTGAACGGCGTGATCGCGGGATGGACCGAAGGGCTGCAGCTGATGGTCGAGGGCGAACGGACACGCTTCTGGATTCCCGAGGCGCTCGCCTACAAGGGCCAGCGCGATCCGCGCGGCATGCTCGTGTTCGACGTCGAGTTGATCAAGATCCAGTAAGGGCAGGTGGGGCGGGTAAGGCAGGTAGGGCGGGTGGGGCAAGCAGGGAGCGCCTGCGGCTATGCCGAGCAGCTCAGGTGGTCCAGCAAGTCGAGGCGAGCCAGCGAGCGTCAGTTCGCCCCGAGATCTGAGGCCGCGGGTGGGGCTGGCGGCCACAGTAGCGCCTGCGGCTATCCGAGCCGAGGACAAGGAAATCTGAGGCGAAGGATCAGCGTCAGTTCGCCGCGGGGGTGGGGCCCCGCGGCCAGTGGAAAAATGATGATCAAACATCGCGGCGGTTTCGTGGCGATCGCGTTGTCGCTGCTCTGTGCATCTGCGTGTTCGTCGCCGCCCCCACCGCCCGCGGGCGACACGCCGGACGCGCGCTGAAGAAGGTCCTCACGTCCTACGTCGTGGAGTTCCTGCGACGCAATCCGACCACCAATACGTATCTCGGCGGCGCGGGGCTCGACCCGTCGCTGCGCGAAGTGGACGGCACGCTCCGCGACTACTCGGCGACGGCGCTCGACGATGAAGATCGCTGGCTGGGCGACACGCAGGCGGCGCTCGAAAAGATCGACGCGGGCGGCCTGGCGGCCGCGTCGCGGATCGATCGCGAGGTCGCGCTCGCACAGATTCGCTTCATGCTGCGCCAGCACCAGGTGCGGCACTACGAGCAGCGCGCGCTCGATACCTACGTCAGCGAGCCGTTCCGCGCGCTCGACTGGCAGCTCCAGGGCATGACGGCCACCGGCGGCAGACCTGCTCGGAACCTCGGACGAATGGACGCTCGTCGTCGATCGGGTTCGATCGGTGCCGCGCTTTCTGGCGACCGCGCAGGCGCAAATCGAGCTGGGGCTGAAATCCGGCCACGTCCCCGACCCGCGCATGCTCGAGCGCGACGGCCTGGAATCGTCGGACGCCAACGCCAAATACTTCGGCGAGACGCTGGTGAAAATGGCCGAGAACGTGGCGAGCGGCCCCGACAAGGATCGCATGCTGGTGGAGCTTCGCGACGCAAGCCGGCTCGCGGCCGAGGCCTACACCGAGTTCCACCGCTTCGTCGCGACGACGTTCTTCGACAGCGTGAAGCCGGCGAAGCTGAAGACGGCGTTTGCGGCCGATCGTTTCGCCATGGGCGAGGCGGACTACGACTGGGCGACGAAAAACAACTTCCGGATCGACAAGACGGCGGCGCAGCTGTACGACGAAGCCTGGCCGATCGTCCAGAAGACGCAGCAGCAGATGATCGAGCTGGCGCGCAGCATCGGCCAGCAGCATGCGGCATGGAAGCTGCCGGCTGACGGCCCGTCGGCCGTCCGCGCGGTCTTCGATCAACTGTCGAAGGATTTTCCGAAGTCCGACGAGGAGATGATCGACTGGTACCGGCAGACGGCGTTTCGGCTCGTCGAGTACGGACGGAAGACCGGCATGTTCGACGTGCCGGCGGACTACAAGCTGGATGTCACCGTCACGCCGCCGCCGCTCGAAGCCTCGGTCGACGGTGCGTCGTACTACACCGCGCCGCCCTTCAAGAACAACGGCGTCGGCCGCTTCTACGTGACGCCGACGCACAACGACAAGGCGGCGCTCGCCGCGAACAATCGCGCGGCGCTGGCGGACCTGGCGGCGCACGAGGGTTTCCCCGGTCACGACTGGAACTTCAAGGTCATGGCGCAGGCGCGCGACCGCATCTCGCCGGTCCGCTGGCTCACGCCCGGCGCGGTCGAGGACTCGTCGTCCATGTGGGAAGACTCGATGCCGGCCGAAGGCTGGGGCCTTTACGCCGAATCGCTGATGGCCGAGCCCGGACCGGATGCGCCGAATGGCTTCTACACGCCCGAGGAGCGGCTCTATCAGCTGCAGGGCGAGCTGTACCGGGATCTGCGCGTGCGCATCGACAGCGGCATCCACACCGGCCGGATGTCATACGACGACGCGGTGAATCTTTTTTCCGAGGTGGTCGATTTCCTGCCGGGCAACTGCGCCGCGGCGGGCCGCAAGGCGAGCGAGGCGAAGCGCGCCAGCTGTGAAAGCGCCGAGCGCGCGATCTTCCGCTACTCGAAGTGGCCGACGCAGGCGATCACGTATCGCCTCGGGAAGGATCAGATCTACGCGATGCGCGAAGAGGCGCGAAAGGCGCTGGGCGACAAGTTCTCAGCGAAGGCGTTCCACCTGCTCTTCATGCAGCAGGGCACCATCCCGTCCGGCTACTTCCACGATTCGCTGCTGGAGGGCATGAAGAGCGGCAATTAGCGTTCTGACCCGCCCTACCCGCCCGACCAGCCCCACCTGCCCTACCCGCCCTATCGATCCTACCTGCCCCTGGCGGCCGGCGCCGTTCGCTCCGAGATGCTGCGCAGCGCGCGCTGGAAACGCCCCGCCAATGGCGCGCGGACGTCGTCCGGCACCTGGCCGAGCCGCGACCAGGAGGCCTGCGCCTGCCTGGCTTCTTCGGCGGCCGCGCGGAAGCGGCCTTCGTCGCTGACCTTCCCGCCGATCGTGTTGGCGGCGAGCCGCTCCTTGAGCATGGCCGCGAGCCGCTCGGTCGGCGTCATGTTGTCGTCGGCCGCCGCCGGGCCGGCCAGAGAGTGCGCGAGCGCTTCGATGCGCTGCACGAGCGCTTCCATCCGCTTGCGGTTCGCATCCGGATCGAGATCGGAGCCGGCGAACGACGCCGGCCATTTCGCCAGGACCGCGGCGAGCGCCGCGGCAAATCGCTGGTCGAGGGCGCGCGCGCGATCGGGATCGACGCCGCGTGACGCGATCTCCTGCTGCCATCGCGCCCGGATGCGCGCGAATCTTCGCCTGGAGATCCGCCGGCGCTTCGTCGCCGGCCGTCAGTGACTCGAGCTCCGCGCAGATCGCTTCGCGGGCCGCGACCCGCTCGGCGCGCGCCGTGTCGTGCCGGGCGGCGTGGCGCGCGAAGAAATGGTCGCAGGCGGCGCGGAAGCGCTGCCAGATCGCGTCGGACTTGCTCTTCTTGACCGGACCGATCGTGCGCCACTCGGCCTGGAGCTTCTTGATCTCGAGCGTCGCCTGATCCCAGTCGCTCGATTCGGCCAGCGCCTCGGCCTGCGCGCACAGCGCATCCTTCTTCGCGAGGTTGTCGTTCCACGAGGCTTTGCGCTGCGCGAGATCCTCGTGGCGGCGCGTGAAGAACCGATCGCACGCCGCGCGGAACCGGTCCCAGATCGCCTTTTCTTTTCCGCGCGACACCGGGCCGATGGTTTTCCACTCGGCCTGCAGCTTCTTGATCGCGTCGGCGGTCTGAATCCACGAGGTCGACTCGGACTGCGCCTCGGCGGCCTCGCAGAGCGCGGTCTTTCTCGCCAGGTTCGCCGACCGCTCCTGCGCGTCGGCGGCGAAGCGCGCCTCGCACTCGGCCCAGACTTCGTCGTGCGCGGTCTTGAACCGGCGCCAGAGCGCATCCGCCTGCGCGCGCGGCACATCAGCGGCCTGCGCGCCACTGCTGCTGCAGGTCGCGCACCTCGTGGGCGACCTTCTCGGCATCGGTGACCGGGCGCAGCGCTTCCATCTTCGCGCACAGCTGCTCCTGGATCGAGACATTGGCGAAGCGCCGCCAGTCGTCGGCCTCGCGCAGCTCGGTGACTTTCGGCCCGAGCGTGGTCTGCGCCGCCTTCAACCGCTTCGAGACATCCTCGAAGTCCTGCTTGGAGGGCAGCGGCGGCATGGCCGACAGCGCCGTCCGCACGTCGCGCAGCGCGCGCTCGGCAGCTTTCAAGGTGAGGTCGCCCTTCTCGATCAGCGGCTCGGTCCGGCCGAGCAGCGCCACGAGCTTCGCGTGCGCCTCGCGGCGCGTGCGCTGATCGGCTTCGCGCGCCTCGCGGTCGCGTTCGGTGAACACGGCCTCGATCTCGGTGAAGCGCGCGAGCAGCGCCGGATCGACCGTCAGGCCGGTGCTGATGTCGTGCCATTCGCGCGCCACGGCGCCGAAGCGCTTGCGCGCGGCGCTCAAGTCCGTTTCGCTGGCGCTGGCCACCGCCTGTTCGGCCAGTTCGGCGAGCCGGGCCTGGCGCTGCTCGACGTCGCGCGCGGCGGCTTCGGCCGCTCTCGGCGGCGAGCCGTGCGCGTTCGGCCGCGTCGGCCTCCGCCTCGGCCTCGCGCCGGCGGACTTCGTCCGCACTCAACGCGGTTTCTTCGGCCGGCACGATCGCGGGCGCGCTGGCGTCGCCGTCCGGCGGCGCGGTTTCCACTACAGGCTCGATCACTGATTCGTTGGCAGCAGTCATGGCACGCTCCGCGGCAGCTTCTGCGGCTTCGCGAGCCGCCTGTTCATCCATCTCCCGGACGACGACACGGGCGCGTTTGACGGCGCTCTTGTTCCGGCCGCGCGCGATCACCTGATCGAGCTCGTCACGACTGGTCACGCCTTCCATCGCGGAAAGCGCGGTGTCTTTGAAATCGCTGTTCATCGCCACCGCGAGCAGCTCGTGGTGCTCATCGCGCTGGCGGAGGGCGGCGAGCGCCTGGCCCCGCACCGATTCGACGACGCCGTGGCGCGCGACCGAGCCGAGCAGGTGGGCGTCTTCGATTCGCGACAGCGCGCGAATCGCGACGGCTTCGCGGGCGGCGCTCTTGGCAATCTGGCCGAGGACGCGCGGATCGGCGATCGCTTCCACCGCCTCGAGGCTCTCGGCTTCGCCGGCGTCTTCGAACGCCTCGAGCGCCAGATCCCGGAGCATGGCGGCGGCCTGGGCGCGGACGCTGTCGTCGCGATCGTCGCGGGCAATCGCGGCGAGCTCGGCGGGCACCATCAGCTTGGCGACGGCGGCTTTCCGCACACGAGGATCCTCGTCTTCACGCGCGACCGCGGCAATGGTCGCGCGATCGTCCAGCGCCAGCTCGTCGACGAACGCGAGCCGCACCGCGGGGTCCGGATTTTTTTCTCGTGATTGTGTGCGAAACCTGTCGAGCAGTGTCATGCGTCGCTCCAGCCTGGCCGCCAACGCGCCAGCTTGTGAGGGCGGATCGAAACCGCCTATGAGTGCTGCGCTACCTGAAAATCCACCAACGCCTTTTCGATGTCGGCTCCGTGCGTGCCCGGTGCGAACCTGCTTGTCGATGCCGCGAATCCGTCCGTCCGGATCGATGTAAAACGTCCACCGCGCCGGAAATCCGCTCTTGCGGAGGACACCGTAGGCGCGCGCGACGCTGCGGCCGGGATCGCCAAGAATCGGAAAGGCGACGCCCATGGCCCGCGCGAACTCACGATTGGTCGCCGCCGTGTCCACGCTCGCCCCGAAATACGCGACGTTGTACTGCTGCAGCACCCGGCTGCTCGCGCCGATGGATTCACACTCCGCCGTGCAACCACCGGTGAACGCCTTGGGAAACCACGCCAGCACGACCGTCTGGCCCCTCAGCGCTGACAGCCGATACGTCCGGCCGTCTGAACCTTCCATCGCGAAGTCGGGTGCGATATCTCCAGGCACCAGCGCCACGCGTTCGATGTCGTCGCGAGTTCTTGCGATATTGAAGAGTCCGGCTGCCGTGGCCGTCGCCGTCGTGACGATCACGCGCACCCGATTCAGAAAGTGCACCAGCAGCCCGCGTCCCCTGTCATTCTATGCAGACGCCGATACGCGTCGGTGTCTCCTCTGCAACAATAAATTCGTATGGGTTGGACGAGTCCAAAAATGCGGATCGGTACGAAAATTTCTCGATTGGTCGCTCTTGCGCTGCTGCCGCTTACGCTTTCCGGCTGCGGCAGTCGGCGGCGGCGATTCCGGCAGCCCGACGACGCCGTCGGCACCACCAAGCGCAGGTTCCGCAATCGTTTACTCCGCCGTCGGGGCGAGCGATGTCATCGGATTCGGCTCGAGCAAACCGTGTTTGCCGTTCCAGGACTGCGACGGCAACGGCTACGTCTGGGTCGCAGCCCGGCAACTTCGCAGCCAGAGGTTCACCGTCGAGATTTCCCAGCTCGGCATCCCGGCGGGGGTCATCAGCCCGACTTTTCAGGATCTGGCCACGCAGATCGGGCGAACCGACGTCCTCGGCAATTTCATCCAGCAGGAACTGCCGTTTGTCAGGCGGGACGCGACGCTGGTCACCGTGTTCGCCGGCGCGAACGACATCAGGATGATCGCCGGCGCGGTCGACAGGGGGCTGGGCGGCAGTAATCCCGCCGGATACGTGGACTCGATGGTGGCGGCTTTCGCCAGCGATTTCGCCACGCTCATCTCCGGCATCAGGGACCGCACGAAGTCGGCGCGGATCATCGTGCTGAACGTGCCGAACATCGCCGGGCTGCCGTCTGCCGCAGGTTCGTCGCTCGCGAGCAAACAATTCGCGCAGCGCGCCGCCGTGCGGATCACGACGACCGTCATCAATCCTTATGCGGGCATTACGGTTATCGATCTGATGTGCGATCCGCGGCTGTATCAGCCGGCCTATCTCTACTCGGACGGCTTTCACCCGAACGACGCGGGCTACGCCGCGCTCGGCGCCGAAGTCGTGAGCGCGCTGACCTCGTCGTCCTATCCCGCCCCGAAGTCGAGCTGCGCGCAGATGACGTTATTCTAGGAACGTCAAACAAAAGCTTCACCACGGAGGACACTGAGGAACGGAGGAGTGCCTCCGGAACGCGCGCGATCACCCGCGCGTCACGGAAATCAACCGCGATCCGCGCCTGCAGAGCGGCGACGCGTCGGAACGACTGCTGGTTCCTGTATTTCTCCGTGTTCTCGGTGTCCTCAACTCTGTGCCCTCTGTGGTAAAGCTTTTAGAACACGATCGCCGCGTGACACCCGAACCGCATTTCGATCGCATCGTCGCCACGCTGGAAACGTCGCTGCAGGCGCCGCTGCCCGGTCTGGCGGCGCAGGCGTTGATGGCGCCGCAGCCGGCGCGTCAATGGCCTGCGGGGTTTCAGCTGTCCGACATCCGGCACGCGGCCGGACTGCTGCTGCTGTTCCCGGTGGACGATCGCGCGCATGTCGTGCTCACGGTCCGGGCGCATACGCTCGATCGCCACGGCGGCCAGGTGTCGCTGCCGGGCGGCGTCGTCGAGGCTGGCGAAACATTCGAGCAGGCCGCGCTGCGCGAGGCGCACGAAGAGATCGCGCTCGAGACTGCGTCGGTCAGAGTACTCGGCGCGCTCACGCCGATCGACATCACCGTGAGCGGTTTTCGCCTGCATCCAATCGTCGCGATCGCCGCGCGCGCGGCCACGGCTGACAGCCGCGGACGGAGAAGTCGGGCGGATTCTCGAGGTCTCGATCGACTCGCTTCTCGATTCCCGGCGGATCGCCTGGCGCACGCTGACGCGCGACGGCCGGGTGTTTCATTTCCCGGCGTTTCCAGTTGACGCCGAGCGCGGAAATCTGGGGCGCGACGGCCATGGTCCTCGCCGAACTGCTGTCGATGCTCGGGTGGGCCGGCCCACCGGCGCGCTCCATTGCGGATTCGCCGCGGGCTGGGGAATAATGCACGCTTCTCACGACCGGCTCGTAGTCGCGCTGGTCGCCCTGAGACTTCCATACAAGAGAATCACAAGGGGGACGCGATGGGTTCCGCAGTGCTGGGTGACGCGATCGGCGCAATCCGCGATTGGTCTGTAGCCGACGGCAAGGAGTCGAAGAAGGCGCCAGCCGGAAAGGCCGGAGACGGATTTGGCAGCCTCGTCTTCGGCGACAGCGAGCAGCAGAAGCGCCTGCCGAAGGCCGCCTATCAGGCGCTCCGCAAGACGATCACTCACGGCGAATCGCTCGACCCCGCCGTGGCCGACGCCGTCGCGGGCGCGGTCAAGGACTGGGCGGTCGAACACGGGGCGACGCATTACACGCACTGGTTCCAGCCGCTGACCGGCATCACCGCGGAAAAGCACGACTCCTTCCTCAACCCGACCGCCGACGGCAAGGCCGTCGCGGAGTTCTCGGGCAAGGAACTGGTCCGGGGCGAACCCGACGCGTCGAGCTTCCCCTCGGGCGGCCTGCGCTCAACCTTCGAAGCGCGCGGCTACACGGCATGGGATCCGACGAGCCCGCCGTGGCTGCTGAACAACGGCGGCGCGATGACGCTGGTGATTCCGACCGCGTTCGTCAGCTGGACCGGCGAGGCGCTCGACAAGAAGACGCCGCTGCTCCGCTCGATGGAAGCGCTGTCGAAGCAGGCGGTCCGCGTGCTGAAGCTGTTCGGATCGAAGGCGGAGCGCGTCATCACCACCTGCGGTCCCGAGCAGGAATACTTCCTGATCGACAACTACTTCTATCTGTCGCGCCCCGATCTCATCAACGCCGGCCGGACGCTGTTCGGCGCGACGCCGCCGAAGGGACAGGAGCTCGAAGATCAGTACTTCGGCGCCATTCCCGTCACGCGTCATGGCGTTCATGTCGGACGTCGAGGCTGAACTCTACAAAGTCGGCGTGCCGGTCAAGACGCGTCACAACGAAGTGGCGCCGAGCCAGTACGAGATCGCGCCGGTCTTCGAAAACGCCAACGTCGCCACCGACCATCAGATGATGGTGATGGAAACGATGCGCCGCACCGCGCCGAAGTACGGGCTCGCGTGCCTGCTGCACGAGAAGCCGTTTGCCGGCGTCAACGGATCGGGCAAGCACTTGAACTGGTCGATGAGCGACGATCTCGGGCACAACCTGCTCAGCCCGGGCGCGAACCCGCACGACAACATGCAGTTCCTGGTGTTCTGCACGGCGGTGATCCGCGCGGTGAACAAGTTCCAGGGGCTGCTGCGCGCCAGCATCGCCAGCGCCGGCAACGATCATCGCCTCGGCGCGAACGAGGCGCCGCCGGCGATCATCTCGATCTTCCTCGGCGAGATGCTGACCGACGTCTTCGAGCAGATCGAGCAGGGCACGGCGCAAGTCGAGCAAGCAGGGCGGACATCTCGACACCGGCGTCATGGTGCTGCCGAAGCTGCCGCGCGACACCGGCGACAGAAACCGCACCAGCCCGTTCGCCTTCACCGGCAACAAGTTCGAGTTCCGCGCCGTCTCGTCGGGCCAGAGCATCGCCTACCCGAACATCGCGCTCAACGTGGCGGTCACCGAGTCGCTCGACTACATGGCGACCGAGCTCGAGAACGCGACCAAGGGCGGGAAGATCGCTCGACAAGGCGGTCGTCGAGCTGCTGCCGAAGGTCATCAAGGAGAACAAGCGGATTCTCTTCAACGGCAACAACTACTCGAAGGAATGGGAGAAGGAAGCCGGCAAGCGCGGGCTGCTCAACCTGAAAAACACCGTCGATGCGCTGCCGCAGCTGATCGGCAAGGAGAGCGTCGCCGCCGTTCGAGAAGTACAAGGTGCTGAACGCGCGCGAGCTGCACTCGCGCTACGACATCATGGTCGAGACCTACAACAAGACCGTGAACGTCGAAGGGCAGTTGATGGTGCTCATCGCGAACCGCTACATCCTGCCGGCGGCGCTCGACTACCAGAAGCAGGTCGCGCAGAGCGTCTCGGCGGTGAAATCGGCGGGCGGCACGTCAGTCGAGGGCAAGAAGCTGCTCGCCAAGGCGACCAAGCTGACCGACGAGTTCAAGAAGCGAACCGACAAACTGCAATTGGCGCTCGAGCACCAGAGCGGCGACGCGGTCAAGCACGCGAAGCACTTCCGCGACGTCGTCATTCCCGCGATGGTCGCGTCCGGGCCACCGCCGACGTGCTGGAACAGATGATTCCGCACGGCAGCTGGCCGCTGGCGACGTATCGGGAGATGTTGTTTATCAAGTAGGCTCCGGGCTTGGGCTTAGCGGGCTTCAGGCTTCAGGGGGTCACGACGAAGGAACGCAGAGGACGCAGAGCGCGCAGAGAACCCAATAGAGGCTCTGCGATCTCTGCGGTCTCGGCGTTGATCGTCGTGGCTCCCACTACACGGTACAATTCCTCCCGCCTTGGCCAAGCGCAAAGCTCCCCGAGACCAGACGCTCTTCGACAATCTCGACACTCCTGGCGCCCCTGGCATCAGTGACGCCGGCGCGGGCGCACGCGATGCGCTCGTCCGCGCGCATGCGCCTGGCGGTGGCGGCGGCACGTCCGAGAACGTCGCGCTCCACGAAGCGGCGCAGTCGCGATACCTGAACTACGCGCTCTCGGTCATCACCGTCGCGCGCGCTGCCCGACGTCCGCGACGGGCTGAAGCCGGTGCAGCGCCGCATCCTCTTCACGATGTGGCAGAAGAACCTGACCGCCGACGCCAAGCACCGCAAGTGCGCCACGGTCGTCGGCGACGTCATGGGCAGCTACCATCCGCACGGCGACTCCGCGCTCTACGAAACGCTCGTCCGCATGGCGCAGCCGTTCTCGCTGCGCTACCCGCTGGTCGACGGCTCCGGGAACTTCGGCTCGCTCGACGGCGACAGCGCCGCGGCGATGCGCTACACCGAATGCCGCCTCACGCGCATCAGCGACGAGATGCTCACCGAGATCGAGCAGACGACGGTCCCGTTCCGGCCGAACTACGACGGCACCAAGACCGAGCCGGTGGTGCTGCCGGCGCGGATCCCGAACCTGCTGGTCAACGGCACGACCGGCATCGCCGTCGGCATGGCGACCAACATCCCGCCGCACAACCTGACCGAAGTCTGCACGGCGCTCGTCAAGCTCCTCGACAACGAGGACATCAGCAACGCGCAGCTGTGCCGCTACGTCAAAGGGCCCGACTTCCCCACCGGCGGCCAGATTCTGAATTCGATCGGAGGAGATCAAGGAGATCTACCAGACCGGATCCGGATCGATCCGTCTGCGCGGCACCTGGGACATCGGACCGGAAACGCGCTCGACCAAGACGATCTACATCGAGAGCATTCCCTACACCGTCAACAAGTCGCAGCTCGTCGAGCGCATCGCCGACGTGGTGTTGAGCCGCAAGCTGCCGCAGCTGCTCGACGTGAAGGATCTCTCGACCGAAGACGTCCGCATCGCGATCGAAATGAAGAAGGACGCCGACGAGAAGATGATCATGGCGTATCTCTTCAAGCACACGCCGCTGCAGATCAACTTCGCGGTCAACCTGACCTGCCTCATTCCGGTCGAGCAGAACGCCGAAGTCGGCCGCCCCGAGCGCCTCGATCTGAAGCAGATCCTCTGGCACTTCCTCCACTTCCGCCTCGAGGTCGTCACCAGGCGGCTGGAGCACGAGCTGGCCGCGCTGAAGAAGCGCATCCACCTGCTCGAGGGCTTCGAGAAGGTCTTCGACGCGCTCGACGAAATCATCCGCATCATCCGCAAGTCGGACGGCAAGGCCGACGCCGCCAGACAAGATCATGAAGCGGTTCGAGCTCGACGCCGAGCAGACCGACGCGATCCTCGAGCTGAAGATCTACCGGCTGGCGCGCCTCGAGATCCTGATCATCCGCAACGAGCTCGAAGAGAAGCGCAAGCGCGCCCGCCAGATCACGGCGCTCCTCAAGGACGAGGACAGCCGCTGGAAGGTGGTGCGCCAGCGAGCTCGAAGAGGTGCAGACGCAAGTACGGCGACAAGCGGCGCACCATCATCGCGAGCGACACCGGCGAACCGGAATACTCCGCCGACGACTTCATCGTCGAAGAGGACAACGTCGTCATCGTGTCGCGCGACGGCTGGGTGAAGCGGCAGAAGGAAGTGAAGGACCTGACCACCACGCGGCTGCGCGAAGGCGATGCGGTGCTGGCGGCGTTCGCCGGCAGCACGCGCGCGACGTGCGTCTTCTTCAGCAACTTCGGCGTCGGCCTACACGTGCCGGTTCATCGATGTGCCGGCATCGACCGGCTACGGCGAGCCGATTCAGCGGCTCTTCAAGCTGAAGGACGGCGAGAAAGTCGTCGCCGCGATGAGCCTCGATCCGCGGGTCATCGGCGACATCAAGCCGCCGGCGCCGAAAAAGGGCGCGAAGGCCGACGATCCGCTCATCCCGCCGGTCCATGCCGTGGCGGTCACGAGCGACGGCTACGCGCTGCGCTTCGGCCTCGAGGCGTTCGTCGAGGCGAGCACGCGCGCGGGCCGCCGGTTCGCCCGGCCGGCCGACGGCGCGGAGGTCGTCGGCGTGGCCCGCGTCACCGGCAAGGAGACGATCATCGCCGCCACCGCGGAGGCGCGCGGGCTCCTCTGCAGGGTGGACGAAATCAACTACCTCTCGGGGCCCGGCAAGGGCGTCATCCTCATCAAGCTGTCCGAGGACGACGACCGGGTGCTCGGGTTCATCGCGTCAACCGGCGACCGCGATCTGATGACGGTCGAGACGACGCGCGGCGGCGAACAGACCATCAGCACCGGCAAATACGAGGTCACCGGACGCGGCGGCAAGGGACGCGAGCTGCTGCAGCGCGGCGGGTTCTCGCGCATCATGTGGCCGCCGCCGGAGGCCCCGCCCCCGCTGACCTAGCGACATGAGGTACAATGGCGGCGCCTTGGGTGAAGGCCCTGGCGTCGCCGCTGCGCACGATGGCTGGCTCATTTCCAGCCGCTGACGGCCGACGAACCATAAGCCCGCAGCATTCTGCTGTCACTCGAGCGCTCTACCATCCAGGCCGTCAGTAAACGACGAAGGAACAGTTTTGGCCCATCAGGAACGCGTCAACATCGCGGTATTCATCGACTTCGACAACATCGAAATCGGCGTCAGGACCACGCTCGGCGAGCACTTCGACGTCGGCATCATCCTCGAAGCGCTCAAGGAGCGCGGCGAGGTCGTCACCAAGATCGCCTACGCCGACTGGACCCGCGCCGGCGAGTACAGCCGCCACCTCACCCAGCACGCCATCCGCCTCGTGCAGCGCAACCTCACGCCGGGCGGCGACAAGAACGGCGCCGACATCAACCTCGCGCTCGACGCCCTCGAAATGGCGTTCACCCACACCCACATCAACGCCTACGTCATCGTCGGCGGCGACAGCGACTTCCTGTCGCTGGTCGAGAAGCTGAAGCAGTACGACAAGAAGGTGTTCGTGATCGGCGGGCGCGCGTTCACGAGCGTCATCCTGCAGAAGAACTGCCACGAGTTCATCGCCTACGAAAATCTGGTCCGCAAGCCCGCGGCCGGCCCGCGGCGGCCGTCCGCCGGCGCCGTCCATGGCGTCCTCGCCGATCGCGCAGGCGTTCCCGATCGTCCGCCGCGCGCTGAAGATCCTGGCCGACCGCGAGGTCTCGCCGCAGACCGGCCTGCTCAAGAGCACGCTGCTGCAGCTCGACTCGACGTTCTCCGAGCGCAACTACGGCGCCTCGTCGTTCCTCGACTTCGCCGAGAAGCTCGCGCAGGCCGGGCTCGTGCTGCTGAAGCACTCGGGCCGCAGCGTGATGGTCGAACTGAACCCGGCGTTCAGCGACGATGGCGAAGCCGTGGCGCCGAAGCCGCGTCCGGCCGACGCCGAGGTGCAGGAAGCCGCGGCGGGCGACGGTGACGGCGAAGCGCCGCGGCCGCTGCGCCCGATGGAGACGGCGGCACGCCGCACCCGCCGGCAGCATCGCCCGCAGGAAACGCTGCCGCGCCTCGGCGACAACGCGGACGGCGTCCGCGCCGCAGGCGTGCTGATGGCCGCGGCCACCGGCGCGCGCTGGCCGATGTACCTGCGCAACGTGAAGCAGATCCTGCGAGCGGGGAGCTTCGACGAACGCCGCTACGGCTTCGGCGGCCTGATGGATCTGCTCAAGGCCTGTCAGCGTGACGGCCTGGTGCGCATCGAGCGCGATCGCCGCGGCGGCTTGCGCGTGTTCCAGGGTCCGAACATGGCGCGGTCCACGCCAGTTGCGGCGCCAGACGCCGCGCAGCCTTCGTCCGACGTGGACGTCGTGGAAGTCACGATTGAACCGGATGGCAGCGACACGGAAACGATCGATGTCGCACCGGTCAGCGTGGTCGATACGACGGCGGAACTGCTCGGCCGCGCCAAGGCGAGAAAGCCCCGCACGCGCGCAGCGACGTCACGCATCGGCGAGTCCGACACGCCGCGGAACGACCTGCCAGGAAAACCGGCGCGCGCAAAGCGGCGCCGGCAGCGCGCGCGCGAAGAAGAAAGCGGAATAGCGAGTTGTCGGTGCTAGGTGCGTGAGTGCTGGGCGTGCAGTGCAGGTGCTAGTGCTAGGTGCTTAAGTGCACGGACGCTGACGACGCACTGCACGCACTGCGGCACTGAAGCACCTTGGCACCGCACCTCAAGCACCAACGCACTTAGCACCTCAGCACCGACTACTTTTTTTCCAGAAACTCCATCCACTGCTTGACGAGCGCCTGCTGCGGGCCCTTGGTCTTCGCGTAGGCGTCCGCGTAGCTTCTCGCGAGCTTCACGTCTTCGGCGGGCGAATGAGCCACGGCCCCGGCTGAGTGGAGCTGATAGATCCACTCGACGCCCAGGAACAGCGCTTCGGTATCGTCTCTGTGCGCGGCGATGATGGCGCTCGAGCGAGCGGACGGCCTGATCGCCCTGGCCGAACGTCGCGTAGACGAGCGCCATCGGGCGGGCGAAGCGCGGGTCCGACGGCCACTTGGCGATCGCTTCCTCGAGCGTCGTGCGCGCGTGCGCGAGGTCGCGCGTGCGCAGCAGCGCGCCGGCCAGCCATTCGTAAATTTCAGGGATCTCGGCATCGCCGATGAGCGCCGTCTGCCACGCACCGGCCGCCGCATCGTCGTGACCGGCGGCGGCGAACGTCGCGGCGAGATAGGCGATGGCGGCGCCGCTCTCCTCGTCTGCCGTGATGGCGCTCTTGAAGCTCTGTTCCGCCTCCGTGTAGGAGCCGGACGAAAACGCCCGCACACCCTTGTCGAACGCCGCGCGACTCGGTTCGGGCACGCGATCGCGGAAGGTGCGGACCGTGGCCGCGCGCGAGGCGTCGCTGCGATTGAACTCGCGCGACAGCGCCTGCTCGCTGACCGGCAGATAGACTTCGCCGCGGACCGATAAGGTCGAGGGCGTGGAGGCTGACGTCATCAGGACGGCCGGCGCGGCGACCTCGAAGGTGCGCGTCGCCACCTTGACCGCATCGTCGCCGGCCTTCAGCGTGACGCGCAGCACATACTGTCCCGGCGGCAGCTGGCGCGACGGCAGGATGCGCGTGAAGATGGCGCGCGTGTCGCCCGCGCCCGCGAGGCGCGGCGGCACGTCGGCCTCGAGAATCGCTTCGGACTTTTCGTTGGCGGCGATCTCGTACTTTGCCGTCAGCGCGCCGACGCCGGCGCCGTACGCCTCGATGTAGCCGTGCACGCCGCCGAACACGACGCTGTAGCCGACCGTCGGCTGCAGCAGCTGCTCGTTCAGGCTGACCATGAGCGGACCGCCGACCATCAGATCGCTGACCTGCAACGGCCCGGCCGGCCCGACGCCCGGCGCGGAATGCGTGCTCGACCGTGCCCACCCGATCGCCTTCGGCCACGGCGAGCTTCAGCATGTAGTCGCCGGGCGGGAGGCTGGCGCCGCCCGAGAACTGCAGCGCCGACGGCACGCCGTTCATCACCGGCGGCAGCCGCGCAGTCGCGGTCTGGCTGTCGACCATGCGGCCGCTCGTCGATCGGTGATGACGTAGCCGAGCGACACGACGCGCGACGTGGAGTAGTCGCGTGCCGACGTCGGCGTGAATCAGCGAGCTGGACCTTCTTGCCGTCCGGATCCTGCAGCGAGAAGGTGGCGACGCGCAGCGGCAGCGCGGAGACCGGCAGCGGAGTCGACAGCGCCGCCACCACCGCCTCGCGGGCGTTCTTCGGCTTGGCCGCTTCGGGCGACGCCAGCAGCGCGCGGCGCGACCGCACGGTGACGCCTTTGCGCGTCGACCTCGACGCGAATCGGATGCGCCTTGCCGTCCTTGTCGGTCGGACCTGACTCGACGCCGAGCAGGTAGTAGCCGGACAGCTCGGAGCTGATGCGCTCGAAGATGGCCGCGCCGGTGCCGATGATGTTGAACAGCGAGCCGCGGGCGACGCGCCGACAGCGTTTCCATGCCCTCGCTGCGCGCCTGCGCGATCGAACATCGGCGCGATCGGCGCGCGCGATTCCGAGGCCGCGGTCTGCATCAACGTGTCGTCCAGCTTCAGGCTGTAGATGCTGGTGCGCGCCGCCGCCGACAAGCGCGCCGAGCTCGAGCACCGCCGCCTGCTGATCGTCCATCACGAAGCCTTCGGACACGAGGATCATGCGTCTTGGGCGCGTCGATCGTCCTGAGCGCGGTGAGAATCGAGCGCAGCGCGCTGATCGTGTCGCGACCGTCCACGGTGCTTTGCATGGCCTTCTCGTAGGCCTCGCGCTGAATTTCAGAACTGCAGGCGTCGAGCTCGGGGCCCTGGAGCAGCCGTCCGACCGAATCGCGACACTCGCGATCGATGACCGTGCCGAGCGCGTTGGGCATGCCGCGCTCGAATGTCCATCGCCTCGACGAGGCCGACGTTGTACTGGTAGAAGCCGGTCAGCGCATGGTAGCTGATCCGACCATGCCTTCGATCGCCTTCTTCAGCCGCGCCGATCGGCGGTGAAGGGGTGGACGGCGATCCCGGGCCGATGCCGACCACCGCGACCCGATCGGTCGGTTCGAGGCGGTCGATGAACGCGTTCATCGCCTTGCGGATGGCCAGCGTGCCGCCGAACCGGATATTCGGCTGATCGACGACGATCAGGATCAGGCGGCCGCCGGTGGCGTTGTCGTTCGACGAGTAGCCTTCCGGCGGCGGCGTGCAGCGGCGACGCCGGGCGGCGTGCTCGAGCGGCACCCACTCGGCGCTGACGACGCGGCGGTTGCCTTGTCCACGCGCGCGGTGAAGTCCTCGGGCTTCAGATCGGCAATCGGACGGCCGCGATCGTCGAACACGCTGACGTCGATGGACGTCAGCTCCACCGACGACCGGAAGCGCGGCAGATCCTGCGGTTGCTGCGCGAGCAGCACGCCGGACGGCGGCCACCAGGCCGGCGAGCACGACGGATAACGAAGCTCCGCGCAACAGGTTCATGGCTACCGGTACGGGCTCGCCCGGTAGCCCTGCCGCGCCCGGACGCCGCTGTGCCCTTCGACCGACACCTTGATCTCGCGCCAGGTGTCGTCGCGCTTGTTGTTGGTCGGCGGATAGCCGAGCAGATACTGATTCGACAGCTCGTCGAGCAGTTCCTCGAACGCGCTGTGCAGCTGGTCGACGCTGTCGGTCGTGAACATGCGGCCGCCGGTCGGCACCGTCAGCCGCTGCATCGTCTTCTTCAGGTAGTCCTGGCTGATGCCGCGCCCCTGCGCGATCATGTAGAGCGTCACGTCGCTCGCCTGCAGCTTGCGCTCGACGTCCTCGATCGCCACGTGGCTGCCCTGATCCTCGCCG
The DNA here is from genome assembly GCA_963712355.1 of uncultured Acidobacteriota bacterium. Classification (GTDB taxonomy): domain Bacteria; phylum Acidobacteriota; class Vicinamibacteria; order Vicinamibacterales; family CAVVIG01; genus CAVQHT01. The sequence goes on from CAVQHT010000015.1 coordinate 398,729, forward strand.
TCGGTGAACACGACCAGCGCCTTGCGGCCGGTCTGCCGCCCGAGCATGTCGATGCCGCGAAGGATGACGTCGTAGAGCGCGGTCGCGCCCCACGGCGCCAGGCGATCGACCGCGCGGGTCCGCTCGTTCGGATCGGTGGTCTTCCGCGTCAGCGCGAACACGCGTGTCGTTGAAGCCGAGCAGCGTCACCTGATCGCGCTCGCGGAACGGCGCGCGAGAAAATCCTTCACCGCCTTCTTCAGCTTCGGCATCGCCGTCGTCATGCTGCCGCTGATGTCGACGGCGACGATCAGCTCGAGCGGAACGTCTTCCGACGAGAAATACGTGATCGTCTGCGGCTTGCCGTCTTCGAACACGTGGAACGGCGGAGCGCGGGATGCCGGGGACGAAGTGGCCGCTGTCGTCGGTCACGGTGACCGTCACCTGCACGACCTCGACGTTGACGTTGTCGGCAAAGCCGAGCCCCTTGGTCCGCACCGTCCGCGCGACGCGCCCGCCGTCCGGCAGGTTGAACACCGCGCGAATCTGATGCGCGTTGACCTCGCGGCCGGCGTCCCACTCGCACTCGAACGGCCGCTGCGAGATGATGCAGAGCTGACGGCCGTCGACGAAGAACGTGACGTTGGCGACCGGCGCCGACAGATCGGTGACGGCGCGCAGCAGCACCACGCCCGTGGCGTAGCTGTCCGGCTCCGGCGACAGGATCTGCGCGCTTGGCAGCGCATCCGGCGACTGGCCGCGCGCCGGCACGCCGAATGCGACAGCGGCCAGCGCACAAGCCGAGACGAATGGAGCGGAGGAGACGGCGCACGTCAGGGCTCATGAGACGCGGCCGGATCTTCGGGCACCAGCGGACCGTTGACGGCGGCGGCCGCCGACACGTAGTCCTCGACGCGCTGGCGCTTGAGGCGTTGCGCCTGGCGCGACAGGCTCCACCAGTCGTTGGTGGTCTCGAGGGCGAGTTCGTCGATGAAATCCTGCATGCCGACGCTCAAGACCGAACGCGCAAGGTTGGCGGGGAGATCCAGGTCGTGCAGCATGACCGCCACCGCCAGGTTCAGATCGCCCATTGTAGCCGCCATCATCGGCAGCTGGGGCCGCCCTTCGAGCGTGCGCCAGGCGCGAACGCTCGGGAACCTCGTGCACAGGCAGCCGGTCGAGTACATCGCCGGCGTGCCCCAGGCGTCGAGGTCCGCGCCGCCGGCCCCGCCGCCGAGGGTCGATGAGGTCGACGAGCGAGAACTGGGCGCCAACCGGGGACGGCGAGCCGCTCAGCGACAACAGGAGCTCGCGCGTGCGCCAGCCGTCGAAGCCGAGGAGATCGGCGACCGCGGCGACTGGCTCGCGCCCGGCCTGCAGCTCCTGGACGCGCGTGCGGCCGCGAGCGATGGCGCCGGCAATGGCATCACGATCGGCATCCTTCAGGCGCCGGGGATCCATCAGCGCAGACGCCGACGGCCAGCGCTTCTCGCTCGATCGACGAGATCTTCGGCGCGTCGGCGAGCCGGTCCATCTCGAGGCGCCGCAGGTTGAGCGGCGCCAGCGGCGACGTCGAGACCGAGAATCGCCCCGCCGATGTGCCACGGGACGCCGGGCTGGAAATCCTGGCGCGGCAGCGCCCACGGCATCCGGTCCCGCGTATCGCCGTCCTTGCGGCCCAGGCCGAAATCGTGGCGAAGGGCGACGTTCCCGGCCAGGAGCGCCGCGCCTTCGGGATCGCCAAGATCGGCGGCATACGCGAGCGACAACAACGCGTTGCCCAGCATGATGTCCGACAGCTCGCGGAGCGATTCGCCGACGCGGGCGGCGCGCCGCGCGTCCGACGGCTTGGTCAGCCTGGCCAGCTCCTGGCGCGCGCCGACAATCCACTCGAGTGAGTCCCGCGGCGGCTCGACGCCTGGCGGCGGCAGGCTGACGGCGGGGTTCTTCAAGCGCGCGCCCGATTCCTGTACGAGGACGGCTCAGCGTCTGCGACACGTCGTGGACTTGCTCGAGCGAGATCGATTCAGCGCGCAGGGCCCGCGCCGCGTCGTCGACCGCCAGCGCGAGATCGAGCGTGTGGCCGCTCTGTTTGCGGCGCACGATCTCCATGCGCTGCTGTTCGGCCAGCGCCAGATCGACGCGGTAGGTCTGTCCCTCCCAGAAGAGACGCACGCCGGTCTTCTCGGCGGTCGGCCCGGCGAGCCCGCGGATCGCGCGGTCTTCCCAGGTATCACCCGCAGGAAGCCGCCGCGCCAGCTCGGTGCGGATCCACTGCGCCATCCTGCCGCTGTACTGACCGTCGTGCACCTGGACCGCCACGAGCGAAGCGGCGAGCGCCGACGCCTCCGCCGTGCTCAGCGTGCCCGACCGGTGCATGCGCACGAGCAGCGCCAGCGCACCCTCGAATTCCGACAGCGGCCAGAATCGCCGCGCGAGCGGACCGGCGACCACCGACTCGCCGCGCTCGATCGCATCCCGGTAGGTCGCCGGCGCGCGAACGCCCAGCCGCTCGAGCGTCAGCAGCAACATGCGGAAGCGGCGGAACTGCCGCACCACGTCGGCCGCCACCGGCCCGCTGCTGCCGTCGACCGCGTCGAAGGTCCGGAACCCGAACGCGATGGCGTCCGCGCGGTCGATACGCTGATACATGTCGTGCTCGCTCGTCGCAGCGACGAGCCATGCCGCATCGATCTGCGCTCTGTTCGCCGGCCGATCGCTCGCCGGAGAACGTGACGTTGGCGTCCGCCTCGAGCGCCCGTGCCCAGAAGGCGCGGTCGGCAGGGGCGCGGGGCGCCCCCGACGGTTCCACCGGCACGCGCATCAGCAGGACCGCCAGGTCGCCGAGCGGCCGCGAGAACGGATGCTCGAGCTCGCGCCACTCGCGATACCCGTGAATGCTCGCGTCGAGCAGCGCCTGGAAGCGCTGCGTCCGCTGCGGACCGTCCGGCATCCACAGGCCGAGCGCGAACGCGGCCGCCGGTGCTTCGGCCGACGCGATCACGTCGTACAAGTACGCGAGACGCCCCTCGTATTCGCCGAACAGCACACGCGCGAACGCCTCAGGCGACGTCACCGGCTCGCGCGTCACCGATTCCCACAACGGGACCGCCTGATCGCCACCCGGCGGCACGACCCGCTGCCCGTGGATCCGCAGGTTTTCGCCGAAGGCCGCGAACACCGGCGCCGCCCGCTCGTACAGCATCGTCAGGAACGTCGGGTGCTCGGCCAGATACGTCAGCGTCTCGTCGTCCAGCGCGGACAGGCCGCGGCACAGGAACGCGGCGCGACGGTCCGCGAGGATCATCCCAATCAGCTGCTCGGGAGGGACGACGCGGTGGAAGATGATGCGGCCCCAGAGCTCCGGCGTGAGCGGCACGAGGACGGTGACGCGCGGTGACGCCACCGCGGCGTCGGACTTCGACGGGCGCAGGAGCGGCGGCTTGGCGTCGGGCGATGAGTACAGCAGGCGGGCCATTTCCGCCATGAATCGCACGCGGTCGTGCGCCGGATCGACATCCAGGCGCGCCGCGAGCTCCGCCACCTGCGGCGCGATCGGCGCGTCGTTCATGGTGGTCGACGCGGCGGCAAGGCGAAACGGAAATGCCGCTACAATCGTGAGGAAAAAAGCGAGCCGGCGCGGCATTAGACCCTGAGATTTAGAAGCGAAATTATATACATGGCCCCTGCCAACTACACTGCGAAAGACATAACCGTCCTGGAGGGTCTCGAGCCCGTCCGCAAGCGCCCCGGCATGTATATCGGCGGCGTGGGGTCCTCGGGACTCCACCACCTCGTCTGGGAAGTCGTCGACAACGCCATCGACGAGGCCATGAACGGCTTCGCCTCGACGATTCGGGTCACGTTACACGCCGACGGATCGTCGATCAGCGTCGAAGACGACGGCCGGGGCATTCCGGTCGACAAGCATCCGAGCACCAAGAAAAGCGCGCTCGAAGTGATTTTCACGGTGCTCCATGCCGGCGGGAAGTTCGAACAGGGCAATTACAAGACCGCCGGGGGCCTGCACGGCGTCGGCGCCAGCGTCGTCAATGCCCTGTCAAAAGAACTGGTCGCGACGGTCAAGCGGGACGGCGCGCAGTGGGAGATGCGCTTCAAGCAGGGAAAGCCGGTTGCCCCGCTGAAAAAGGTCGGCCCGGCGCGCGGGACCGGCACGACGGTCTACTTCCATCCCGACGCCGCCATCTTTCCGAAAATCGAATTCGACCCCGCGATCATCCGGGAGCGCCTCGAGGTCGCGAGCTACCTGCACAAGGGCGTCAAAGTCATCTTCGAAGACGAGACCACCAAATCCCGCGACGTGTTCGAGCACAGCGAAGGGCTGGTCGCGTACCTCAAGAAAATCATCGCCGAGCGATCGGCCAGGCCGGTGCACGAAGCGCCGTTCGTCCTGAGCAAGGACGAGGGGCTGCGCCTCGAGCTGGTGCTGCAGTGGACGGAAGCGACCGACGAGCATATCCGCTCGTACGTCAACGGCATCCCGACCGGATCGGGCGGCACGCACGAGAACGGGCTGCGCGGCGGCATCGGCAAGGCGGTGCGCAACTTCATCGACACGCACAACATGTCGCCGAAGGGCGTCACGCTGACCGCCGAGGACATCCGCGAAGGGCTGATTGGCGTGCTGAGCGTGTTCATCGAGGAGCCGCAGTTCCAGGGACAAACCAAGGATCGCCTGAACAACCCCGAGCTCGTCTCAGCGGTGGACGGCGTCGTCCGGCCGGCGCTCGAGCACTGGCTGAATCACAACATCAGCGTCGCCGAGGCGATCGTCGCGCGCATCATCCTGGCCGCGCGGGCGCGCGAAGCCAGCCGCGCCGCGCAGGCGGAAGTGTCGCGCAAGAGCGCCACCTCCTCGCGATTGAACCTGCCGGGCAAGTTGAGCGACTGCACGAATGCCAGCGCCGACAGCAGCGAGCTGTTCGTCGTCGAAGGCGACTCCGCGGGCGGATCGGCCAAGCAGGGACGCGACCGCGCGCGCCAGGCGATCCTGCCGCTGCGCGGCAAGGTGCTGAACACCGAGAGCGCGTCGCTCGCGAAGGTGCTGGAAAACAAGGAGCTGTCCGACCTCGTGACCGCGCTCGGCTGCGGGCTCGGCCAGAATTTCGAGCTCGCCAAGCTTCGCTACGGCAAGGTCATCATCCTCGCCGACGCGGATTCGGACGGCAATCACATCGCGACGCTGCTGCTCACGTTCATCTATCGCCACCTGCCGCAGTTGATCAAGAACGGCAAGGTGTTTCTCGCCCAGCCGCCGCTCTATCGCATCGACATCGGCAAGGAGACGTACTGGGCGCTCGACGATTCGCAGAAGGACGCGATGCTGAAGCAGCACGCGAAGAACGGCCGCGGCACTCCCGAAATCACGCGCTTCAAAGGCCTCGGCGAGATGATGCCGAAGGTCCTGTGGGAGACGACGCTCAACCCGAGGACGCGACGGCTGCTGCGCGTGGAGATCACCGATCAGATCATGACCGATCGGATCATCAACGAGCTGATGGGCAAGGACGCTTCCGCGCGCTTCCGCTTCATCATGGAACGCGCCGAAGAGGCCGAGGAACTGGACGTCTGATCGCCAGCCGCCCTGCCGATCCCGCTCAGCGGCGGACCGGCTCCGGATATTTCTTGAATGCCAGTTTGAGGGTCCAGCGTCCCGGAGCCTGTTCCGGCGCGAGCGAGAAATCCCACGGATCGTAGCCGGGCGTCGTCAGCATCAGTCCCGCCCAGATCCGCCATCCGCCAGCCTTTGCCGTCGTACGACGCCTTGTTCGTGAACTGGCCGCGGGCATCCGGCGTGTAGACCGAGAAGCCATCGAGCAGGACATCACCGCCCTCGGGAATCCGGAACACGTCGATCGCATAGAGCCAGCGGTGCCCCGCGTAATCGAGCTCCGCGGCGACGGCCAGATGATCGGTCGTGCGCGGACGGCTGAACAGGCTGTCCACGAAATTCGTCGGGATTTTCTTGAGACGCTGATCGATCGCCGCGCTCGCGTCGAAGCGATGCGCGCCCTGCGCGTCGGTGACGAACCGATAGCCGGACGTCAGCAGGCTGCGCGCCCGGCTGGTCGCCAAGGACCAGGCGCACGGCGGCGCCGGGAATCGGCCGGTAGTCGAGATCGGTGAGCTTGAACTGCACGTCGATCGTCGCCGGCCCGGCGGCGCTCTCGAGACGCGGCGCCAGCAGAATGAGGGCGCCGGCGAGTGTCATCAGCTCCCAGGGCTCTCAGGGTCTTCCAGTGTCCTCAGCGGCGTCGGGATCGGCATCACAGCGCGCGGCATGTTAACAGCAGGGCGCGGCTCGCGTGCGTCCAACGCATACGCTATTGTTTGGCGATTGGACACCGAACCGATGGCGCCGCCGCTCGCGTGCACGGTGCGCGGCTGCGGCGAACCGCTCGAACGCCACGGCCGCACGTTCGGCTGCGGCCGCGGACACGTGTTCGACATCGCGAAACGCGGCTACGTCAATCTTCTCCAACCGCAGGACCGCAAGTCGCTGACGTCCGGCGATTCGAAATCAGCCGTCGAGGCGCGCGCGCGGCTGCTGGCGGCAGGCGCGGGACGCCAGGTCTTCGAGGCATTTGTCGATCGCGCGGACGTCACGCTCGCGGCCATGGCCGGCGCGGCTCGCCCGGCTCCTGTGGTGGTCGACCTCGGATCGGGCGCGGGCGACATACTGGGAGAACTGGCGGGCCGGCGCGCGATTGCCGGCGTCGGGATCGATCTTTCGGTCGCCGCTGCCGAGCACGCGTCGCGCCGCTTTCCCGTCGATCACGTGGGTCGTCGCCAACGCCGATCGGCGCCTGCCCCTTCGCTCGGGGACGGTGGACCTGGTGCTGTCCGCCCACGCGCGCCGCAATCCCGCCGAGTGCGCGCGGGTCCTGTCGCCGGGCGGCGACGCTGCTCGTGGCCGTGCCGGCCGAAGATGATCTGATCGAGCTGCGCGAAGCGCTGCACGGCACGGCGGTCGCCTACGATCGCGGTGAAGCGCTGGTGGCCGAGCACCAGGCAGCATTTACGCTCGTCGATCGATCGACCGCGCGCGAACGGCGGCCGCTCGGTCGTGACGCGCTGCTCGATGTCCTTCGAGCCACCTATCGAGGCGCGCGTCGAAGCGCAGCGGCGCAGGCTGACGCGTTGACGTCAATCGACGTCACCTTCGCGTCAGAGCTGTTTCTGTTCCGGCGCCGCGAGCGGCCAGGCGCGTAAGAGCTCACCACGAAGGCACGAAGGTCGAAGCGCGAGAGCTCGTGTGCTTCGTGTCTTCGTGGTGATCTTTTTCGACTTCAATTGGCGTCGAGGTGGAAGGCGATGAACGCGAGGATGGACTTCACGACCTCGCGTGACATGTCCGTATCTTCGAGAATATCGAACGCGTGGCGTCCCTCGCGGTGGTTCACGAGCGTGATCGATCGATTCTCTTTCAATCCTGCCTGCGTCAGGTGATCCATCGCGTCGTTCAGATGCGCGAATTCGTCCTGACCCGCTCGCGCGAGGAAGATCGCCGTGGCTTCCGGCAGGTCCGCAACCGATTTCCCTGACACCGGAACGACGAACCCGAATTGCCGTCCTGTTTCCGCAATGCCGAATTGCCCATCAGGATCCAGCGTGTAGGCATACGACAGCACCGCGCAACGCAGCGGCGTAGCGGCATTTTCCATCAGCAGCCACAGCGCAAGAGGGCCGTGGCCCGAGCACGCCCAGAGACCGAGCCGCGACGCGTCGATGCCAAGTGCCGTCGCGTGCTGCCGCACGTGGTCGAGAGTCGCGGCGGCATCCACGGCAGGCTCCACGTTGGTCGCGGTGATGGCAATCACGCCCGACGCGGCCGCGAGCCGGGCGCACGACGATGCCCACCCGATGTCCTTGAAGCGAAGCCCGAGGCGCGCTTCGAATCCCGGGTCGGGATAGGCGGAGGGAATGAAGATGGCCGGACGCAATGTCGCGCTCGGCGCCGGTGGATAGTAGATGTCCATCGCGAGCGCACGTCCACCGGGCACGACGAATTCCACGTCGCGATTGACCGTCACCGCGTCCATGTCCGGCAGCCTGTAAACGACCGGTTTCCTGAAGAGCTGATCGCGCGCGGCATCGTCGCTCATTGGTCTTCCTCCTGTTGTCACGCGCAAATACAAAAGCCGCCGGGCATGACAGCTGCCCCGACGGCTTTCTTTTGCGATGTCCTGTCAAAAAAATCGGGCGCCGCTGGTGGCGGCGCCCGGGATGTGCGAACGAGCGACTATATCGAACCGGGGATGGCGCCCGCAAGAGCCCACGACGAAGGCACGAAGATCACGAAGTAACTCTCTGGAAACCCAAGAGTCTTCGTGCCCTTCGTGTCTTCGTGGTGATCGTTTTCGACGTCAGTCGGGGGTGTTGAACATCGCGTTCAGCTCGCGCGATGGGACCGCGGATTTGCCGAACGAGAACGTCCCGTGATCGCGCATCTCGCGCGCGGCGCGGAGAAACTCGCCAAGCGCGGCACGCGAGAGAGAACTGCCGACGCTGATGCGCTTGACGCCGAGTTCCGACAGTTCGTCGTGCGTCAACTGCAGGCCGGCCAACCCCATGATCACGTTCAACGGACGATCGATCGATCGCAGGACCGTCGGCGATGTCGTCGCGCGATCCGAGGCCGGGCGCGTAGAGCACGTCGGCGCCCGCTTCCTGGTAGGCCTGCAGGCGCGCGATCGTATCGGCGAGATCGGGGCGCCCGACGAGAAAATTTTCGGCGCGGGCGGTCAGCGTGAAGGGAAATCCGAGGGAGCGGGCGGCTTCCGCGGCCGCCCGAATACGATCCGCCGCGTGTTCGCGCTCGTACAACGGCGCGTCGGCACGTCCGGTGGAATCCTCGATCGAACCGCCCACGACACCCGCGGCGGCGGCGCGCCGGATCGTCTCGGCCACCGTCTCCGCGAGCATCGCCGAACCCGTTTTCGAGATCCGCGCTGACCGGAAGATCCGTGGCGCCGGCGATCGTCGCGATGTGCGCGATCATGCGGTCGCGGCCGACCTTGTTATCGGGAAGCCCGAGCGAGAACGCATACCCCGCGCTCGTGCTCGCGAGCGCCTCGAAGCCAAGCTGCGCGAGGATGCGCGCCGTGCCCAGATCCCAGGGGTTGGGAATGATGAAAGCGTACGCGCGCTGGTGCAGCGCGCGAAAGACGGTACCGCGTTCGGCTTGCGTCACAGGCGTCAGCCGGCGATCGCCTTGAGCCCGCCGACCAGGCGGCCGATCCCTTCAGCCACGGTCGCTTTCTGCAACGCGCCGTACGCCACGCGGAAATAGCAGCCCTCGGTCATGCCGAACGCGGTCCCCGGGATGACCGCGACCTTGTGCTCGCGCACCAGCCGTTCGCCGACCGTGACCGGATCCATCGCGGTGTTGACGCGCAGCAGGCAGTAGAACGCGCCGTCGGCCGCGGGCACCGTCGCCAGCGATCCGAGTTGCGAAAGCTCGGACACGACAATCTGGCGGATGGACTCGAGCTCCCGCACGTGCGGTTCGCAGTACGAGCGCCCGACCTTGAGTGCGGCGACCGCGCCGATCTGGGCGGCAATCGTCGGGCAGATGAGGATGGTGTCCTGGCTCTTCATCATCGCCGCGCCGAGCGCCTCGGGATAGACCATGTAGCCGATCCGCCAGCCCGCGAAGCCGAAGGCTTTCGACAGCGAATACATCGAGATGGTGTGCTCGGCGGCGCCGGGGAGTGAGCCAGGCGACATGTGACGCGCCGGCCCGTACGTGAAGTACTCGTACGGCTCGTCGGCAAGGTGATAGAGCCCGCGCGCCCGGCAGAGCTCGTTCACCTGCCGCAGCGACATCTCGCTGAGGACCGCGCCGCTCGGATTGTTCGGCGAGATCGTCACGATGGCGCGGGTGCGCGGCGTGATGGCGCGCTCGATGGCGTCGAGTTGCAACTGGTAGCGCTCCGTCGGTCGGCACGCGCACCGGCGGTGCAGCCGGCCATCTCGATCGCCATCTCGTGGTTGAAATAGAACGGGACCGGCAGGATCACTTCGTCGCCCGGCATCGTGATGGCGAGCACGGCGTGCATGAACGCCATGTTGGCGCCGGCGGTCACCATGATGCGGCTGCCGCGGCTGACCTCGATGCGGTTCTCGGCGGCCAGCTTGGCGGCAATCGCCTCGACCAGCGCGGGCAGGCCGGCGCCGTCGTTGTATTCGTGCGTCGCGGGCGACGACAAGGCGTCGCGGACCGCGTCCATCGCCTCGCGCGGCGGGCCGTAGTGGACGACGCCCTGGCCGAGCGAGATCGTGCCGGGCGTCTGGCGAATCCAGCCGCCCACCACCGGAATAATCGGCGACTGGACCTTGTCCATCCTGGTCGCCAGCCGCGTCGAATCGACCGAACCCATAATCCGAGGCCTCAAATCGAAGTCAGCTAATAATATGAAGCAGAGATGCCTGTCGGTCGCGCGCCCGGGTTCGCCGCCGCCCTGTTCGGCCTTGCGGCAGCCACGCTCCTCGTCCGTTCGCCCGGGCTGACTGCGGCGCCCGCCCTTCAGGCGCCGGACCAGTTTATCGGGTTCAAGGTCGGCAGCGACAACAAGCTGGCACGCTGGGACAAAATCGTCGAGTACCTGAAGCTCGCCGGATCGAGCTCCGACCGCGTCCACTACCGGGAACTCGGAAAGACCACCCTCGGCAATTCACTGGTGGCGCTCGAAATCGCCTCGCCGGAAACCCTGAAGAACCTCGATCGCTACAAACAGCTCGAGCGGCGGCTGTACTTCCAGGGCGGCGCGCCGAACGCGCGCGATCGCGACGAAATGTTTCGCCTCGGCAAGGCGGTCGTGCTCATCACCTGCGCGACGCACGCGACCGAGATCGGCTGCACGCAGGCCTCGCTCGAGCTCGTGCACACGCTGGCGACCGACGACTCCGCGGTCACCCGCAAGATTCTCGACAACGTGATCGTCCTGCTCGTGCCGAGCCTGAATCCGGACGGTCAGACGATGGTGACCGACTGGTTCAACAAGAACGCGGGCACGCCGTACGAGACCAGTCCGATTCCGTATCTGTATCACCCGTACGTCGGGCACGACAGCAACCGCGACATGTACATGTTCACGCAGAAGGAAAGCCAGTACATGGCGCAGCTCGTCTGGCACGACTGGTTTCCGACCATCTGGCTCGATCAGCATCAGATGAGCGCGAACGGCGCGCGCATCTTCGTCATGCCGGCCACCGATCCGATCAACCCGAACGTGCACCCGGTGATCTACCGCTGGAACGCCATCCTCGGGCAGTCGCAGGCGGCGGCGCTCGAAACCGCCGGCAAGGACGGCATCATCCACAACTCGACCTACACGAATTTCTGGCAGGGGGCGATGGCGTGGAGCGGCTGGTGGCACAACCAGATTGGCCTCCTCACCGAGGTCGCCAGCGTTCGCATTGCCGCGCCGGTGGATCAGCAGCGCGCGACCAGCCGCCTGAGTTTTCCGCTCGATCGCGTCAGCGGCGACGGTCCCGAGCCGGTCTTCAACACGGCGCCGCTTGCGCCGCCGACCGACACCGTGCCGCGCACGGAATATCCGCGGCCGTGGATGGGCGGCCACTGGACGCTCCGTGACATCGTCGACTACGAGCTGATCACGACGACGGCGCTGCTCGAGACGGCGGCGGACCGCCGCGAAACGATCCTCCGGCAGATCTACGAGGTCAACCGCCAGACGATCGAGGACGGCAAGACCGGCGACGTCAAGGCCATCGTCATTCCGCTCGATCGCCAGCACGATCCGCGCGAGGCGGACCATCTGGCGGAACGCCTGATGATGGGCGGCGTCGAAGTGTTCCGCACCGATGCGCCGTTCAGCGTCAACGACTATCCGTACCCGACCGGCACGCTGGTCGTCCCGATGACGCAGGTCTTCGCGCGCTACGCCAAGGATCTGCTCGAACCGCAGGACTATCCGGACATGCGGCGCGTGTCGGGAAACCCCTCGAGCCCGGACCTCCCCTACGACGTCACCGCGTGGTCGCTCGGCATGCTGCTGGGCGTGAACGTGGATTTCGTGACGGCGACGCTGCCGCCGGTCAGGATGACCCGTGTCGACGACGGTCACGCGACCGGCGGGGCGGGTGTCGGGCAACGGCCCGCTGTTTACGTTCCAGTACGTCGGGCCGGACACCGCGATTGCGATCAATCGACTGCTGAAAGAAGGCGCGAAGCTGTCCTTCGACGCGCCGTCGCGCGTGCTGGTCGAGGGCTCGACCCGCGACAAGCTCGAACCGCTCGCCCGCGAGTTCGGCATCACGATGGTGTCCACCGAGCCGGTGCCGGCCGGCGTCATCCAGGAACCGCGGCAGGCGATCCGCTCGCCGCGCATCGGGCTGTACTACCCCTGGACCGGCGGCAACATCGACGAAGGGTGGACGCGCTGGGTGCTCGAACAATACGAGTTCCCGGTGCACGACGATTCACAACAGCGACCTGCGCGACGGCAGCCCGCTGCGGCGGCGGTTCGACGCGATCATCCTGCCCGACCAGAACCCGCGTGAACTGCTCGACGGCTACACGGCCAATACCGTCCGCCCGGAATATCGCGGCGGGATCGGCGACACCGGCATGGACAGCCTGATGCGGTTCGTGGCCGAGGGCGGCACGCTGGTCACGCTCGGCGCCGCGTCGGACTTCGCGATCGATCGCTTTCCGATCCCGATCAGGGATTTGAAGCGCGGCCTGCGGCGCGATCAGCACTTTGCGCCGGGCACGATCCTGCGGATCCAGGTCGACACGACCAATCCGATGGCCAGCGGCATGGCGCCCGACACCTACGGCTTCTACAACAACAGCCCGTTCTTCTCGGTGCTCGAAGGATTCAACTCGCTGAAGCCGACCGTCATCGCCCGCTATCCGAACCAGGACATCGTCGCGTCGGGGTGGCTGCGCGGCGAGGACCTGATGGTCGGGCGGGCGGCGGTCGTCTCCGTCGACATGAAGCCCGGGCGGGTCGTGCTCTTCGGGCTGCGGCCGCAGCACCGCGCGCAGACGCACGCGACGTTCCCGCTGCTCTTCAACGCGCTCTATCTCGCGGCAGACGGCGCGACGTCGACCTCCAACTGACATCCCGCCAGTGATTCGGATCCTGGTCACCGGCGGAACCTTCGACAAGGAATACAACGAGCTGAAGGGCACGCTGTTCCTGCACCACAGCCACGTGCCCGAGATGCTGCAGCGCGGCCGCTGTCACGCGGACGTCGTCGTCGAGACGCTGATGATGATCGACAGCCTCGACATGACCGACGCGGACCGCGCGCGCATCGTCGAAGAGTGCGCGGCGGCGGCGGAGTCGCAGATCGTGGTCACGCACGGGACCGACACGATGGTGGAGACGGCGAGGACGCTGGCCGCGTCGTTTCCGCGCGGCGGCAGCAAGACGATCGTGCTGACCGGCGCGATGGTGCCGTATGCGTTCGGCAGCTCCGACGGCCTCTTCAATCTGGGCAGCGCGATGTCGTTCGCGCAAGTGCTCCCGCCCGGCGTCTACCTCGCCATGAACGGCCGCTATTTTCAGTGGGATCACGTCCGCAAGAATCGCGAGACCGGGATGTTCGAGGCGGTCTGACACAAAGCTTCACCACGGAGGACACGAGGACACAGACGGAACGCACGGGAAGTCTCAAGGCTTCCCTTCGAGACGATCCGTGTCCTCCGTCTTTGTCCGTGACTCCGTGGTGGAGCTCTTGTCTGTCTTTACGCGATCGCTTCGAAGTGCTTCAGATGGTGAATCTGATGACCCGCCATGTGGTGGATCACCCAATCGACGGTGAGGGCGCCGTATTCCGGGTGTGACAGCGTCAGCTGGCGATCCGCCGGCGAGAGTTTCGAGAACAACTCGACGTTCATCTTGCTGAGCGTCGCGAAGCTCAATGCCGCGTCGCGGCCGCTCAGGTCATGTTCCTTCGCGAGCCAGTCGTCCTGATCGAACGACTGCGCCGTGTAGTTCGGACCGTCAGCGCCATGCGGGCGCGGTAGCCGAGCGCCAGTTCCGCCTGCGCCAGGTGAATCAGGATCAGGCGCGCGCTCCACTTGCCGGGCGCGTAGCTGCGTTCGAACTGCGCCGGCGTCCACGTCGCGACGATGCCGGCAATCCGCGCGGCGGTGTCGCGCATCGCCTGGAGCGGTTCGCGGCCGGCCAGGTCGGGCGTGTAGGGCGTGGTTGGTGTTGACATGCGTGCCGTCCGATCGCCGATCTCAGAGCGTGGCTTGAACGACCGTCCGCGCGCTGCGGTGGCGGTCCAGCAGTTCCGGGACGAGTTTCTTGCTCAGGTAGACCTTCGATTCGGCGTTGTCGTGCGCGTTGCGCTCGTACTTGACGACTTCGAAGCGGAGGTGATCGAGCGTGCCGCGCATCTCGTAGAACTTGTTCTTGGTCTTGACGACGATTTCGTCGAAGCCCTGCTCGATGGCCCAGAGTTCCTGCTGCTCGGTGAGCGCGCGGAAGTGGCCCTGGCCGCGCCAGTCGCGGCGCGTCCCGCCGATCCAGGTGTAGAGGACCTGCGGCCGGGAAAGAAGATGTGCTCGTGAAGCCGGCTCACCAGATCGACCAGCTTGGGCTCGGTCTCGTCCATGGTGATCTCGTGCGCGACCTTGAACGAGACCGGCACGACCGTGCCGGGATCGTCGGGCAGCGGCGCGTTGGCCAGCAGAATCAGGTGCGACCGGCCTTCGAGACGCCGCACGATTTCGGCGGCGGTCTTCTTCCGCGGGAACTCGCCGAAGAATTCTTCGATGTACTGAATCTCGAGCGCGCCCTGTTCGAGGTGGTACTGCGTAATGTGATATTCCACGAGCTGAGCGTCAGATTGTACCGTAGAATCTGCGGACTTCACGGAGGCTCCGATGTCCGCTGACCGCGCTGCGACCATCCTCGCTCGATTCACCGCGACCTACTCGACCTTCGCCTCGAAACTCCGCAGTCTTCCCCCGGGAATCGCCGAGGATCGCCAGGATCGCGATTCCTGGACGCCGGCCCAGATCGGCTGTCACGTCGCCATGGCCAACGAATGGATCGCCGGGGTCCTGACCGGGTCCACGCCGGCGGCCGAGCCGCGGCCGGCCGGTTTCACCGAGCAGTTCAACGCGTCGGAGCTGCCGGCGACCGAGGAGACGTTCCCGAAGCTGGTTCCGCCGTTTCCGGTGAGCCGCGACGCGGCGCTGGAGCGGCTGCGCACCAGCGGTCAGCACGCGATGAAGGCGATCGCCGCGCTGACCACGGAACGCGGCGCCGGGCAGTGTGTCAGGCTGGAATTCGGCACGCTCTCGCTCTTCGAGCTGGCGGATTTCGCGGCGACGCACATGACCCGCCACGTCGCGCAGGTCGATCGGACGATCGCCGCGAAGGTGTGAGGCGCTAGCCGCGCTGCTCGATCTTCGCCCAGGCGTCGCGCAGCGACACCGTGCGGTTGAAGACCAGTGCGCCCGGCTTCGAGTCGGGATCCACGCAGAAATAGCCCAGGCGCTCGAACTGGAACCGGTCCGGGCACGGCGGCCGTTCCGAGGCTCGGTTCGGCCCAGCAGTTCGGGAGGACCTCGAGCGACTGCGGGTTCAGGAAGTCGACGAAGGCGCCGGCGTCGTCGCGATTGCGCTCGGGATCCTCGACCGAGAACAGGCGATCGTAGAGCCGCACTTCGATCGGCAGCGCGTGCGCGACCGAGACCCAGTGCAGCGTCGCTTTCACGCGCCGGCCGTCCGGCGAGTCGCCGCCGCGGGTCGCCGGATCGTAGGTGCAGCGGAGCTCGACGATCTCGCCGCGCTCGTCCTTGACCACGTTCGTGCAGGTGACGAAGTAGGCGCTGCGCAGCCGGACCTCCCGGCCCGGCGACAGGCGGAAGAACTTCTTCGGCGGATCCTCGCGGAAGTCGTCCTGCTCGATGTACAGCTCGCGCGAGAACGGCACCTTCCGCTTGCCGGCCGACGCGTCTTCCGGATTGTTGGTCACGTCCACGTACTCGACCTGACCTTCCGGATAGTTCGTGATGACGACCTTCAGCGGGCGCAGGACCGCCATGACGCGCGGCGCGCGGCGGTTCAGGTCCTCGCGGATGCTGTGTTCGAGCTGCGCGACGTCGATGACGTTTTCCTTCTTCGCGACGCCGATGCGCGCGCAGAAATCGCGGATCGATTCGGGCGTGTAGCCGCGGCGCCGCAGGCCGCTGATCGTCGGCATGCGCGGATCGTCCCAGCCCGAGACGTGCCCCTGCTGCACGAGCTGCAGCAGCTTGCGCTTGCTCATCACCGTGTAATTCAGATTGAGGCGCGCGAACTCGATCTGCTGCGGCCGATCGCCGGTCATCTGATGAGGTTTTCGACGCACCAGTCGTAGAGCGGCCGGTGATCCTCGAACTCCAGCGTGCAGAGCGAATGCGTGATGTGCTCGAGCGCGTCGGACAGCGGGTGCGCGTAGTCGTACATCGGGTAGATGCACCACGCGTCGCCGGTCCGGTGGTGGGTCGCCCGGCGGATCCGGTAGAGCGTCGGATCGCGCATGTTCATGTTCGGCGACGCCATGTCGATCTTCGCGCGCAGCACGTGCGCGCCGTCCGGAAATTCGCCGGCCCGCATCCGCGCGAACAGGTCGAGGCTTTCCTCGATCGGCCGGTCGCGGTACGGGCTGTTCCTGCCGGGCTCGGTCAGCGTGCCGCGGTACGCGCGGATTTCGTCCGCGGTCAGGCTGTCCACGTAGGCCTTGTCGCTGGCGGATCAGTTCGACCGCGAACTGGTACAGCTGCTCGAAGTAGTCGGACGCGAAAAACAGCGCGTCCCAGTTGAACCCGAGCCAGGCGACGTCTTCCTTGATCGCGTCGACGTACTCGACGTCTTCCTTCGCCGGGTTGGTGTCGTCGAAGCGGAGATTGCAGGTGCCGCCGTGCTCGACCGCGACGCCGAAGTTCAGGCAGATCGACTTGGCGTGGCCGATGTGCAGATAGCCGTTCGGTTCCGGCGGAAAACGCGTGGCGACGCGGCCGTGGTTCTTCCCGGCCGCGAGATCCTCGTCGACGATCTGACGGATGAAATCGTTCTGCGCCGGCGGAGGCGCCGGTCCTGATTCCTCAGCGTGGGACATTGTCTGCGACATTCTAATGCTCGGGACGCGCGGGGGTCCGTACTAGGGCTCCTTCGTCCAGCGGGACGCGACGCGCCGCCCTTCTTCCCCGGGTACCCAGACCACCACCGCTTTCGCGCCCGCCGGTCCGGTCTTGTGACGCACCTTGTCGGGCGGTTTGACGAACCCGGACATGCCCGGCTTCAGGATCTGGCTCTTGCCGTTGACGACGTGTTCGAGCTCGCCGGACACGATGTAGAAGATTTCGATCGCGCCGTGGGAGTGCTCACCGGAGTCCGAATTGGGCGGAAACGTAATCTCGCCCACGGACACCTCGGCGCCGAGGTTGGTTTCGTCCAGCATCAACCTGAGCGTTGTGCCGCCGGGCGATCGATACGTGACGCCCTGCGGTTTGGATTGCGCGGCGGTCGTCACCGCGAGCAGGCCGGCCGCGGCGACGGCGAGGGCTGCGAATCGGGCCGTTTGCACCACTGGCATAAGGGCATGATCATACAGTGATGCGTCTTTGGGCCGAAACCTGGGTCTCCACGCCCAGAACCGAGGTCTTTCCGTTCTTCGCCGACGCGGCGAACCTGCAGGCACTGACGCCGCCCTGGCTGCACTTTTCCATCCTGACGCCGACCCCGGTCCAGGTGACGCGCGGGACCGAGATCGGCTACCGGATCCGGTTGCGGGGCGTGCCGATGCGGTGGGAATCGGCCATCACGGCGTTCGATCCGCCGGAGTGTTTCGTCGACGAGCAGCGGCGCGGTCCGTATCGGCGGTGGGTGCACACGCACCGGTTCCTCGAGTCGCGCGGCGGAACGACGCTCCTCGACGAGGTCGAGTGCGAGATGATCGCCGGCTGGCTGGTCGGTCCGCTGGTCGCGCGCGATCTGCGCAGGATTTTCGGGTACCGTCACGATGCGCTGCTGGAGATCTTCAAGCAGCCGCATCCCCGGCCCGCCGCCAATATCAGATTCGTGATCTGATGCCTGGTGTCAGATGGGTGTCAGATGGGTTGTCAGATGGGTGTCTGACCCCTTTGTGAAAAAGTGAGAAATTGAGATGGACTTCACCACACTGATCGAGACCTGGGAGCTGGCGGCCAACCTGGACGACCCAGGCTGGCGCATCGTGGACTGCCGGTTCGATCTGAGAGACACGGCGGCCGGCGAACGCGCCTACGAGGCGGCGCATATCCCGGGCGCGGTCTACGCGCAGCCTTGATCGCGATCTCTCCGGCCCGAAGACCGGAACCAACGGCCGGCATCCGCTCCCCGAGGCTCCCGTGTTCGCCGAGACGCTCGGCCGCCTCGGCATCGGCAACGCCACACAGGTGATCGCGTACGACCGGACTCCGGCATGTACGCAAGCCGCCTGTGGTGGATGCTGCGCTGGCTGGGCCACGACCGCGTCGCCGTCCTGAACGGCGGCCTGAAGAAATGGCTCGCCGAAGAGCGCATCACCGCGCCGGGCGCCGAGACCGCGACGCCGCAGATCTTTACCGCACACCCGCGACCCGGAGATGCTCGCCACCGCGATCGACGTCGACGCCCACGCGCACCAGGCGGACTGGCGCCTCCTCGACGCGCGGTCACCCGATCGGTTCCGCGGCGAAAACGAAACGCTCGATCCGGCAGCCGGGCACATCCCCGGCGCGCGCAATTACTTTTTTCAAACAAATCTCGGCGCGGACGGGACCTTCAGGACGCGCGACGATCTGCGCGCGACAGCTCGACGGACGCCCTCGCCGGCGCGCCGCCGGCGCAGACGATCTGCTACTGCGGATCGGGAGTCACGGCCTGCCAGAACCTGCTCGCGCTCGAACACGCGGGGCTCGGCGGCGCGAAACTCTACGTGGGCTCGTGGAGCGAGTGGTCATCGGACCCGACGCGACCGCAGGCGACGGGATCCGAGTAGACCGCAACGACTCGATCGTTCAGTGCACCCGCGTGGACGACGCCGACGGGGCGACCTGGTGCACCTCGCGCGACGCTCGCCAGTCCTCGTCGACGATGGCGTAGAGGACCTGGTCGAGATACTCGCCGTCCTTGAGAAACGCCTTGCGCAGGACGCCTTCCGGCACCGCGCCCAGCTTCTGCAGCGCGCGGCCGCCGCGCCCGTTCCTGACCGCCGCGCGCGCCTCGAGCCGATGGACGCCCAGCCGGCCGAAGATGAACTCGAGCGCGAGGTTGGCCGCCTCGGAGAAGATGCCCGTGCCCCAGTAGGCGGATCCGAGCGCAAATCCCCACTCGGCGGTCCGGAAATTCGCCTCGAGCTCGCGGATCTGAATGATCCCGACCGGCGATTCCTCGCCCGGCAGCACGATCGCGAAGCAGATCTGCCTGGATGGTCCGCGATCGCGCGTCGACGTGTTCGCGATGAACCGCTCGAAGCCGGCGATCGACGAGGGCGGTTCCGAGATGAACCGCGCCACTTCGTGCGCGGTCAGCAGCGAAAAGAGCGCCGGCGCATCCGACGCGCGCAGTTCCCGGAGCGCCAACCGGTGGCCGGCGAGCTCCGGCAGCGCGGAAGGCGCGTCGAGCGTCGCGACGGCCGACGCGGAACGTGTGTGGGTGTTCATCCCGGTCCTGAACTCAGTGATGCGTTCCATGGCTTACCACCACCACTTCGTCGTCAGGAGGCTGAAGATTCCGTTGCGGCCCCACAGAACGGTATCGACGTCGCTGAGGGTGCCCCACACGATGTTGTCGTCGCCGCTCGTGCCCCACACGATGTTGTCGTCGCCCGGCAGTGCCCCAGACGATGTTGTCGTCCCCCTGCGGTGCCCCAGACGATGTTGTCGTCGCCCTTCGTGCCCCACACGATGTTGTCGTCACCGTTGGTGCCCCACACGATGTTGTCGTCGCCGTGCGTGCCCCAGACGATGTTGTCGTCGCCGCCGGCGGTGCCCCAGACGATGTTGTCGTCGCCGTGGGTGCCCCAGATGATGTTGCGGCAGTCGGCGCCGCCGCAGTCGGTGCCCCAGACGATGTTGTCATCGCCGCCGAGCGACGTGCCCCAGACGATGTTGCGTTGCCCCACACGATGTTGTCGTCGCCGCTGCGACCGTGCCCCAGACGATGTTGGTCCCCCACACGATGTTGGCGCCGGTGACGTCGCGCGTGTCCCACACGATGTCGGCGCCGCAGTCGCCGCACGACGTGCCCCAGACGATGTTGTCGTCGCCGGCGAGCAGCGTCGGCGCCCCACACCGTCGAGACCGCCCAGGCGTTCGCCTTCGGATTGAGATAGCCGCCCGAAATCATGTGCGAGCCCCAGATCAGGTGCTTGCTCCAGGACGGACGCACCGGCATTTGCGCACCGGCGCGATTCTTCGCGTAGAAGCGCGCCAGGCGGACCGCGCTCAGGACGTCCAGGAAGCCGGCGCCCTGCTCGAGCGCGTTGTATTGCGGATAGCTCTGGGCGGTGTACTGCAGGATGCCCTTCACGAGATTCGGCGTGAGGTTCGGGTTGGCCTGGAACATCAGCGCGACGGCGCCCGCCACCTGCGGCGCCGCCATGCTCGTGCCGCTCAGGCTGAGATACGGCGCAAACGCCGTCTTCAGCGAGCCGAGCACCAGGAACGGCTGATTCGCGTTGTAGAGCGTGCTGCCCGGAACCGCGAGCGAGAGAATCCCGTAACCCGGCGCCAGGAGATCCGGCTTCGCGAGATAGTCGCCGCGCGTCGGTCCGTGCGAACTGAAGCTCGCCCGGACGTCGTTCTTGCGCATGATCGAGCCTTCAGTGCTCGACGCGCCCACCGTCAGGACCCAGGGCGCGTTGCCCGGGCACAGAATCCCGCCGTACTGCTCCTGCCCCTGCGCGTTCTTCCCCAGGTTGCCCGCCGCCGCGACGACGACGATGCCCTGATCGACGACGCGTTTGGCGGCCAGCGTCAGCGGGTCGGTCCAGTAGGACTCGGTCACGCCGGCGCCGGCGGAAAGGTTCACGACGCGGATGTTGTACGTCTTGCGCATTCGCGACGACCCAGTCGAGCGCCGCGATGATGTTGCTGATCGATCCCTTGCCGTCCTTGTCGAGCACCTTGAGCGCGACCAGCGCCGCTTCGGGCGCCATGCCGCTCTGCTTTCCCGCCGAATCGAACCCGTTGCCGAGAATGATGCCGGCCACGTGCGAGCCGTGCCCATGGTCGTCGTAGGGCAGCTTCTGGCCGTTCACGAAGTCGACGAACTTGCTGACGCGCTGATTGCCGTAGGGATAGGACGCGTAGTGCGCGCCGATCGTGAGATCGTCGTGCCACGACGTCATGCCCGAGTCGATGACCGCCACGCCGACGCCGTTGCCCGTATAACCGAGCGTCTGCTGGACGACGTCCGCGGCCATCGAATGGGTCGAGAGATAGTCGGCCGCCCAGATGGGCCGATCGAAATGCGCGTCCTTGATGCCGCGCATCAGCCGCGACCTGGTTGATCGCGCTGTCCGGCACTTCGAGGACGTAGCCGTCAATCAGATTGAGGCGGTTGCCTTTCTGATAGGCCTTGAGCGACGCCGGCAGCGCCTGCCCGGGCGCGACCCGAACGATGACCCGCGAGCGGCGCGTCGAACTGCCCCACGACGCGCGCGTCATCAACTCGCGATCGAGCTTGCTGGCGGCTGACCATTTCGGGGCAGGCGACTGTGCGTCAACCCGCGGCGCGGCGCCGACGAGCAGCACCGCGAGCGCGGCCCCGAGTGGCTTCAATCCCCGAGAAATCGTCCGCCGTCTGACGGCAGGACGCGCGAAATGTACCGAGTGGCAACGTCGGCAAAGGTGTCATAGACGTCGCTTAACACAGCAAGGCGGGGACCAACTGAACCGTACTCGCCACAACCCATTGACCCGCACGCGGTTAGACGCGAGTCGCGGCGTTCCGCTCGAGACACGCGATAAGCTCGTGTGTTCGCTTTCAGAACAGATGAGCGAGCAATCGATCACGATTTGCGCGCACGAACGACGAAAAATGGAGGGAAACGCGCGGGTTCTGTCGAGCGTGTTCCAGCGTTGACGCACGCGTCGAAGATTGGAGCACGCAGGAGTGGGCAGCGCGGGTAGCGACTGCCCACTGCGAGGCTTTCCTACCCCGGACCGGGCTGCTAGCAGCGGCTGGACTCGTACGCCAGCTGCGAGGTGAGCCAGCGTTCGACCTGATCGATCGAGAGATGTTTCCGGCGGGCGTAGTCGGCAATCTGATCCTCGCCCAGCCGGCCGACGGTGAAGTAGCGCGCTTCGGGATGCGCGAAGTACAGGCCGCTCACGCTGGCCGCGGGCGTCATCGCCGCATGCTCGGTCAGCTCGATGCCCATCGCGGTCGCGTCGAGCAGATCGAACAGCTTGAACTTCTCGCTGTGGTCGGGACACGCGGGATAGCCGAAACCGGGCCGGATGCCGCGGTGCCGCTCGGCCAGGATGTCCTCGGGCGTTGAGCGTTTCGCGGATGCCCCATTCGACGCGCGCGGCTGCGCATGGAGCTACGCGGCAAACGCTTCCGCCAGACGATCGGCCAGCGCCTTGACCAGAATCGCGCTGTAGTCGTCGTGCGCGCGCTCGAAGCGGTGGACCAGCTCGTCGGCGCCGATCCCGGCCGTGACGGCGAACGCGCCGACGTAGTCGATGCGCCCGGTGCGTTCAGCGGCCGCATCGGCCATGACGAAGTCGGCCAGCGACAGGTTCGGCTTGCCGTCGGCAATCGCTTCCTGCTGCCGCAGCATGTTGAACCGCAGCAGCTCGCGCGCGCGCGGCCGGCGTCGGCGTAGACGACGATGTCGTCGCCGTCCGACGCCGCGGGCCAGAACCCGTAGGACGCTCGCGCCGTCAGCAGCTTCTCGTCGATGATCCGATCGAGCAGCGCGCGCGCGTTGTCGTACAGCTCGCGGGCCGCCGCGCCGTACTGCGGGTGATCGAGGATCGCCGGGAACCGGCCCTTCAGCTCCCAGGCGGCGAAGAAGAACGTCCAGTCGATGTACGGGACGAGGTCGGTCAGCGGCACGTCGTTCAGAAAACGGCGGCCGGTGAAGGCCGGCGTCGGCGGCACGTCGCTGGGTCCAGTCGATCCGCAGCCGGTTCTGCAGCGCCGCCGCATACGGGAGCGAGCGGACGCTCGCGCCGCGCGCTGTGCTGCTCGCGCAGCTGATCCTGAAGCGCGCGATTCTCCTCGACGAAGGTCGCCTGCTGCGTGTCGCTCAGCAGACTCGACACGACGTCCACCACGCGCGACGCATCGAGCACGTGGACGGTCGGCCGCTGGTACTCGGGCGCAATCTTGACCGCCGTATGCTGCTTGCTGGTCGTCGCGCCGCCGATGAGCAGCGGCGTGTCCAGGCCGCGCCGGGACATCTCCTTGGCGACAAACACCATCTCGTCGAGCGACGGCGTAATCAGCCCGCTCAGCCCGATCAGATCGGCGTCCTCGTCGTGCGCGGCCTGCAGAATCCGGTCGCACGGCACCATCACGCCAAGATCGATCACGTCGTAGCTGTTGCAGCCGAGCACGACGCCGACGATGTTCTTGCCGATGTCGTGCACGTCGCCTTTCACCGTCGCGAGGACGATCTTGCCTTTGCCTTTGTATTTCGCCTTCCCTGCCTGCCCTTCCTGCCCTTCCTGCCCCTCCTGCCCTTCCAGCTCCCGCAGCGCCCGTTCCGCTTCCATGAACGGCTCGAGATACGCGACGGCCCGCTTCATCGCGCGCGCCGATTTCACCACCTGGGGCAGAAACATCTTGCCGGCGCCGAACAGATCGCCGACGACCTTCATGCCGTCCATCAGCGGCCCTTCGATGATGTCGAGCGGACGCGCATACTTCTGCCGCGCTTCTTCGACGTCGTCCTCGATGAAATCGACGACGCCGTGCACGAGCGCGTGCGACAGGCGCGCTTCGACCGCCGCCTCGCGCCAGGTCAGGTCGTGTTCCTGCTTCCGGCCGGCGCCCTTGACCGTCGCCGCGAACTCGACCAGCCGCTCGGTGGCGTCGGGCCGCCGGTTGAAGATGATGTCCTCGACGTGCTCGAGCAGATCCTTCGGGATGTCCTCGTAGACCACCAGCTGGCCGGCGTTGACGATGCCCATGTCCATGCCGGCCTTGATCGCGTGATAGAGGAACGCCGAGTGAATCGCCTCGCGCACGTGATCGTTGCCGCGGAACGAGAACGACAGGTTGCTGACGCCGCCGCTGATCTTCACGCCCGGACAGGTCGCCTTGATGATGCGCGTCGCCTCGATGAAGTTGATCGCGTAGTCGTTGTGCTCTTCGAGGCCGGTCGCAATGGCGAGAATGTTCGGGTCGAAGATGATGTCGGTCGGATCGAAGCCCGGCCTGCTCGGTGAGCAGCCTGTAGGCGCGCTGGCAGATCGAGACCTTCCGCTCGATCGTGTCGGCCTGGCCCTGCTCGTCGAACGCCATGACGACGACGCCGGCGCCGTAGCGCCGGACGAAGCGCGCCTTCTGCAGGAAGTCGGCTTCGCCTTCCTTCAGGCTGATCGAATTGACGACCGGCTTGCCCTGCACGCACTTGAGGCCGGCGACGAGCACCGACCACTTCGAGCTGTCGATCATCACCGGCACGCGCGCGATGTCCGGCTCGGTGCGCGATGTAGTTCAGGAAGTCGGTCATGGCGCGCTCGGAATCGAGCATGCCCTCGTCCATGTTGACGTCGATCGAGGTTGGCGCCGCCGCGCACCTGATCGAGCGCGACCGTCGTCGGCCTCGGCGTAGTTGCCGGCGCGGATCAGCCGCGCGAACTTCGCCGAGCCGGTGACGTTGGTCCGCTCGCCGATCATCTGGAAGTTGCTGTCGGGACGGATCGTGAGGACTTCGAGGCCGGACGAACTGCGTGAACAGCGCTCGGCCCGCGGCCTGTCGATGCTCGTCGACTGCGCGGCGGCTTCAGTGCTCGTCACCGCTTCGGCGATCGCCTTGATGTGGTCCGGCGTCGTGCCGCAGCAGCCGCCGACGATGTTGACGAAGCCGCTCTCGGCAAACTCGCGGAGCGCGCTCGCGGTGTCGGCCGGCTGCTCGTCGTATTCGCCGAAGGCGTTCGGCAGCCCGGCGTTCGGATAGCAGCTGATGTAGCAGTCGGCGATGCGGGCCAGCTCGGCGACGTACTGGCGCATGTCGCGGGCGCCGAGCGCGCAGTTGACGCCGACGCTGAACGGCTTCGCGTGCGCGACCGACACCCAGAACGCGTCGATCGTCTGGCCGGACAGCGTGCGGCCGCTGCGATCGGTGATCGTCACCGAAATCATCAGCGGCAGCCGCACGGCCGATTTCCTCGAACACTTCCTCGATGCGCGACGATGCCGGCCTTGGCGTTGAGCGTGTCGACGATCGTCTCGAGCAGCAGCAGATCGCAGCCGCCGTCGATCAGCGCCGCGCGCCTGTTCCTTGAAGGCTTCGCGCAGCTCGTCGAACGTCATGTTGCGGAAGGCCGGGTTGTTGACGTCCGGCGAAATCGACAGGATGCGGTTGGTCGGTCCCATCGAGCCGGCGACGAACCGCGGGCGATCGGGCGTGCGCGCCGTCCACTCGTCGGCGGCGGCGCGCGCCAGCTTCGCGCCTTCGACGTTCAGCTCGTAGACGATCGACTCGAGGCCGTAGTCGGCCTGCGCGATGGCGTTGCTGCTGAAGGTGTTGGTCTCGATGATGTCGCTGCCGGCCTCGAGGTACTGGCGGTGGATGCTCGCCGATGACGTCGGGCCGGGTGAGGATCAGCAGGTCGTTGTTGCCGCGCAGATCCTTGGCGTGGCGCGGCGAACCGGGCGCCGCGGAAATCCGCTTCCGTCAGCCGATGGCGCTGGATCATCGTCCCCATCGCGCCGTCGAGGATGAGGATGCGGCTGCGCCAGGAGATCGGTCAGACGTGCGACGTGGTCATGTTGTTTCGTCTGCCCTACGACGCCAGGCCTTCGGCCTTGCGCGCCTTCGCTGTTTTCTGGGACTCTCGCGTGCCTGACGCGATCAGCACCGTAAACGGATCGCCGGCCTTGCTGGCGCCGACGCCGACCTTGACGTCGCGCAGGCCGGCGGCGGTCAGCATCCGTTTCAGCTCGCCGTCGTTGAACCCGAGCGTCCGATCGCCGAGCTTCGCGCGCACCCATTCCTCGCGGTGCTCGCGAAGATCGAGGATCAGCACCCGGCCGCCGGGCACCGTGATGCGCGCCGCTTCGGCGACCGCGCGCGCCGGATTGACCGCGTGGTGCAGCGCCTGCGACAGCAGCGCCACATCGACCGAGTCGTCCTTCATCGGCAGCTTTTCGAGCTCGCCGCGCTTCCAGACGACGTTCGCCACGCGGCGGCGGCGCGCCAGCGCCTTGGCGCGCTCGAGCACGACATCCGACCGATCGACGGCGATCACCTGGCGGGCCCAGCGCGCCGCCTCGATCGTCAGGTAGCCTTCGCCGCAGCCGAGGTCGGCCACGGTCATCGGCGGCAGCAGCATGCCGAGCGCGCGCGACCACGCCGCCCAGCTCCGGCCCGGCACGAGCTGACGCGCGTCGCGCGTGTCGGCGCCGCCGTGCGTGTCGAAGTTCTCCTTGCGGACCCGCAGCACTTCCTGCAGCCGCGCCTCGTCGGCCCGCACCGCGGCGTCGCCGGCGGCCGCGTCGAACTGCTCCTCGAGCGCGCTCCAGAGCCGTTCGGCCGAGTCGTCGCCGAGCGCCGGCGCGACGCGGTAGTAGGTGTAGCCGGCGTCCTTCTCTTCGACGACCAGGCCGGCGTCCTTGAGCAGGCCGAGGTGGCGCGACACGCCCGACTGCGCGAGGCCGAGGATGCCCGTCAGCTCGGTGACGTTCAGGCGCTCGCGGCGCAGCACCCGCAGCAGCCGCAGGCGCGCCTCGTCGCCGAGCAGCCGATAGAGCGTGGACGCCTGACGCATATCAATAAATCTACATCTATTGATTGATGTTTGGCAAGGCATCGCGGAGCCGTCGGGCTCTGCACAGGGGCTGGATCCAGACCGGCACCTGCAGCTCGAGCCTAGTTCGCTCCAGTCTGACCTCGGCCAGTCGTCCTTCAGGAGACGCGACAGCGAGCGGTCGGCGAGCAGCCGGCCGCCGGTCTGGCAGGTCGCGCAGTAGTTGCACTCGTTGTCGGCGTAGACGATGCGCTGCACCGGCGCGCCGCAGACCGGACACGGCTGCTTGAACGGCCGTGGACGGCCATCTCGTCGTGAAACGCCGTGACTTTTTCGGGAAAGCGTCCGCTCGCGCTCGTCGCGGAGCCGATCGATCCACGTCAGGAGCGTCGCGCGCGTCGCCTCGAAGAGGCGCGTCGCCTCGTCGTCGGTCAGCGACCGCGTCAGCTTCAGCGGCGACAGCCTGGCGGCGTGGAGGATCTCGTCGGAGTAGGCGTTGCCGATCCCGCTGAACAGGCGCGGATCGGTGAGCGCGCGCTTGAGCGTGTGATTCTCGCGCGTCAGCGCCTCGACGAAACGCCGCGCGGGTCGCCTCGAGCGGCTCGATGCCGCCGCGATCGACGGCCGCGAGCGCCGCGTCGCCGCGGACCATCTGAATCGACGCGCGCTTCTTCGAGCCGGCTTCGGTGAAGAGCAGCGTGCCGTGCTCGAACTCGAACAGCGCGAGCAGCAGCTTTCCGCCGACGCCGGGTTTCTCGCCCGGCTCGCGCCAGCGCAGACGGCCGGCGATCATCAGGTGGATGACGAGAAACAGCGGATCGGCGGCCGCCGGCTCGCCTGGCTCGAACACGAGCACGATGCGTTTGCCGATGCGCCGCACGCCGGATATGCGCTGCCCGAACGCCGCGTCGAGCGGCGGATCGACCGAGCGCAGCACGAAAGGGCTGCGAAGCAGGATCCGGTCGAGCCGGCGTCCGGCCACGCGCGCCGTCAGCGCCTCGACGTAGACCACAATGTCAGGAAGCTCGGGCACGTGGATATTGTGGCGCGATCGATGCACAACGAGGTACGGTGGCGCGGCGCAGCTGAAGCGGTGGCAAAAGCGTCTAAATCTATATGCGGCTGTCCGGTCTGTTACTTGTCCTCGTGCTGAGCGCGGCACCGCTCGCTGCGCAGGATGGGACGGTGTCCCCGGCACGCGGTGGACAGTCACCCGGAACAGCCACGTCTCAGCCGTCCACGACCGCCGGCAGCGGATCCGCAAATGCCGCCGATCTCCCGGTTTCGCTGAGCCACATCCGCAAGGGCCTCGAGCGCCAGGCGACCGACTCGATCCTGCTTCGCGCCGATCTGCCGGCCGACTTCAGGGTCCACGTCATGGAACAGCAGAAGATCGACGACATGCTGTCGAAGCTGGACTTCAAGAGCACCAGCCCGGCGCCGGCGGGAGGGCTCTACGGCTACGAGCAGCAGCGCGGCTGTTCAATCCGGTCGACAGGCCGCTGGCGCAGCCGTACGCGGCGTTCAGCGGCGGCGAGCTCATCACGATCGCGATCGAGAACCTGATCGGCAAGTACCTCGGCGGGACCGGCGTTGAAAGGGTTGAGCAACGCGCAGCGCGAGCACGCCGAGAATTCGGCCCGCGAGGAGGTCACGCGAGAAATCGAGGACTACTGCTCGCAGCCGCCCCGACCGCGCCGACATCTGGATGTGCACGCACCCGTCGTGCCGTAGCCGCAGGCGCTTCTTTTTTCACTGGCGCCGGGGCCCCACCCCCGGCGCAACTGACGCCGATGCTCGCCTTCAGATCTGCTTGTTTTCGGGCTCGCATGGCCGCAGGCGGGCTTTAAGTAGTCCCCAACCTCGCAATTTCTAACCTCTAACCTCGTGTTCATGGCCGCAGGCGCTCCCCGACCAGACCTACCTGCCCTACCCGCCCTACCCGCCCCAGTCCCCCGCTCGAGCTTGCATCAGGCGGCCCGCGTGATATATCCTTACATCCGGCTTAACGGATGAATGCGAAAGCCGCCGGCCATCCTCGATCATCTCGCCTCGCTGGCGGACACGACGCGCAGCCGCATCCTGCTGCTCCTCGACCGCCACGAGCTGACGGTGTCCGAGCTGTGCTCGGTGATGCAGCTGCCGCAGTCGACGGTCAGCCGCCACCTGAAGGCGCTGGCCGATGCGGGCTGGATGTCGTCGCGCGCGGAGGGCACGAGCAACGCCTACGCGATGACCCGCGACGTGGACCCGTCGGCGCGGCGGCTGTGGCTGCTGGTGCGCGAGCAGGTCGGTCCCTCGGCGGCCGCCGCCCAGGATCAGCGGCGCCTGCAGACGCGCGCTCGCCGCGCGCCGGACCAAGTCGCAGGAGTTCTTCTCGTCGTCGGCCGGTCAATGGGATCGCATGCGCGACGAGCTGTTCGGCGATCGATTTCACCTGTCGGCGCTCGCCGGCTTCGCCGACCCGGACTGGGTGGTCGGCGATCTCGGATGCGGCACCGGCCAGGTGAGCGCGGCGCTCGCGCCGTTCGTCAGCCGCATCGTCGCGGTCGATGCGTCAGCGCCGATGCTGCAGGCGGCGCGCAAGCGGCTGCAGGGACTCGACAACGTCGACCTGCGCCGCGGCGATCTCGAAGCGCTGCCGATGGACGATGGGCGGCTCGATGCGGCGACGTTGATGCTGGTGCTGCACCACATCCCCGAGCCGCGCAAGGCGCTCGCGGAAGTCGCGCGCGTGCTGAAGCCAGGCGGCCGCGTCCTGCTGGTGGACATGCTGCCGCACGATCGCGACAGCTATCGTCAGCAGATGGGTCACGTGTGGCTCGGTTTCGGCGAAGAGCAGATGCGCGAACTGCTGACCGAAGCCGGGTTCGAACACATTCGCATCGTCACGTTGCCGACGGACGCGAAAACCAAGGGTCCGGCGCTATTCGTCGCGACGGGAACTAGACAAGAACAACCACGAAGGCACGAAGACACGAAGACAATAGCTGGATCTTCGTGCCTTCGTGACTTCGTGGCAACGTACTAAAAGGAGAGAAAGCCGTATGGCCACTGTAGTTGACACGCTTCATCCCTTCGCCGCGGCCAAGGCCGCCGGCCGCGAGCCGTTCAAGGTGAAGGACCTGTCGCTCGCGGAGTTCGGCCGCAAGGAAATCCGTCTGGCCGAGCAGGAAATGCCCGGCCTGATGGCGCTTCGCGCGCAGCACCTGCACAAGAAGCCGCTGGCGGGCGCGCGCATCATGGGCAGCCTGCACATGACGATTCAGACGGCGGTCCTGATCGAGACGCTGGCCGAGCTCGGCGCCGACGTGCGCTGGGTGTCGTGCAACATTTTCTCGACGCAGGATCACGCCGCAGCGGCGGTCGTCGTCGGCCGCTCCGGAAACGGGCGGCACGGCGGCGAACCCGAAGGGCACGCCGGTCTTCGCGTGGAAGGGCGAGACGCTCGAAGAATACTGGTGGTGCACGAGCGAAGCGCTCGAGTGGCCCGATGGCGGCGGCCCGACGCTGATTGTGGACGATGGCGGCGACGCGACGCTGGTCGTGCACAAGGGCGCCGAGTTCGAAAAGGCCGGCAGCGGTGCCGGCGTTCAAGCCGGAGAGCGATCCGGAAGAGTGGGGCGTCATCCTCGACTGCATCAACAAATCGATCGCCAAGGACAAGGGCCGCTGGACGCGCCTCGCGAAGGCCATCCGCGGCGTCAGCGAGGAGACGACGACCGGCGTGCATCGTCTCTATCAGATGATGGAAGCCGGCACGCTGCTCTTCCCCGCGATCAACGTCAACGACTCGGTCACCAAGAGCAAGTTCGACAACATCTACGGCTGCCGCCACTCGCTGCCCGACGGCCTGGCGCGCGCGACCGACGTGATGCTCGGCGGCAAAGTCGCGGTGGTGTTCGGCTTCGGCGAAGTCGGC
Source organism: uncultured Acidobacteriota bacterium (assembly GCA_963712355.1). Taxonomy (GTDB): domain Bacteria; phylum Acidobacteriota; class Vicinamibacteria; order Vicinamibacterales; family CAVVIG01; genus CAVQHT01. The sequence goes on from CAVQHT010000015.1 coordinate 429,583, forward strand.
AAGGGCTGCGCGCAGGCGCTGCGCGGCCAGGGCTGCCGCGTCATCGTCACCGAGATCGATCCGATCTGCGCGCTGCAGGCGGCGATGGAAGGCTACGAAGTGAACACGCTCGAGAACGTCATCGAGCGCGCCGACATCTTCATCACCGCCACCGGCAACCACAACATCATCACCGTCGAGCACATGGCGCGGATGAAGGACAAGGCGATCGTCGGCAACATCGGCCACTTCGACAACGAGATCGACATGGCCGGCCTGAAGAAGTACCCGGGCGTCGAGCGGATCAACATCAAGCCGCAGTACGACGAGTTCCGGTTCCCGGACGGCCACAGCGTGATGGTGCTGGCGGAAGGACGGCTGCTGAATCTCGGCTGCGCGACCGGCCATCCGAGCTTCGTGATGTCGGCGTCGTTCACCAACCAGGTGATCGCGCAGCTCGAGCTGCACGCGCAACACCGGCAAGTACGAGAAGAAGGTCTACATGCTGCCGAAGCACCTCGACGAGCAGGTCGCGCGGCTGCACCTCGATCATCTCGGCGTGAAGCTGACGAAGCTGACGAAGGACCAGGCCGACTACATCGGCGTGCCGGTCGACGGACCGTACAAGCCGGAACACTATCGGTACTGACGCTTGCAGGCTTTGGGCTCCGGGCTCCGGGTTGATGGACTCGGTTCATTGCCTGGAGCCTGAAGCCTGGAGCCCTGCAGCCCGCGATCACCGACGGGCCGCAAGTTCGCGGCCCTCGGTGATCTCTGCTACTTCGCCGACTTGTCGCCGCCGGTGAGCTGCGACTGCTGCAGCGCGGCCGCGCCCATCAGGCCGCCCATCCCCATCGACTCGACCGCACTGCTCGGAACCAGCATCAGCGCGCCCTTCTCCTTCAGCCCTTCGTAGAGCATGTTCATCGCGCGCAAGTGCAGCGCGGTGGGATTGTGCTGGTACGACTTCGCGGCTTCCTCGAACGAATGCGCGATCTCCATCTCGGCTTGTCCGAGGATGATGCGCGCCTGCTTCTCGCGCGCCGCCTGCGCCTCGCGCGACATCGCGTCCTGCAGCGCCGCCGGAATCACGACGTCGCGCATTTCCACCGATGACACGGTGACGCCCCAGGGATTGGACCGCTGATCGATCAGCTTCTGCAGCTCGTCTTCGATGCGCTCGCGGCCGCGCAGCAGGTCCGTCAGGTCGGTCCGGCCGATGATGTCGCGCAGCGCCGTCTGCGCCGCCCAGCTGACCGCCTGCGAATAATCCTGCACCTCGAGCGCCGCGCGCTGCGCGTCGTGGACCATCCAGAACAGCACCGCGTCCACGCTGACCGGCACGGTGTCCGAGGTCAGCGTCTGTTCAGCGGCAAAGCTCGTGGTGATCGTCCGTTGATCGATCCACGACGAGATGCTGTCGACAAACGGCACGACCCAGAAGAGCCCCGGGCCCCTCATCGCGTGATAGCGCCCGAGCCTGCAGCACGATCGCCGCGTTCCCACTGCTGCGCGATCTTCGGCGATTGCATGAGCACGAGGCCGACCATCGCACCGACGATCACCGGGTACGGGTTGTCGGTATTCAGCGTGCCGACCAGTCCCAGCAGAATCGGCGCGACCAGCAGCGCGACGGCGATGATGTTCGGCGAATGCTTGTCACTGGAATCCCGATTGCGACGAGGCGCAACGTTGACGAAAGCCATCTAGCTGCCTTCCTTTCCGTGCGCGACGATTCGCGCGACGAGTTCCTGTGGGGAGAATCCGGCTGCTGCCGCGTCGGCGAGGAGCCGCGTGACGAACGCGCGAAGCCGGCGCTCGTGCTCGTCGGGAGGCCGCGCCTCGGCCGCGCTGGCCCGAACGAACGACCCGACGCCGCGCCGCGTTTCGAGGATGCCGGCGCGCTCGAGGTCGACGTAGACACGAGCGACCGTGTTCGCGTTGACCTGGAGATCGACCGCCAGCTGACGCACCGTGGGCAATTGGTCGCCCGGCGTCAATCGCCCGGACGCGATCGCCGCGCGCAGCCCGCGCTCGAGCTGCGCGTAAATCGGCGTGTGGTCCCGGGGATCGATGCTCACGATCGCCATGCACTATTGTTCTAGTTTATTAGTACAACTTTGTCAAATGAAAAGACCCCGGCGGTTTGATGGCCGGGGTCTCTGCTGGCTTTGGGCTTTAGGCTCTGGGCTCTGGGCTCTGGGCTCTGGGCTACGAGCCTGAAGCCTGAAGCCTGAAGCCTGAAAGCTTTTAGCTTCAGCTACTTGCTGACCATTTTCAGGGTGTCGGCCGCGATCTGGACCTTGCCGTCCTTCTCGGTCACGTCGCCGGTGATCTCGACGGTGTGGGCCATGTGCGGCACCAGCTTGGCGTTGTTGTTGGCCGCCAGTCCGCCGGTGATGCGGTAGACCTTGCCGTCCGCCGTCAGGAGCGCGACCGGCTCGCCTTTCTTGGCACATTCAATCGCGCACTCGGTCATGCCCTCGGCCATCTTGTGGTCGCCGCCGGCGGCGTGATCGCCCATTTCCTTCAGCGAACATCCTTCATCGACAATCTGGCCCTTGACGGTCATGGACTTCGCCGACGCCGACGCGCCGAGCGCCAGAGCCAGGGCGGTCATCGTCAGGCCGGTCAGTAGCTGTCGCATGTCGAGCCTCCTCAAGTCCCTCCACTATACTGCCGCCGGACGCGCGACAGTCGTGAAACAGATTGCCATCACACGCTACGGTTCGCCGGACGTGCTCGCCGCGCGCGAGGCGCCGACGCCGGCGCCCGCCGACGGCGAGGTGCGCATCGCGGTGCGCGCGGCCGGCGTCAACTTCGCCGACGTCCTGGCGCGGGTCGGGCTCTATCCCGACGCCCCCAAGCCGCCGGTCGTCGTCGGCTACGAGGTCGCCGGGGACGATCGACGCGGTCGGCAAAGGCGTCACGCGCCTGCACATCGGCGATCGCGTGATTGCGCTGACGAAATTCGGCGGCTATTCGACCGAGGTCGTCGTGCCCGAAGCGTTTGCGTTCCCGCTGCCGCATGACTTGAGCGACGCCGAGGGCGCGGCGTTGCCGGTGAACTACCTGACGGCGCTGATCGCCTTGTACAAGATGTCGAACATCGCGCCGGGCGAGACCGTCCTCATTCACGGCGCCGGCGGCGGCGTGGGCATTGCCGCGATCCAGCTCGCCAGGCTGCGGCGCGCGACCATCATCGCCACGGCCTCGGCGCCGAAGCACGCGGCGCTCGTGGCATACGGCGTCGATCACGTGATCGACTACCGCACGACCGACGTCACCCGCGAAGTGCGCCGCCTGACGTCGGGCCGCGGCGTCGACGTCGTGCTCGACCCGATCGGCGGCCGCAGCTTCGAAACCAGCTATCGCCTGCTCGCGCCGCTCGGCCGCCTGGTCGTTTTCGGCGTGTCGGCGATCTCGCGCGGCGAACGGCGCAACTGGTGGCACGCCGCGCGCACCATGCTGCAGATGCCGACCTTCAAGCCGCTCTCCCTGATCAATCACAACCGCGGCGTCTTCGGATTGAACATGGCGCATCTCTGGAGCGAGCGCAGTCAGCTCGCCGCGGCGATGCAGCTGCTCCTGCAGGAAGTCGGCGCCGGGCGATTGCTCCCGATCATCGCGAAGACGTTTCCGCTCGAACGGGCCGCCGACGCGCATCGCTTCATGCAGGCACGCCAGAACGTCGGCAAGATCGTCTTGACCGTTTGAGCAGACCGGACGGAGGTCACGCCGCGTGCGTCGATATCAATATCTGCTTGGCGATGCGAAGCGTGAGGCCGCGCGGCTGCGCGCCCAGGCCGCGCTGTGGGATCCGGTTTCGTGCGCGCTGTTCGATCGCATCGGGATCAAACGCGGCTGGCGCGTGCTGGAGATCGGTCCCGGGCAAGGCTCGCTCCATCTCGAACTGCGGCGCCGGGCCGGCGGGCCGGTGGATGCGGTCGAGCGCTCGCCGGTCTTCACGTCTCAACTCGAGCGGATCACGAAGAAAGACGGCTTCGGCCGCGGACAGGTCTGGCAGACGGATCTGATCGACGCGCCGCTGCCCCGCGCCACGTACGATCTCATCTTCGCGCGCTGGGTGTTCCTGTTCCTGCCGAATCCCGACGCGCACATCCGGAAGCTGGTGCGGGCGCTGAAGCCCGGCGGACTGCTTCGCGATTCAGGACTACCACCGCGACACGTTCGCGCTGGTCCCGCGGCCGCCGGAGTGGTTCGATTTCGTCCTCGCCGACCGCGCGTTCTTCGCGTCGCAGGGGGGCGACGTCAGCATCGGCAGCCGCCTGCCGGATCTGTACCGCGCGGCGGGGCTGACCCTCGCGGACATCGAAGTCACCATCAAAACAGGACGGCCGGGATCGCCCGTCTGGAACTGGCTCACGACCTACTTCATGGGCGTGATGGATCGCTACGCGGCCTTTGCGCCGTTCACTCCCGCGCAGGCGCGGCACCTGCGGCGCTACTGGCGAGCCGCGTCGAAAAGCCGCACGTCGCGGCTCATCGCGCCGGCCCTGCTCGATGTGGTCGGCCGCAAGCCGCGATGACCGCGCGCCAGGCCGGGCCGCAAGGGCTCGTTGACAGCCGCAAAGACTTGAGGGTACGCTGACGCATCGTGTCCACGCGCCACCATCACGTGCATCATCATCATCTGACGGGCCATGTCAGTGGCCGGCGGAGTTGTGCGTGATCTAGGTTCGACAGCAGCGCGACCTTGGACGACATGCAGCCCCGCCACCCGGCGGGGTTTTTTGTTTCAGGCGGAAAGGCTTATGGATTTCTCGAAGTTGGACGGGTTGATTCCCGCGGTGATTCAGGATGCGCAGAGCGCCGAGGTCCTGATGGTCGGGTTCATGAACGAAGAGGCGCTCGCACTCACCAAGAAGACGGGCTTTGCCACGTTCTTCAGCCGCACGCGCAACAAGCTCTGGATGAAAGGCGAAACATCCGGCAACCGGCTCGAGGTCGTCGAGATGCTCACCGACTGCGACGACGACACGGTGCTGGTGAAGGTGAATCGCCAGGGCGACGGCAACGTCTGCCACACCGGCGAGCGAACCTGCTTCTTCAAGGCACTCGAGTAACAAAGCTTCACCACGGAGGTCACGGAGTGACAACGGAGTCCACTGTGCGCTCCGTTCTTCTTCTGTGCTCTCAGTGGTAGCGCATTTGAACTAATTCACGATGAAACTCAAGCTTGGCATCCCGAAAGGCTCCCTGCAGGACGCGACCGTGCAGTTGTTCGCGCGCGCGGGGTTCAACATTTACGTCAGCTCGCGATCGTATTTCCCGTCGATCGACGACCCGGACATCGAGTGCATGCTGATCCGCGCGCAGGAGATGGCGCGCTACGTCTCGGACGGCGTCCTCGACGCCGGCCTCACCGGACAGGATTGGATCGCGGAACACGAGGCTGGCGACGGCCGCACCGGCGTCCTCGAGAGCATCGCCGATCTCATTTACGCGAAGCAGAGTTTCGGCAAAGTGCGCTGGGTGCTCGCCGCGCCGGAAGATTCGCCGATTCGCTCCGCCAAGGATCTCGAAGGCAAGACGGTCGCCACCGAGCTCGTTCGGGCGACGCGCGCCTACTTCGAGCGGCAGGGCGTCAACGTCAACGTCGAGTTCTCGTGGGGCGCGACCGAGGTCAAGCCGCCGATGCTCGCTGACGCGATCGTCGAAGTCACCGAAACCGGCTCGTCGCTGCGCGCGAACCGGCTGCGCATCATCGACACCCTCATGGAATCGAACACGCAGCTCATCGCCAACAAGACGGCGCTCAGCGACAGCTGGAAACGCACCAAGCTCGAAAACATCGCGCTGCTGCTGAAGGCGGCGATCGAGGCGCAGGGACGCGTCGGCCTGATGCTCAACGTGAAACGCGAGGATCTGGCGACCGTGCTCGGGCTGCTGCCGGCGCTGCAGCGGCCGACGATTTCGAGCCTGAGCGACGAAGAGTGGGTCGCGGTCAACACGATCATCGAAGAGCGGACGGTCCGCGACCTGATCCCGAAGCTCAAAGCGGCGCGCGCGCAGGGCATCGTCGAGTACCCGTTGAACAAGATAGTTCTCTAAGGCAGGTAGGGCGGGTGGGGTAGGATAGGGCGGGTGGGAAAGGCAGGGAGCGCCTGCGGCCATGCCGGAGCCGAGGACAAGGAAATCCGAGGCGAGGCATCGGCGTAAGTTCGCGGCGGGGGTGGGGCCCCGCGGCCAGTGAAGAAAAGTCGGGCAGGTAGGGCCGGGTGGGGTAGATAGGGCAGGTTAGGGCGAGCAGCGCTGCGGCCAGTGAGAAGAGCGCCTGCGGCCATGCGAAGCCGAGGACATGCGAATCCGAGGCATGAGCATCGGCGTCAGTTCGCGCCGGTGGGCGCGGCGCCAGAAGTGGGGCCCCGCCGCCAGTGAAAAAATGCGAATCATCACCTCCAGCAATCGGCGCGCGCTCGAGCGCATCTTCCAGACGGATCGCGCGGCCGATCGTGCATTCGAGCGCCGGGTGTCGGCCATCGTGGACGCGGTCCGCACCGACGGCGACCGCGCCCTGCTGCGTTTCGCGCGCAAGTTCGACGATGTGCGGCCGCCGATCGAGGTGTCGCGGAACGAGATGCTGACGGAAGCCGAGCGCGTTCCCGCCAGCGTGCGCCGCGCGATCCAGCAGGCGGCGCGAAACATCGCGAAGGTCGCCGCGCGCCAGACGCCGCGCTCGTTCACCGTGACCGTGCAGCCCGGCGTCACCGTCGAACAGCGCGTGGAGCCGCTCGGCGCGCGTTGGCTGTTACGTGCCCGGCGGACGCTTTCCGCTGCCCTCGTCGCTGCTGATGACCGCCATCCCGGCGCGGATCGCCGGCGTCAACGAAGTGATCGCCGTGTGTCCCCGACCCGAACCCGCGGTCATGGCGGCGGCGCTCGAAGCGGGCGTCACGCGGCTCTTCCGCATGGGCGGCGCGCACGCGATCGCCGCGCTGGCGTACGGCACCGCGACGATTCCGCGCGTGGACAAGATCGTCGGGCCCGGCAACCGGTGGGTCGCGGAAGCCAAGGCGCTCGTGTCGGGCGACTGCGCCATCGACTTCTATGCGGGCCCCACGGAAATCGTCGTCGTCGCCGGCTCGGGCCGGGCCAGGTGGTGGGCCGCCGATCTCATCGCGCAGGCCGAACACGATCCCGAAGCGCGGTCGCTGTTCATCACGTGGCGGCCGGCATTCGCCGAGCGCGTCGCGCAAGGAAGTGGACGCGCTCGCCAAAGGGCGCGACGATCGTGCGCCGCTCGCTCGCGGCACACGGCGCCGTGATCGTCGCCGCTTCGGCCGACGAGGCGATGGCGCTCGCCAATCGTCTGGCGCCCGAGCACCTGGTCGTCGACACCGAAGCGCTGATCGAGCGGCCGATCACCGCCGGCGCGGTATTCGTCGGACCGTTCACCGCGCAGGCCGCCGGCGACTACGCCACCGGCTCCAATCACGTGCTGCCGACGTCCGGGGCCGCCAGGTTCCGCGGCGGCCTGAATGCCGCGGATTACGTGCGGGTGATGGCCGTGCAGCGCCTCTCGCAGAAGGGTCTGCGCGCGCTCGCGCCCTCGATCGTCGCGCTCGCCCGCGCGGAAGGGCTCGACGGTCACGCCGAATCGATCGAGGCGCGCCTGTCATGAGCAAGTACCAGAAGCCGGCGGAGATGTACGACGGGCTGCGCCTGCACCAGAACGAGAACACCGGCGGGTGCTCGCCCAAAGTACTCGCAGCGCTCGCGGCGCTCCGGCCGGATCAGATCGCCTTCTATCCGCCGTACGAAGCCGCGACGCGACGCTGCGCCGCGTATCTGGGCGTGGATCCGGATCGCACGTCGCTCGTGAACGGTCTGGACGAGGGGATCATGGCCGCGGCGATCGGCTACCTGCGGCCGACGCCTGACGGTTTCATCCCCGAAGCGATCATCCCCGAACCCGCGTTCGAGATCTTCGCGATCGACACCGAAGTCGTCGGCGGACGCCCGGTGCGGGTCGCGCCGAATCCGGACTTCTCGTTTCCGCTCGATCGGGTGCTCGCCGCCATCACGCCGCGCACGCGCGTCGTGTTCATGACGAACCCGAACAATCCGACCGGCGTCGGCGTGTCGATCGACGCCATCAAGACCGTCGCTCGCCAGATCCCGGCCGGCGCGATCGTCTTCCTGGACGAGGCCTACTTCGAGTTCTCGGGCAGCACGTTCATTCCCGACCTCGACGCGCTTCCCCAACGTCATCGTCGGACGGACGTTCTCCAAGGCGTTCGGGCTGGCCGGCATCCGGATCGGCGCGATCACCGGCGATCCGGACGCGCTCGAACCGCTTCGGCTCGCCATTCCGGTTTACAGCGTCAACATCGCCGCGGTCGCCGCGGTCAGCGCGGCGCTCGACGATCTCGATCACCTGCAGCGTTACCTGCGGCAGGTCGAACAGTCGAAGGCGCTCCTTTATCGCGCGTGCGATCGGCTCGGCGTCAGGTACTGGAAGAGCGACGCCAATTTCGTGCTGGTGTGCCCGGGCGATCGGTTGAATGACGTCCTGGCCAGGGCGGCGGCGCGCGGCATCTACCTGCGCGATCGCTCCACCGAACCGGGCTGCGCCGGCTGTCTCCGCGTCGGAACGGGGATCGTCGAGCACACGCAGCGCTTCATTGACGTACTCGAGGAGGCGCTGTGCGACGCGCGGTAATCGATCGACGGACGACCGAAACGCAAATCGCGCTGACGCTGGTCCTGGAGGGCCGCGGCCAGTACCGACGTCCGCACCGGGATCCGGTTCCTGGATCACATGCTGGAGCTGTTCACGCGCCACGGCGGCTTCAACCTGAAGGTCAAGGCGACCGGCGATCTGGACGTCGATCAGCACCATACGGTCGAAGACCTGGGGATCGCGCTCGGAGAAGCCGTCTCGCAGGCGCTTGGCAACCGGCGGGGCATCAATCGCGCCGGCTACTTCGTCATGCCGATGGACGAGACGCTGGCGGTCGCGGCGATCGATCTCGGAGGCCGGCCGCACACGGTCGTGGACCTGAAGGTGGGCGTGGCGCGGGTCGGCGATCTGCAGGCCGAGCTCGTGCACGACTTCTTCGAAGGCTTCGCGATCGGCGCGCGCGCCAACGTCCACGTCAAGGTGATGTACGGACGCTCGAATCATCACAAGATCGAAGCGATCTTCAAGGCGTTCGCCCGCGCGCTGCGCGTCGCGTGCGCGAAAGACAAACGGCTCGCGAAGATGCTGCCGAGCACCAAGGGGCTGCTGTGATCGCGCTGATCGACTACAAGGCGGGCAACCTGACCTCGGTGCGCAAGGCGCTCGCCGCGATCGAGGCCGAGGTCTTCACGCCCGACACACCGGACGATCTGGCGCGGGCGCGAGGGGTGATCGTGCCCGGCGTCGGTCACTTCGGCGCCACGCGAGCGCTCGACCGCGAGTGGATCGACGCGATCCTCGCGCGGGTCGGCGACGGCTGCCCGCTGCTCGGCATCTGCCTCGGCATGCAGTGGCTCTACGAAGGCAGCGAAGAGGCGCCCGATCTGCCGGGACTCGGCCTGCTGTCCGGATCGTGCCGGCGGCTGCGGCCCGCCGCGGCTGACGTGCCGATCAAAGTCCCGCACGTCGGCTGGAACAGCCTGAACCTGACCGCGGACGCCTCGATCGTCGAAGGCGTCGCCGATCAGCGCGCAGGTCTACTTCACGCACAGCTACGTGGCGCCGATCACCGGACACACCGCAGCCACGACGGAACACGGCGAAGCCTTCGCCGCGATCGTTCAGCGCGGACAGGTCGCAGGCGTGCAGTTTCACCCGGAGAAGTCCGGTGACGTCGGACTGCGCATTCTTCGCAACTTTCGGCAGATGGTCGGCTGACCGTGCTCTCCAAGCGCATCATCGCCTGTCTCGACGTGCGCGACGGACAGGTCGTCAAAGGGATCAACTTCGAGGGGCTGCGCAGCGCCGGCGATCCGGCCGAGCTCGCGCGCCGCTACAACCGCGAAGGGATCGACGAGCTCGTCATCCTCGACATCACGGCGACGCTCGAGCGCCGTCGCGCGCTGGCCGACACGATCCGCTCGGTCGCGCGCGAGCTGTTCATCCCGCTCGCGGTCGGCGGCGGCATTCGCACGGAAGACGACGCGCGCAGCCGCGGTTGATGCCGGCGCCGACAAGGTCAGCCTCAACACGGCCGCGCTCACCAACCCCGGCCTGATCACCACGCTCGCCAATCGTTACGGCAGCCAGGCGGTCGTCGTCGCCATCGACGCCAAACGGGACGGCGACCGTTTTGCCGTCTACGTGCGCAGCGGCCAGAGCGAGACCAATCGCGATGCGGTCGAGTGGGCGCGCGAAGCCGAACAGCGGGGCGCGGGCGAAATCCTGCTGACGTCCATCGACCGCGACGGCACGAAGGTCGGCTTCGACTGCGAGCTGACCGCGGCGGTGTCGCGCGCGGTCTCGATTCCGGTGATCGCCTCAGGCGGCGCCGGCGGGCTCGACGATTTCGTGGACGTCTTCACGAGGGGCGCCGCTGACGCCGCGCTGGCCGCGTCGATCTTCCACTACGCCGAAACCAGCGTGACCGCGCTCAAACAGCATCTCCGCCACCATGGCATTCCCGTTCGACTTTGATCACGAAGGCACGAAGATCACGAAGACACTTCGGCCGATCCTTCAAAGTCTTCGTGTCTTCGTGCCTTCGTGCCTTCGTGCATTCGTTCCGATGCTGATCCCCGCCATCGACCTCAAGGACGGCGCCGTCGTCCAGCTCGTGCAGGGCGAGAAGCTCGCGATTCGCGACGAGGACATCGAGAAGTGGGTGAAGCGGTTCGAGCGCTTCCCGAAGGTGCAGGTCATCGATCTCGATGCGGCGATGGGCGAGCGGCGACAACCTCGCCATCGTGCGGCGCATCGCGCCTCGGCTGGCGTGCCGCGTCGGCGGCGGCATTCGAACCATCGAGCGCGCCCAGGAGATCCTCGCCGCCGGAGCTCGACAGATCATCGCCGGCTCGTCGTTATTCAAGAACGGCCAGCCCGATCTCGAGTTCGCCAGGCGCCTCGCCGACGCGGTCGGCGCCGATCAGGTCATCGCGGCCGTCGACAGCCGCGGCGGCCATGTCGTCATCCACGGCTGGAAGACCGTCCTTCCCCTCACCGCCATCGAGGCCGTCCAGGCGCTCGAGCCTTACTGCGGTGAGTTTCTGTATACCCACGTCGATGCCGAAGGCCTGATGCAGGGCACCAATATCCCGGCCATTCTCGAGGTTCGCCAGGCCACCACCCGGCGGGTCACGGCGGCCGGCGGCATCACGACGCAGGAGGAAATCGACACCCTCCACGCCCACGGGTGGATGCCGTCGTCGGCATGGCGGTGTACACAGGAAAGCTAACACCGGACTCGCCTGCAAGACCCGATAAAATAGAGATTTTGCCTTCTCCCCGAGGAGGCACACTAACCACGTGAGCATTGCCGTCCAGGCTGACCCGGCTGTTCGTCGCGAAATCACGACAGCGTCCGGTCACCCGCGTTGTCGCCGACGGAAAGTTCCTGCGCGCCGGCAGCGAACGATTCCTCGTCAAAGGCGTCACCTACGGCACCTTTGCGCCCGACGCCGAGGGCTACCAGTTCCCTGCGCCTCGCGCAGAATCGCCGAAGACTTCCGGCTGATGGCGGCGCTCGGGTTCAACACCGTGCGCGTCTACACGCCGCCGCGGCGCGAGCTGCTCGACGAAGCGGCGCGGCACGGCCTGCGCGTCATGGTGGGACTGCCGTGGTCGCAGCACGTCGCGTTCCTCGACAATCGCCGCCTGAGGCACGAGATCGATCGCGACGTGATCGGGTGGGTGCGGCAAGCTCGCCGATCATCCGGCCGTGCTCATGTTCGCGCTCGGCAACGAGATTCCGCCCGGCATCGTTCGCTGGCACGGGCACGCGCGCGTCGAGCGCTTCCTGCGGATCCTGTACGACCGCGCCAAGGACGTCGCGCCGGACGCGCTCTTCACCTACGTCAACTTTCCGCCGACCGAATTTCTCGATCTGTCGTTCTTCGACGTCTGCGCGTTCAACGTCTATCTCCATCGCGAACCCGAGCTGACGCGCGTACCTCGCCCGCCTGCAGCACATCGCCGGGCACAAGCCGCTGCTGCTGGCGGAAGCCGGCGCGGACAGCATTCGCGAAGGCGAAGACGGACAGGCGGCCATCACGTCGATGCACATCCGCGCGGCGTTCCGCGAAGGCGCATGCGGCGCGGTGGCGTTCGCCTGGACCGACGAATGGTGGCGCGGCGGGTTCGACGTGCGACGACTGGGCGTTCGGCCTGGTCGATCGCGACCGGATCCCGAAGCCGGCCGCGGCAGCGGTCGCCGAAGCGTTCGCCGACGCGCCGTTTCCCTCGGTCCAGCGCCAGGCGTGGCCCCGCGTATCGGTGGTCGTCTGCGCCTACAACGCTGCGGACACGCTCGAGGACTGCCTCGACGTCGCTCGAGCAGTTGACCTATCCGGATTTCGAAATCATCCTGGTCAACGACGGCTCCCGCGATCGGACCAGCGAGATCGGCCACGCGCATCCGCGGGTGCGCGTCATCGACATTCCCAACGGCGGCCTGAGCGCGGCCCGCAACGTCGGGCTCGCGGCAGGCGACCGGCGAGATCGTCGCGTACACGGACGCCGACACGCGCGTCGATCGCGACTGGCTCACGTTTCTCGTGCAGCCGTTCCTGACGTCCGACGTCGTCGGTTCCGGCGGACCGAACGTCGTCCCGGCGGACGATCCGCCGATCGCGCAGTGCATCGCGCGCGCGCCGGGCGGCCCGACGCACGTGCTGCTCGACGATCGCACCGCCGAGCACGTGCCCGGCTGCAACATGGCCTTCCGGCGCGAAGCGCTGCTCGCCATCGGCGGATTCAATCCGGTCTATCTCCGCGCCGGCGACGATGTGGACGTGTGCTGGCGGCTGCAGGCGCGCGGCTGGAAAATCGGCTTCGCCTCGTCGGCGCTCGTCTGGCACCACCATCGATCCTCGGTCGGCGCGTACTGGCGCCAGCAGGTCGGCTACGGCGAGGGCGAGCGCTGGCTGATGGCGCACCATCCGGAGAAATTTCTCGACGGCCACATGCTGTGGCGCGGGCGCATCTACAGCCCGCTGCCCTTCGTGCGATCGCTCTGGGGCGAGCGCATCAACGCCGGCGTCTGGGGCACGGCGGCGTTTCCGTCGGTCTACCGCGCGGACGTCCATCCGTTTGCGTTCCTGCCGCATTCGATCCGCTGGCAGGTCGTTCTCGATCCTGCTGACCGTCGCCGGCGCGACGATTGCCACCGTCGGCGGCCACACCTGGGCATCGCTGCTGCTGCTGGCCGCCGGAATCGTCGGCATCGCGGCGACGATCGCGAAGAATCTCGCGTACGCGTGGCGCTCGGACGTCGATTCGCTCAAGGGCAATCGACTCTGGTACCGCGCGACGGTCGCGTATCTGCATTTCATCCAGCCGTTCGCCCGAATCCGCGGACAGATTCGCGCCATCTTCTCGCCGCCGGAAGTGAGCCATCCCGTCGGGCCGCCGCAGACGCAGGCGCGGCCCGCGGCCGTCACTCCGCGAGGGCCGGCGCGCCTTGCTGCTCCTGTCCGGCGGCGTGACCGAGGATCGCTTCTGGAGCGAAACCTGGACCGCGCGTGAACGCGTCCTGACGGACATCACCGACGTGGCTGCGCGGCTCGCGCGCCGTCCGCACGATCGAAGTGGACGACGGCTGGTCGCACGACCACGACCTCAGCGTGCTCGTGGGCCGCTGGGCGTGGATCGACATCCGGGCGCTGATCGAGGAACACGCCGAAGGCAAATGCCTGCTGCGCGTCGGCACGTATCTCAGGCCGACGAGCTTCGGTATCGCGTCGGCGATTGTCATCGGCGCTGCGACCCTCGCCGCGGTGATCACCGGCGTGGCGCTGCGCTGGCCGCCGGCCGGCGCGCTGGCCGCGATCATTTCGGTGGCGATTGCCGCCTACGGCGTGTGGCGCACCGCACAGACCACGGCGATCGTGCAGCGCGGTGTCACCGCGGTCACGACGCGCGCGCACATGGTCACGATGAAATCCGGGCCGGTCGGCGTCCCGCTCGTGGTGCCGTCGATGTTCCGCGCCTACGGCCTGCGGTCGGCGGCGCTGTTCCTCGTGATGATCCTCGCGGTCGGCGCCGGCACCATCATGCTGCGCGAAGCGGCGACGGCACAGGTGATCGGCGCGCGTCGAGGCTACGGCGGCGACAACGGGCCGGCGATCCAGGCCGCACTCAACCACCCCGGCGGCATCGCCGTGGCGGCAAGCGGCGACGTCTATTTCGCGGATTCGAACAACAACGTGCTGCGGCGCATCGACGCGCGCAACGACATCACGACGATTGCCGGCAACAACGCCCTCGGCGCGGGCTTCGCCGGCGATTTCGGACCGGCGACCAAGGCGCAGCTGGATACGCCGGACGGCGTGGCGATCGCTCCCGACGGCGATTTGCTCGTCGCCGACTCGCGCAACGAGCGCATCCGGCGCATCGATCTGCAGACGGGCGTCATCAAGACGATCGCCGGCAACGGCGACAGCGGCTACGACAGCGACGACAAACCGGCCACCGAGGCGATGCTGAACAGCCCGGGCGGCGTCGCCGCGGCCCCGAATGGCGACATCTACATCGCCGACACGCTGAACTACCGCGTCCGGATGATCGATCACGTGACCGGCTTCATCCACACCGTGGCCGGCATCGGCGCCGGTTGATGGCGACGACGCGCCGGTCGGCGACGGAGGGCCGGCCACCGCGCGCATACCTGAACATGCCGAGCGACGTCGCGATCGGACCGACCGGCGACATCTACATCGCCGACATGCATCATCAGCGCGTGCGGCAGAATCGACGCCAAGACGCGACTCATCTGGACGGTGGCTGGCAACGGCCGCTGGGGAAACTCAGGCGACGGCGGCCTGGCGGTCAATGCCACGCTCGCCGGCCCGGCGGGCATCGCGATTGCAGCCGACGGCGCCGGAAAAGTGACGCTGTTCATCGCGGATTTCTACAACCGCCGAGTGCGTGCGGTCGGCCCGGACGGCACGATTCGCGACGTCAGCGATGGCGGCGACTCGTTCGGCGCGCCGACCCGCGTGGCGTTCGCGCCGAAGGGCGGCTGGCTCTACGTCGCCGATTCGAGCAACGACCGGCTCGTCATCCTGAACATTCCGAAGATTGCGCCGAGCCTGGTCCGCGTCAAACCCGCGCCGCCGACCGACGTCGCCACCGCCGAAGAAGGCGCGCGGATGACCGACGCGGTCGTTCACGAGGACGATCCGCGGTCGTTGCTGGCGTGGACGCTGTCGTTCCTGCGCCCGTATCGCGGCCAGGTCGTCATCCTCATTTTTCTCCTGCTCGCGCAGGTCGCGCTCGGCGCGCTGCAGCCGTGGCCGCTCAAGATCGTGATCGACTACGTGCTGGGCCAGCACGACCTTCCCGAGCCCTTCAAGGGGTGGATGATCGGCCTCACCGGCGGAAGCCGTGTCGAGCTGCTGGTGATCTTCGTCATCGCCGGCGTGCTCATCCAGGTGGTGAATCAGCTCGTTCGCGGCGTTCGGCACGCAGGTCCAGGTCGAACGTCGGCCAGCGGATGGTCTACGACCTGCGCTACCGCCTGTTCGCCCATCTCGAATCGCTCGGCCTGCATCACCACATCACCACCAGCACCGGCGACGCGGTCTACCGCGTGGACGTCGATTCCTACGCCATCGAAAATCTCGCGATGAGCGGCGTGTTTCCGCTCGCCACGTCGGTCATCACGCTGGTCGTGATGTTCCTCGTCCTGCTGGATCGCGATGTCACCGTGGCGTTGTTGTCGCTGACCGTCGTGCCGTTCCTGTTTCTGTGCCTGCGCTACTACGCGACGACGCTGTCGGTGCGCGAGGAACGGGTCAAGGAACTCGAATCGAACCTGATCTCGCGACTGTACGAGTCGTTCACGTCGATCCGCCTGATCAAGAGCTTCGCGCGCGAACCCTACGAATCGTCGCGCTACTCAGACCGCCGGCGACACGACGATGAAGGCGCGGATCGCGATCACCTGGTCGCAGTCGCTCTTCGGCGTGGCGGTCGGGGCGATTACGATTCTCGGCACGGGTCTCGTGCTGGTGGTCGGCGGCATGCACGTGATGCGCGGCACGATGACGGTCGGCGACCTGACGATCGTCATCGCCTATCTCGGCGCGGTCTACGGCCCGCTGTCCGCGATCGCGCACACGACCGGCCAACTGCAGGGCGCCGTGGCCGGTGCGCGGCGTGTCCGATCGGTGCTCGCGCTGATGCCTGAAACCGTCGATCGGCCCGGCGCGATCGACGCCGGCCGGCATCAAGGGCGACATCCGGTTCGAAGACGTCGGGTTTTCCTATCCCGACGGAACCGCGGTCCTTCACGACATCGACTTCAGCGCCAAGCCCGGACAGATGATCGCGCTCGTCGGGCTCACCGGCGCCGGCAAGACCACGCTGGTCAGCCTGATTCCGCGGTTCTATGAAGCGACGAAGGGGCGCGTGCTGGTGGACGGCGTCGACGTCCGCGACTATCGCATCCGATCGCTGCGCGAGAAGATCGCGATCGTGCCGCAGGACGCGGTGCTGTTCTCGGGCACGATCGCCGAAAACCTCCGCTACGGGCGGCTCGACGCGACCGACGCGGAGATCGAGGAGGCCGCCCGGGCGGCGCACGCGCACGACTTCGTGTCGCGCCTGCCGCAGCAAGTACGAGACGCCGGTCGCCGAAGCGGGCGGCGGGCTGTCGGGCGGCGAGCGTCAACGCCTGAGCGTGGCCCGCGCGGTGCTGAAGAACGCGCCGATCCTGATCCTCGACGAGCCGACGTCGTCGCTCGACGCGATTTCCGAGGAAATCGTGTTTGCGGCGCTGCGCAAGCTGCGCGCCGGCCGGACGACCATCGTGATCGCGCACCGGCTGTCGACCGTGCGCGACGCCGACAGCATTCTCGTCCTCGACGGCGGCCGCATCGCGGCCCACGGCCGGCACGACGAGCTCCTGAAGAGCAGTCAGCTTTACCGCCGCATGTGCGCGCGGCTGTCGGTCGGCAAATCGCTGGACGAACCGGAAACGGTCGACGAATTGATCCAGGCCGCGAAATCGTGACCGCGCCTGTGAAAATCCTCTTTGCGGGGATCATCGCCCGCTATCCGTTCGGCGGCGTGACGTGGTGCTCGCTGATGTACCTGCGCGGGCTGCAGCGCGCTCGGCCACGAGGTCTTCTACATCGAAGACACCGGCGAGTGCGTCTACGACCCGGTGCAGAACACCCGCGCGACCGATCCCTCGTACGGCACCAACTACATCCAGCAGTCGCTCGAGCCGTACGGACTGGGCGATCGCTGGGCCTTCGTCAACTACGACGGCAGCTACCATGGCCGGAGCGCCGAGGACGTGCGCCGCTTCTGCGCGGACGCCGATCTCTTCCTGAACCTGTCCGGCGGATCGTGGTTCTGGCGCGACGAATACCTGCGCATTCCGCGGAGCGCGTTCATCGATTCCGACCCGGCGTTCACGCAGCTGGCGATCGCCAAGGCCGAACCCTGGTACGTGAAGTTCTTTCAGCAGTTCAACCACCTCTTCACGTTCGGATCCAACATCGGGACGCCGGCCTCGCCGGTTCCGGTCGGCGACTTCCAGTGGCACAAGACCTGGCAGCCGGTGACGCTCGACGACTGGCGCGACGCCGGCGCCTTCACCGATCGATTCACGACGGTGATGACGTGGCAGATCGAGAGCTTCACGGACGTCGGCGGCAACAAGGATCAGGAGTTCGTCAAATACATCGACCTGCCGGCGCGGACGCCGCAGCCGTTCGAGCTGGCGATCAACGGACCGCAGAAACTGCTGCGCGAGCACGGCTGGAACACCGTGGCCGCCATGGACGTGTCGCGGACGCTCGACGACTATCGCGCGTTCATCCAGCGTTCGAAGGCGGAGTTCGGCGTCGCCAAGCACACCTACGTCGCGTCCCGCTCGGGATGGTTCAGCGATCGCACCGAGTGTTACCTGTCATCGGGACGCCCGGCGCTGGTCCAGGATACGGGCTGGACCGCGCATCTGCCCCACGGCGAAGGGCTGCTGCCGTTCTCGACGCCCGAAGAGGCGCTGGCCGGCATCGACGCCATCAACAGCGACTACGCGGCGCACGCCAGGCGCGCGCGCGAAATTGCCGGCGACCATTTCGATTCGCGCCGGATCCTCGCGAATCTCCTCGACGTCTGCCGCCGATGAAGCCGCTCCGGATTGCGCACGTCGCGCCGGTCGCTACGAAGATTCCGCCCGAGAAATCAGGCTCGGTGCAGACGATGACGTCGCTGCTGACCGAGGGGCTGGTCGCGCGCGGCCACGACGTCACGCTGTTCGCGCCCGGCGATTCGACGACCGCGGGCACGCTGCACGCGATCTATCCGCACGGCTACCTGCACGACGAGACGATGTGGCCGTGGGAGCTCTACGAGATGCTGAACATCGCCGCCGCCGTCGAGCGCGCGGCGAGTTTCGACATCATCCACTACGAGGCGGCCTACTACCCGATGTCGCTGGCCTTCAGCCGCCTCTCGCCGGCGCCGGTCGTTCAGACCCTGCACCATGCGCCGCGGCCCTCCGAGGTGGCGCTTGTGGCGCGCAGTACCCGGATGCGCCGTTCATCGCCATCTCCCAGGAGCAGGCGCGGCTGCTCGACGGCCTGAACGTCGCCGGAGTCGTGCTGCACGGCATCGACACCAAGCGGTTCACGTTTCGCGAGCAGCCCGACGACTATCTGCTGTTTCTCGGCCGTTTTACCGCGGGCAAGGGAGTCCTGCAGGCGATCGAGGTGGCGCGGCGGATGGGCAGTGCGCCTGGTGCTCGCGGCGGCGGAAGAGGCCTACTACCGCCAGTTCGTCGCACCGCACGTCGACGGCCGCCAGGTCGTCTACGTCGGCGAAGCGGACTTCGACGCGAAGGTCGAGTTGTACGGCGGCGCCCGCGCGCTGCTCTACCCCGTTCAATCGCCGGAGCCATTCGGCCTGGTGCTGGCCGAGGCGATGGCGTGCGGCACTCCGGTCGCGGCGCTCGATCTCGGCGCGGTTCGCGAAGTCGTGGACGACGGGATCACCGGCGGCGTGTTCGACGATCTCGAAGCCATGACCGCCGGCCTCGATCGCGTTCTTGCGCTCGACCGGCGCCGGGTCAGGGCACACGCGGTCGCCAAATTCAGCGTCGAGCGCATGACCGACGAGTACGTGGCGGTCTACCGGACAATCGCCGACGCGGCCGCTCGCCTGCGGCACACCCGATGATTTCGAGCGATCTGAAAGGGCGCACCGTCCTCGCCGTTTTCGCTCATCCCGACGACGAGTCGCTCGCGTGCGGCGGCACACTGGCGCGCCTCGCCGACGAAGGGCTGCGCGTCGTCGTCATGTCGGCGTCGCGCGGCGAGCGCGGCGCCCACACCGGTCCGAAGCGCGACAACGCGCTCGGCCTGGTGCGCGCGAAGGAACTGAGAGCCGCGGCCGAGACGCTCGGCGATCGCCCAGCTGATCATCGGCGATCATCCGGACGGCGATCTGCAATGGGCGCACGTCAGCGAATTTCACGCCGAGCTGGTGACCTTCATGCGCGCGCATGCCCCGGCCGCCGTCATCACCTTCGGCGCAGACGGCCTGTACTGGCATCGCGACCACATCGGCGTCTACGAGCGCACGACCTCGGCAGTCCGGTCGCTCGGCGACGCTGCGCCGCCGCTTTACTATGTGACGATGGCTCGCGGCGTGATGACGGAACTGGTGGCAGCCGCCCGCGAGCGCGGCTGGACGTCTCCGGTCAAGGGATTCTGGAGCCTGGTCCCGGAGTCGTTCGGCCTCCACGCCGAGCCGCCGACGATCTCGGTGGACGTGGGCGCCTTCGTCCCGAAAAAGATCGCGGCCATCCTGTGCCACCGGAGCCAGATGGTGGACGATCATCCGTTCGCGCAGGTCGCCGACGCGGTGGCGGTCCGGCTGCTCGGCACCGAGTATTTCCATCGCGCGGCGATTCCAACCAGGGGCCCGGAGCTGCTCGAACTGCTATGAATATCGACCTCTTCGACATCCTGCGCTGCCCGTTTTGCGGCGGGCGCTTCGAGCTGGTGACGTCGATGTTTCACCAGTCGATCGAGGATCAGATCCTCGACGGCATCCTCGGCTGCCACTGCTGCATCTTTCCCGTGGTGGACGGCATTCCGGTGCTGCACCTGCAGGCGAATGCGATCGCCGCGCGCGAGCACATCGAGGCCGGCCATCCCGCCCTGGCGCTGCGCGCGATGGTCGGTCTGGAGGCTGGAGATCAGGCGGAACGATTCGAGGCCGCGGCCGCCTCCTCGACCTCGACCTACCGCGACATCGTCGAGTCGCTCGGTCCGGGGTTCGAAGGCGGGTACTTTCTGTACCGCTTCTCGGATCCGACATTCATCGTGGCCAACGCGGTGGTGCGCGCCGTGGCGGGCACGGTCCTGCAGGGCCGCCGCCGCGCGGTGGACATCTGCGGCGGATCCGGGCACCTGACCCGGTCGCTGATGGATTTGTCGTCGCCGCCGCCGGTGCTCGCCGATCTGTACTTCCCGAAGATCTGGCTGGGACGCCGGTTCACGGCGCCAGGCTGCGAGCCGGTGTGCTGCGACGGCAACGGACCGATGCCGTTCGCCCGCGGCGCGTTCGGCTACGCGATGTGCTCGGACGCCTTTCAGTACATCTGGACCAAGCGGCTGTTCGTCGGCGAGCTGTCGCGGCTGGTCGAAGGACCGGAGCCCGGCGCCGTCGTCATCAACCACACGCACAATTCGCTGACGTGGAGCCCGTCGCACGGCCAGCCGCTGTCGCCGGCCGGCTATCGCGATCTGTTCGAGGCGATTCCGCCGCGCGTCTACGGCGAGGCCGGTCTCTTCGCGGACGTGGTGAAGGGCGGGCCGATCGAGCTGGGACGCGTGGATTCACCCGAGGCGCTCGACGGCGACCCGGCGCTGACGATCGTCGCGTCCCGGCACCCCGGCGTCTACCGGTCCCACCCGATCGAGGCGGCACCGGTGACCGGCGAGTTCCGCATCAACCCGCTGTATGTGGTCGAGGCTGCCGGAGAGGAGCTGCGCCTCCGCCTGCAGTTTCCGAACGCCGACTACGAAGACGAGTACGGCGCCGCGAAACAATACCTCCCCGCCGAAGCCACGCTGCGGCGCGACGATCTCGCCGCCCTCACAGGCAGGCCAGGTTCCCGCCTCCCTGCTCGACCTGGTCAGACGCAAGGTCATCGTCGAGCTACCGCGGCTGTATTACTGACGCCGACGAGGTGCGAAGTGCGGGGGTGCGAGGTGCGGAGGTGCGGTGCGAAGTGCGGGGTGCGACGTGCGAAGTGCCGAGAGATGCCGGAGTGCCGAGAGAGCGAGACAGTCGTACGTGTCCGGCTTCAGCCGGACCTCAACCATCGCCGCACCGCCGCACCCGCACGTCGCACCTCCGCACGTCGCACTCCGCACCCCGCACTCCGCACCCCCGCACCTCGCACCCCCGCACCTCGCACCTCCGCACCATTACGTGATATAACGTATCCACTACACTAATTAACGTAATGCCGAATCCCTTCGTCTACGGCGAGGTCGTGCCGCCGGCGGCCTTCGTGAACCGGGTGCTCGAGCTCGACCGGCTGACCGCCGACCTGGCGGCCGGGCAGAAAATCTTCCTCATCTCGCCGCGCCGCTACGGCAAGTCCTCGCTGATCCGCCACGCGCTGGACAGCATGGCGCGGCGGGGCGCGCTGACGGTCGAGGTCACCGTCAGCAGCTTCAGCTCGTACGTGGCCTTCCTCGAGGGCTACTCGCGGGCGCTGATCGCCGCCGAGACGAAGTGGGATCGCGCGCGCTCGTGGCTGAGCGAGGCGATCCGGTCGGCGCGCGCCGAAGTCCGCTACGAGCCGGACCCGACGCTGACGACGCCGGGCAAAGGCTCGTTGTCGGTGTCGTTTCCCAGCGTGCGTTCCGAACGCGAGATCTCGCGCCTCGCCCAGGAGGTGTTCGCGCTGCCGGCCCGCCTGGCCGCCGCCCGCAAACGCAAGGTCGTGGTCGCGCTCGACGAATTCCAGGCGATCGGCGGCTTCAACGGCGGGTCGGTCGAGCACGCGCTGCGCGCGGCCGTTCAGCACCAGCGCGATGTCGCGTATGTGTTCGCCGGGTCCGAGCCCACGCTGATGGAGCGGATGCTGACGCCGAAGCGCCCGTTCTACAAGGCGGGACCGGTGATGCGCCTCGACAAGATCCCGCCCGACGAGTTCGCCGAGTTCATCGACGAGCGGTTTTCACGATCGGGCATCCGCGGCGAAGACGGGCTCGGCGCGGCCATCGTCGAACTGGCGGGCAACCTGCCCTACGACGTGCAGCGGCTCGCCCACGAGACGTGGGACGAGGTCAAGGCCGCCGGCAAGAAGCGCGCGGGCCTCGACGACCTGCACCTGACCCTGAAACGTCTCCTGACCGAACAGCAGATGATGTTCGAAGCGCTCTGGCAGAGGCTCACCCTCGCGCAACGCGGCGTGCTGCGCGCCGTCGTCCTCGAGGACGGCAAGGAGCTGATGTCGGCGGACGTGCGCACCCGTCATCGCCTCGGCGGCCCCTCGAGCGTGCAGGCCGCCCTCGGCGCGCTCCTGCGCGACGACCTCGTCAGCCGCGATGGCGCCCGCTATGTCGGTGGTCGATTCGCTGCTGCGCGAGTGGGTGGCGCGCCGGACTTTCTAGAAGTTCGCGTCAGGCGGAGCGCTTGCTGGATCTGGCGATCGCCAGCGCAGGAATATTGGCGGGGGATCGGGGTTTGTGAAAGTAATCGCATGGTCGTCAGCGTGCTGGTGACGGTCGTCGCCGAGCGTTAGTGGCACGGAATCGCGTCAAACCCATGAACATTGTCATCGCCGGCGGCACCGGCTTCCTCGGCTCACCCCTGTCAGCGGCGCTCGCCGCCGCCGGCCACGACCCCGTGCTGCTGTCGCGAGGCGGCGGCCCCAGTGTCCTCGGGCTATCGCGCGGTCCAATGGACACCCGATGGCACCGCCGGCGCCTGGGCCGTCCGCCGTCGACGGCGCGGGCGCCGTCATCAATCTCGCCGGCGAATCGATCGCCGGCAAGCGCTGGACCGCGGCGCAGAAGCAGCGCATCCTCGAGAGCCGCGTGCAGGCGACCCGCAGCCTGGTCGCGGCGATCGCGCGTGCGACCGCTCCTCCGCCGGTGTTCGTCAGCGGCTCGGCCGTCGGCTACTACGGCCCGCGCGGCGATCGAAGCGTGACCGAGGAGTACGCCGGCCGGCCGCGATTTTCTCGCGACGGTCTGCGGACGGTGGGAAGCCGAAGCCGACCGGCAGCGAGCGCGCGCACGCGTGTCGTCTGCGTGCGCACCGGGCTGGTGCTCGCCCGCGACGGCGGCGCGCTGCCGCAGATGCTGCCGCCGTTCTGGTTCGGCGTCGGCGGGCCCGATCGGATCAGGCCGACAGTACTGGCCGTGGATCCATCGGCAGGACTGGGTCGACCTCGTGCGCTTCGCGATCGACTCGCCGTCGGTCAGCGGCCCGCTCAACGCGACCGGCGCCGCAGCCGGTGACCAACGAGGAATTCGCGCAGCGCGCTCGGCCACGCGATGCACCGCCCGCGCTTCATGCCGACGCCAGGTTTCGCGCTGAGGCTGATGCTCGGCGAAATGGCCGACGCGCTGCTGCTGTCCGGCCAGCGCGCGCTGCCCGCAAAGGCCGAACGCGCGGGCTTCCGCTTCAAGTACCGCACAGCTGGACGAGGCGCTGCGGGCAATTTTCAGAGTGACGGCGTTAGGATTAGGACTTGAGAATTCGGACACGTGAGCAGACTTCCTTACTTCCTAATTCCTGACTTCCCTACTTTCAAGTATCAGAGGACTCTTTGGACGTCCAATACATCCCCATCAGCGCGATGGCGATGGACGCGGGCTGGACGATCAGCCGCCGGTAGCTGACCTGGTTGCGCCGCCACGACCGGACGAGCAGAAACGCGAGCGCCACCACCGTGAGCTGACCGGCTTCGACGCCGACGTTGAACGTCAGGAGCGCCGTCAGAAAATCGCCGCGCGGCAGGCCGAGATCGTGCAGCACGCCGGCAAATCCCATCCCATGCAACAGGCCGAACGAAAACACCAGCGCCACCCGCCACGATTTCAACTCGGTGGTCATGATGTTCTCGATGGCCACGTAGGCAATCGACAGGGCGATCATCGGCTCGACGACGCGCGCCGGCAGCGACACCACGCCGTAGATCGTGAGGCCGAGCGTGATCGAGTGCGCGATGGTGAACGTGCTGACCTGCAGCAGCACCGATCGCCAGCGCGTGCTCAAGAGGAACAGGCCGATCACGAACAGGATGTGGTCGAGCCCTTTCGGGACGATGTGCGTGAAACCCAGCGCGAAGTACTGCCGCGCGACCTCCATGAGCGTCAACGGCGGTGGCGGCGCCGCGAGCGAGACCGGCTCGCTCTCGTTGCGCCCTTCCATCCAGAACGTCTGTGCCGCGCTGTCGCCGACCCGCGCCACCAGCGCAAACGTCCCTTCCGACAACCCATAGGAAAACACAAACGCCCGCGCTCCAGCGGGGATCGCGCCGGTCAGCCGGACCGACGATGGGGCCTGCGCGTAGTCGCCGAATGCGGATGCCGGTTGATAGGCGGCGAGCGGCGTGACGTCAACGGCCGTCGAACTTCAGGTGAACGGCCTCCACGAATGCCGGAAGGAGCGAAACAATCGCGCGATCGCGCGCTTCACGGTCCGCCGGAGTCGTGACATGCCAGAGCTGAGAATCTCCAACCGCGTCAGCAACGCATCGGGATCCACCACCACATCGAGCTGATAGGTCCCGTGAGCGGTGTCGAACACCGCCGTCACCTGCGTCTTGCCGATCTCATGAGCCGCCGCTGAAGCCGGCCACCAGAGAAATACGACGGCAACAAAGAAGGCGGCCAGGAGGCGTTTCATCATCCACCTCATCCACGGAGTGCGGCATTCTGCCGCACCCGGAACTACGGCGGAGTGAGTGGTTTGGATTGGGTGTCCGGTCGGCGGCGGGCGGCCGGCCGCTAGTACGCGGCCAGGCGGCGAAGCGCGTCCGCGATCTTGTCGGCGTTCGGGCAGGTTGAAGCTCTCGAGCACGTGTGAGAACGGACAATGCGTGTCCGGATAGGTGACCCGCAGCACCGGCGCATCGAGGTGCTCGAACCGCTCCTCGACGATGACCGCGGACAGTTCGGCGCCGATGCCGAGCGTTTTCACGTCCTCGTGAACGATCAGCACGCGGCTCGTCTTCTCGACCGACGTGAAGATCGCGGCCTTGTCGAACGGCATCAGGCGTCCGCAGGTCGATCACCTCGACCTCGACGCCTTCCTTGGCCAGCCGATCGGCCGCCTCGAGCGACGGCGTGACCATCGCCCCGTAGGTCAGCAGCGTGATGTCGCTTCCGGGACGCCGGATCGCGGCGACGCCGATCGGTACGATCTCGTCGCCTTCGGGCACCGGGCCCTTGGCGCGGCGGTACAGATACTTGTGCTCGAAATAGACGACCGGGTTGTCGTCGCGGATCGCGGCCTTGAGAAGACCCTTGGCGTCGAACGCGGTCGAGGGCGCGACCACCTTCAGGCCGGGCCGGTGGACGAACCACGCCTCAGGATTCTGCGAGTGATACAGCCCGCCGCCGACGTTGCCGCCGCTCGGCGCGCGCACGACGATCGGCACCGTCGCGCGGCCGCCGTAGCGGTAGCGGAGCGTCGCCGCCTGGTTGACGATCTGATCGAATCCGCAGGAGATGAAGTCGGCGAACTGCATTTCCGCCACCGGCCGGTAGCCGCGCAGCGCCGCGCCGATGCTCGACGCCGATGATCGCCGACTCGGAGATCGGCATGTCGATGACGCGCATCTCGCCGAACTCCTCGGCGAGCCCCTGCGTCACGCCGAACGCGCCGCCGTAGGGGCCGACGTCCTCGCCGAGCACGAACACCTTCGGATCGCGGCGCATCTCCTCGAGCGAGCGCCTCGCGAATGGCTTCGAGATAGGTCATCTCACGCATAGAGGTCGGTCACCGCGAGCGCTGGATCCGGATCCGGCGAGTTCATCGCAAACTCCACCGCATCGTCGATGGTCGCCTTGACCCTGGACTCGATTTCCTGCTCCTGCTCGTCGGTCAGGACGTGCAGGCCTTTCAGGTAGGTCGTGAAGGTCGGAATCGGATCGCGGCTCTTCCACATCGCCAGCTCTTCGTTCGTGCGATAGAACGCCTTGTCGTGCTCGGAGTGGCCGTGCCAGCGATAGGTCTTGCATTCGATGAGCGTCGGGCCTTCGCCTGTTGCGCGCGCGCGCGAGCGCGCCCTGCGTCGCCTGATAGACCGCCAGCACGTCGTTGCCGTTGATGGCGACGCCGTCGAAGCCGTAGCCTTCCGCGCGGATCCGCCACGTCGTCGATCGCCATGCTCTTCTCGAGCGGCACCGAATACGCGTACTGGTTGTTCTCGCAGATGAAGAGGATCGGCAGCCGCTGCACGCCGGCGATGTTCAGCGCTTCGTGGAAGTCGCCGGTGTTGCTCGCGCCCTCGCCGAAGTAGGCGATGACGACGTTGTCCACGTTTTCCATCTTGAAGGTGAGCGCCGATGCCGGCGGCGACCGGGAGATTGCGCGCCGAGCATGCTGGTGTTGCCGAAGATGCCCAGCTCGGTGACGCCGCTGTGGAGCGCCGAATCGCGGCCCTTCGACAGGCCGGTCACCTTCGCGAACATCTGCGCCATCATCGTCCGCGCGGTCACGCCCTTCATGAGGAACGAGCCCAGGTCGCGGTGCAGCGGGCAGACGA
Organism: uncultured Acidobacteriota bacterium; assembly: GCA_963712355.1. Classification (GTDB taxonomy): domain Bacteria; phylum Acidobacteriota; class Vicinamibacteria; order Vicinamibacterales; family CAVVIG01; genus CAVQHT01. The sequence continues at coordinate 456,465 of CAVQHT010000015.1, forward strand.
AGTCTTCCTTGCGCAGGCCGAAACAGGTGCCGACGATGATCGCTTCCTGGCCGATGCCGGTGTAGACGCCGCTGCGGACCTTGCCCTGCTTGACGAGCGTGCTGAGGCGCTCGTCGAAGCGCCCGGATCAGCTTGAGCCAGTAGAACATCTCGAGCAGCTGGTCGTGCGACAGCTTGAACTTGGTGCGCTTGATCGGAGGCATCGAAGGGGGAGTCTACTTCAGGTCAGGCCGAAGCCGGACACTGCGGCTGTAACCGGACAGCTACGTAGCTGTCCGAAGCAGTCAGTGCCGGACCTTGACGTCCGAAGCCGCGGCTCAAACGAACGTCAAGACCCGCCTTGCGGAAATCGGCGCCGAGGATGGACACGGAATCGGCGCCCAGCCAGGCGTCGATGACCTGCGCGTAGACGGAGCGGAAGTCGGTCTCGAAGTGGACGTCGCCGGAGCTGTTCTCGAGGGTGGGATTGCTCGGATCCAGGTTCAGGTTCGGCGCCGTGCCGTAGAGGCCGCCGTTGACGCGGCCGCCCATCGCCATCATGACCGACGCCGCGCCGTGATCGGTGCCGTTGCTGCCGTTCTCGGAGATGCGGCGGCCGAACTCGGAGAAGGTCAGGACCAGCGTGTCGCCGAGCAGCCCCTGGTTGTTGAGGTCGTTGTAGAACGCGAACAGCGCGTCGTTGAGCGTCCCCATCAGATTGAAGTACGAGCCGTTCGCGTTCGGGTTCTGCCCGGCGTGCGTGTCGAAGCCGCCGGTCGTGACGTAGAAGACTTTCGTGCCGATGCCGCGGACCATGGATCCGGCGACCGCCTTGAGCGCCTGGGCGAGCGCGTTGTTCGCGGCGTAGGTGACGGTCCCGTTGTAGTTCGCCACCAGTCGCCACGCGATCGAGCGTCGCCAGAGCGCGCCTGCGCGCTGCCGTAGACGAACGCCAGCGACGGCCGATCGACCGGCACGTGCGAGTTGATCCGCACCGCGGCCTTGCGCTCGGCCGCCGCTTCCGCGGGGAACGTGTTGTTCGGGCTGTTGAACAGATACTGCTGCGGATTGGGAATCGCCGGCACCGCGACGTGGCTCGACTGCAGCACGTGCGGCAGATCGCGCGTCGTGTTCCAGCCGACCAGCGGATCGAGCGGCGACGGCAGCGAATCGAGATAGCGGCCGACCCATCCCAGGCCGGACGAATTCGCGGGATCGGCCGTGGACCAGATGTCGGTGCCCTGAAAATGCGACCGGCTCTGATTCGGATAGCCGGTCCGCTGAATGAGCGCGAGACGGCCGGCATCGAAGATCTGCTTGAGGCCGGTCAGCCGCGGATGCAGTCCGAGCGCGACCTTCGACGAATCGGTTCCGACCTGCAGCACGTTGCCGGCCGGAACGGCAATCGTCGGGCGGCGGCTGTAGTAGAACGGATCGTTGTAGGGCACCAGCATGCTGAGCGCGTCGTTGCCGCCGCTCAGATACAGCACGACGAGGTTGCGGACGCGCGCGCCCTGCGCCCGCGCGAGATCGCTCAGGAACTCCGGCGCGGCGAACGTGACCGTGAACGCGGCGACGCCGCCCTGGATGAATTGACGTCTGGTGACCTTCATACGAACTGGTACTCCGGCGTTCCCGCCACGAGGTGAACGAGTCCGGCGGTCTTGTTCTGCACCTGCGTCGTGCTGCCGGTCCACGCGCCGGTCGCTCGCAGGTAGTCGGTGAGATCGTTGGTGACCGCCCTGTCGAGCGGCGGCGTCTCGCAGCTGCTCGAGCACGAAGGCCAGCAGACCCTCGGGCGTCGAGGCGAACGGCTTGGCGGACGTCGCGAGGTTGAATTTCTGATTGCCGGCGAGCTGCGACGCGAAGTTCATGCGCGCCAGCATCGATCCGGTCGAAAACCACGACTGGCCGAGATCCCAGCCGGCGACATCCGGCGGGTCGTAGAGGTTCTGTCCCATGTTCACGAGCGGCGTCAGCGCGTCGCTCAGCGAGAAGCCGGTCCAGCCGATGTCCTTCAAGCGATCGGACGACGAACTCGGCCGGCCACGAGTAGCGCGTGAAGTAGTTGTTCTGGTCCCAGAACTCGGTGGACATGAGCACCTCGCGCATCACGTCCTTCATGTCGTAGCCGGCTGCGCTGGTAGACGTCCGCGATGCGGCTGATCCAGCCGTCAGGAATGTCGCCGACCTCGGAGACGAAGAAGCGGTACAGCTTCTTCGCCAGGTAGCGGCCGGTGTTCGGGATTCGCCGCGAGCGCCGTCGATGAAATCGAGGCCGTCCTGCATGCCGCTGGCGGCGGCGCGCGCGGGAATCGTCTTGTCGCCGTCGGGGTAAATCGGAAAGCTGAAGGTCTTCGCGGCGGTGTCGTGCTGCCCCGGGTTGAAGACGAACTCGTAGTGCTGCGTGCCGCCGGCGGCTCCCGGCCGCGCCAGGTTCCAGCCGGTGAACACGCGCGCCGCCGCGTAGACGTCGGGCTCGGTGTAGTTGCCGACGCCCATCGTGAACAGCTCCATGATCTCGCGGCCGAAATTCTCCTGCGGCCGGGCGCGCGTGTTCGTGGTAGCCATCGAGCCAGAACAGCATCGCGGTGTCTTTCGCGATGTTCACGAGGATGTCGCGGAAGTTGCCGAGCGCGTTGTCGCGCAGCATCTCGATCTGGCCGCGCACGCCGCGCCGGATCCTCGCTGGCCTTCGCCGCCATGTAGCGCGTGGCTTCCGCGGTGTTGGTCAGGCCGGCGATCTTCGTATACCCGGTCGCGAAGTGGTTGTGCCAGAAGAGCGTCATCTTCTCCTGGAGCGGCCGGTTGGTGTGCACCATCCGGAACAGCCAGCGCTGCCGCGCATCGCCGATCGTGCTGGCGGGCGCGAACACCGTGCGCGCCGCCGAGGTGACCTGCACGTAGCCCGGCTGTCCCGATCTTGCTGTCCACATCGTCGGGAATCCGGTCGTACTCGAGCAGCCGGTTGACGGCGCCGGTGAACGACTCCGCGCGGTAGGTATCGAGCTCGTCGGGCCGGGCGCCAAACCCGGCGCGTCGCAGAAGATGCTCGATGAGCGGATCGCGTGGAGTGGCCATCTGTTCTCACCTCACGAACGGCAGCGGTCGAGCGGGCGTCATGGCTTCCCGGCCTGAACGACCGGCGCGGCGGCTGGAACCCACCAGTTCCGGATGCGCGCCCAGAGCAGGTGTGCGGCGAGCAGCGGCGCACGCGTGAGCATGCGACGCCGCAGAACAGGATAGCTGATTCGCCCCATCGCGAAGTCGAGGATGAGCCGCGTCAGCTCAGGCGCGGTCTGCGCGCCGTCGATGACCTGGGCAATCCGGCGGCGATCGGCGAACAGGTGCCGCTGAATCAGCACGGAGTCCCGCAGTTCGGCGCCGATCTCGCGATCGCAGGCGCGCGCGTAGCGCCGGGCCATCGTGCGCATATCGGCGTCGCGCGTCTCGACGATGGTCCGCGCCGCGAGTTCGCCGGAGACCATCGCGTAGTAGATGCCCTCGGCGGTGAACCCGTTGACGAACCCGCCCGCGTCGCCCGCCAGCAGCACCCGTCCGCGGCCCGGCTGGCGGAGCGGGCCGCCGACCGGAATCAGAAACGGCGTGAAGTTCGATCGCACGGACTCGCCTTCCATCACGCCGCGATCCCGCAGGTGATCCACGAACCCGCGCTGCAAGTCGTACGGCGCGCGCGTCGACGGCGCGCCGGAAGTGATCGAGCACATAGCCGATGCCGACGTTGACGTGATCGCGCTTCGGAAAGATGTAGGCATAGCCTTCTGCGCTCGACGCGCCCGCACCGCGTGCGTCGCGCGGCTCGAATCCGTAGGAGACCCACAGCGTCGACGGATCCACGTCGCGCAACTGCTCGCGCGGCGTCTCCTCCATCATGTCGAGCGCGACCGCCGTCGCCGGCCAGCCCGGATTGAGGCCGAGCCGCCTGGCGACGATGCTGTGGACGCCGTCGGCGGCGATGACCAGCGGCGCTTCGAACCGCCGGCCATCGCGCGCCTCGAGAACGACTGTCTCGCCGGTCGTCGGACGCGCGCACGATGTCCACGCCTTCCACGAGTTCGGCGCCGGCCTCGCACGCCGAGATCGACGAGCAGCGATCGAACTCGACGCGGCGGATCATCAACGCCGCCGGTCCGTCCGACTCGACGATCGTGGACTCGCCGCCCGGCCCCTCGAGATACAGCCGCGCCACCGTGTGCGTGGCGATCCGACCGAGCTCGCTCTCGAGATAGGGGAACCGCTTCAGCACCCGGAAGCTGATGCCCCCGCCGCACGGCTTGTTTCTGGGAAACTTAGACCGGTCGAGCAGCCGTACGGTTACGCCGGCCCGCGCGAGCGCCCGGGCCGCAGTCGCCCCAGCCGGGCCTGCACCAACGACGATCACCATCAGGGTTCAGATTGTAGATTGCGGACTTCGAGATTGCAGAATTCAGATTGCAGAGTTCAGATTGAGGCATTCGGGCTGCGCGCAGGAGCGTGCAATCCCAATCCCTCTCGAATTCCAATTCTCAATTCTTAATTCCCAATTCTGAATTCAGAATTCCTAGTGTCCGAGGCTGATGAGATTGGCCAGCAGCTGATAGGCGCCGTCCACGCCGGCCGGCAGCTGCGCGCCACAGGCCGAGCCCGACGTAGACCCAGCGGCCCTTGCCGAACTGCGCCTCGACCAGCGCGCCGCGCTTCTCGCCGCTGTTGTCGGGAAACGGATCGGCCAGGCTCACGAGATCGCGGTAGCGCGAGTCCTTCGCTCGCCGAGGAAATACAGGCCGCGCTCCTGGACCCAGTTGCGCCACGCCGCGTCGGTAATCTTGTTCGGCGTGTTGAACACGGGATCGGCGGGGGCGATCACCTTCACCGGCGCGTTCTCGTCGGTGACGCGATCCGAGGTGACCTTGCGCGGCATACGGACCGTACTGCGCCTGGTTGAACTCGAACTTGTTGTACTGGACGATCAGCGTGCCGCCGTTCCTCACGTAGTCGAGCAGGCGGCTCGTTGTTCGCGCGCAGATCCATCCGCCGCTCGTAGGCGCGCACGCCCGTGACGATGGTCGAGAAGCGCGAGAGATTGCCCCAGGCGAGATCGTCGGCGGTGATCATCTCGACTTTCGCGCCCAGCTGCTCGAGCGCGGCCGGCACGTCGTCGCCGACGCCCATGATGTAGCCGACGGTCAGGTTCGGCGCCGTCTTGACGTCGATCACTTTCACTTTCACGTCGGCCGGCGTTGTAAATGTGCTGGCGCCGGATGTGCGGGTACTCGATCACCTGATAGCCGCGCGAGAAGTCCTGCGCCGTTCAGCGACGCGACGGCCTTCACGTGGAATTCACCCTGCGCGGCGTTGGCCGCCGGCTTCACGTCGAAGCGGACGGTCTGCGCTTCGTTCTCGCGCGTCGAACTTCACCGGCTGCTGCGCTGGTGTAGACGTCCATCCCTGCGGCACATCGAGGTGGATCGAGAACTCGGAACCACCCTTGGCGTTGTTCACGACGGTCACGCGGATCTCGCGCGTGGACGCTGACGGCGGCGGCGCGGCCGGTGCCGGCGTCGGGGCTGGCGTGGCTCCGCGCGCGACGGGCGCCGGGGTCGGTGCCGGTGTGGCCGGCCGCGCGCCGCGTCCCTGCGTTCCGGTTGGACGGGCGGCCGCCGGCGGCGGAGGCGGCGCGAGCGTGCCCGACGGAACGATCGCGATCTCCGGCGACACCGCGACTGACACCGGCGGCACGACCAGCAGCTCCGAGCGTTTCTCGCCGCCGAAGATGTCGCCTTCGTAGCGCTGCGTCACGGCGAGCCCGCCGAACACGTCATCGCTGCCGGCAAACCCGAAGGTCACCTGGACGTAGAACGGCGTCGGCCGATACGGCAGCCCGAACGGCGCGTCGTCGTCGAACGTGTAGCGGCCCGCCTCGCCGTCGCGGTGCCAGTACGGTTCGCTGATCCGCGCGGTGGGAGGAACGGTCAGCGTCGGCGTGCACTGCGCCACCTGATCGCGCGCCAGCGTCGTGAGCGGCGGGCCCGACCGGCGCCGCGCCGCGGCCGCGGCCGGGCATCGCCTGCGTCAGCGCGCAGCCGGGATCGCCCTCGAAGCCGTCGAACTTCACCTGTTTCACTGTCGAAGTCGGTCTGCCCGCGGTTCGCGACGTAGACCGAGACGCGGACCGGCTGTCCGGGAACCACGACGCCATCGTCGGCCAGCGCTTCGATGCGCACGTTGTCGGCGAGGAGCACGGCCTGCTGGAATTCGCGCTCCTTCTGGCGCAGCCGATACTCGATTTCAAAACGCGCGGCGTCGCTGATCGACATCGCGCGCAGCTGGCCGCGCAGCGAGCGGACCGCGCGCAGACCGGCCAGCAGCGGCTGCAGCGCCGCCGCGTCGCTCTCGGTGTCGAATCGCTTCTGCGCGCCCTGCACGGCGGCAGCGACCGCGTTCAGCCCTTCGGTCAGTTCCTTCGGCGGCTTCGCGCCAGCGAAGCGCGCCAGGCCGGGAATGGACGTGTCGATGCCGTCGAAGAGCGACGCATCCGGCCGCTGGATGCCGCCGCTCAATGTGGATTCGGCGAGGTCGTATGCGGCGGCGGCCGGGCCCGGCAGCGACAGCAGCTGCGGCGTGCCCTGGCACTTGTGCATGCTGCGCGCTTCGCTGCCGATTTCCGAGTAGGTCTTGCCGAGCAGCCGATCGTAGACAGAGAGATTGACCGTCAGCTGGTGCGCGAGCGCGGTGGCGGCGACGGCCTGCGCGTTGCCGACCTGCCCGGCGAAATAGAACTTCTTCGGCTGCCAGGCGCGCAGGCCATCGGTGAGCTGTTCGGGGAACCGCTTGGGATCGCCCGCGGCCTTGAAGGCTTCGCGCGCGAGGATGGCTGACGCCTGGTGATGCTGTCCGCCGCCGTTGCCGGTCGGCGTGAGCCCGGTCATGACGTCGGGACGGATGGTGCGGATCAACCGGACGTAGTCGCCGAGGATCTCGTCGCGTCCCCACTTCTCGAACGTCTCGTCAACGCTGAACGAGTAGCCGAAGTCCACGGCGCGCGTGAAGTACTGCTCGGCGCCGTCGAAGCGATGGACCGCGGCCAGTTCCTCGGTGCGCAGCACGCCCAGCGCTTCGAACAGCTCGGGGCCGATTTCGTTCTGTCCGCCGTTGCCGCGCGTGGCCGTCGCCAGCGCGGTGCGAACGCCCTGTCCGCGATTGAGCATCACCAGCAGCCCGTTGTTCTCATCGTCGGGATGCGCGGTGGCCATCATGAAGATGCCCGCGTTGTTCAGATGACGCAGCGCCAGGCCGAGCGCGGCGTGGCCCTGCAGATCGTCGAGCGGCTCGACGCGCATCTGCGCGCGCGGCAGCTGAAGCGCCGTGCTCGCAATGACCAGCGTTCCGATGAGTATGTATTTAGTGCGTGTCATGATCCCACTACTTCTCTTCACTGGCGGCGGGGCCCCACCCCCGCCGCGAACTGACGCCGATGCCTCGCCTCAGATTCACATGTCTTCGGCTCGGCATGGCCGCAGGCGCTCACTTTTCTTCACTGGCCGCGGGGCCCCACCCCCGCCGCGAACTGACGCTGATGCCTCGCCTCGGATTTCCATGTCCTCGGCTCGGCATGGCCGCAGGCGCCTGTCTCTTTCTTCACTGGCGCGCGGGGCCCCACCCCCGCCGCGAACTGACGCTGATGCCTCGCCTCGGATTCCATGTCCTCGGCTCGGCATGGCCGCAGGCGCTCCCTTTACCCACCTGCCCCACCTGCCCTACCTGCCCCACCTGCCCCAGTTAGAACGTCAACTTGAAGCCGGCCTGGATGATGCGCTGGTCGTAGCCGCCATTGCCGGGGAATGGATCGGGAATCGGCGCCAGCGGCGCGCCGTTGACATCGGTCGTGACGACGCGATTGACGCTCGCGACGTTCCTGCGGTTGAAGAGGTTCTTGGCTTCGACGAACAGCTCCGCGCGGGTCGCTCGCGAACGGGATGAACCGCGAGTAGCGCATGTCGAGGTTCACGACATTGCCAAGGCGGCCCTCGTTGCGTCCCATGTAGAGCGGGCGATCGTTCGACACGCCATCGGCGTTGAGGTCCAGGTTCGAGCGGATGTTGAACGGCAGCCCGCTGTTTGCCTGGAAGATGAAGCCGAGCTGATTGTTGTTCAGGAGCGTCGCGCGCATGCCGTCGCCGGCCACCTGCGGCGCGAGGACGCCTGACACGACCAGCGTGTGCGTCTGGTTGAACGGCGTGACACCTTTTTCGCGGTCGAGATTCGTCGGATCCGAGACGCGATCGTCACCGCTGCCGACGACGTAGGTGCCGGTCAGCGGCGCGTTGTCGGTCCCGCGCGCCAGCGTATACGTCGCCTGGGCCTGCCAGCCGCCGCGCATCCGGCGCGCCAGCGTCAGCGTGAACGCGTTGTAGCTCGACTCGCCAATCGACTTGAACACGTTGATGTGATCGAATGCCGGGTTGACGCGCGTCGTCGCGTTCACGGCCGTCGAGTAGAGCAGGCGGCCGTCCGCCAGCGTCGCCCCCGTCGGGATGATGTTGACGTCAATCAGCACCGGCAGGTTGCTGCCCATCCGCGTTGACGTAGCCGACGGCCAGCGACAGTTCCTGGTTGAGCGCACGCTCGACCTGGATGTTGTTCAGCCACGACGACTGCGTCCTGAAGTCCGGATCCACCGCGGTGATGCTCTGCCGCGGCAGCACGAACCCGATCGAGCCCGGATCGGCGAGGCTCGCCGGGAACGGCGGCGCTCCGGTGACTTGTACCCGGACACGTTGACGTTGTAGCGCAGCGGATCGCCGTTGTTCAGGATCGAGTTGTCGTAGAAGTCGATGAGCGGCGGCTCGAACATCTTGCCGGTGGACGCGCGCACCACCGTCCGCGCTTCGGCGTCGATCGACCAGGACACGCCCGCGCGCGGCCCCCAGTTGTTCTTGTCGATGGTGAAGTCGTTCGAATAGGGGTTGCCGGCGAACGGGCGCGCTTCGGGCACATCGAACAGGTCGTAGCGCAGACCGTAGAGCAGCTTGATATTCGGCAGGATCTGCCAGTCGTCCTGCACGAAGAACCCGTAGAAGCGCGAGCTGTAATTCAGGTTGAGATCGCCGAAGGTCTGCTGCAGCGTGGTGTAGCCGTTTCGCGCGATCCCCGCGTTGGCGTCGAGGTAGGCCTGGTTGGTCGCGAACGTGTACTGAAAGTTCTCGCCGGCGACGCGATCGTCGCCGATGAACTGCAGGTCCATGCCGCTCTTGAAGGCGTGCGCGCCCTTGACGACGGTGTAGTTGTCGATGACCTGCCAGATGTTCTGCGTGAAGTCGAAGCCGTCCGAGTTGCCGTCGCCGATGCGCGGACCGCCAAACTGCGCGCTGCCGCTGACCGTGATCGCCGGACCCGCCGCCGCCGAAGTGCGACAACGTGCGGAACTGGTGGCGCCGGGCGAACTGCAAGCGGAACTCGTTGAGGCGGCTGCCGCCGATCGGGGTCGCTGCCTGCAGCGACGCCGAGTCCATGCGATCCGTGAAATCGGTCGCGCGATCGGTCGTCGTCAATCCGCCGCCGATGTTCGACAGCGAGAAATTCTTGAACAGGAAATAGCGGCCGGTGAACAGCGTGCGTCGCCTTATCTGGTAGTCCACCTTGCCAAAGCCGAAGTTCACCTTCTGGTGCGCCGGGATGACGCCGTCGGCCGGGAAGCGTCATGCCCGAGCGTCTGCGCGTTCTGCGGCGTGACGGTGATCACCTGCGCGCCGGTCACCAGGCTGCGGTTCACGAACTCGTAGGCCCCGAAGAAGTGCGCGCGATTCTTGGCGATCGGTCCGCCGAGCGTCGCCGTCGCATCGTCGGCCTCGGTATCGGGCTTGATCGAACCCGGCGGCAGGAAGAAGGCGCGCGCCGACATGCCGTTTCGCTTGAACCGGTAGCTGCCCGATCCGTGGAAATTGTTCGTGCCCGACTGCGTGATCGCGTTGTAGACCATGCCGGTGGTCTGGCCGAACTCCGGGGCAAAGCCGTTGGTGACGAGCTTCACTTCGCGAACCAGCACCTCGGAAATGGGCAGCAGGCGAAGACCCGCGCGATCCTTCTCGGTGTTGGTGTTGCCGTCGAGCTGATAGTTCGTGTGCATCTGCGAACCGTTCGCGTTGATGCGCGGCACGCCGAACTCGGTGTTCTCGTAGCCGGTGACGTTGGCCTGGAGGAACGCGAAGTTGTACGGGTTGCGCGACGGCAGCGGCAGGTTGTGAATCTCGGTGTCGCTCAGTGTCCGTCCGAGATCGATCTTGCCGGGCTGCGGCGACCGGCGTCTCGCTCGTGACGGTCAGCGTTTCGCGACGGGCCCGACCTGCAGCGTCACGTTGACGACGCCAACCTCGCCGGCCTCGCAGCGTGATGCCGGTGCGCTCGAATCGCTTGAATCCCGGCAGCTCGGCGACGACGCGGTAGCGGCCGAGCGGGAGGAGCAGCGCGCGGTAGAACCCTTCACTGCTGCTGATGACGGAGCGTTCCGCGCCGGTGTCGATATTCGTGATCGTGACGGTGACGCCCGGAAGACGGCCTTCCTGGGCATCGGTCACGGTGCCTTCCACCGTCGCCGTTGGCGGCCTGCGACTGCGCGAAGACAGGAGTCGGCCACGCACCGATCGAACCTGCGATCAAGAACACCCAGCTCTGCGAGAACCGCCTTCAACACGCGTGACATCGCTGCCTCCTGACGAGTCGTATCGGTCCGCGAGTATACAACTGAAAGATCGGGGGTCACGACCAGTCGCGGACGGGATTTGCCAGCGTTTCTTCGTAAAAGGACTCGTAGATCGGGATGATCTTGCGACGCGCGGTATCGGTCGCGCCGCCTCGCGGCGCGCGGCTTCGGCGAAGCGGGCTGCGCAGCGCATCGTCGTTCAGAAGCCGCACGGCTGAGGCAGCCATCCCATCGAGGTCGTCGGGCGCGTGGAGGAACCCGGTGACGCCTTCCGTCGACCACCTCGGGAATGCCGCCGACGTTCGAGGCGACGACCGGCACCTCGCAGGCCATCGCCTCGAGCGCGGCCAGCCCGAAACTCTCCTGGGACGAGGGCAGGAGAAATACGTCGGCCGCGGACAGGAGCGGCACGATCCGATCCTGCTCGCCGAGAAACTGGACGCTGTCACCGAGCCCGAGCGTGCGCGCCTTTTGCGTCGCGGCGCGCGAGGTCGGGGCCGTCGCCGACCATCAGCAGCCGCGCCGGCGTCTGACGCGCGAATCCGCGCGAAGATCTCCACGACCGCCGCGACCCGCTTCACGGGCCGGAAATTCGACACGTGAATCGACGAGCTTTTCGCCGGCCGGCGCCAGCCGCGACCGCAGGCCGGAGGCGTCGCGCCGCTGATAGGTATCGGCAGTCGATGAAGTTCGGAATGACGCGGATCTCGCGCGTGACGCCGAGCTCGCGGTAGGTGTCGGCACGCAGGCTGTCCGACACGGCGGTCACGCCGTCCGACTGCTCGATGCCGAAGCGCGACGATTTCCGAGTACGAGCGATCGGCGCCGAGGAGCGTGATGTCGGTGCCGTGCAGCGTGGTGATCACGCGCGGCACGATGCGCACCGGGCGTGGACACGAGCACCTGGCGCGCCAGGTAGGCGGCGGTCGCATGCGGAATCGCGTAGTGCGCGTGAACGATGTCCAGCTGCTCGTCGCGGGCGACCTGGACGATCTTGTTCGCCAGCGCGAGCAGGTACTGCGGCTCGCGGAACAGCGGATAGCTCGGCGGTTCGACGCGATGAAACGACAGCCCGGGCTGGTAGATGCCGAGCCGCACGGGCGTGTCGCCGCTGAGCACGTGAACCTGGTGTCCGCGCGACGCCAGCATCTTGCCCAGTTCGGTCGCGATGATGCCGCTGCCTCCCACCGAGGCGTAGCAGACGATCCCGATCTTCATGCAGGCGACTTCATCAGGTTCCCACGCACGACCGGATCGGCGCACGACGACGCCCTCGGCCCAGCGAACGCCGGCGAGCGCACCGAACTGGGCGTCACGGCTTTCGATCAGCTGTCGAAAAAGCGGCGATGTTGAGCCGCGTCGTCACGACGCCGCGCGCCTGGACGAACTGGCTCGAGTGGCAATCGAGCGCGCGGCGTTTCGCATCGTACTGATCGGAGACGTCGATGACAAACGACGGCGTCACGCTGTCGTTGATGAAGTAGTAGCAGATCCAGTCGGGCTTCCAGGGATCGCCGTCGACGGCGTACCGCCGGAGCCCGGCGTTGAAGACGGCCTCGGTCAGGACCTCGCTCGCGGCGACGTGATCGGGATGGCGGTCGACCCAGTACGGCGCGGCGACGACGCGCGGGCGATGCCGCCGGATGAACGCGGCCGCCTGCGCGACCTGGGCCGGATCCTTGCCGATGCCGCGGTCGGGCCACTGCAGATTTTCGCGCCAGGCGGCGCCGAGCACTTCGCGCGCGGCTTGCGCCTCGGCGAGCCGCTCGGGCACCGATGCCGTTGCTGCCCATTTCGCCGGCGGTGAGATCGCACAGTCCGACGCTCAGGCCGTCGGCGACGTGACGCGCAATCGTCCCGCCGAGGCCGATCTCGAGGTCATCGGGATGCGGGCCGAAGACGAGCAGATCGACCATGGCCTCAACGATTGAAATCGAAGGCGGCGTCCGACGCGTCGAGCTCGTCGAGATGATGACGGAGCAGCACGCGGCTGGCGAGATAGGCGCCGGTCACACCCTGGCTGGAGTCGCCGAACGCGAACAGGTGAAACGGAAAATTTCGATGCGGCCCGAGGTACGGAAGCCCCTCGGCCGTCAGCGCGTAGGGCGATTCCCAGCCATACGCGGGCATGATGCCGGAGATCTCCGGATAGATCGTGGACAACTCGTACATCAGCTGCCCGGTGCGCTGCACGATCGTCTTCTCGTGCAGCCGCGGCGCTGCGACGTCGCCGTCAGCCCCCGCCACCAGCAATCGCTCATCGTCCACCCAGCGGATCACATGCGGCGGCGTGGCCGCGTCGCGCAGGACGACCGCGCGCTTGCCCAGACCCTGCCGGATCTTCGCCGGTACAACCTCGGTCAATGCGCGATACGAGCTCTTGAACCAGAAATGCCGCCGCAGCGATCCGAAGAGCGGCGTCGGGATGCCGGTGGCGACGATGATGCGGGTGACGCGGACGCTGCCGCCTTCCGTGAAAACGTCCGCGTACTTCCGCGTGAAGGTCGTTTTCTTGACGGCGGTGTTCTCGAAGATCTGCGCGCCGCGTTCGACGGCTGCAGCCGCAAGACCGAGGGTCGCGCGATAGGGATCGATCGTGGCGCCTTCGCGGCTGCGCAGTGCGGACGCCGCGGAGACCGCCACTTCTTCGCTGGCCGCGCGCGCGTTGATCAACGCGATGTCGAGGCCGGCGTCCTTGCGCATCTTGTGTTCGCGCTTGAGCCGCAGGACCTGTTCGGGCGTGATGGCGGCGGACACCGTGCCGCTCGGCGTCAGGTGGCACTTGATGTCGAGCCGCTTGATGAGCGAGGCTCAGGTCGAGCGCGGCCCGGCGCCAGGACTGGAATCCGGCACGCGCGGCACGCAGTCCGGCGGTTTTCTCGAGGTCCGCAAAGCTCACGCCGGGTTCGTCGGCGATCCAGCCGGTTGATGAGGCGGTTGTCCCCTGCCCGATCCGGCCGGCCTCGAACAGCGCCACCTTGATACCGGCCGCGGCAAAGGCGTAGGCGCTCGCACACCCGGTCAGGCCGCCGCCGATGATGACGACGTCGACTTTCAGCGGGCCGCGGTGCTTGGGATAAACGGGAACGCGGGACTTGGGAAACTGGTCAATCCAGGGCGTGCGCCCGTAGCGCGTCGGCATCAGCGGGGCATTTTACTCGTCCCCAGGCTATTTCCGGACGAACTTCCGGACGTCCTGCAGGAAGTCGGCGCCGTAGACGTTGCCCTGGCGCGTCGACCGTGACGCCCTCGGCGAGCGTCGAGACGCTGGCGTACGGATACGGGCACGGGTCGGGAATGAACGCCGTCACCTTGCCGTCGCGGGCGCTGCCGATTCGGATCCCGCGGCGGATCCCGGGGTTGTAGCCGTAGCCGGTCTGCGGAAGCGCGAAGGCGCCGGTGTTGGTGCGCCCGTCGCGCGATTCCGAATCCGCCACGTAGAGCGTGTCGGTTTTCTTGTCGATGTACATGCCGCTCGGCCGGCCGAACTGGAACCACTGCGCGATGAATTTCCCGTCGGCGTCGAAGATCTGGATGCGGTTGTTCTGGCGGTCGCCGACAAACACGCGGCCCTTCGAATCGAGCGCGACGGTGTGCACCACGTCGAACTCGCCGGGGCCCATGCCCTTCTTGCCCCATGTCTTCAGGAACTTGCCGTTGCGGTCGAACTTCATGATGCGCGCGTTGCCGAGCGCCGTGCCGCCGCCGGTGTGGCCGTCGCCGACAAAGACATCGCCGTTGACGGCGACGGCGACCTCGGTCGGCGCGTCGAACTCATCCATGCCGGGACCCGCGACGCCCTTCTTGCCGAGCGTCATCAGGACGCTGCCGTCCGCGGGATTCAACTTGAAGACCTGATGGCTGCCGTTGTCGGCGACCCAGAGATTGCCGGCCGGGATCGACGGTCAGCTTGTGCGGGCTGACGAACAGTCCCGCGCCGAAATTCTTGAGCACCCGCCCGGCCGTGTCGAACTGGAAAATCGGCGCGACGCCGGCGTTCGGACCGGCGCAGGTCGTGCCGCCGGCGCCCGACACGCCGCAGCGATCGACGACCCACAACGTGCCGTCAGGCGCGGAGGTGACGCTGGCCGTCGATCCCCATTTGCGGCTGGCCGGAAGCTGGCCGAAATCGACGCCGGCCTGAAACGGATTCGGCAGATCGTTGCGCGCGCCGAGGTGCGAGACCGCGGGCAGGAGCACGGGATACTGACCGGGCGGAAACGTCGGCTGCGCGCCCCGGCCGGCGGGCGGCGGCGTGGCCGGCACACCGCACGAGTTGGCTTGCGCGCCCGGCAGGCGAGTTGCGCCGCCGGCGCCTGGAAGGCGGTCGTCCCGACACTGAACAGACCCGCCGCACTGGCCGCGACGATCAGTTTGAACTTCATGCGCGCGATTATAGCCAGCATCCGGTGCGCCGCCCCTTCGATACAATGCGCCGATGCGCATCGCGATTCTCGGCAGCGGAGGCGTGGGCGGATACTTCGGCGGACGCCTGGCTCACGCCGGCGCCGACGTCACCTTCATCGCGAGGGGCGAGCACCTGGCGGCGCTCCGTGCGCGCGGCCTGCTCATCGAGAGTCCCCTCGGCAACGTCCACGTGCCGACGATCAAGGCCACCGACGATCCCGCAACCGTTGGCCCGGTGGACATCGTGTTTTTCACGGTCAAGCTGTACGACACGCAGGCGGCGCTGGAGCAGATGGCGCCGCTCATGGGTCCGGGGACGATCGTGGTGCCGTTCCAGAACGGCGTCGACACGATCGACGTCCTGACGCACGCGCTGGGACGTGCGCACGTCGCCGGCGGCACGGCCTACGTCGCGGCGGTGATTCGCGAGCCGGGGATCATCCGGCACACGGCCATGGACCGCCTGGTGTTCGGGCCGCTGAACGGACCGCCGCCCCGCGCGCTCGAAGAGCTCCGCGATCTCGGCAAGCAGGCGAAATTCGACGCGGTGCTGAGCGAACGCATCCAGGTCGATGTCTGGGCCAAGTTCGTGCGCCTGTCGGTCTTCAGCGGCATGACCTCGGTGACGCGCTGCTCCATCGGGCCGATTCGCCAGGATCCGGACCTGCGGGCGCTGATGGAAACCGCGCTGGCACGAGTCGATCCTGGTCGCTCGCGCGAAGCAGGTGCCGCTGCCGTCCACCATCTTCGCCGACATCGAAGCCGCGACCGCGGCGCTCCCGCCCGGCGCGCGCTCGTCGATGCTCGAGGATCTCGAGCGGGGCCGCCGGCTCGAGCTGCCGTGGCTGAGCGGCGCGGTCGTCCGCATCGCCGACGAAGTCGGCGTGGACGTCCCCACTCACCGCCTGATCGTCACGCTACTGAAACCCCACGTCAACGGCCGTCTAGCGTCCTAACGACGATCGGTACCACGACGTCTAACCGCGGGTCACGACGTTCTAACCGCGGAGATCGCAGAGCACGCAGAGTGACTCGACGCAAAGGGCTGGCCTGCCACGAAGGCACGCGAAGAACACGAAGAACACGCCATGTTCTCGGCCTGACAAAGAGTCTGCCCTGCGTCGTCCTCTCGTGACTCTGCGGTCTCTGCGGTGATCGATGTCTCGACGTATTGCCATCGCCTGCCCCTCGGGAGGAGAATACGCGCCCAACGGAGGTCACCGTGCGATTGAGACTGAGCCTCGCCTTGCGGCGTTTGTCATCCTGTTTTCCGCATGCGTCACGCTGACGGTGTTCCAGGCGGCCCCGCCGCTCGCCGCGTCCGAGACGGTCCGCGACATGGCGCCGGCGGCGCCCGAATCGGTCGGCATCTCGTCGGATCGCGTCAAGCGCATCGACACCTTCATGAAGCAGTGGGTCGACCAGGGGCGGCTCGCGGGCATCGTCACGCTGCTCACCCGTCACGGCAAGGTCGTCAACGTCACCGCGAACGGCCGGAAAGACATCCGGAACGCCGATCCCGTCCAGCGCGATTCGATCTTCCGCATCTACTCGATGACCAAGCCGGTCACCGGCGTGGCGATGATGATGCTGTTCGAAGAAGGCAAATGGCGGCTTAACGATCCGGTCTCGCGCTACATCCCGGAGTTTGCCAAGCTCAAGGTCTACGCCGGCGAAAACCCCGACGGCATCGCCGAAGCTGGAAGACGCGCGGCGGTCGATGACGATGCGCGAGCTGATGACGCACACCGCGGGCCTCGGCTACACCATCAGCGACGTGAACCCGGTCGATCGCATGTATCGCAAGGCGGGCGTCCTCGACTCGCGCAAGCCGCTGCAGTCGATGATCGACGGCCTCGCCGCGCTGCCGTTGCTGAGCCAGCCGGGAACGCGGTGGTCGTACAGCATCGCGGTCGACGTCCAGGGCTACCTGATCGAAAAGCTGTCGGGCATGAGCTTCGAGGACTTCGCGCGCACGCGGATCTTCGAGCCGCTCGGCATGAAGGACACCGGCTTCTCGGTGCCGAAGGAAAAAATCTCGCGGCTCGCGCTGGTGCACAGCGAGGCGAACGGCAAGGCCGCGGCGCCCAGGATCGCGGCGACGCGACGATCAAGCCGCTCGGCGCGTCGGGCGGCGGCGGGCTGTTCTCGACCGCCGACGACTACGCGCGCTTCTGTGAAATGCTGCTCGAGGGCGGACAGTTCGGCGGCCGGCGCCTGCTGGCGCCGCGCACCGTCGAAATGATGCGCACCAACCACGTCAACCCGGATCCGCTGAAGACGATGCCCGCCGGCACCGGCTGGGGCATGGACTTCCAGGTCATTCTCGACGCGGCCGCCGCCGGCGAACCGACCTCCGATGGCACGTTCAGCTGGTGGGGCATCGCCGGCACGTTCTTCTGGATCGATCCGGTCAAGGACCTGGCCTTCGTCGGCATGATCCAGACCGACAACCTCGGCACGTCCGGCGAATTGCGCGGCCTCGCGCGCAATCTCGTCTATCAGTCCGTCATCAACTGACGCACGAAGATGTCAACGCAGAGATCGCAAAGGACGCGAGATCCAAAGTCTGCGATCTCTGCGGCCTCTGCGTTGATCGTCTGCGGATTGATTTGTCTTACTGGGCGACGCAGGCTTGGGGCTGCCAGGGAGATGTCGCGGGCAGCTTCTTGAAATGCGACCGGCGCATGAACGGCGTGTTGAGAAACTGCGGATCGTCAACGATCGCGGTCAGGACCAGCCAGGTATCGCCGCTCGGTTCCACCGTGCGCGCGAAGTATTCCGTGAGCACGGCGCCCGGTCCATACGCGACGCCGTTCTTCTGCAGGTAACCGGGTTTCAGGTGATGCGTGATCGCCTTCAGCGTGCCGCTCGGCGATGCGCTGCCGGCAGTGCGGCGCTCGCGCGACCGTCTGCCACTCAGCGCGTGACTCGCCCTGCCAGGTCGGCTCGGCTGTCGCGGCCGCCGGCGCAAATCGCAGCAGCCGCGTCTGCGTTCCGGCTTCCGTGTCGATCCTCAGCGTGTTGTCGTTGTCCCAGTTGATGCGGATGCGTCCCGGCGCACGCATCACCCCGGGCGCGCCATAACCGCGGCACGCCTCAGCCGCTGTCTCGTCCTTCACGGGATTCCGCGCGTTGACCCGGGAGAGTCCGGCCGGACTGAGCGGAATCGCCGGATGCTGGCTCTTGCCCTCCGGCTCCACTTGCGCCCGCCAGTCTTCGGTCACGACCGACACCCAGACCCCGGTCAGATCGACCGGCGCCAGTGCGCGCGCGGTCACCGGCGCCAGCGGCTCGGCGGCGTGGCCGCGCTGGGCACGCAGGTGTGCCGCCCCGCCAAGCAGGGAGCGGCGGCCACGATCACGACGGTCGGGAGTGATGTCTTCATCGTTCGGCGCTGGGACACCGAAAATCCGCGTGGCGCAACTACTGAAACGTTCCGGTCCACTTCCACCCGTCGCTCGGACGGGTGATTGCTTCGCATTCGCAGCCGGTGGTCTGCAGGATTCCTGCCAGGGCTCCCGGTGATGACGACGCGATCGAAGGCTTTCAGGCTCTCCGGCGTGACGCCCTGCGTGCTCAGGGTCCGGCCGGAGGCCCACTCGATCGCCCAGCGAATGGTCTCGCCCTTCTCGCCCGGCGTTTCGAGGATGACGTAAGAGTGCGGGTTGCGAAAGGCGAACTCGACGACCTGCCCTTCGAGACTGGCGGACTTGCCCTCGAAGTAGGTGGCCGAGAACGAGTGATGCGCCGCAAGCGGTGCTGCCGCCGTCAAGAGCGCGACGGCAACCCACAACGACAGCTCGCGTTTCATGGCTCAGGTGTCCGGCTGGGACCGGACGATTTCGCGCCATGCTAATCCAGCTCTCGCGACACGAGCAAAGCAATTCGGTTAGAATCGCGCGCCCGGCGTACAAGGAGGCTCCCGTCATGCGCAGGATCATCGTCGGTGTCATTCTCGCCGTTGGGGTGGCCGCCTGGCCATCGGCCGAATCGGTCTACTACCCGCCGGCCGGACAGTGGGCGCACAAGACCGCCGCCGAAGTCGGCATGGACCAGGCCAAGCTGGACGAGGCCGTGGCGTTCATGAAGGCGCATGAAACGAAATCCCCGACGCGGGATTTTTCCGACCAGGAAATCGTCAACGGCAAGCTGCTCGGGTCGATTCCGACCGAGCGGGCCGGCACGAACGCGCCTCATCATCCGGCACGGCTACATCGTCGCGGAGTTCGGCGACACCACGCGTCCCGATCCGACCTACAGCGTCGCGAAGAGCATGCTGTCGACGGTCGCCGGCATCGCGTTCGATCGCGGGCTGATTCCCAATCTCGATGAGCCGGTCGGCAAACTGGTCAAGGACGGCGGCTACGACTCGCCGCACAACCAGGTGGTCACCTGGCGCAATCATCTGCAGCAGGAATCGGAGTGGGAAGGCGAGATGTTCGGCAAGAACGCGAACTTCATCGGCACCGAGGCGTTCGGCCGCGGCGAGATGAAACCGCGCGCGATCGAAGCGCCGGGCGCCCACTACGAATACAACGACGTGCGCATCAACCGCTTCGCGCTGTCGCTGCTGCGCCTCTACAAGAAGCAGCTGCCGGACGTGTTTCGCGACGAGGTCATGAATCCGATCGGCGCCTCGAGCGACGTGGAAGTGGGTGCCGTACACCAACGCCTACGTGGACGTCGACGGCAAGCGCATGGCGACGATGAGCGGCGGCACGCGCTGGGGCGGCGGCATGTGGATCAGCACCTACGACATGGCGCGGTTCGGCCTGCTCTGGCTGCACAGCGGCAAGTGGGCCGACAAGCAGATCGTCTCGCCAGCAGTACGTGAAGATGGCGACGACGGCGAGCGCCCACGGTCCGGACTACGGCTTCCTCTGGTGGCTGAACACCGACGGGACGTCAATGGCCCGGCTCGACGACCGCGACGTTCGAAGCGCGCGGCCAGGGCGGCAACGTCATCCACATCGATCCGACCCGCGACCTCGTCGTCGTCTGGCGCTGGAGCGGCAATTCGTCGGACGGGTTCAAGAAGGTCACCGACGCCGTTGTGAACTAGAGGCACCCATGACCCACCGGGCCGCGTGGCCGGCCCGTGCAGTCGTCTCGGCTGCATTGGTCGGCGTTTCAGTCGTCGCGAGCACTTTTATCGGTGTGGAATCTGCCGCAGGGCAGGGACGAAGCGGTGCTGCGGCCGCCTGGACTCCGCCGCGTACGCCGGACGGCCATCCCGATCTTCAGGGCGTCTGGGATTTCCGCACGGCGACACCGCTCGAACGCCCGCGCGATTTTGCCGGCAAGGAGTTCTTCACTCCCGAAGAAGCCGCGCAATGGGAAGATCGCAATGCCGAGCGGATCGCCGGGATCATCGCCGTCCATCCACCGTCGTGGCTCGACTACGGCATGAAGCTGCTGCCGGACCTTCGCACGTCGCTCATCGTCGATCCTCCCGGCGGACACGTTCCGGCGCTGACGCCCGACGCGCAGAAACGCGCGACCGCGCGCGCGCAGAAAGCCCGGCGCGTGCCCGAAGGTCCGGAAGACCTGACCGTGCAGGAGCGCTGCCTGGTCTTCAGCGCAGGCCCGCCGATCGTGCCCGGTCCGTACAACAACAACCTGCAGATCATTCAGACACCGGCCGCCGTCGTCGTCATGACCGAGATGATCCACGACGCGCGCATCGTGCCGCTCGACGGACGTCCGCATCTTGCGCCCGGCGTCCGCCGCTGGCTCGGCGACTCGCGCGGATCGTGGAAGGGCGACACGCTCGTGGTCGAAACCACGAACTTCACCAACCAGACGCCCTTCAGAGGATCCGACGAGAACCTGACGGTGACGGAACGCTTCACGCGCTCCGGTCCCGACACGCTGTCGTACGAATTCACGATCGACGATCCGACGGCGTTCGCGAGCCCGTGGACGGTCGCGTTTCCCATGGCGCGCAGCAGCGAGCAGATGTACGAGTATGCCTGCCACGAGGGCAACTACGGCCTGCTCGACACCCTCAAGGGCGCGCGCTACGAAGAACAGAAAAAGTAGTGTCCGGCTTTAGCCGGACCTTGCTAACCGGACTTCTCGGCCGGCACGATATACGCGTACTGCAGCTGATCGATGATCTGGCCGTCTTTCACGGCGCTCCGCCGCAGCCGCGCCTCGAGCACGTATCCGGCTTTCTCGAGCACTCGGCACGACGCGGTGTTGTACGCAAACGGCAGTGCATACAACCGGGTGAGGCCATGGTCGCGCGATGGCGTACTGTCCGAGCGCCATGAGGGCTTCGGTCGTAATGCCTCGTCCCCAGAACTCCTCGCCTAGCCAATAGCCGACTTCCGCCGACACGCGCTCGACGTCCTCGTGGACGACGAAGCCGATGCCCCCGACGGCCGCCCCGTCCACGTCGATGGCGAACATCGTCTCGGGCTGCGTCGTGCTCATGCGCTTGATGAAGGTCTGCGCGTCCCGCTTCTCGTAGGGATACGGAAATCGATCGCGCAGATTGATCCAGATCTTGCGGTTGTTCGCGTGCCGGACCAGCGAGGCGACATCGCCGGCCGCCCACGAGCGCACGGTGCAGGATTTGAGCGCAAGGCGCATGATTGAATCTGGGATTTCAGATTGCAGAGTTCAGATTTTGCGCAGTACGTAGTGTCCGGCTTCAGCCGGACTTCTCGGATCGGCGCTTGCGTTCGAGCGCGAGCGACACGCTCAGCTTCGCATCCGCGAGCGCGCGTTCCAGTTTCTGGCGCGCGACAGGATCCGTCGAACCATCGAGTTCCGTCTGGATACGATGAACTTCCTTCAGAAGCTCGACTTCCTCGGGCACACATCTCGCACTTTTCAGCACCGAGTACGCCATCCGCAGTTCCGCCGGCAGCTTGAAATACTCGTCCAGCTCAATCGCGTCGCGCCGCGGAAGGTTGTCGAATTTCCCCTCGCTCATCGCCTCGCGAATCTTCCTCTCAGCAATCCGCTCCCAGGTCACGTCCCTGTTCCCTTCCGAGTCCGGCTAAAGCCGG
Organism: uncultured Acidobacteriota bacterium; assembly: GCA_963712355.1. Lineage (GTDB taxonomy): Bacteria > Acidobacteriota > Vicinamibacteria > Vicinamibacterales > CAVVIG01 > CAVQHT01. The sequence continues at coordinate 478,572 of CAVQHT010000015.1, forward strand.
ACACTACTTACCGCCAACTCAATTCCTTACTTCCCTACTTCCTTACTTCCCTACTTACAAGTGTCACCTGAAGTTTCTTCCCACCTGAACCGCGCCAGCGCCAGCGTACCAAACAACACGCCGAATCCGATCAACGCGATGACCGGCAGGATCACTTCGCTGAAACCCAGGCCGCGCCATGTCATCGCGTCCATGCCGTCGATGGCCCAGCGGGTCGGGACGACGACCGTGAGGCGCTGGACCCAGGCCGGGAATACGAAGGTCGGCATCCACGCGCCGCCCAGCATGACCATCAACAGGACGGCGAGGCTCGCCACACCGCGCGAACCGCCGGGCGTGTGGCCGAGCGAGGCGATCAGCAGGCCGAAGGTCGCCGCCATGAACGCCGCGGCGATGCACACGATGATGAACCCGGCAATGCTGCCGTGAATGCGGACGCCGAATACGACGCCGGCAAACAGGAACGAGACGAGCAGCGTCGACAGCGCGATCGCCGATCCGCTCAGCGTCTTGGAAAGGAGCAGCGACAGCCTGGAGATCGGCGCGCTCCGCAGCCGTTTCCACAGGCCGCGCTGCCGCTCGAGCAGGACGCCGACGCCGAGATCGATCATCGCAAACAGCAAGGCCTGCACGCCCATGCCCGCAAAGGAGTGCGCGTATCCGTTGTAGGCGACGTTCTGTCCGGTGATCGCTTCCTCGTTCACCGTGTAGGGCAGGCTGATGCCGCGCGGCGCGGACGCGGGGTCGCCGCTCGCGCCCGGCCGCGAGTGTCAGGCCCTGCGCGGCCATCATGAGCGTCCGGAGCAGCGCGCGCTGATCGTCCGGGATATTGGCGCCATCGAGATTGCGCAGCGTCCGCTCCACCATCTGCCGCCCCGCCGATCCGCTGAACATTTCACGGCTGACGACTTCCATCACGTGCTGCGTCAGCATGCCGCGCACCAGCGCCATTTCCGCCGCGTGGGAGGGGTCGTACAGAACGGCGACCGGCGGCCGCTCGCCGCCGCCGAAAAACGCCAGGCCCGAGGCTTCGCCGAATCCCGCCGGGATCACGACCGCGACGGTGACGTCGCCGTGGCGCACCGATGCGCGCGCCTCGTCCGCTGTCGGTGACGTCACATTCAGAATGCGATCCGCGCTCGCGCTCGCCACGATCCCCTTCGAAATGACGCTGCCGTCCTGGTCGACGATCGCGATCGGGATCTTCGCGGGCTCGCGCGGTCCGCCGCTGCCGCCAAAGAGCGATCCCAGGAACGACGCGATCGCAATCGGCGCGACGAAGCCCATGATGACCGCGCGGCGATCGGTGTAGTGCACCTGCAGGTCCTTCCGGACCATCGCGAGAAGTGGTGTCAGGCCCATCAGTCGCGCAAGCTCCTTCCGGTCAGCGAGAGAAAGACTTCTTCGAGCGTCGCGGGCTGCGCGCCCGGCACGAGCGACTGCATCCCCTGCAGCGTGTCCTCGGCCACCACCCGCCCGTGGTCGATGACGACGATGCGATCGGCGAGGCGTTCGGCTTCTTCCATGTAGTGCGTGGTGTAGAGCAGCGCCTTGCCGCGCGCCTTGAGCGTTTCGAGGTTCTCGAAAATCGCGTTGCGGCTCTGCGGATCGACGCCGACGGTCGGCTCGTCGAGCAGCAGGACGGCCGGATCGTGCAGCAGGCCGGCGGCCAGGTTGAGGCGGCGCTTCATGCCGCCGCTGAATGTCTTGACGCGTATCGCGCTCCCGATCGGCGAGGCCGACCAGCGTCAGCGCGTTCGAGATCGCCGCGTCCAGCGCCTGCCCGGACAGGTCGTAGAGCGCGCCGAAGAAACGGAGGTTGGCGCGCGCGGACAACTCCTCGTAGAGCGCGAGGTCCTGCGGCACGAGGCCGATGCGCCGCTTTTTCGGGTCCGTGTCTCCGCGGAGCGGCTCGCCTTCGACCAGGACCTCGCCGGCATCCGGCCGAATCAGTCCGGTGATCATCGAAACCGTCGTGGTCTTGCCGGCGCCGTTCGGTCCGAGCAGGCCGACCAGTTGTCCCGGCCGGAGCGTGAACGACACGTCGTTGACGGCGACCAGGTCGCCGAATGTTTTCTTCAGGTGGCGAATCTCGAGCATGTGGCGCTCATCGTCTCACGCGCCCGCAACCCCGGACGCGCTTTCCGCCGAGTGGCGGAAATCGGCGGGTGTTTGACGGCGCTTGCGGTCAGCGCATATATCTGCTTATAATCCGCGCCATGCGACGCAAGCCCGGCGCGCTGGTGCCCCTCGAACGCGCCATCTGCGAGACCGCCGCCGACCTGCACGCCAGCGGCATCGAAGACTTCCACGGCTACGAGCTGGCGAAGCGTCTGAGCGATATCGCCGACCGCCGCCTGCTGACCGCCTACGGCACGCTCTATCGTGCGCTCGGCCGGCTCGAACAAATGGGCATGCTGACCAGCCGCTGGGAAGATCCGGCGATCCCGGCGCGCGAGAATCGTCCGGGCCGCCGGTTGTACCAACTCACCGCTCAGGGGGAGGCCGCCGTTCGCGAAGCGCGCGCCGATCAGCCGAAAACGGCGCGTGTCCGGAGACGCCTGGCCTCCGCATAGCACCATGCTGCAAACCATCGTCGCTCTCGTGCGCGCGTGGACCAGCCTTTACACCAACGGCATGCCGGACGGGCTGCGCGATGCCCGCCGCCTGGAAATCGAATCGGATCTCTGGGAATCGATCCACGATCGCCGGCCGGCGTCCGACGGTGCCGTCGCGTATCAGATCGCGCTCCGGCTCCTGCGCGGCCTTCCCGACGATGTGCTGTGGAGAATGGAATTGGCGGACCTGCGATCGCGGCGCCGGCGGACCGGCATCTGGCTGACCGCGATCGTCGCGCCGATCGTGATGCTGGCGATGTGGCTCTTGCCCGCGATGGCTCCGGCGGAATTGCCGACGCCGCCGTCACTCATGCACTTCGTCGCGGCGCCACCCCCGCCGCCACCCACCGCCCCCACCGCCGCCGCCCCCGGACTATGCGAAGGCCACGGTCGGCATGGGGCGATTCGGACCGCCGCAGCCGCTACCCGCTCCGCCGGCACCCGGGAACGTCGTACTGGGCGGACGGGCGAAGATCGAGTAGGCGACGTCAGCACGAAAACGAACGATCACCACGAAGACACGAAGGACACGAAGTCGAACTACCTGGAAGACTTCGTGCTTCGTGATCTTCGTGCCTTCGTGGTGAGATTTCTGTTCTTAGCGATCTCCGCGCGCTCTGCGGTTGATTTTTATCGAGCGGGCCGGCGCGCGAGGATCTGTTCCATTTCATCCATCACGCGGTTCATTTCCTTCATCGTCAGGTCGAGCGGCTCGTCGGTCGTCATGTCGACGCCGGCGTCCTTCAGCAGATCGATGGGGTATTTCGATCCGCCCGACGAGAGGAACGTCAGATATTTCTTCGTCGCGTCCGCGTTGCCGGTCTTGACCTTCTGCGCCAGCGCTTCCGACGCGGTAAACGACGTCGCGTACTGGAACACGTAGAAGTCGCGGTAGAAATGCGGGATGTAGCTCCACTCGTGCGCGATGTAGTCGTCGACGATGCAGATGCCCTGATCGTGGCCGTAGTAGCGCCTGGTGATGTCGAGATACAGCTTCGCGAGCGACTCGCCGGTAATCGGCTCGCCCTTCCCCGCCATCTCGTGCATCCGCAGCTCGAACTCGGCGAACTGCGTCTGGCGGAACACCGTGCCCTTGATGTTTTCGAGGTAGTTCCCGAGGAGCGACAGCCTGGTGTCGTCGTCCTTGATGTTCTTGAGCATGTAGTCGATGAGCAGCGATTCGTTGAAGGTTGACGCGACCTCCGCGACAAACGTCGGATAGCCAGCCAGCGGGTAGGGCTGCGTCTTGTTCGAGAAATAGCTCTGCATCGTGTGCCCGAGCTCGTGCGCCAGCGTGCTGACGTCGCCGTACTGCCCGTTGTAGTTGATCAGCATGTACGGGTGGACGTCGTAGGCCCCGCCGTTCGAGTACGCGCCGGACGCCTTGCCTTCGTTCGGGAACAGATCGATCCAGCGATTGTCGAAGGCGCGCTTGATGGTCGCCTGATATTCCTGCGCCGAGCGGCGCGACCGCGGCGAGCACGTGCTTCTCCGCCTCTTCCGGCGAGTACTTCAGGTCCACCGACGCGACGAGCGGCGCGTAGAGATCGTAGTAGTGCAGATCCTCGAGCCCCATCATCCGCTTCCGGAGATTCAGGTAGCGATGGAAGGCCGGCAGGTTCTTGTTGACGCCGTCGATCAGCCGCGAGTAGACGGTGGTCGGAATATTCGGCCCGTTCAGCGAGGCCTCGAGCGCCGACGGATACTTGCGGGTCTTCGCCACCCACAACACCTTCTGCACTTCGCCGTTGATCGTCTGGCCGTAGGTCCGGCTGAAGGACGCCAGCGCGTTGAAGAAGGCCGCCATCACCTTCTCGCGATCCGCGCGATTGGGCAGCGCGCGCAGCGCGGCATAACCCGCCTGGTCGACCTTGACCGTCTGGCCGTCGGCTGAGCGTCACCGACGGATACGGAAAATCGGCGTTCGAGAGGATGTTGAAGACGCTCGACGGCGCGCTGGTGAGCGGACCCGCATCCGCGAGAATCTTTTCTTCGGCGTCGCTGAGCGTGTGCGCGGCGCGCCGGACCACGTCGCGCAGGTAGAAGCGTGTAGATCTTCAGGCGCGGCTCGGTGCTGATGAACCGTTCGATGGTCGCCTTGTCCGCCTTGAGGATCTCGGGCTCGACGTAGGACGCGGCCGCGGAGAACTGCGAGGCGACCTGCACCATCTCCTGCTGCATGCCCTGGTGCGTCGAGTCGCGCGTGTCCTGATCGGCGAGCATGCTCGCGTAGACGTAGAGCCGCGACAGCTCCTTGTCGAGCGAGTATTGCAGGTCGAAGCGCGTCGGCGAGAACGGCCGGCGACGAGGTCGAGCTTGCCGCGATACTGCGACAGCTTCGGGATTTCGGCGGCGACCTTGTCCTTCGCCGCCCGCCAGGCGGCATCGGACGGATAGATGTCGCCGAGATTCCACTTGTACTTGTCGTCGATCTTGGAGCGGTCGCGCTCCTGCGCTGCCACGTTGAAAGTCACCACGGCTGATGCCGCAAAAATGCAGAACGCACGGGAAGTAAGAGCACTCATCCCGGTATTTTAGACGTACCCGCGGCGCCTGCCCGGCGTTTCGTCCCTAGTTCGTGGCGGTTCGTAACCGGATGCTGCCGTTGACGGTGTGGAGATCCAGATCGCGTCCGCCCTTGCCAATCGTCCCGGTGATCCGCTTGCGCGGCCCGCGGAAGCTCTGAACGGTGACCGGGAAATCGGAGTCGAACCCGCCGTTGAGCGTCTGCGCGTGCAGGTTGGCGTTCACGTCCTTCGGCATCCTGACCGTGATGCTGCCGTTGACGGTCTCGAATTCCAGCGGCTCGTTGCCCTGGCTCGAACCGACCGAGGCCTCGATCGACCCGTTGACCGTGCGCGCCGAGGCGAGGCCGGTCGTGGACAGCGTGACACGCCCGTTGACGGTCGACACGTCGGCGTCGCTCTTGAGCGACTGCGCCTCGATGTTGCCGTTGACGGTCTTGCCGAAGAACCGGACGCCGGCCGGTACGCGCACCGTGAAGTCGACGCGCACGTCGTTGTTGTCGGTGTTCATATGGCCGCTGCTGCCCGGGCGGCACTCGTTGGGGCCGTCCCAGTGGCCGTCGCGGTCGCGGCCGGAGTGGCGGCCCGCCGGCGTCGGATACACGGCGCAGATCGTCACGCTGCCGTTTTCCTGAACCACCTGCACCGACACGCTGTTGATGTCGCTGCGCCGCGCGCTCTTGACCGCCACGACCTCGACCTCGTTGCCCGACGCCAGCTCCGCGCGCACGTCGCCGTTGATGCCCTTGATTTCGATCGCCTTGCCGCGTTCGATGGTCCCGCTCCAGCGGAAGTCGTTGGCCGATTGCGCGCTGGCGGTCGCCGCCACCAGCCCGACCAGCAGTGCCGACGCAAACACTCGTCGCATACATCCTCCAGGCGATGACTTGGATGAGCGGCGCGGCCGAAAGGTTGGAACGGTGGCCGGACCCGGGAAATTCTAGGGAGTGCGGCCGGTTTCCGCGAACTTCTTGAGGCGCTGGACCTGGGTGGACAGCACACTGTCCACGACCGGGGCGAGGTTGTTCAGCCCGGCGGGCACGTAGCCGCCCACGTTGTAGGCCAGTTCGAGCCTGGTCCGCGGGCCATCGGCGGCAAGCGTCCAGGCCATGCTGCCGGTCACGGCGAGTGTGCCCAGCGGCCCGAGCCCTCCAGCCATGTGCAGGGTCGTGGGCGCGTCCACGAAGGTCACCGTCATGTGCTGGACGCTGCCGGCGGGCAAGGTTTCGCAGAAGCAGCCGCCTGCGCGCGGATCGAGCGAGAGATTCGATGCCTGACCCGACCACGTGTGAGCCGGGTCCCACCACGATCCAATCTGCAGGAGCGCGCGATACACGTTCGACGGCGATGCGTTCACGTCGATCGCGATCTTGATGGAGAAACCGGCGGGCGTCGCGTCAACGACGTCCGCCGCCAGCGGCGTCGAGATCAGGAACAGCGCGACGAAGATGATTGAGAATCGCCCCAACCTCCAACCTCCGGTCCCCAACCTCCAACCTCCGATTCCCAACCTCCTACTTCGTGCAGTCCCCGAGGCGCTTGCCCGTGTACTTCATCGTCATCGCCATCGGCTGGCCGCCGCGCTCCACGTTCATGACCATCTGGCCGGTGTAGGAATCGTCGCCATAGACGAACTCGCCCGTGCCGCTGGCCGCCGCAGCGCCGGTGCAGGACATCGACCACGTCACCTTGTTGCCCACGGTCTTGTAGTCGCTGACCTTGCAGTCCGGCGCCGGGCCGCCGCCGCGCTGCGGAGGCGTCGGCATCGCCTTGCTGGGATCGGCGGCCTGCTCCTTGGTGATGCACTGCGTGGTCTTGATCGGCGGGATGGTCATCCCCTGCGGCATGTTGGGCATGTTCGGCATCTGCATTTCGATGGTGACATCCCAGTTGCCATCGCGGCGTGGTCCGGGGCCTTGCGCGAACACGGCGGCCGAGCATGCGACGATGGCGGCCAGCGTACCGGCCTGAACGAGCTTCATTCGATCCCTCCTGCGGGCCGGCCTGCATTGACCGGTCCCTTTCACATCCGAATATAGATTACCTGATGCGCAGGCCGCCGGGCGTTGCTCTCAGGCAGGATGGGCGGGCGGTTTTGCGAGCATCAGTGCAACAAAGGCTATGACTGCGAAGCCGGCGGCCGAGAAGAACGCGTAACGATAGTCGCCGAACGCCATCGTAACACGCGGCCGGCGATGCCAGGACCGAGAATGCCGGCGGCGCCCCACGCCGTGAACAGCACGCCGTAGTTCAGCCCCAGGTTCTTCGTGCCGTAGAAGTCGGCCGGTCGTCGACGCGAACACGGACAGCTGCGTGCCGTAGCACCAGTAGACGAGCGCGATCAGCACGAAGAACGGCACGACCTGCTGCGCGCCAGCAGGAACAGCGCCGGCATCGCGACCGCCGACAGCAGCACCATCGTCTTCAGCGTGCGCAGGCGGCCGAGCGTGTCCGACATCCAGCCGGAGAGAATGCGGCCGCCGGCGTTCCCGAGCGACGTGACGATCAGCGAGTACGGTCGCGATGCGTCGCGCCAAGACCGGCCGCGCGCGCGAACGGCACGAGCTGGCTGATCGTCATCTGCCCGGCGGTCGTGCCGAGCGCAAACGCGACCCACAGCAAATAGAACGTCGGCGTCGCGAGCATTTCGCGCGTCGTGAAGTCGCGCGCGCGACGCGCGGCGCGCGGCCGGCGGCGTCCAGCCCGGCGGCCGATACCCGGCCGGCGGATTCTTCAGCAGCGCCGTGCCGATCATCGTCATCACGAAGAAGACGCGCGCCCAGGATCTGGAACGTCGTGCGCCAGCCGAAGCTCGGGAATCAGATAGCCGCTGGCCAGCGTGCCGAAGATCGCCTGGCCGCCGCCGTAGCCGCCGACCATCAGGCCGACGACGAGACCGCGCTTGTCGGGAAACCATTTCGAGGCGACCGGCGTCGGCGTCGAATAGCCGAAGCCGTTGCCGACGCCGACGATGACGCCGAAGAAGATGTAGAGCGTCACGAGCGAGGTCGTGAAGCTGGCGAGAAAGAAGCCGAGGCTGACCAGGATGCCGCCGAGCGAACGCGCAGATCTTCGGGCCCTTGACGATCCTGCAGCCGCCCGGCGACGCATGAACGTCAGCGCGAAGCAGACGACGGCAATCGTGTAGACCCACGAGGTGTCGGCGCGCGTCCAGCCGAATTCCTGCTCGAGCGGCAGGACGAAGACGCTCCACGCGTAGAGCGATCCGAGCGCCAGGTTCATCAGGATCCCGCCGAGGACGGGCAGCCAGCGGTTCTGGTCATGGCGGCGGATTATGACTGAAATCCACCGCGGAACACGCAGAGAACGCAGAAAAATGCGGGTGTCAGAAAGCTTCACCACGGAGGACACGGAGGAACACGGAGGATACGGTAGAGCGTGCGTCGCGTGCTGCCGCTTTGCGGCGTGACGGACACGGACCTGTGGAAGAACGGCCTTGTGTTTTCGGTGTTCGCCTCAAGCGCCTGGGGCCGGCTTCGCCGGCCTCAGCACGCGACGGACATCTCTGCGTCGTCTCTGCGAGCTCTGCGAACTCTGCGGTTAACGTCGTGTCAGTGTCAGCGCGTCGCGCGCGGCGAGCACGCGCGCCCGCGCGCTGTCCGTCGTTTCGGCGAGGACGGTGAGGTGTCCCATCTTGCGCCCGGGCCGCGGCGCGGCTTTGCCGTACAGATGCAGCTTCACGTCGGGCAGCGCGAGCGCAGCGGACCAGTCGGGCTCACCGCCGGCCCAGAGATCGCCCAGCAGGTTGGCCATCGCCGCCGGCTGGAGCAGCTCGGGCGAACCGAGCGGAAAGCCGCAGATGGCGCGCACCTGCTGCTCGAACTGGCTCGTGCGGCAGGCATCGAACGTCAGGTGTCCGGAGTTGTGCGGCCGCGGCGCGAGCTCGTTGATGAGCAGCTGGCCGCCCGTCGTGACGAAGAACTCGACGCAGAGGATGCCGATGTAGTCGAGCGCTTCGAGCACCTCGCGCGTCGACGTCGATCGCCTGGCGCTGCAGCGCCTGCGGGACATTGGCCGGCGCGACCGACACGTCGAGGATGTGCCGGACGTGCACGTTCTCGATCGGCACGAACGCGGCGATCTCGCCGCTCACGCCGCGGGCCGCCACGACGGAAATCTCGCACTCGCAGATCGATGAACGACTCGAGAATCGCTTCCGTCCGGCCGAGCGACGCCCACGCGGCCGCGACATCGGCGTCCGACGATCCGCGCGCGATCGCCACTTGTCCTTTGCCGTCGTAACCGAACGCCGCGGTCTTCAGGACGGCCGGGCAGCCCGACTTGCCCGAGCGCGCTCGCCACGTCGCCGTCGGCGCGAACCGCCGCGAACGGCGTCACCGGAAGCCCGCGGTCGCGCAGGAATGTCTTTTCGCGAAGACGATGCTGCGCGATTTGCAAGCGCGCGCCCGTTGGGACGGACGACGGCGTGCGCCTCGGCCATGTCGGCAGCGGCGGCGGACACGTTCTCGAACTCGAACGTGACGACGTCGACACCGCGCGCGAACTCGCGAATCTTGTCGAGGTCGTCGTACGGCGCCACGATCTCCACGTCGGCAATCTGTCCGGTCGGGGTGTCGTGCTCCGGCGCGAGGGTGTGCACGCGGTAGCCGAGGCGGCGCGCCGCCATGGCGAACATGCGTCCGAGCTGGCCGCCGCCGAGCACGCCAATCGTCGCGCCGGGATTGATGACGCGCGGAGTCACGACAGCGAATCGCGGCGCACCGCGTCGGCGATCTCGGCGCGGTAGGCGGTCAGCTTCTGCGCGCAGATCGGGTCTCGAGGTCGCCGAGGATCGCGACCGCGAGGAGTCCGGCATTGGCGGCGCCGGCCGCGCCAATCGCCACCGTCGCCACCGGAACGCCTTTCGGCATCTGCACGATCGACAGCAGCGAATCGAGCCCGTTCAGCGCCGCGCTCTGTACCGGCACGCCGATCACCGGAAGGATGGTGTGCGCCGCAACCATGCCCGGCAGATGCGCGGCGCCGCCGGCGCCGGCGATGATGACTTGCAGTCCGCGCTCGACCGCACTGGTAGCGTATTCCGCCATCCAGGTCGGCGTGCGATGCGCGGACACGATCGCCGACTCGTGAGGAATGTTGAAACGGGTCAGCACCTCATCGGCGAGACGCATCGTCTCCCAGTCCGACTGGCTGCCCATGATGACTCCGACGATCGGAGAAGGCTCGGGCATGGGGCGTATTTCATCATAGAATCGCTCGATGAAGCTCGCGGCGGCCGCATTCATCGCTCTTCTGACATCGGCGGCGCTGTCGGCGCAAAGCGCGCCGCTGCAGCTCCCCTACACCCAGTTCACGCTCGCCAACGGCCTGCACGTGATCCTGCACGAGGATCACAGCGTCCCGGTCGTCAGCGTCAACGTCTGGTATCACGTCGGCTCGGCGCGCGAGAAAACCGGACGGACCGGCTTCGCGCACCTCTTCGAGCACCTGATGTTCATGGGCTCCGGCCACGTCAAGCCGGGCGAGTTCGACGAGTGGCTCGAGGGCGTGGGCGGCTCGAACAACGGGTCGACCGAATACGACCGCACGAACTACTGGATCAACGTGCCGGCGAATGCCCTCGACCTCGCGTTGTTCCTCGAGTCCGACCGCATGGGCTATCTGCTCGATTCCATGTCGCCGGCCGTCGTCGACGCCCAGCGGGACGTCGTGAAGAACGAACGGCGGCAGAGCGTCGAGAATCAGCCATACGGAACGGCCGAATCGGTCACCCTCGGCGAGATGCTCTATCCCGCCGGGCATCCGTATCACTGGCCGGTCATCGGCTACATGGACGACCTCACCGCCGCCAGCTACGACGATGTGGTGGCGTTCTTCAAGCAGTACTACTCGCCCGCCAACGCCAGCCTGGTCATCGCCGGCGATCTGAATCCGGACGCCACGCGCAAGATGGTGGAAAAGTGGTTCAGCGACGTGAAGCCGGCGAGCGCGCCGGTGCCGATGACGATCCCCGGCGTCGCGCTCACGGGCGTGCAGAAGAAGACCATCACCGATCGCGTGCAGCTGCCTCGCCTTTACATGGCCTGGCTGACGCCGCCGCAGTTCCAGCCCGGCGACGCCGCACTCGACATCGTCGGCGACGTGCTCTCGGGCGGCAAGAATTCGCGGCTCTACAAGCGGCTCGTCTACGACATGCAGATCGCGCAGAGCGTCGAGGCGCGCCAGAACTCGCAGGCGCTGTCGTCGTACTTTCTGATCGAGGCGACGCCGCAGCCGGGTCACACGGTCGAGGAACTGGAGAAGGTGATCGACGAGGAAATCGTCAAACTGCAGGCGACGCCGCCGACCGACCGCGAACTCCAGCGCGCCGTGAACCAGATCGAATCGTCGTTCTACAGCCGCATGGAGCGGGTCGGCGGGTTCGGCGGCAAGGCGGATCAGCTCAACGCCTACTACACCAACACGGGCGACCCCGACTGGTTCAACGAAGATCTCGCGCGCTACCGGGCGCTGTCGCCGACCGACATCCGCGCCGCCGCCGACGCGTTTCTTCCAGCCGGCCGCCGCGTCGAGCTGACCGTCGTTCCCGAATCAAAGTAGTCATCATGACATACGAAGAGCAACCACGAAGACACGAAGAACACGAAGACACTTCCAGGAAAACCCAAGAGATCTTCGTGGCCTTCGTGTCTTCGTGGTGAATTCTTTCTGGGAGATTCGTCGCGCTGTCATTCGTCCTGCTTGCGGCTATCGGTCTCTCCGCGCAGGCGCCCGACCGGGGCAAGCCGCCGGCGATCGGGCCGGCGCCGACGCTGACGCTGCCGCAGATCCAGAAGCGCCAGCTGTCGAACGGGCTGCCGGTCTGGATCGTCGAGCTTCACGAAGTGCCGGTCGCGCAGATCAACCTCGTCGCGTTGAGCGGATCGGCGGAGGATCCGGCCGGCAAGTACGGCGTCGCGAATTTCACGGCGGCGATGCTGACCGAGGGCGCGGGCTCGCGGACGTCGCTCGAGATCGCCGACGCGGTCGACTTCCTCGGCGCGGACCTGACCGCCGCGAGCACCAACGATTCCACGGTCATTCGCCTGCACGCGCCGGTGGCGCGGCTGGCCGACGCGCTGCCGATCATGGCCGACGTGGCGCTGCGCCCGACCTTTCCCGCGCAGGAAATGGAGCGCCTCCGCCAGCAGCGGCTGACCAGCCTCATTCAGGCGCGCGACGATGCGGCGACGCTCGGCGCGCTGGCGTTCGCGCGCGTGGTCTTCGGCACCGGCCACCGGTTCGGCACCGCCACGATGGGAACGACGACGACGATCAAGGCATTCACGCCTGACGATCTTCGCGCGTTCTATACCTCCGCGTTCAGGCCGGACAACGCCACGCTGCTGGTCGTCGGCGACGTCAAGCCGGAAACGGTCGTTCCGCTGCTCGAATCAAGCTTCGGATCCTGGAAAGCGGCCGGCGCCCGGCCGGCGCGTCCGCGCTTCCCCGAGCCGCCCGCCCGCAATGAGCGCGAGGTGTATCTCATCGACAAGCCGGGGGCGCCGCAGTCGCAGATCCGCATCGGATCGGTGGGCGTGGCGCGCTCGACGCCCGACTACATCCCGATTCAGGTGATGAACACGATTCTCGGCGGATCGTTCAGCTCGCGCCTGAACATGAACCTCCGCGAAAAACATGGCTACACCTACGGGGCCAGTTCGATCTTCGACATGCGGGTCGAGCGCGGACCGTTCTTCGCGGCGGCCGGCGTCCAGACCGACAAGACCTCGGAAGCGCTGAAGGAATTTTTCAACGAGCTGACCGGCATCCAGCAGGCGGTCCCCGCCGACGAACTGGCGCGCGCGAAGAACTATGTCGCGCTCCGCTTCCCCGGCCAGTTCGAGACCACCGGCGACATCTCGCGCCGCCTCGAAGAGCTCCTCGATCTTCCACCTCCCCGACGACTACTTCTCCCGGTACGTGCCCGCAGTCACCAGCGTCACGGCGGCAGACGTGCAGCGCGTCGCGCGTTCCTACGTCGTGCCCGGCGAAGTCGGCGGTGGTGGTGGTGGGCGATCGGAAAACGATCGAGCCCGGGATTCGCGCGTTGAACCCCGGGCCGATCAAGTCGATGACGATCGACGAGCTCTTTCAGTAGCCAGCCGGCAGCTTACTTGCCCGGCCGCATGTCCTGCGCGAAGCCGACCGCGTTCAGGTCGCGGAACATCGGCGTGTTCGGCGGCAGCAGCGCCGGGTTGAGGAAGTCGGTGTCGAACGCGTAGTTTCGAGCCGGCGCGCCGTAAACCGTGTTGCAGCACTTGAAGGTGCCGGTCGCCTGCCGGTTGAAGTAGAACGTCGCCATCGACCCGCGATAGTTCACCGCCTGGTCACCATTCTCGAGGTAACGCAGGAAGTTGTGCGCGCCGCCGTCGGTGCCGTAGTCGGTCGCGGTTCCAGCCGGCTGCGTAAAGGCGATGCCCTTTCCGGAAATGATCGCCAGGCGATACCAGGTCTGTGTGACGCGGTTGCGATTGCCGACCGCGTACGGCTGCGTGAACGACGTGATGTCGGACCAGCTGTTGGACAGGAGCGTCACCGCGTCGGCCATGACCGCGGTCGCCGAATGGACGCCGGCGAAGCTGCCGCCCGCCGCGTTCCAGTCGCCCTGCACGTACACCGGATTCTCGGAAACAACGCTCAGCCCCGTGATGCCGGTCGCGCGCAGCGCTGATCCGTTCACGAGCTTGAGCGCGTGGCGGAACAGGATGGCGCGGTTGACCTGCGCCTCACCGCGGGTCAGCGCCGTGGTCGGCCGCGCGGCCGTGACGAGCGGCGCCAGCGCACCCGGCGGCACGCTGTTGTAGACGCCGTTGTAGTTCGGCACGCCGCCGTAGGTTTCGAGCGCGTTGTTCTGGTTGACGTCTTCGCCGCCGTCGAGCGCGCCGTTCGGCGTGCCGCTCGCCGACAGCGGGTTGACGAAGTCTTCCCAGCCGTATTCGCCGGTCTCGAGGCTCGCCGTGTTGCGGTTGTTGCGGCGGTCGGAGAAGTAGAGCGTGAAGCCGTTGTTGTCGGTCTTCGACTGGTTGCCCGTCCCGGCCGCGTACGGCGCGGCGCCCATGAACCACTTCGACAGATTCGAGGCGTCGACGCCGACGTAGTACATCGCGCCGTTCAGCATCAGGCGTCGCGGGCGCGGTGTCGCGCTGAATGCTCTCGCGCGTGTCGTAGAGCACGTTCGGCCAGAAGTCCGTGGAGACCGCGTTGGCCGACAGCGGCGTCGGGCAGGTCGCCCAGTTGTTGTCGCGGATCCGTTCGAGGCGGATGATCGCGTTGTTCAGGAGACCGCCCGCATCGCAGTTGGCGCCGGCCAGGTTGGTGCTCGCGATGCCGTAGTTGAGGATCTCCATCGTGACGTCGGTCCACGTGCCGTCGACGTTGCCGCGCTCGATCTTGATGAAGCCGCCGATCGTGCCGGTGCCCGCGTTCGACGCGAAGCTGTTGGTCAACGGTGGCGCGGCGCGTGCCGTGATGTTGGCCGGCAGCGAGCAGTTCGTGAACGTCGTCGCGGTGTAGCCGCCGCAGCTCACGAGGTTGCCGTTCACGAAGAACGACTCGGGCGCGAACGCCATGGTGCTGTCCACGGTGAGCGTCAGCGTTCCGGCGTTCCAGGTCGCGGCTGAGCGTGCGCGGTGACGGTGATGTTGCCATCGCAGTGTCACGATCGTACCGCTGACCGTCGCCGGCGCCGCGGTGTTGGCGGCGTGCGCCGGGGCGACGGCCGTGCACGTGAACGTCGTCGCGGTCTTCGTCGCCGAGCAGCCGGTCAGCGTCCAGTTCGCGGCGCCCTTCGTGACGATCAGCGTGTCGGGAACCTTGAAGACCGCCGGAACCGCAACGGTCAGGACTTTGTTGGTGCCGGCGACGTCGCCGGCGGTGATCGGTGCCGTCACCAATCCCGCCGAGCGGGCGATCGGCGGGTGCGTCGCGTCAACCGGTCCGTACGGGTTGCCGTTGTTCGGCGGTGCCGCCCGCCAGGCGCCATCGAGCTGCACCGGCGCGGTCGCGGTCACGCCCGGCAGCGTCGTGATGTCGTTCGCGAAGTCGGACAGCATCACGCGCAGGCTCGCCTTCGTGAACAGGCGCTCGTTGAGCAGCACCGGCGCCGTGACGTTCTCGTTGGCGACCGGCCGCTGAATCAGGTTGGCGTTGGTGCCGCCGACCGTGATCAGCGCGAGGTTGAGCGGCCTGGCGCCGGTGCGGCCGTTGCGAATCCAGCTGTTGTAGGTGCTCAGCGACGTCGTGTGCCACGTCGGTTCGTTCTGCGCGGTCTGCAGGCCGTCAACCAGGCTGCCTTCCGTGCGAGCGAGCGGACGGAACACGCCCGGCGACTGCGCCATGCTGACCGTGCCGTCATGGGTCGGGGCGGTATCGATCGACACGCCGTTCTGCAGCCGCTGCCGGATGATCTCGCCGACCGCGGTGACCTTGTCGGTCAGCGTCAGCGTCGAGCCGCCGCCTTCGGACAGGAACAGGTTGCCGTTGGTGTGAACGCGTCCGCCGAAGTTGAAGTTCGGACCGGCGAAGAATGCCAGGTCGACGTCCGAGAAGATGCCGAACTGAAACACCGGGATCGCCACCGCTTCCATCGTGCGCACCAGGTGCGTCTCACCGCCGGTCGACGTCCGCGCCGAGATGTCGAGCTGAAACGGCATCTGCAACGCCACCAGTCCCTCGTAGGGGCCGGTCTTGATCGGCGTATTCGAGGTGGTCGTCGGGTTGCCGTTCGGCGCCGCGCAGAAGCGAATCGTGTAGCCGGTCGATCCCACGGACGCCGACGGTGTTCGGCGCCACGCAGCGCGTCAGCGAGCTGGTCGGCAGCGTCTCCGGCGCCAGCGGGCCGGTGAAGGTCACGTTGGCGATGGTCGGCTGCGAGCCGGACGTCGTCAGGTTGCTGAGCTGAGCGGCGGTCGGCGCGACCTGCGCGAGAAACAGGTTGCCGAGGTCGGCGGTCATCTTTTCCAGGCCGCCGCTGGCGGCGTAGAACGCCTGCCCGCGGTCGCGATCGATGAACCGATAGCGCTGGTCGCTCATCACGACGGCCGTGAAGCCGACGAGCAGCGCCGACATCAGCATCATCACCATCAGCGTGGTGATCAGCGCAATTCCGCGTTCGTTGTTCCTGTGCATACGAGAATCCTTCAGGGTCCGGCACTATTGCGCGATGTAACGGTCGATGCTCGCCAGACTGCGAACGTCAACCGAAGTCGAAATGTGATTCCGGACGTAGTCCTGGGTCGGGCGCGCGATCAGCTCGGACCGCACGCCGACGTGGATGTTGACCTTCCGGATCTGATTCGAGTTGTAAGTGACCGGGGGATTCTGGGTATTGTCGGTATACGGCAGCGACGGAATCTCCGCCGGGTTGTTGATGCCGTCGACCAGGTCGTAGGTCAGGTCGATGTCCTCGACGACGCCGGCCAGCGCCTGCGGCGTGAAGTCGTTGACCTGCCGCACCAGCCGCGGCGCGCTGAGCGGTCGTGGTGTTGTCCACGTAGTAGGTGATCATCATCACGCGGAACAGGGTGGTCTTTTCCGACCACGGCGTGACGTTGTCGTTGACGTCCTTGATCTGCATGATCGTGCCGGCCGGCGCGCCGCGCTGGTTGAAGTGGAACCAGTCGTTCGGATCGAAGAACAGGTGCGTCGCGTCCTTGCGCGTGACGGTCTGGATCGCCATCCCGCGGGTGTTCTTGAAGAGCACGAGATCGCCGACGTTCATCGCGGGCGTGTCGTTGACCGGATCGCCGGTCAGCCACACCGAGTTGGCCGGCAGCGTGATGCTGCCGCCGTCGCTCGCGAGCGTGCCCTCGTTGGGATCGACCGTGCCGGTCGGCGGCGTCTCGACGGTCGGCATGAACGCGTCCACCGTCATCAGCGTGAGCATGTCGGTCGCGACGCCGTTGATCACCGGGCCGAGCGTATAGCCGGTGGTGATGTCCGGCAGGTTGGTGGTCGTCGTGGTGTTGAAGTTCATCGTCGTGTTCGGCGGCGACGGACGCTGGATCAGCTGCGCGCCCGCGCCGTTCGGAATCGGAATCCCTTCGGGACCGATGATCCGGCCGGCCTGCATGACGTCCTTGATCAACTGGTTCATGCCGGCGCGCAGGTTCTGGTTGGCGTCGGCCAGCTGCGAGGCCGAATCGTTCACCATCAGCGCGTTCTGAAACGTCGACAACGCCGCGCCGGTCAGCACGAGCAGGATCGTCGTGCTGATCATCAGCTCGGGAATGGTGAAGCCGCCTTCGCGTTTGAGAATCTTCATGGTCAACAACCTTATGAGTACGCCGAGATGAACGACCTGAGCGTGTAGGTGCGGTGCGAGTTGCCGTTCTGGTAGACGATCGTCACTTCGATCGATCGCAGCTGGCCGTTCTCGCCGGGCACGTCGCGAATCTTGATCTCGCGGGTGTAGCCGCTCAGGGTGATGTGGCCGTCGTCGCCGGTGCCGAGCAGCGTGTCGATGCCCGGCAGCGTGACCGTTTCCACCGTCGACGAATCGTCCTGCGTGTTCACGAGTCCGTCGGTCCCGGCGGTGGTCATGGCGTGCGGGCCGTCGATGAAGACGCCGCCGTCGCTGCCGGTTCCGCCGTTGACGTTGCGAATCTGCGCCCAGGTCAGCTTGTGCGAGTCGCGGGCGGCAAACACCGCTTCGACCGCCTGCGCCGCCTTCTGCGTCACGATGACGTCGCCGGGCGAGCTGCTCAAGTTCTGCACGCCCGCCGCCATCACCGCCGCCGCCGCCAGAATCCCCGTGGTGAGGATGCCCAGCGCGAACAGCACTTCGATGAGCGAAAAACCCTTCTGTGTGGACACTCGCATGGTTACACCAGCTTCCAGAGTCGGCCGTTCCAGCGGTAGGCGCGGATGCGCCCCGTCGATCCCAGGACCGTGATGGCGCGAGCCGAAAGATCGAGATTGGGAATGGCGAAGAACACGCTGCCGTTGACCGACTGTCCGTCCTGGTTCACCAGCGTGCCGTCAGGCGTGAACTTGATGTTGGTGACGACGCCGAAATCGATCGGCGCGCCGATGCCGAACGCGTCAGGCGTGTCGGGGATGCCGCTCACGAGCGTGTACTGAATGCCGCCTTCCAGCGACACGGTCGACAGCACCGTCGTCGCCGGGCCGGGCACTTCCTCGCGCATGACCTCGATCTGGTTGTTGTTTTTCAGCGTGACGCGCATGAAGCGGCGCTGGGTGATCGCGAGCTCGCGCGCCGTGCGCATCTGCCCGAGCAGCACGCGCATCGCGCCGTCGCCTCGCAGCGCCGGCCTGGTGCGGCTCATCTCGAGCATCGCCATGGTGGACAGAATGCCCATCAGCGCGACGACGAACATCATCTCGAGGATTGAGAAGCCGCGCGCAGAGCGGATACCGGTGGACCTGTTGCTCATCACCCTTCGATTGAGCAAGGCACGGTCCGATCGTGCCAATCACGCCAACTGGTTGTGTCTCAGCGTGTTGGCCGGGAAATTACACAAAACGTCACGGACGGCCGGTGTTCCGTCTTGAGACCGCGGATCGCAAATCCGTCAGCGGCGGTCCGGAATGACCAGGCTGACGGCCATTCCCACAACGACAACGACCACCGCGCCAATCAGGTTGTGCCAGAGGAAGGCGATCGGGGTGTAGTTCGCGGCGAGAAGAACAACCACCATGCCGGCGATGAGTCCGTAGAAGGCGCCGGTCGCGGTCGCGCGCGTGGTCAGAATCGCGAGGATGAAAACGCCGAGGAGCGAGCCGTAGAAGAACGAGCCGTATTTGTTGACGACTTCGATGAGCGAGCCCTGGTTCGCGGAATACATCGCCACCACGCAGGCAAACAGGCCCCAGCAGAGCGTGGCGAACCTCGAGATCGTGATGTAGTGCGATTCGCTCGCTTCTTTGGCGACGTAGCGCTTGTAGAAATCGATGACCGTCGCCGTCGCAAGCGCATTGAGCTCGCCGCCGCTCGCCGACATCGCCGCGGAAAAAATCGCCGCGATCATCAGCCCCACGAGCCCGACCGGCAGCTGGGTCGTGATGAAGGTCGGGAACACGTAATTGACGTCGGTATAGCGCTGGTCGCCGGTCGTTTCGCGCACGATGGTCGACGCGCGCGCCCGGATGTCGCGGACGCGCGCATCGCTGGCGAGAAATGCGTCGCGGTCAACGCGCGTGGCCGCGTCCCGCCGCACCGCAATCTCCGTCTCGAACTGCCGCTCGAGGGCGGACATAGTCCGCGGCATGGGGTCCGGCCGCCACCTGCCGGTCGTACGCGCGGTTGAACAGCATCGGCGACGGCTGAAACAGGTAGAACAGAAACACCAGCACGCCGGTCGTGAGAATCATGAACTGGAGCGGCAGCTTGACGAACGCGCTCATCAGCAGCGAGGAGCGGGCCTCCGGCACCGACTTGGCGGTGAGATAGCGCTGCACCTGGCTCTGATCGCAGCCGAAGTACGCGAGCATCAGGAACAGCCCGCCGATGAGGCCCGACCAGATCGTGTAGGTCTCGCGGACGTCGAACTTCGTGTCAATCGCATGAAGCCGGCCGGTCGCGCCCGCCAACTCCAGCGCCTGGCCGAATCCCACCTGGCGCGTGATGCCGAAGATCAGGATGCCGATGACGGCCAGCAGGCCGAACACGACGATGAACATCTGCTTGACGTCGGTCCACGCGATGGCCTGAACGCCGCCGAGCGTCGTGTAGAGAATCATCGGCACGCAGATCGCGAAGACCGTCACCGACAGCGGCCACGAGAGAATCGCCGACATCACCACGGCCGGTGCCGCGAGCGTGACGCCGAGCGAAAACGCCCGGCCCATGAGGAAGAGAAAACTCGTCAGCGATCGGACGCGCGCGTCGAAGCGGCGCTCGAGGTATTCGTACGCGGTATAGACCTTCGCGCGGTGGAAAAACGGGACGACGGTCACCGAGAGGATGACCATCGCGATCGGCAGGCCGAAATAGAACTGGATGAAGCGCAGGCCCGTCAGGTAGGCCTGCCCGGTCGTGCCCACCAGCGTGACCGCGCTCATCTGCGTCGCCATCACCGAAAGGCCGACCGCCCACCACGGCAGCGCGCGATTGCCGAGAAAATATCCTTCGACCTTGTCCGTGCCTTTCGAGCGGCGCAGACCGTCGATCACGACCCACAGCAGATACGCGGCGACAACCGCCCAGTCGATGGCGGTCACGAGTAGGCTCGCCCGAGCATCCAGAGGAGAAAGATGACCAGCGCTTCGATCGCGATGACCGCCGCGTAGACGCGCGCCATCGACGGCTCGGCCCGATCGTGGAGGTCGTCCTGCACAGGCTGGTTCACAGACGGGCCGCCCGGTCGGCGAGGCGCTCCTGCGCGTGCGTGAGCCGTTCGGTGGTCGTGGCCCACCAGGTGCGATCCGCGTCGAACGCCGCCCGCGACGCCTTCGACGCCTTCATCGTCTCCTCGGGCGCCGGACCGCCGTAGGTCCGCCGCACCATCACGAAATGGCGCGGGCTGAGAATCTCTTCGAGCGCTTCCTCGGAGTACGTCAGCGGCGCCGGCAGGAGCTCGCCTGACGCTTCGCTCAGAAGCTGGCTGAGCGGCGCCACGGCATCGCGCTGGCGCGCCGCAATCAACTTTCCGGAAATCGCGTGGGCCGTTTTGAACGGCAGGCCGTGATCACGGACCAGCGTATCGGCCAGCTCGGTCAAGCGTCGTCCAGCCACATCCGGCACGCGCCTCGAGGCGCCCCGCATCGAATTCGGCGGTCTTCATCGCCGCCGCCACGACCTTCGTCGCACGCGTCGCGTCCCTGAACATCGAGAACACGAGCGGCTGCAGATCGTCTTCGGTATCGACGATGTCGCCGAAGGGCGTGTTGTGCACGGCCGTGAGGATTCCCTGCGCCTGCCCGAACGCCTTGCTGGCGATCGCGCGCGCGTGCTCGAGCGCCACCGGGTTGCGCTTCTGCGGCATGATGCTGCTGCACTGCACGAACCCGTCGCCCAGCCGGACGTAGTCGAACTCGGCGCTCGACCACAGCAGAAAATCCTGCACCACCCGCCCCAGCCCCACCAGCAGCACACTGGCCGCGGACGTGCTCTCGAGCAGGTAGTCAACGGTGGCGATGCTGCCGTAGGTGTTCCGCGTCGGGCCGCTGAACCCGAGCAGCTCCGAGGTCAGCGTCCGGTCGATGTTGAAGCCGGTCCCGGTGATCGCGCAGGCGCCGAGCGGATTCTGATTGGTGCTCGCATAAGCCGCGCGGAGCCTCGTACCGTCGCGCTCGAGTTGCTCGACGACGGCGAGCAGGTAGTGGGCGACGGTCGTCGGCTGGGCCCGCTGCGTGTGGGTGTGGACCGCAAAAATCGTATCGCGATGACGGCTGGCCAGATCGAGCAAGCGACCGGCGCAGATCGACCGTCGCGGCCAGCAGCCCGAGCACGAACTCCCGCTGCCGCATCCGGTACATCGTCATGTCGATGTCGTTGCGGCTGCGCGCCGTGTGGAGACGGCCGGCCCGATCCTCGCCGCAGCCCTGGACGATGAGGCGCTCGACGTAAAAGAAGAGATCCTCGTATGTGCCGTCGTAGGAGGCGGCGCGTACCTCGTCAAGAGACACCGCATCGAGCGCCGCCCGGATGGCGTGCGCGTCGTCGGCGGAAATGATGCCCTGGTGCGCGAGCATGACCAGGTGCGCGTAGTGAATCGCCATGAGCGGCGACAGAAACAGCGCCTTGGCGTCCTCGAAGTTTTCGTTGAGCACGTGCGTCACGTACTCGGGAGCGAAGCGCATCCACGGAGTATAGCGCTCGCAGTGCGGCTACACTCATGCAGCGATGGCATGTTCGCTCAAAAGCCGCGCGCCTCGTGGCGGCCCCTCGGCGGTCGCGCCGGTCCGGGATGGTGACGCGGTCAGCTCGCATCTCGAGGACGCCGCTCACGTGCCCGGCGGACATGCGGCGGCGCTCTACGTGCCAGCGACCGAAGCGGATGTGGCCGAGGTCATCCGGTCGTGCACAGCGGTACTGCCGATTGGGGCGCAGTCGTCGCTGACCGGCGGCGCGACACCGATGGGCGAAGCGCTCGTCAGCATGCGCCGCTTCGATCGCATCCTCGAGGTTCGCCCCGGATCGGCGCGCGTGCAGGCGGGTGTCACGCTGGCCGATCTGGATGCCGCGCTGGCGGAATCGGGCGCCTACTATCCACCCGCGCCAACCTTTCTCGGCGCCTTTCTCGGCGGCACGGTCGCGACCAACGCCGCGGGCGCGGCCACGTTCAAATACGGGACGACCCGGCAATGGATCCGCGCCATCACGGTCGTTCTCGCCAGCGGCGACGTGCTGGACATCGAGCGCGGCGTCACCAGCGCGCACGCGGACGGCTACTTCGATCTGCAGTTGGCGCAGCGCACAGTGCGCGTGCCGGTGCCCGGCTATCACATGCCGGAGGTGCCGAAGCTGTCGGCCGGCTATTTCGCGGCCGGAGGGATGGATCTCATCGATCTCTTCATCGGCTCGGAAGGCACGCTGGGCATCATCACGGAAATGACCGTGGACACCATTCCGCGGCCGGCGTTCTGCCTGGCGTTTACGACCCTGGACAATCGCAGCGCGGCGCTGTCGCTGGTCGGTCAGCTTCGCGAGGCGGCCCGCAAGACCTGGCACGATCGCGATCCGGCGGGCCTCGACGTCTCGGCAATCGAGCACATGGATCGACGTTGCCTGGAATTGCTGCGGGAAGACGGCGTGGATCGAAAGAACGATGTCAGCCTGCCCGCGGACACCGAGATCGCGCTGCTCGTCACGATCGAACTGGCGCCGGGCACGACGGCCGAACAGGTCTACGAGCAGATCGGCCGCGCCGGTGACGCTGGGACCGACGCGCCGGATTCACCGATGGGCCGCTTCTGCGCGCTGCTGGCGCGCCATCAGGCGCTCGATCGAACCACCATCGCCGCGCCCGGCGATCGGGCGCGGGCATCACAGCTGTTGAACACGCGCGAAGCGGTGCCGGCCGCAGTGAATCAGCGCGTCGGCCGCGCGCAGCAGCGCGTGGATCCGAGGATTCAGAAGACCGCCGCCGACATGATCGTGCCGTTCGATCGGTTCGAACAACTGCTGGATTTCTATACGGTCGAATTTTCGCGCCGGAACCTCGACGCGGCGATCTGGGGCCACATCTCCGACGGCAACGTCCATCCCAACGTGATTCCGCGGTCATATGCCGACGTCGAAGCGGGACGCGCCGCGATTCTTGCCTTCGGCGATGAAGTCGTGCGCCTCGGCGGCGCGCCGCTTGCGGAACACGGCGTCGGACGCAACGCCGTCAAGCAGCGGCTGCTGCACCTGCTCTACGGCGCGGCGGGTATCGAGGAGATGCGCCGCACGAAGGCGGCGCTGGATCCGGACTGGAAACTTTCTCCCGGCGTGATCTTTCCGCGTACGTAGTGTCCGGCTTCAGGCGAGAAGCGCGGCGATCGCAATGGTGCAGAGTCCCGCCACGATCAGCCAGGGCGCGGCAGCGCCGGCGACGGTTCCCGCCGCGGCCCGGTCATCCGAGCGCTCGAGCATCTGGCCAACAGAGGACTGAGCCGAGAAGGCCGCCGCGAGCGCGCCGAGGAGGAACGCCCAGCCGAGACCGAGCGCGACTTTCGGGCCCACGCCGCCGCCGGTCAAGCGCGTCGCGAAGATCAGCGTCCCGAGCCAGCTTGCGACGGCGACGCCCGCCAGCAGGCGCAGCCGCCCGATCTCCCGCTCCCCGGCCTGCCGCAAGCAGCTCGAGCCGCAATCGCCCGTTCAGCACGTTCCCGTTCTTCCTCGATCCGCCGGCGCTCGAGTTCGAGCCGGTCGCTGTCGCGATCGAACGCTTCCTTGAGCGCCGAGACGACGACGCCGGCGAGGCGGGCCTCGAGTCGGCCGCCAGCCGCCAACTGCTCTTCCTGGGCAGGCGCGCGTCCCCTCGCCCGCTGCACGAGATCTTTCGCGCTGAGCAATCCGTCGACGATGGTCAGCCAGGGCACGGGCATTGGTGTCCTCTACCGCGGTCCGAGCCACGCCTGGCGGAAGGCGCGCTGCGCGGCCGTGACGCTGCCGCCGGCGGATTCCACCGGCACGACGTCCATGCGCGGATCTTCGCCGAGCAGCACCGTGCTGCTCCGGCTCTTGCCGGATCGATCCACGAAGTCGATGGCGAGCGTGTCGCCTGGACGGTGGCGCCGCAGGATCGCGAGCGCATCCTCGGCGCTCGCGACCCGCGCCCGGTCGATCTCTCGAATCTCATCGCCCAGATCGAGGCCGGCTTTGTAGAGCGGCGTGTTCGCCAGCGGCGACGAGGCGACGCGCAGGCCGTTTCGCGGCTCGAGCTGCAGGTCGCCCCACCACGCTCGTCCGGCGTTGGCTTTCTTCATGACCAGCCCCGCCGGCTGCAGCAGGCGCGCGTAGTCGAGCATCTCGTGGCCGTGAATGTACCGCGCGAAGAAGTCGTGCGCGAACGCGGCGTCGTGGCTCGCTTCACCCAGCCGCTGCTCCGCATCCTGGAGCGTATACGGGTGATCGACGTAGCCCTCGCGCGTGCCGCCCGGTTTGCCGTGCGCCTGCCACATCGCGCGCATGAAGTCGTCGAGCGTGACGTGTCCGTCCGATCGGCCGCGAAGCGACAGGTCGAGGCCGAGCGCGATCGCGCCGCCGAACGGGTAGTAGGAAATGTAGGTACTGGTCCAGTTGGTCCGATCGATCGTCCGGCCGCCGTCGGTAAACGGCGCCATCTGGCTCATCTCTTCCGCGGACCGGACCTCGCGCCCGGGATTGAGCGTGATGGCGTTCACGAGATCGGCGAACGTGCCGGCCGTTGCCTGCAGGTCGAAGACGCCGGCGCGGCTGAGCGACAGCGGACCGTAGTACTGCGTGAAGCCCTCGGCCAGCCACAGTTCCGCCGACATGTTGGCGCGTTCGAAATCGAACGGCTCGAGCGATCGCGGACGAATCCGTTCGACGTTCCAGCTGTGGAAGAACTCGTGGGCCACGGTGTCGAGCAGGGCGTCGCGGCTCGCGCGAATCGATCCGGCAGACGTGATCACCGTGCTGTTGCGATGCTCCATGCCGTCGCCGTTGGCGTACGGCAGGTAGTCCGCAAGAAACGTGTAGTAGCCCGGCTCGTAGGACGGGTATTCGCCGAACACGGTGCGTTCGGCGCGGACGATTTTCTCGACGTCCTTGACGAACGCGTCGAGCTCGCCCGCCGTACCGGTGTGATGCGCTGAAAACCGGAACGTGTGACCGTCCACCTCGAATTGCCGGATGGACTCCGGGCCGAACTCGGCCGGGCTGTCCATCAGGTACTGGAGGTTCGGCGCGGTGAACTCGAACGGCGACGATCCCGCGTGCAGTTGGGTCGCGACGTGCCAGTCGGATCCGGCCGGCGGCACGAAGGTCAGCGCGACGGACCGGTCGTCGAGCCCGCGCGCCCACATGATCGCCGAGGGCATGTTGATGTGGGCATGGCTCGTGTCGACACCGAGATAAGTGCCGTCCACACGATCGCCGAACACCCGGTAGCGCACGGTGAGCGTGGTGCCGTGCTCGGGAACCGTCCACCCGTACGGGTCGGGCCGCGTCGACGTCAACTCGCGCCCGTCGGGATCCATCACCTGCACGTCGTACACGTTCTTGGCGAAGTCGTGGAGCGAATAGCGTCCGGGCGACGCACGGCTCATGCGGAGCTCGAGCGGCGCCGGCGGCAGGTCGGTGAAGCGCGCCTCGACCTGCATCCAGTGGTGCTCCGGCTCCGTGAAGGAGAAGCGATAGGCAATCGGCGCCTCTCCGAGAAGCCGCGGACCAAGCGACACGCCGGCCAGGACCGCCGCGAGGGCGGCAAACGCGCGAAGGCGTGGACTCTTTGTCATGGCTCAGGATTGATGGGAGCCTGCACGAACTCCGCCAGCGCCTGATCGATGAACGCGTCTTCGGGCAGCGCGCCGAGAATCTCGATGCGATCGTCGACCACGGTCTTCGGGACGCCGCTGACGTGGTAGCGCCGCGCCAGGTCGGGATACTCGGTGACCTCGACGGCATAGGCCGTGATGTTCGGATTGGCCCACGCCATCTCGTGCGCGAGGTTGATCGCGCGCGGACAGTGCGGACAGGTCGGCGTCGAGAAGACGTGCATGGTGACCGGCTTGTCGACGGCGGCCAGGCGCGCCCGGCTCGCGTCGGACAACTGTGAGGGCACGCCGCCGACCAGCAGCACCGCGCGGACGACCGACACGAACTCGTAGCCCGCGGGCGTCCCCAGGAAACGGATGTGTGAATCGCGCTCGACGCCGGCCTCGTCCTGTCCGACGAGCGCGATCGCCGGCACCCGATCGATGCCGTACTGCTGCGCCCGCTCGCCTTCGAGCACGAAATTCACTTCGTCGATCGTGATCAGATCGGACAGCGGCGGCAGCTCGTCGAGGATCTGGCGCGCCTGCAGGCACGCTTCACCGTCGAGGGTCTGCGTGAAGAACACGAGGCGGACCGGACGCGTCATCTGCGCGAATTCCTCGCGGAGGCGAGACTGGTCGGAGGGGGAAATCAGCGACATGGTTTCTCTCGGCACCTGGCGCCGCGGCGCGCGCCCTGCGGACCCGTTTCCTTACTTGAAGAGATCGTCGAACGCCTGCCGGGCGCTCGGTGGACCAGCCGGCGTCCCGGTCTGACGCTCGACCGTGGTCCGCGGCTCGAAGAACGTACAGCTGTTCCGTTCGTCCTTCGGCGCGACGCGGGCGGTCAGCGTTTGCGTGCACTCCCACCGGGCGCTGGTGTCAAAGGACACGCAGTTGATGCAGCTGTGGATATCCACGCCGCAGCGCGAGCAGCGCGCGTCGAGTTCGACCGGCACGCCCAGCCGATTGCCGCAGCGGGCGCAGCGAAACACCTCGTGCGAGCCCATCAGGTTCGGCGTCTTCGGTCCCGACGCGCTCTGCAGTTCGCGCCCGGGCGTCCGTTCGGGCGGCGGCGCCTTCGGTCCACGCGGCGCCTGGCGCTCGCGATCGCGCGGCTCATCCTGATAGCCGCGCTGCCGGTACTTGCGGTCGGACATAGGGACATTCTAGTGCGGGAGTGCGGGAGTGCGAAGTGCGGGGGTGCGGTGCGAAGTTGCGGGTCAGGTGCGGTGCAGTGCGAGTGGTGCGGTGCGAAGTGCGGGAGTGCGCACTTACAGGACGAGGGTGCGGTGCGGGGTGCAATAGTCCGAGATTCAGAAATGAGAAGGCGGAGAGAGTCCTGAAAGCAGATGTATCCTGAGGCCTCATGAACATCGGCCGCTTCTGGCTCATGGCCGGCGCCATCGCGGTGGTGGCCGGTTCCGGTGCGCGTGTGCCGCACGCGCAGTCGCGGCGGCCGTTGTCGCTCGATCGGCCTCGCGGAAATTCCACGCGTCCAGGACGTGCAGCTGTCGCCGGACGGACACGCGGTCTCGTACATGCTGGCGCGCGCCGACTGGAAAGCCAATCGCATGCTGCCGCACATCTGGCGGCAGGCCGTGGCCGGTGGTCCGCCGGTCCAGATCACCAACGGCGAAACCGGCGAATCGCTGGCGCGGTGGTCGCCGGACGGCCAGACGCTGCTGTTCCTGGGGCGCGGCTCCGTCGGCCAGCAAATCTTTCTGGTGAGTGCGGCCGGAGGAACTCCCCGCCAACTGACGCGCCATGCGACATCGGTCTACGGTGGCGCGGTCCCGGCATGGTCGCCTGACGGCTCCACGATCTATTTCCTCGCCTCCGATCCGCCGACCGATCTCGAACGCGAGCGCCAACGCCTGCGCGACGATGTGTATGTGTTCGAGGAGGACTACCAGCAGCGCCAGCTCTGGAAGATCGACGTCGCGACTGGCGCCGAACAGAAGCTGACCGATGCGAAGGAAACGCTTCTGTCATTCCGTCTCTCGAGGAATGGCCGGCTCCTCCTGTCACAACGCGCGCCGACGCCGCTCGCCGGCGACTTGTATCGAAGCGAGATCTGGATCTCGGATGCCGACGGCCAGCATGCGCGCAAGCTGACCGGCAACGACGTCGAAGAATTCGACGCCGAACTCTCGCCCGATCAGCAGCGCGTGCTGTTTCTCGCCGATGCCGGCCCGCGGCTCGAACCCTACTACAACAGCGCGCTCTTCATCGTCGACGCGGCCGGCGGCACGCCGACGCCGGTGCTGCGTGATTTCCCCTATCAGGTGGAACGTGCGGCGTGGGCCAATGACAGCCACCATCGTCGCCACCGTCAACATGGGGCTGCACAGCGAAGTGTTTCGCATCGACGTGGCCAGCGGATCGGCGCGGCCGCTGACCGACGGCCGGCATTCGGTGCAGTTCTGGAGCTTCTCGCCATCGGCGGGCCGGATGGTTTTTCAGATCGACGAACCATCGCGACTCGGGCGACGCGTGGACGCTGCCGGTGGACGGCGGTACGCCGACGCGCGTCACCGGCGTCTATGACACGCTCGACCGCGACTTCCAGCTGCCGCGCCAGGAGAAGGTCACCTGGAAGGGCGCCGACGGCGTGACGATCGAGGGCGTGCTCTTCTATCCGCTCGACTACCAGGCGGGCAAGCGCTATCCGCTCATGGTGCAGTTGCACACCGGTCCGCAGGAATCGGACAAGTTCGGGTTCGGCCCCGGCGTCGTCCTGAACTACGTCCCGGTGCTGGCGGCGAAAGGCTATGCCGTCCTGCGCCCGAATTACCGGGGAAGCGCCGGCTATGGAGACGCCGTTCCTGCGCGATGTGCTCAACGGCTACTTCAGGAACATGCACCTCGACGTGATGGCGGGCGTCGACGCGCTGATCGCGCAGGGGATCGCGGATCCGGATCGACTGGCGATCATGGGGTGGAGCGCCGGCGGTCACCTCACCAACAAGCTGATCACGTTCACGACGCGGTTCAAGGCCGCGTCCTCGGCGGCGGGCGCCGCGAACTGGACGTCGCTTTTTGCCGAGTCCGACATCCGAACCAACCGCGCGGTGTGGTTCGGCGGGCTGCCGTGGGGACCGAACGCGCCCACTGATACGTACTGGAACAACTCGCCGATCAAGGATGCGGCGAAGGTGCGGACGCCGACGCTTGCTCATCGCCGGCGAAGACGACGCGAGGGTTCCGCTCCCGCAAGCGATCGAGATGTTTCGCGCGCTGAAGGCCAACAACGTCACGGTTCGCCTGCTGATCGGGCCGCGCGAGGCGCATCAGTGGACCGAGCTGCGCCATCAGATCGCGAAGGCGAACGCGGAACTCGACTGGTTCGAGACCTACGTCATGGGCCGCGCCTACACCTGGGAGCGCGCGCCCGGGGATCCTCCCTAAGCTCGAGTATTTACTGTCTGTTTTGCCAGATTTGGGCCTGAACTTGACAGCTACGTGAAAACTTTCACAAAATAAGTTTCGCGCGGTGGACGCGCATCCGAGCTAAGCTCGGTCGTTCTTTCGGCGGCGCGTTTCCCCGTTGGTGCCCAGCCTCAGGTTTCCTCGGTCGGTCGTCGCGTTCGCGTTCGCAGTCGGCGTGACATAACGGAATGTCGCAGATCTTTCATCGAAGCGCGAACACCATTTCGCGCGTCAGTATATTTGGCGCCGTCTTCGCGGTCGCCGGCGCTGCTCGTCCTGCTCGCCCAGATCAATCGCTCGCCCTGGGTGACCGACGCGCGCGTCGCGCGCGAGCAGCCGATTCAGTTCAGCCACGAACGCCACGTCGCCGGCAACGGCATCGACTGCCGCTACTGCCATACCTCGGTCGAAAAATCGCGCGTCGCCGGCATCCCGCCGACGAAAACGTGCATGAACTGCCATTCCGAGATCTTCTCGAACAGCCCGTTCCTCGAACCGGTCCGCGCCAGCTTTGCGAACAATCAACCGCTGCGCTGGACGCGCGTGCACGACCTGCCCGACTTCGTGTACTTCGATCACAGCATTCACGTGAACAAGGGCGTCGGATGCACGACCTGCCACGGACAGGTCGACCGCATGCCGCTCATGTGGCAGGAACAGTCGCTCCAGATGGAGTGGTGCCTCGACTGCCATCGCAACCCTGAAAAGTACGTGCGCCCGCGCGATGCGGTCTTCCGCGTCGACTACCAGCCGCCCGCCAACCAGGCGGAGCTCGGCAAGCGCCTGGTCGCGGAATACGAAATTCAGAAACTGACGAGTTGTTCGACGTGCCACCGATAAACGACGATCACGGTTCAGGCTCCAGGCTCCAGGCTCCAGGCTCCGATCTCCCGGATTCCGGCTCCGGACTCCAGGCTCCGGGCTCCAGGCTTCAGGCTTCGGGGAAAGACTCCCCCGCACGCACGATGTGGCGAACGCTCGACGAGCTCGCCGACGATCCGTCGTTCCGCGAGCGCCTTTACAACGAATTCCCGTCCGAAGTCGAAGCGATCACCGATCCGACGACGCGCCGGACGTTCATGAAACTGATGGGCGCGTCGATGGCGCTCGCCGGGCTGACCGCCTGCACGCGGCAGCCTGACGAAAAGATCGTCCCCTACGTGCGACAGCCCGAAGAGCTGATCCCGGGCAAGCCGCTCTTCTTTGCAACGACGATGAGCGTCGGCGGAGCCGCGACGGGTCTGCTGGTCGAGAGCCACGAAGGGCGGCCGACCAAGATCGAAGGCAATCCGATGCATCCGGCGAGCCTGGGTGCGGCCGACGTGTTCGCGCAGGCCGCGATCCTCGGGCTCTACGATCCCGATCGCGTGCGGACGCTGTCCTACGTCGGCGAAATTCGTCCGTGGCCCGCGTTCCTCGGCGCGATGCGCGCGGTGCTCATCGCCCAGCTCCCGCTGCAGGGCGCCGGCGTGCGCATCCTCACCGAGACCGTGAATTCGCCGACGCTGGCGGCGCAGATTCAGGATCTGCTGCGCCGGCTGCCGCTCGCGCAGATGGCACCAGTGGGATCCGGCCGGCCGGAACAACGCCCGTCTCGGGTCGAAGATCGCCCTCGGCCAGTCACGTCGATGCGCAATATCACGTCGAACGCGCCGACGTCATCCTGTCCCTCGATGCCGATCTGCTCGGCGCGGGGCCTGGCAGGTCTGCGCTACACGCGCGATTTCGTCTCGCGCCGGCGTCCCGAGAACGCCGACCGCATGAACCGGCTCTACGCGATCGAATCGATGCCGTCACTGACCGGCGCGAAGGCCGATCACCGGTTTGCGGCGCGGCCGTCCGAGCTTCCGCTGATCGCCCGCGCGATCGCGGCCGGCATCAGCGGCACGAACCTGGGCGCTTCGCCGGCACCGAACGGCTGGAACGAACGCGCCGCCGCGATTGCCAAGGATCTGCAGCAGCACCGCGGCGCGAGCCTGGTCATCGCGGGTGAATCGCAGCCGCCGGCGGTCCACGCGCTCGCGCACCTGATGAACCAGGCGCTCGGCAACGTCGGCACGACCGTCGTGTATACGGAGACCGTCGACGCGTCTCCGGTCGATCACGTTGAGTCGATTCGCGACCTGACCACCGACATGGCCGCGGGCAAAGTGGACCTCCTGCTCGTGCTCGGCGGCAACCCGGTGTACTCCGGCGCCGGCGGACATTCCGTTCGCCGACGCGCTCGCGAAGGTCCAGACGCGCGTGCATCTGAGCCAGCACTACGACGAAACCTCCGAGCTGTGTCACTGGCAGATCCCCGAAGCGCACTTCCTCGAAGCATGGAGCGACGCGCGCGCCTACGACGGCACCGCCTCCATCGTCCAGCCGCTGATCGCGCCGCTCTACGGCGGCCGTTCGGCGCACGAGGTGCTCGCCACGTTCAGCGATCGTCCCGAACGAAGCGGCCACGACCTGGTTCGCGATTTCTGGCTGGCGACGAGCGGGACGCCGGCGCCGGAGTTCGAAAGACTCTGGCGGAAGTGGCTGCACGACGGCGTCATTCCGAACAGCGCGTTTGCCGCGCGAACGGCGAACGTCGATGCCGGTGCCGTCGGCCAGGCGCTCGCCGCCGGCGCCGGTCCTGCCGGGCGCCGCGGAACTGGAGATCTCGTTCCGGCTCGATCCGTCGGTGCTCGACGGACGTTTCGCCAACAACGGCTGGCTGCAGGAACTGCCGAAGCCGATCACCAAGCTGACCTGGGACAACGCGGTCATCGTCAGCCCGGCGACCGCCGAGAAGCTGCGCGCCATCGGACATCCCTCGGCGCAGGGCGGCGAGCACGGACAGATCGTCAGCGACGTCGTCGAGCTGAAGTATCGCGGCCGATCGGTGCGCGGCGCGGTGTTTGCGGTGCCCGGGCATCCGAACGACTGCATCACCGTGCACCTTGGCTACGGCCGGCGCAGCGCCGGTCAGGTCGGCAACGGCGCCGGATTCAACGCCTACGCGCTGCGAACGGCCGACAGTCTGTGGGCGGGACGGGGCGTGGAGGTCGTGCCGACCGGCGCGAAGTACTCGCTGGCCTGCACGCAGTACCACCACCTGATGGAAGGCCGCGGCATGGTCCGCGTCGCGACGCGCGACGAGTACCTGCGCGACCCGAACAGCGTCCACGAGATCGTCAAGGAAGAAGGCGGCGAAGGAAACGGCACGCCGCCGCGCACCATCACGCTGTATCCCGAATTCAAGTACGAGGGCTACAAGTGGGGCATGGCGATCGACGTGAACGCCTGCATCGGCTGCAACGCCTGCGTCGTCGGCTGCCAGTCGGAAAACAACATCGCGGTGATCGGCAAGGACCAGGTGCTGCGCGGCCGCGAGATGCACTGGATCCGGATGGACACCTACTATTCGGGCAAGGCGGAAGAACCGGAAACCTACTTCCAGCCCGTCCCCTGCATGCAGTGCGAGAATGCGCCCTGCGAAGTGGTGTGTCCGGTCGGCGCCACCGTTCATAGCCACGAAGGCTTGAACGACATGGTCTACAACCGCTGTGTCGGGACGCGTTACTGCTCCAACAACTGTCCCTACAAGGTCCGCCGCTTCAACTACCTCCTCTACCAGGACTGGAACACGCCGAGCCTGAAGCTCGCGCGCAATCCGGACGTCACCGTCCGCAGCCGCGGCGTGATGGAAAAGTGCACCTACTGCGTGCAGCGGATCAACGGCGCCAAGATCGACTCCGAAAAAGAGGGGCGCAAGATTGCGGACGGCGATCTCAAGACCGCCTGCCAGCAGACGTGCCCGGCGGACGCGATCGTGTTCGGCGATCTGAACGATCCGAAGAGCCGCGTGGCGCAGCTGCAGGCTGAAACGCGCAACTATTCGCTGCTGGCCGATCTCAATACGCGGCCGCGCACGACGTATCTTGCGGCGGTCCGCAACGTGAATCCGGAGCTCGGCGAGTAATGGGCGACCACACACTCCCCGCCGGCGCGCCCGATTCAGTCGATCGACCGGCACACCGCCGGTGATCGCGCCGGGCCACACGTTCGGCTCCGTCACCGACAAGATCAGCTCGATCGTCCTCGGCGGCCGGACGTCGATCGGCTGGTACCTCGGGTTCCTGTCATCCGCGGCGCTGGCCGGGCTGCTGCTGGTCTCGCTGGCCT
Source organism: uncultured Acidobacteriota bacterium (assembly GCA_963712355.1). GTDB lineage: Bacteria > Acidobacteriota > Vicinamibacteria > Vicinamibacterales > CAVVIG01 > CAVQHT01. The sequence goes on from CAVQHT010000015.1 coordinate 512,212, forward strand.
GGCTCTCCGTCAAGGGCATCGGCATCTGGGGCAACAACATCCCGGTCGGCTGGGCGTTCGACATCACCAACTTCGTCTGGTGGATCGGCATCGGGCACGCCGGCACGCTGATCTCGGCGATCCTCCTGCTGCTGAAGCAGTCGTGGCGAACCTCGATCAACAGATTCGCCGAGGCGATGACGCTGTTCGCCGTCGCGTGCGCGGGCATCTTCCCGCTGTTCCACACCGGGCGCCCGTGGCTGGCCTACTGGCTGTTCCCGTATCCGAACACGATGGGCGTGTGGCCGCAGTTCAGGAGCCCGCTCATCTGGGACGTGTTCGCGGTCTCGACCTACGCCACGGTGTCGGCGCTGTTCTGGTTCGTCGGCCTGGTGCCCGACCTCGCGACGCTGCGCGATCGGTCGCAGTCGCGCGTCGGCCGGGTCATCTACGGCATGCTGGCGCTCGGCTGGCGCGGATCGGCGATGCACTGGCACCGCTACGAAACCGCGTACCTGCTGCTCGCCGGCATCGCGACGCCGCTCGTCGTCTCGGTCCACACCGTCGTCAGCTTCGACTTCGCGGTGGCGATCGTGCCGGGCTGGCACACGACGATCTTCCCGCCGTATTTCGTCGCCGGCGCCATCTACTCGGGATTCGCGATGGTGTTGACGCTCGCGATTCCGATTCGCGCGATCTACGGGCTGCAGGACTTCATCACCCTCCGCCATCTGCAGAACATGGCGAAGGTGATGCTCGTGACCGGCCTGATCGTCGCCTACGGCTACACCGTCGAGGCGTTCATGGCGTGGTACGGCGGCAACCAGTACGAAGGTTTCATGATCTGGAACCGGCTGACCGGGCCCTACGCGCCGTTCTACTACGCGCTGCTCCTCTGCAACGTCGTCATTCCGCAGGTGCTGTGGTTCCGGAGCGTGCGCAGCAACGTGATCGTGCTGTTCATCATCTCGCTGGTCGTCAACGTCGGCATGTGGCTCGAGCGATTCATCATCATCGTGACCAGCCTGCACCGCGACTTCCTGCCCTCGTCGTGGGGCATGTATCAGCCGACGTTCTGGGACATGTCCACCTTCATCGGCACCATCGGACTGTTCCTGATGCTGCTGTTCCTGTTCGTGCGGTTCCTGCCGATGATTTCGATCTTCGAGATGCGCACCCTGGTGCCCGAAGCGAAGGTCGATGTCGAGGAGCCGGGACATTGAGAGCATCGACGTTCAACGCAGAGCTCGCAAAGTTCGCAGAGAATCTTTTCCGGAAGACTCTGCGTCCTCGGCGTTGTCTGCGGTTCCACCGTCGTAAATAGCCATGGCTACGAAGGCACCCATTTACGGCCTGCTGGCCGAATTCGAGGATCCCAACGAGCTGGTGGCGGCCACGCATCGCGCCTATCACGAAGGCTATCGGCGCATGGACGCCTACTCGCCGCTGCCGATCGAAGAACTGCACGAAGCGCTCGGCGCGCATCACACGCGGCTGCCGCTCATCGTGCTGATCGGCGGGCTGGTCGGCTGCATCGGCGGCTACCTGCTGCAGTACTGGGTGTCCACGATGGCGTATCCGCTCAACGTGGGCGGCAAGCCGTTCCACAGCTGGCCGGCGTTCATCCCGGTCACGTTCGAGTGCACGATTCTCGGCGCCGCGCTGTCTGCCGTGTTCGGCATGCTGGCGCTGAACGGGCTGCCGCAGCCGTATCACCCGGTCTTCAACGTGCCGCGGTTCGCGCTCGCCAGCCGCAACCGGTTCTTCCTCTGCATCGAGGCCCGCGATCCGAAGTTCCACGTGGACCGCACGCGCGAGTTCCTGGAATCGCTCGGACCGAGAGAGGTGGCTGTCGTTGCGGACTAACGGAAACCCCTCCCGATCCGTGGCCTCCGTGGTGAGGCTTTTCGGGACGAGCCGCGCCTTCATGGCAAGCGCGGCGCTCATGGCATTGGTCTCGGCCGGCTGCCGGCAGGACATGCACGATCAGCCGAAGTACGAGCCGCTCGAGGAATCCACGTTCTTCGCCGACGGCGAGGCGTCTCGCCCGCTGGTGGCGGGAACCGTCGCGCGCGGACACCTGGACGACGACACGCTGCTTTACACGGGCAAGGTCAATGGAGCCGACGCGGAGCTCTTTCCGTTTCGCGTGGACGAGCGCGTGATGGCGCGCGGCCAGGAGCGCTTCAACATCTACTGCTCGCCCTGCCACGGGCGGACCGGCCAGGGCGACGGCATGGTGGTGCGGCGCGGATACCGGCGGCCGCCCTCGTTCGCCGACGCGCGCCTCCGCGAGGCGCCGCTCGGCCACTTTTTCGACGTGATGACGAACGGTTTCGGCGCGATGCCCGACTACGCCGCGCAGATCCAGCCCGAGGATCGCTGGGCGATCGTCGCGTACGTGCGCGCGCTGCAGTTGAGCGCGCATGCCACGGTCGCCGATGTCCCCGACGCCGATCGGGGCAGGTTGGAAAGATAGCGGCTGCTAGCCGAGCTGAGGACAAGCAACGAAGCGAGGCATCAGCGTCAGTTGCCGCGGGTGGGCCGCGCCAGTGTTAGAAATAAACGGAATGGCTTTAACTGAGACCGCCGATCAACACATTCCCGAGCTCGCGCAGCGCCAGCGGCAATTTCTGCTGGCCGGCGCGGCGGGCGCGGTGGTGTCGGTCATCGGCTACTTCACGAACCCCACGCAGTTCTTCCAGTCGTACCTGATGGGGTACATGTTCGTGCTCGGCCTGACGCTGGGATCGCTGGCGCTGGGCATGGTGCATCAGCTGTCGGGCGGCGCGTGGGGCGTCGTCATTCGCCGGCCGATCGGTGCGGCGTCGCGCGTCCTGCCGGTCCTGACCGTGCTGTTCCTGCCGATCGCGCTCGGCATGCATCATCTGTACGAATGGACCGACGCGGCGCTCGTGGCGCGCGATCCGATTCTCCGCGGCAAGCAGCTCTACCTGAACACCCCGTTCTTCCTGATCCGCGCCGCGTTCTACTTCGCGGCGTGGAACGCGGTCAGCTTCATCGCTGAATCGCTGGGGACTCGAACAGGACCGCACCGGCGATCCGCGCTACGCCCGGCGGATGCAGATGCTGAGCGGCGGCGGCCTGCTGGTCTACGGACTCTGCGTCACCTTCGCCTCGTTCGACTGGATGATGTCGCTCGAACCGCACTGGTTCTCGACGATCTACGGCGTGCTGATCATGGGCGGACAGGCGCTGACGGCGATGGCCTTCCTCATCGTCATCCTGGTCTGGCTCGCGCGCCGCGCGCCGCTCAACGACATCGTCGTCCCGTCGCACTTCCACGATCTGTCGAACCTGATGCTCGCGTTCGTGATGCTGTGGGCCTACTTCTCGTTCTCGCAGTACCTGATCATCTGGTCGGGCAACCTGCCCGAAGAGATCGCGTGGTACCTGCATCGGCTGCAGACCGGCTGGCGGGTGGTCGCCATCGCCCTCGTGGTCTTCCACTTCGCCGCGCCGTTCGTCCTGCTCCTGTCGCGAGCGATCAAGCGCGATCCGAACATGATCGTCAAGGTCGCGATCGCGATCCTGCTCGCGCGGCTGATCGATTTGTTCTGGCTGATCGCGCCGGAGTTTCATCGTGAAGGCATCTCGGTCAGCTGGATGGACGTGGTCCTGCCGCTGACGCTCTTCTCGATCTGGCTCGGGTGCTTCATGTGGCAGCTGCGCGGCCGGGCGATTCTTCCGGTCTACGACCCGCAGTTCGAAGAGGCGCTCGGACCGATCATCGAGCGCATCGGCGAGAAGCCGAAGGCGGCGCACTAGCGATGGCTGACATGACGCAGGCCGGCGGCCATCCGCACCCGGAGCACGAGGGACACGTCGGGCACGAAGAGTCCGACGTCAACGTCCGCGCGATCTTCGGCTTTGGCGGCGGCCTCATGGGCCTCGGCCTGGTCGTCGCGCTGGTCGTGTGGGCGCTCTTCGCGTATCTGACGCGGGAAGCCAACCAGGCATCGGGTGGACGCGCCTACCCGCTGGCGGCCGAGCAGGGCGAGCACCTGCCGCCGGAGCCGCGGCTCCAGACCACGCCTCGCGAAGACTTGAAGGCGCTGCGCAGCGCCGAAGACGAACTGCTGAACGGCTACAGCTGGGTCGATCGCAATGCCGGCGTCGTCCGGATTCCGATCGACCAGGCGATGCGCCTCACGCTGCAACGCGGCTTGCCGTCAAGGACCGCCGCGCAGCCGGAGCCAAACAAATGATGACGCTGAACGTTCGACCACAGAGGACACCGGGGACACCGAGGGTCAATCCGGTTTCGTTCTCCGTGTCCTCCGCGTCCTCCGTGGTGGCGATTTGTCCTCATGGTGATCCTTTCGGCAGCCTCACCGGTTCTAGCCCAGATGACTGGCGCGCCGACGACCGGCTACCGGCAGGAGCCGGGCGCGACCGCGTCATCGGTGCCGGCGCCGCTGCGGGAGATCGGTTTCGATCAGCACCTCGATACAGCAGCTGCCGCTCGACGCCCAGTTCAAGGACGACGAAGGGCGGACGGTCCGCCTCGGGCGAGTACTTCGGCAAGAAGCCGGTCGTTCTGGCGTTCGTCTACTACGAGTGCCCGATGCTGTGCACGCAGGTCCTCAACGCCGTGACCGCCAGCATCGGTGTGCTGTCACTCGACCCGGGCAAGGACTTCGAGCTGGTGATGGTCGGCTTCGATCCGCGCGAGACGCCCGCGCAGGCGCGCGCCAAGAAGGCCGACTACGTGCAGCGCCACGCGCGGCCGGGCACCGAAAACGGCTGGCACTTCCTGACCGGCGAGGAACGCGAAATCAAGCGCGTCACCAACGCCGCCGGGTTCCGCTACGTCTGGGACGAGCAGACCAAGCAGTTCGCGCACCCGACCGGCATCATCGTCGTCACGCCTGACGGCCGGCCGGCGCGATATCTCTTCGGCATCGAATACGGACCGCGCGATCTCCGCCTGGCGCTGGTCGAAGCGTCGGAGGGCAAGATCGGATCGGTCGCCGATTCGCTGCTGCTCTACTGCTATCACTACGACCCGATGACCGGACGCTACGGCATCTACGTCATGCGCGCGCTGCGCGTTGCCGGCGCCGCGACGGTGCTGCTGATCGGCGGGTTCGTGTTTGCGATGGTCCGGCGCGAACAATCCGCGCTGCGCGCGAAGCTGAGGCCGATCGGCCCAAGGCCTGTGCCCGACCGTCAGCCGTCCAAGCCCCGAGTTCAGAGCTAAAGCCCAGAGCCCAGAGCCAGAGCCCAAGCAAGCCTAAGCCTTATATATGTGGTCCGGTACCCCGCTCTTTCCCGAAGCTGCGTCAACGATGGCGAGCCGCGTGGACGCCCTGTACTTTTTTCTCGTCGGCCTCACTGCGTTCTTTTCGCTGCTGATCGCCGGCCTGATCATCGTCTACGCGATTCGGTTCCGCCGCCGCTCGCCCGATGCGATTGGCGCGCGCATTCACGGCGGCATGATGCTCGAGATCACCTGGTCGGTGATCCCGTTCTTCATCACGATGGTGATTTTCGTGTGGGGCGCCAGCGTGTTCTTCGCGATGTCGCGGCCGCCGGACGAGACGCTGAACATTTACGCGGTCGGCAAGCAGTGGATGTGGAAGTTCCAGCATCTCGACGGCCAGCGCGAGATCAACGAGCTGCACGTGCCGGTCGGCCGGCCGGTGAAAATGATCATGACGTCCGAAGACGTCATCCACGACCTGTTCGTGCCCGCGTTCCGCGTCAAGGCCGACGTCATTCCAGGCCGCTACACCAGCCTCTGGTTCGAGCCGACGAAAGCCGGCACCTACCATCTGTTCTGCGCCGAATACTGCGGCACGAAGCATTCCGGGATGACCGGCCAGGTCATCGTGATGGAGCCGGACGAATACCAGAAGTGGCTGAGCGGCGGACAGGGGGAAGGTTCGCTCGCGTCCGCCGGGCAGAAGTTGTTCGCCGACCTCGCCTGCAACACCTGTCATCGGCCCGATGCGCAAGGCCGCGGGCCGGTGCTGAACGG
>CAVQHT010000016.1:0-146073 GCA_963712355.1 uncultured Acidobacteriota bacterium
GAAAAAGTCTCCGCGCAGCCGGGTGTCCGCGAAGCCGCGGTCATCGTCGAACCGTATCGCCCGCGCGTTCCGGCCGTCCATGTCGCCGAACTCTTTCCCGACTGGCGGCGCTCGGCCCTGGCAGGGAAGCACGACGCCAGTGGCAGCGATGCGCGTGCCAAAGACGTCAACGGTCCGCAGAGCGACCGGCCGTCGATCAGCGAAGGGCCGGCGGTCGACATACCGGCGGGCGCTCCGTCCGTTCTTGGCGATGTGCTCGCGCGTGCGGCGCGCGGGTCGAAAACGATCGCGTACGTGTCGGCCAGCGGCGCTGAAGAATCGCAGTCCTACGCCGATCTCCAATCCGAAGCCGCGCGGATCCTGACTGGCCTCCAGGCCGCCGGCTGCGTGCCGGGCGACCGCGTGATCCTGCAACTGGGCGACGCGCGCGATTTCCTGCCGGTGTTCTGGGCCTGCGTGTTCGGCGGATTCGTACCTGTGCCGCTCGGCATCGCGCCGGTTACGATCAGCCGAACCCGACGCTGCAAGCTGCGGCCAGCGTGGGCGGTCCTGGGACAACCGCTGATCGTCACGACCGAAGCGCTCGCCGAATTCGCTGCGCGCTCGTTCGACCTCCGGGGATGGGAGGTCGTCACGGTCGAGGAGCTGCGCGCGTAGCGCGGAACCACGGTGTTCAAGCCGCGGCGCCGACGATGTCGCGCTGCTGCTGTTGACATCGGGAAGCACCGGCGCGCCGAAAGCGGTGATGCAGTCGCATCGGGCGCTGTCACGCTCGCTGGCGTCCTGCGTAAGCGACGGGTTCACGCCCGCCGATGTGTCGCTGAACTGGTTCCCGCTCGATCACGTCGGCGGGCTGGTGATGTATCACCTGCGCGACGTGTACGCGCGAGTGCGCGCAGATCCAGGTGCCGACGCCTGGTACGTCCTGTGAGCAACCGCTGCGCTGGCTGCGAGTTGATCGATCGCTATCGCGCCACGATCACCTGGGCGCCGAACTTCGCGTTCGGTCTGGTCAACGCGCAGGGATCCGCGATCGCCGCGAAGCCGCTGGATCTGTCGTCGATGCGGTTCATCCTGAACGGCGGCGAAGCGATCGTGGCGAGGACGGCCCGGCGATTCCTCGAGATGCTCGCGCCGCACGGGCTGCCCGGCGACGCGATGCGGCCCCGCCTGGGGCATGTCGAGACGTGCTCGGGCGTCACGTCGTCGCATCTGCTTCACGCCTGTCGACGACCCGCGACGAGGACGCGTCGGTCGAGGTCGGGACCGCCGATCGCCGGCATTGCAATCCGGATCGTGGACGGGCGACGATCAGGTGGTGCCGAAGAGCGCATCGGCCGTCTCCAGGTCCAGGGGCGCGCTCGGTGACCAGGGCTACTACGAGCAGGACGCCGGCGAATCGCGAGTCGTTCACGGCCGACGGATGGTTCACGACCGGCGATCTCGGAGTCCTGCGCAATGGCGCGCTGACCATCACCGGGCGGCAGAAAGACGTCATCATCATCAACGGGGTCAACTACTACTGCCAGGAGATCGAGGCGTGCGTCGAAGAGTGATCCCGGCGTCGCGGTGTCGTTCACGGCGGCGTGTCGCGGTCCGGATGGCGCGGGAGCGAGACCGACGAGACTGGCGATCCTCTTTCACGCCACCGTCACGGGCGACCGCGCGCTGCAAGGCGTCCTGACGCGAGATCCGGCCGCAAGGTCGTGACGCGAGATCGGGCGTCAAGCCGAAGGTATCTCGTGCCGGTCGGCCGAAGGACGCGATCCCCAAGACCGAGATCGGCAAGATCCAGCGCGCGCAGATTCGCCAGCGGCTCGAAGCGGCGGCTTCGAGCAGGAGCTCCGCGCGCGCCGAGGTGCTGCTCGAAACCGCCAACACGCTGCCCGACTGGTTTCTCGAGCCGAGGATGGCGGCGCGAGGGCGCTACGCGCCAGTCGCGGCGCCCGGAAAGCGCGATCGTGTTCGGCGGCCCCGCGACGGCTCCGGGGCCGAGCGGGCCCTGGCGCTGCGCTGCGCGTGGTCACACGCGTCGTCGAGGTCCGGGCGGCGCCCGGGGGCTTCGCGCAGGTGGGAAGATCGCCCGATGTGTTCGGATCCGCCCGAGGGGTTACGACTACGTGCAGCTGATCGAGGCGTGCGAGCACGCCGGCGTCACCCCGGGCTCGGGGTGGGTCCAGGCGTGGGACGTGGCGCCGCAGCGACCGAGTCTGCCGAACGCTCGCGAGAAAACCGCGCCCGCGCGACAACGAAAACCCCCCCCGCCGAGCGCCAACCGCCCCCGCCGCGTGCTCGTCGCGGGAAGCCACACGCAGCAGGTCGAAGCCCGCGACACGGTCGCGTGCGAACGGGTTCCGGTCAGCGCGCTGCTGCAGTCGCTCGCCGCCGAGCGGCCCGAGCTGGCCTGTTCGCCGGACGTGCCCGACTCGGTCGGTGACACGCTGTTCAGGCATCTACGACGAAATCTCAGCGACGAACTCGGTCGCGCGCTCGGTTTCGAAGTGGCAACCGCCGCGGCCACGCGTTGGGTCCGGCGGTTGGGCGCCGTTGACGTGCGTGCCGCCGGCCGCGTCGTCCGGCATTCGGGTCGGAGGGTTTTTATCTCGTGACCCCCGGCGGGTTGGCGGCGTTCGCCTGGTGCTGTGCGGAAAGCACTCGCGGTGGCGGACGCGGATCTGCAGCAGAAGGCCGTCGACCGAACGGTCCGGCTGGCAAGACGATTCCAGGCGCTCAGCGCGCTGGCGACCGGGCGGCGCGTCGCTCCAATACCGCGAGGTCGACGTGGCCGACGAAGAGGCGATCCGAAGGCTGCGGGGAAAACGCCGCCGAGGGTGGGGGGATCGCTGAAGGGCGTGATGCACCTCGCGGGCACGTATCAGAAATCGGATGATCGCGACGAGACGCCGGAGACCCTGGCAGAAGTGGTGGACCGCAAAAATTGCGGGCACGCGCGCCCTGCAGGGCGTCCTCGCCGAAGCGCCTGACGCGTGGTTTGCCGGATTCTCGTCGGCGGTGAGCTATTTCGGCGGCACGATGATCGGCGCGTACACCGCCGCCAACCGGTTCATCGAAGCGCGCCGGCGGCCGGAGCGTGCCAGCAAGGCCGCCGCCGCGTTCGCCTCGGATGGAGCACGTGGGACCAGACCGGCATGAGTCGCGGTCACGCCGGCGGCGTCGCGCTGCGCGCCCGCGGATTCCGGGACATCTCGGCCGAATCGGAGGCGCATTCGTTCGACACGATGTTCGAACGCGGCGGAGCCGGTGCTGGTCGGGCTCGATCGCGCGGAACCACTTCATCCGGCGTCAACTGGCCGCCGGCCCGATTGCAAGACGAGCAAGGTCACCGCGTTCGTCGTGACCGACGTCCCGTCCCGCCGAAGTCGCCGTCGAGGCGGCATCGCGGCGTCGCCAATAGATTCGGAGGCCACGACGTGCGAGCTGGCGTTTCTCCGTGCGCTGCACGAAGCCGCCGACGGCAAAGTGGATCCGCCGCGCTGACGTTCGTCCGGGACCCCGTCGAGCGGGTCGCGCCTGCCACCGAGGGGAGCAGCGGTCGCCGCGCTGGCAGGACGTGATCGGCGGTATCTCGCCCGAGCGTCGACGAAATTTCTTCGAACAGGGCGGGCACTCGCTGCTCGCGACGCACGTGCTCGCCCGGCTCAAGGCGCGCTGGGGCATCGATCTGCCGCTGCGCGCCATTTTCGAAGCGCCGACCGTGCGGGCTCGCGCTGCGTCTCGAGCAGGAAACCGAGGCCACGCGGCGCCGGGAGCGGCGCGATCGTCGAGTTGCGGCGCACCACGCCCGCCGCTGTCGTTTGCCCAGCAGCGCCTGTGGTTTCTCGATCAGCTCGAGCCGCAACAGCTCCTCGTACAACATCCCGTGCGTGTATCGGCTGCGCGGACGGCTCGATATCGCGGCTCTCGAGCGGAGCCTGCGCGCGATCGTCGATCGGCACGAGACGCTGCGAACGACCTTCCCGGCGGTGGACGGCCGGCCGTTCCAGGTCATCGGTCCGGCCAATACGTTCACGCTGCGGCGAGTCGAAGCCGACGGATCGAGCGAAGACGAACGCGAAAATCCGCCGGGCCACGCCCTGGCCGAGGGCAGGCAGCCGTTCGATCTGGCGAAGGGCCCGCTCTTTCGCGCCGTGTCGTGCAGCTCGACGATCGGACGTGTGGCTGCTCGTCACGCTGCACCACATCATCGCGGACGGCTGGTCGCTCGGAGTCTTCGCGCGCGAGCTGAGCGGCTCTACAACGCTCGGTCGAGAAACGTCCGTTCGCGCTCGAGCCGCTGGCGATTCAGTTCGCCGACTACGCGCCTGGCAGCGCCGCGCGCTGAGCGGCCCGCGCCTCGATCGAGGAGCTGGCGTTCTGGACCGCGGAACTCGCCGGCGTCCCGACGGTGCTGGCGATGCCGACCGATCGGCCGCGGCCGCCGGTGCAGACCTCGAACGGATTGCATCGGACATTCCGGCTGCCGGCCGATCTGATCAGAAGGGTTCAGCTCTCGCGGCGGCCGAAGGCGCCACGCCGTTCATGGCGATTCTCGCGGCGTTCGAAGCGCTGCTGCATCGCTACACCGCCCAGGACGAATTCATCGTCAGCACCGCTGTCGCGAATCGCGATTGGTCGGAGACCGAGGCGCTGATCGGCTGCCTGATCAACGTCGTGCTCATGCACGCGGACGTGTCGGGCAACCAAGCTTCCGCGCGCTCCTGAACCGGGTCCGCGCCAAGTCGCTCTCCGCGTTCGCGCACCAGGAGCTGCCGTTCGAGAAACTGGTCGAGGCACTGCATCCGGAACGCGATCTCAGTTACAACCCGCTCGCGCAGGCGATGTTCGTGTACCTGCCGACCGCGCCAACCGGCTTGAGCCTCAGCGGCCTCGCGGTCGAAGCGGTGGACGTCGAAGACGTCGCGACACCGTACGATCTGCAGCTTCACGTGTGGCCGCACGACGGTGAGCTCGCCGGCTTCCTGCACTACAACACGGACCTCTTCGAGGACGCGACGATCGATCGGTTGGTGGCCCACTGCGTGCCGTGCTCGAGCGAAGCGTGGCCGAGCCCGACGCGGCGATTCGCAGCCTCGCCCTGCTGGGCGGCGCGGAAAAACGTCAGCTGCTGACCGAGTGGAACGCGACGCAGCAGGCCTATCCGTCCGATGCCAGCCTTGCCGATTTGATCGACGCGCAGGCCAGCCGAACACCGGCTGCGTGCGCGGTGTCCTGCGGAGGGCAGGCTCTTTCGTATGACGAGCTGCGCACGCGATCGAATCAGCTCGCGCATCGGCTCCAGCGCGAAGGGATCGGGCCGGATGTCCTCGTCGGCGTGTGCCTCGAGCGATCGGTCGATTGGTGGTCGGCCTGCTCGGCATCCTGAAGGCGGGCGGCGCGTACGTGCCGCTGATCCCTCCTATCCGCGCGAGCGCTCCAGCTGATGCTGGATGACAGCGGCGCCCCGGTCCTGCTGACGAGCGTTCCCTTGCAGGATGTCGTCGGCACGGAGCGCGTCAAGACGATCTGCATCGATCGCGATTGGCCGGAGATTGCGCGCGAATCGGCGAACGCCGCCGTGGTCAACGCGGGACCGGAACGCCTCGCCTACGTCATCTACACCTCGGGCTCGACCGGCGTGCCCAAGGGCGTGGAGATTCCGCATCGCGCCGTGGTGAATTTCCTGTGCTCGATGCAGAAGAGCCCGGGCATCTCGCCCGACGACGTCTGCTCGCCGTCACGACATTGTCGTTCGATATCGCCGGCCTCGAAATTTACCTGCCGCTCATCACCGGCGCTCGCGTGGTGCTCGCGACTCGCGAAGTTGCGGTCGACGCCTTCGCGCTGATGCGCACGCTGGTCGAAGAAGGCATGACCATCATGCAGGCGACGCCGCCACGTGGCGGCGCTGATCGAGCTGGCTGGAAGGGCGACGGACGGCTCAAGGTCCTGTGCGGCGGCGAAGCGGTGCCGCGCAAGCTGGCCGACGACCTCGTCGATCGCGTCGGCGAAGTCTGGAACATGTACGGCCCGACGGAGACGACCATCTGGTCCACCGATTCATCGGCTCGAGCGCGGCCAGACGATCGTCAGCATCGGCCGGCCGATTGCCAACACGACCAGCTATGTCCTCGACGCCGATCTGCGGCCCGCGCCGATTGGCGTGCCTGGCGAACTGCATATCGGCGGCGACGGCCTCGCGCGCGGGTATCGCAACCGGCCGGAGCTCACGGCCGAGAAGTTCGTCGCCAGTCCGTTTGCGACCGCGGCCGGACCCGTATCTACAAGACCGGCGACCTGGTGCGGTATCGCCCGGACGGGACGATCGAATTCTTCGGCCGGCTCGATCACCAGGTGAAGGTCCGCGGCCACCGGATCGAGCTCGGCGAGATCGAATCGGTCCTGCGTTCGTTATCCCGGCGTCGGCGAGGCGGTCGTGATCGTCGCGGGAAGACACGCCGGGCGACAAGCGCCTGGTCGGCTACGTAGTCGCCGCCGAACGGCGCCAGCGTTCACCGTGCACGCGAGCTGCGGCAGCACTGCAAGGAGCACCTGCCGGAGTACATGGTGCCGTCGGCTTCGTGCAGCTCGACGCGCTGCCGCTGACGCCAACGGCAAGATCGATCGCAAGCACCTGCCGAAACCCTCGCAGGAGCGTCTGGACGTCGGCGACGCGTACGTCGCGCCGCGCACGCGGGATCGAGGAGCCGCTGGCGGACATCTGGCGCAAGTGATCGGCGTGTCGACCGGTCGGGCGTCCACGACGAATTCTTCGCACTCGGCGGCCACTCGCTTGCTGGTGACGCAGGTCGTGTCGCGCGTGGCCGTGCGCTGGCATGTCGACTGCCGCTGCGAGCGCTGTTCGAGGAGCCGACCGTCGAAGGGCTGGCTGCGCGGCTCGCCGCACGCTGGCGCGGCCATCGCAGCGAGCCGGCGCTCGTGCCGGTGCCTACACCGGTCCGCTGCCGCTGTCGTTCCCGCAGCAGCGCCTCTGGTTCGTCGACCAGCTCGATCCGGGCAGCGCGTCCTACAACCTCCGTCCGGCTTTCTGGATCCGCGGCGCGCTCGAACTACCCGCACTGGATCGCGCGTTCAGCACGATCGTGGAGCGCCACGAGTCGCTGCGGACGCGGTTCCCGTCGGTCGGACGGGCGCCGGTCCAGGTCATCGCGCCCGCCGGCGAGATCCGCCTCGATCACATCGATCTGAGTGCGCTCGCTGAAGCCGACCGCGAGGGCGAGGCGAGGCGGCGCGTCTCACGAGACGAGGCGCGGGCGGCCGTTCGATCTGGCGATCGGACCGCTGCTCCGCGCCACGCTCGTCAGCTCGATCCCGCCCGTCATTTGCTGCTCGTGACGATGCACCACATCGTGGCGGACGGCTGGTCGATCGAAGTGTTCATGCGCGAAGCTGCAGGCGTTGTACGACGCCTACCACGCCGGCACGGCCTCGCCGCTGGCGCCGCTGGCCATTCAGTACAGCGATTTCGCCATCTGGCAGCGCAACGTGATGCAGGGGGAGCGCCTGCAAAGCGAGGTCGATTACTGGAAGGGCCATCTCGCCGGCCTGCCGACGCTCGTTACGCTGCCGACCGATCGGCCGCGGCCGCCGGTCCAGTCGTCGCGCGGTCGCGAATACCGCTTCACGCTGCCGCGCGAGCTCACCGAGCGATCTGAAGAGCGTGAGCCGCAGGAAGGCCTGACGCTGTTCATGACGCTGATGGCGGCGTTCGAAGTCCTGCTGCATCGCTACAGCGGCCAGGAACAGTTCATCGTCAGCACCGGCGTCGCGAACCGCACCGGCCGGAGCTCGAACCGATCTATCGGCTGCCTGATCAACGTCGCTGCTGATGAAGGCGGACCTGGCGGGCAACCCGACGATTCCGCGAGGCGCTGCAGCGCGTCAAGCGAAGAGTCGCTGGACGCGTTCGCCCACCAGGAGCTGCCGTTCGAAAAGCTCGTCGAGGAACTCCAGCCGGAACGCGACCTGAGCTACAACCCGCTCGCGCAGGTCATGTTCGTCCTGCTCAAAGCGCCGATGGATCGGCTCGAGCTCGCCGGCCTCGACGTGACGCCGGTGGAGGTCGAGACGGTCGCGTCGCCGTACGACATCGTGCTGCACATGTGGGAGACCGCCGAGGGTCTCGCGGGCTTCTGGCACTACACATCGGATCTCTTCGACCAGTCGACGATCGTCGCGCATGATGGGCCATCTCGAAACGCTGCTGAAGGCGATCGCCGGCGACGCCGGCGACGCGCGTGCAGGACGCGCCGATGCTGCGCGAGGCCGAGCGTCACCAGATGCTGACCGAGTGGAACGCGACCGCGCACGAATTCCCGGACGGCACCTGCCTGCACGAGCTCTTCGAGCGTCATGTCGCGCTGAATCCCGACGCGCCGGCGGTCTTCTTCGGCGAACGTTCGCTGACTTACGGCGAGGTCGAGGCGCAGGCCAATCAGCTCGCGCATGCCTGCGCCGCCGCGGCGTCGGCCCCGACATGCTGGTCGGCCTCTGTGTCGAGCGGTCCATTCATCTGGTCGATCGGCGTCCTCGGCATCCTGAAGGCCGGCGGGGCGTATGTGCCGCTGGATCCGGCCTATCCCGAGGAACGCCTGCGGATGATGCTCGACGACAGTCAGACGTCGATCCTGCTGACGCAGACGCACCTGATTCCGAGTCTGCCGCACGTGAACGGCGAGATCATCGCGCTCGACGAACCAGGCCAGTTCGCGGCGGAGCCGACCACCAAGCCGGAGAGCGGCGTTGGCGCGCGTCACCTGAGCTACGTGATCTACACGTCGGGGTCGACCGGCATGCCCAAGGGCATCGCCCTCGAGCACCGCGGCGTCGTCAACAACATCGTCGATTTGAACTGGCGGCACGGCGTCGGTCCGGCCGATCGTGTGCTGGCGCTGTCGTCACTCAGCTTCGACATGTGCGTCTACGAAGTGCTGGGCACGCTCGAAGCCGGCGGCGCGATCGTCATGCCGCTGCCGGAGGAATGGCGCGAGCCGGGCGCGTGGGCGCGGCTGGCCCGCCGCCATCATGTGAGCGTCTGGAACTCGGCGCCGCAGCTTCTGAAGATGCTCGTCGACTACGTCGAGGACAAGCCCGATCTCTGGCCGGTCGATCTCCACCTGACGATCCTCGGCGGCGACTGGGTGCCGGTCTCGCTGCCGGATCGGTTGAAGGCGATTGCGCCCAAAGTCCGCGTGATCGTGCTCGGCGGCGCCACCGAAGCGTCGATCCATTCGATCATCTTTCCGGTCGAGAAAACCGATCCGTCGTGGAAGAGCATTCCCTACGGCGTGCCGATGTGGAACCAGAAGTCCTACATCCTGAACACCTCGCTGCAGCCGGTCCCGGTCGGCGTTCCGGGCGAGCTGTTCCTCGGCGGCATCGGGCTCGGACGCGGCTACTTCCAGCGGCCGGAACAGACGGCGGAGCGGTTCCTGCCGAGTCCCTTCGTGCCGGGCGAACGCATCTACCGGACGGGCGATCTGGCGCGCTACGGCGCCGACGGCGTCATCGAGCTGCTCGGCCGCATCGACTACCAGGTGAAGCTGCGCGGCCTGCGCATCGAATGCGGCGAGATCGAGTCGACGGTTCTTCAGCATCCGGCCGTGCGCGAGATCGTGGTCGTCGCGAAGGACTATGCCGGCGGCGATAAACGCCTGATTGGCTACGTGCGGCCGAGCGAACAGGCCGCCGCGCCGCTCGTCAAGTTGCTGGCGATGGAGAAGCAGGGCGCCCTCCGCGACATTCACACGCACGATCTGCCGAACGGCCTCGTCGTGGTCTGCCACAACAACGCGGAGACCGACTTCGGCTATTCGGAAATCTTCGAGAACGACGATCTGGCCAGGCTCGGGATACAGCTCGACGATCGCAGCTGCGTGTTCGACGTCGGCGCGAACATCGGGTTGTTCTCGCTGAAAGTGCACAAGCAGTGGCCCGGGGCGCGCGTCTTCGCGTTCGAACCCGTCGGGCCGGTCTACGATCTGCTGGCGAAGAATCTCGATCTGTACGACGTGAACGGCAAGGCGCTGAATGTCGGCCTGGCCGCGAGCGCCGCCACGGAGGAGATCACCTACTACCCGCATCTCTCGCTGATTTCGAGCCGCTTCGCCGACACCGCGTCGGACCGCCAGGTCGTCAAGGACTACGTCATCAATCAGCAGCACGTCGAAGACGACGCGGTGTTGTCGGCGATTCTCGAAGACCGGCTCGAGCCCAGGATCCTGCAATGCGAGATGAAGACGCTGTCGCAGGTCATCCGCGAACAGGGCGTCGAACGGATCGACCTGCTGAAAATCGACACGGAGCGAGGCGAGCTGGACGTCCTGGCCGGCATCGAGGACCAGGACTGGCCGAAGATTCGCCAGCTCGTCGTCGAGGTCTACCGGCAGGGCGACCGCCTGGATTTCGTGACCAGCCTGCTTGCCCGTCACGGGTTCAGGGTCGAGGTCGAACAGCACGCGGTGCTCTCGACCTCGCCGTTCGTCAACGTCTGCGGCGTTCGCGACGACGTGGCGTCGGAGCCAGTGCCGCATGCGGCGCCGGGCCACGACGAATGGGCACGACGGGATCTGCTTTCCGAGGAGCTCCGCGAGTACGCGCGCGCGAAGCTGCCGGATTACATGGTGCCGACGGCGTTCGTCTTCGTGCCGGAATTGCCGTTGTCGCCCAACGGCAAGGTGGACCGCAAGGCGCTCGTCAACCAGGCGCTGACGATCGCGAACGAGCGGGTATTCGTGGCGCCCACGGGTCCGATCGAGGAGACGATCGCGCGGATCTTCGGCGACGTCCTCGGTGCGGCGCAGGTGGGCGTCCACGACAACTTCTTCGATCTCGGCGGCCATTCACTGCTGGCCGCGCAGGTCGTCGCGCAGGTCGGCAAGGCGTTCGGCCTCGAGGTGCCGCTCCGCCGGATATTCGAAGCGCCGACCGTCGCGGCGCTGGCGCAGACGGTCGAGCAGGCCACCGCAAGCGGATCCGAACAGGCGCTGACCGCCATCAGCGTGGTTCCGCGCACCGGCGACAACGTGCTGTCGTTCGCGCAGGAAGGACTGTGGTTCGTCCACGAGCTCGTGTCGAAGAGCACGGGGGCCTACAACATCGCGCCGGGCATCAGGCTGAAAGGTCCGCTCGACGTTGCGGCGCTCGAGCGCGCCGTCGCGGATCTCATGGCGCGGCACGAAGTGCTGCGATCGACGTTTCCGCAGCACGACGAGCATCCCGTGCAGGTGGTCGGCGCGGTGCCGGCGGTCCCGCTCATTCAGGACGATCTGAGCGCGTCTATCTGCCGCGGAGCAGGAACGCGAAGCCGCGCGGATCGCGGAGAGCGAGGCGCGTTTCAGCTTCGATCTGGCGACCGGCCCGCTGGTCCGCGCGCGGCTGGTGAGATTCGCCGCCGAGGATCATCTGCTGACGCTGACGTTCCACCACATCGTCGACCGACGGCTGGTCGCTGGACGTCGTGGTGCGGGATCTGGGCGCGTTGTACAACGCGCGCCTGCGCGGCACATCGCCGGATCTGCCGGCATCTGCCCGTTCAGTTCATCGATTTCGCGACGTGGGAACGGCAGTGGGTGCCCGAGCACGCCGATCGGTTCGTCACGTTCTGGCGGAACACCCTGGCGGGTGCGCCACCGTCGCTCGATCTGCCGGCCGATCGCACTCGCCCGAAGGAGCAGACGCTGCGCGGCGCCCGGTTCCATTTCCGGCTGCCGGCGTCGGTCGCCGAGCGCATCGAAGAGGCCGGGCGGGGCCTGCAGGCCAGTCCGTTCATGGTGCTGCTCGCGGCGTTCAACGTGTTCCTGTCGCTGCAGACCGATCGCGACGACATCATCGTCGGATCGCCGTTCGCGAACCGGGTGCACAAGGAGACGCACGACCTGTCGGCCCGTTCGTGAACACGCTGCCGCTGCGCCTGCGCGTGCCGCGCGAGGCGACGTTCCGCGCGTTGATCGAGCGCGCCCGCGAGACGGTTCTGGCGGTGGAAGCGCACCAGTCGCTGCCGTTCGACCAGATTGTCGCGGCCATCAAGCCGCCGCGCGACCTCAGCCGTAATGCGATTTTCCAGGTGAACTTCCGCGTGCTCGTTTCGGCGCCGTTCCCGCTCGAGCTGACCGGACTCGATTCGACGCTAAGTATCAGCGAAGTCGTGACATCCAAGTTCGATCTGGCGCTGGAACTGTGCCCCGCGCCGTCAGGGATGACGGCGTTTTTCGAGTACAGTACTGATCTCTTCGACGAATCGACCATCCGGCGGATGGCCGGGCAATTCGAGCGATTGACGACCGCACTGCTCGGCGATTCGGACCGCCCGATCGCGGAGGTTCCCGGTCGTCCGGGATCTGGCATCGGCGAAAAAGCCGGCCGCCCAACCGACGAAACCCGGCCAGGCGACCGAGCCGTCCATCCGAGGCAAGCGGCGTCGCGGCGTGCGTGTCGAAGAGTAGCGTTGCAATGCAGGATGACCAGACTTCTACGTGCTAGCGAGAATGTGACGACATGAGCCGCCCCACGACTGAAACCGATCGCGCCAGCCTGGCAGCCAAGGCCGCCGCCTTGACCCCGGCGCAGCGCGCGCTGCTCGAGCGCAAGTTGCGCGAGCGCGCCGCCGCGGCCCCGCGCGAGAAACCGATCGTCCGCCGCCGGCAGACCGTCGGCGCCGCTGTCCTTCGCGCAGGAACTGCTCTGGCTCGTCGACCAGCTCTCGCCCGACAAGGTGAACTACAACGGTCCCGCGCATGATGCGGCTGCGCGGGGCCGTTGAACGTCGCGGCGATGGAGAAGGCCGCTGACCACGATCGTCGAGCGTCACGAGGTGCTGCGCTCCTCGATCGTCGATGGTGGACGGCTCTCCGGTTCAAAGCGGTCCGGCCGGCTGCCGCGATCACGCTCCGCTTGATCGATCTGACGGCGGAGCCGAAAGCGCGCGCGAGGAACGCGCCGTCGGAATCGATGACGGGGCTGATTCAAGCGTCCGTTCGATCTGACACGTGACGATTTGCTGCGCCCGACGGTGATTCGCCTTGGCCGCCGAAGACCACATTCTCCTCATCGAGTCTCACCACATCGCGTCGGACGGGTGGTCGAAGGGCGTGCTGTTCAACGAGCTCGAGACGTTTCTACGCGGCGCACTGCAAGGGCGTACCCGTGCGAGCTCCCCGAGCTGCCGATTCAATATTCCGACTTCGCGATCTGGCAGCGCGAAACGCTGTCGGACCTGGTATTGAAGAACGAGCTCGATCTACTGGCGGGAGCACTTGAGCTGGCGCGCCGGCGCTGCTCGAGTTCCCGTCGGCAAAACGGCGTCCCGCGGTTCAGAGCTTCAGGGGCAGGGGACAGCGTTTCCACTTTTCGAAGGCGACTGCTCGACGCGGCGCAGCAGCTCAGCACGCGCGAAGCATCGACGCTGTTCATGACGCTGCTGGCGGCATTCGAGGCGTTCGTCGCCCGGTATACCGGGCAGACGGATCTGGTCATCGGCACGCCGATCGCCGGACGCAATCGCCCGGAGCAGGAAAGCCTGATTGGCTATTTCACGAACACACTGGCGCTTCGGACGGACCTCGGCGGGGATCCGACTTTCAGGCAGATCATCAAGCGTGTACGGCAAACCGCGCTGTCCGCATACGAACATCAGGATCTGCCATTCGAGGTGCTGGTCAAAGAGCTGCGCCCGGATCGCAACCTCAGCCATTCGCCGGTCTTTCAGGTCATGTTTTCGGTCGGACATGCCGTGCAAATGGCGCCTGCCCTTTACGAACTCGACGCGAGCCCGGTTTTTGTCGAGAGAGGCACGTCTCGTTTTGACCTGCTGTTCGGTGCGACGGCCCTGCCGGATGGCCTGGCACTCGCGTGCGAATACAACACCGACCTCTTTGAAGACGACACCATCGCGCAGATGGTGCGGTGTTTTGAAACGCTGCTCGAAGCGGCGCTCGCCAATCCGGATAGCCATCTCTCCGAACTTCCTCTACTCAAACCTGAGGACGTTGATCAGCAGATCGTGGAGTGGAACAACACCAACGTTTCATTTCCAGACGCCTGTGTGCACGAACTGTTCGAATTGCAGGTGGATCGCACGCCCTCGGCGATCGCCGTACAGTGACGGTGACGAGACACTGACTTATCGGGAACTCGACGAACGCGCGAATCAGATAGCCCGGTGGTTGATTGGTCGCGGTGCTGGAATCGAGACGCCGGTTGGCGTCTGTCTCAATCGATCCACGCTCCTGGCCTCGACCTTGCTTGGCGTTCTCAAGGCCGGTTGCGCCTGCGTGCTCCTTGACCCGTCGTTCCCGAGCGGCCGCCTCGTACAGATGGCGACCGACGCCGATCTTCTGATGCTGCTCGCCGACGGGCGTCAGCGTGAAGCACTCACTTCATATCCCCGGACTGTATTCCTTGACGACGAGACGGCGACATTGCGGCGCAGATGACGACGCGACCTGGGGTAAGTGTTGCGCCGACAAATCTGGCATATATCTTGTACACGTCCGGTTCGACCGGCATTCCCAAAGGGGTGCTGCTCGAACACCGCGGCATGGTGAACCATCATGCCGCCGTCGCCAAGATGTTCGAGCTCGGACCCGCCGATCGCGTCCTCCAGTTCGCGCTACTCGGATTCGATATCTGCCTCGAAGAAATGTTCCCGACCTGGCTCACCGGCGGAGCCGTCGTCTTCCGTTCCGACGTGATCGGCGGGCGCGAGTTTCTCACCTGGCTCGAACGCAACCAGATCACGATCATGGACGTGCCGACCGCGTTCTGGCACGAATGGGTGCACGACCTCCATTCGCTCAACGCGCGTCCGCCGGACAGCCTGCGCCTGTTGATCGTCGGCGGAGAAAAGGCTTCGCGCTCGGTCTACGCGCTCTGGCGCCAGATCGTGCGGCCGTCGGTGCGTTGGCTGAACACCTACGGGCCGACCGAAGCGACCATCATCGCCACGGCCTACGAGCCGGCCGCGGTGGCCGACGACGATCGGCTCGAGATTCCAATCGGGCGGCCGATTGCGAACGCGCAAATTTACATTCTCGACAAACAGATGAAGCCGGTTCCGGTTGGCGTTCCTGGTGAACTGTTCATCGGCGGCGCCGGCGTGGCGCGCGGTTATCTCCACCGTCCCGAACTCTCCGCCCAGAAGTTCGTGCCGAACCCCTTCATCGCCGGGGGCCGGCTGTACGCGACGGGCGACCTCGCGCGCTTCCGATCCGACGGCAACATCGAATTCGCCGGCCGCACCGACGATCAGCTGAAGATCCGCGGGTTCCGCGTGGAACCGGGTGAGATCGAAGCGGTCCTCACGCAGCAGCCGGGCGTCCAGCAGGCGGTCGTCATCGGCACGTCGGGCGCGAACGCAAAACTTGTCGCCTACGTCGTCCCGATGCCCAACGCCACGTCGATCCGCCTGGCGCTCCGCGCCTCGCTGCAGCAGTTGTTCCCGCAATACATGGTGCCTTCGGCGTTCGTGTCGCTCGACGCGCTGCCAACGACCGCGCAGGGCAAACTCGATCGCGCAAAGCTGCCGGCGCCGGATCAATCCGCCAGCGTCGAAGAGCGGAGCGAGAACAGTCGCGCCCCGATCGGCGATCGAAGAAACGCTGGTCGGCATCTGGGAAAAGGTGCTCGATCGCCAGCCGATCGGCGTGCGCGACGACTTCTTCGAAATCGGCGGCCACTCGCTGCTCGCCGTCCGTCTTCTCGCCGACGTGCGACAGACGTTCGGAGCGGAACTGCCGCTCGCCACGCTGTTCACCGCGCGGACGGTCGAATCGCTGGCGCAGGCCATCGAGGGCAAGGGACAGGTGTTGGAAGATCTTCCGACGGTCATGCCGATCCAGACCGCAGGAAGCCGGCTGCCGCTGTTCTGCGTCTCGCGCCCCAACGTGAACTCGCTGGGCTACGTATTTCTCGCGCGGCACCTGGGGCGCCGACCAGCCGGTCTACGGCCTGCAGAGCCACCTGCGCGACGCCTCACGTGAGCCGTACACGCAGGAAGAGTTCAGGACGACGGCGGCGACCTATATCGCCGCCATGCGCACGCTGCAGCCCAATGGACCGTATTTCCTGATTGGCAACTGCGAGGGCGCGCAGATTTCATTCGAGATGGGACGGCAGCTTCACCAGGCGGGCGAAAAGGTCGGGGCCATCGCGATCCTCGATGCGTGGCCGCAGGAACACACGCGCCGCTACTACCTGTTCCTCCTGAGTTACTACGCGTATCAGGTGCGGCTGTTCTTCCGCGAGAACACGGTCAGCCAGCGGCGGCGTCTGCGCCAGCGGATGTCGAGGATGCTGTCGCTGCTGTCGAAGCGGATGCGGCGGGCCTCGATGCCGCGCAGAGCGTCGAACGGCAAGCCGACCCGATGGTGGCGCGCTACTGGCCGGGCGCCGACGAGAAAATCCCGACTTATCCGGGTGACGTCGTGCTGTTCCGGATCGCCAAGCAGCCGTACTGGCGCATCAAGGACCAGTCCATGGGATGGGGAGTACGCAGCCCACGGGGGCGTGCAGATCGTACCGATTCCCGGCAAGCATCAAACCGTCCTGCGGGAACCGGCGGTCAGCGTCATCGCCAACTACATGCGCTCGCGCATGACCCGCGTCATGGAAGGCGCACCGGTCGGCGGCGGTGCGCTTCGACCGGTGACGAGCGTGCCGTTCCGCGCCGGGCTCGTCAGCGTGGTCATTCCGGCCCACAACTCGGCCGACACGGTCGTGCGCGCCATCGATCGGTCTTCCGCCAGGACTATCCCGCCAAGGAAATCCTGGTCGTCGACGACGGGAGCACCGACGGCGACGACCAATGTCCTGTCGCGGTACGGCAGAAGGATTCAGGTCATTCGTTCCGAGTCGTGCCAGGGCGCGAGCCGGGCGCGCAATATCGGCGTGGCGGCGGCGACCGGCGAGTTCGTCGCGTTTCTCGACGCCGACGACGAGTGGCTGCCGGGCAAATTGTCGGCGCAGGTCGACGTCCTCAGGCACGAAGCGCGGATGCCGTTTGCGGCGACGGCCGCCACGCTGATTGGCGAAGACGGCCGTTCGATGGGCCTCCTCAACAACGGCCGCCCGCCGGCGACCGGCGACGACGCCTGGAAGACGCTGCTCGAGTACAACTACATCGCCACGCCGACCGTGCTCGCGCGTCGGGATGCGGTTCTGGCGGCTTCCGGATTCGATCCGGAGTTGCCCGCCGGCGAAGATCAGGATCTCTGGATTCGCCTGGCGTTGATGGGGCCGGTCGGTTACGTCGAGAAGCCGTTCGTGCTCGTCCACGATCGGCCGGACAGCCTGTCCAAACGGCACCGCGTCAACGAAATCGGTCTCGTGCTGCCGATGATCAGGCGGCACTTGAACGAGAACCGCCAGCTGCTGTCCCCGCAGGAACGCCGCCGGATTCTCGCGGCTCGCTACTCCAAGCTGGGACGCAACGCCTACTCCAACGGATCGCGCATGCGGGGCGCGGCGCTGCTCGCCCGGGCGATCGCCCTCGGGCACGAACCGATGACCAACGCGCTTTACCTGGCAAAAGCGTCACCCCTGGCGATGGCGGTGAAGCGGAGACTCGCGCTGCGGTGAAAGCCGATCAGCTCAAGGTCCTCGTTCTCTCAACGGTTTTTCCGAACCCGGATCGCGCCGTATTCGGCCTGTTCGTCTTCGAGCGCATCCGGGCGATGGCCGCGGTCGCCGATGTGCGGGTCATCGCGCCGACCCCGTGGTTCCATCGGCCGGTGAAGCGCTGCCGAAAGGCCGCCCGCGGCCTGGCGGTGATTCATCCGCGCTACTTCTACCTCCCAGGCCTGGGGAAAGTATTCGACGGCGTGCTGCTGTTCCTGTCGGTGATTGTTCTCGCGGTGCGCCTGCGCCGGCGCTTTCCCTTCACGCTGATCGACGCGCACTTCGGCCATCCGGACGGACTCGCGGCGATTCTCCTGGGGAAATGCTTCTCGTGCCCGGTGGTGATCACGCTGCGGGGCAGCGAGATCGATCATGCGCAATTCCTGCTGCGGCGCTGGACCCTGCGCTGGACGCTGCGCCGCGCCGATCGAGTGATCGCGGTATCCGAGGAACTGGCGGCGCTCGCCAGAAATTACGGAGTACCGGCGGACCGCATCACGGTCATCGAGAACGGCGTGGACGTTCGCCGCTTCGTCCCCATCGATCCGCAGAAGGCGCGCGTCGAGCTCGGTCTCACCGGACGATCGCCGATCGTGACGTCGGTCGGGCATCTCATCCCGCGAAAGGGCTTTCACCGCCTCCTCGAGGTCCTGCCGGTCCTTCGAGCAAAGTATCCTCAACTGCTGCTGTGCATCGTCGGCGGAGCGGCGGCCGACGATCCGTATGCGCGCAAATTGCACGCGCTGGTGGCCGAGCACGGCCTCGAAGATACCGTGCGCTTCGCCGGCGCGCGCCCGCCGTCGGAACTGTCCGCGTGGCTCAGCGCCGCCGATCTCTTCGTCCTGGCCAGCGCGCGCGAAGGATGTCCCAATGTCGTGCTCGAGGCGATGGCCTGCGGCGTGCCGGTCGTCTCGACCCGCGTCGGCGAGGTCGATCGCATCGTGCCCGCGCATGCGGGGCTGCTGGCCGACAACGCCGACTCGCCCGGACTCGAACAGACGATGCTGAAAGCGCTCGACACACGCTGGGATCGGACCGCTATCCGCACTTATATGGAGCAGCGCACGTGGCAATCGGTCGCGTCGCGGGTGCTGGTGCAGTGGCAGCTGGCCGCGGCCCGAACCGGAAGCGCGGCGGTGCAGGGCGGCGCTGTCCGCGTGCAGCAGCGCTGAGAGCGTCATGAGCGCGGAATCCACTCCAACGCAAGCCAAGCACCGCTCGATCATGCCCGAGCTCGGGCGGCATTCGTTCATTTACACGGTCGGCAACCTGCTGACCCGATCCGTCGGGTTCGTCATGCTGCCGCTCTACACGCGGTTCCTGACGCCCCAGGAATTCGGCGTCGTCGAGCTCACCGAGCTGACCGTGTCGGTGGTCACGCTGCTCGTCGGCGTCGGCGCCGTCGGCGGGGCGATGAACCGCATCTATCACGAGTACAAGCGCGGCCCTGAGCGCGATGCGGTCATATCCACCTCGATGTGGTCGGCGCTGTGCCTGTCGTTCATCATCTTCGTCGCCGGCTCGCTGTCGGCGCCCCTCGTCGCCAGGCAGCTCATTCACGACGGCTCGCTCGCCAGTTTCGTCGCGCTGTCGTTTGTCGCCGTCGTCGCAAGCACGCAGATCGAAGTGGCGCTGGTCTACGTGCGGATACAGGAGCGTTCGCGGTTCTTTGTCGCCTTCTCGGTCGTGTACACGCTGGCCCAGATGCTGGGCAACGTGTTCTTCATCGTCTACGGCGATCTCGGCATGTGGGGGCTTCTCTACAGCAAGCTGCTGGTCGGTGTGACCGCGGCCGTGCTCCTGTCCGTGTTGAACATCCGGTCGGTGGGCTGGGCGTGGAGCCGGAGCGCATTCGATCGTCTCTGGCATTTCGGCCGCCCGCTCGTCGCGACGTCGGTGGCGTTCTTCATCATTCATTTTGCCGATCGCTGGTTCATCGCGGCCTATGCCACGACCACGGACGTGGGACTCTACGCGGTCGGTTACAAGTTCGGATTTCTCATCACCTTCCTGGTCGGGGAGCCGTTTGGCCGCATCTGGAACGCCAAGGTCTTCGCCTATGCCTCGCGTCCGAACTGGAAAGAAGAGTTCGCCCGCGTGTTCACGTTCTTCTTCGCGGCGCTCGCCGGCGCGTGGGTCTGTTCTCGCCGGGCTGAGCCGGCCGATCATCGCGTTTGCCGCCGGGCCGTCGTTTCAAGGTGCGGCCATCGTGATTCCATACGTGGCCCTCGGCTACGTGCTCCGCGAGACCGGCGACTTCTGGCGTCAGCTGCTGTACATCGACAAGCGGACGACGCTCGTGCGCAACATCGCGATTGCGTCGGCGATCGTGAACCTGACGCTGGACTGGACGCTGATCCCCCGCTTCGGCTCCTTTGGCGCCGGAATCGCGACGCTCGCCACGTGGGGCGCCTATTCGGTCATGTGTTACGTGGCGTCGCAGAAGTACTACCGCGTGCCGTACCAACTGTCGCCGATGATCTCGCTCGGTATCCTGCTGGCGGCGCTGACCGGGCTGGCGTTCGATATGGGACATCTGGCCGAAGTCGTTCCGAACGTCGCGACTCTTGCCATCTGTGTCGGTGTCCTGGCTTTTCTCCTCATACTGGTCTGGCGCGCACTCCGGCCAGCTTCGTCCACTGACCTCGATGGGGCCAACCCGGCACGAAGCAGTGTCGGGGTTGTGCCGTGACAGCATCCTCCCCGGCGCCGCGTGGCGATTTCATCACGCTTTCGGGCTGGTATGGCTTCGCCAACGCCGGCGACGATGCGATTCTCCGCGTCGTCCTGAGTGAGCTGACCGATCGCTGCGGCATGGAAGTCCGCGTGCTGACCCGTCCTGGCGCGGACGTCCGTCAGTCCGCGGGACGCCCGATCGCGACGATCGTTCACGAAGACCTGGTCGGCGCCGGCGCGCTTGGCAACTGGCTGACCGGACGGGCGTGGCGATTCATCGGTGAAATCCGGAAGAGCCGCGCCGTGCTCATTGGCGGCGGCAGTCTCCTGCACGATCGCATGACCCGCCGCAGCCTCGCCCGCGTCCTGGACGAGGTCCTCATGGGCCGCATCTGGGGAGTCCGCACGGCATTCCTCGCGGTCGGCGTCGGACCGCTGACGACGGCGCTCGGGAAGCGCCTCGTGCGCATGGGCGTCATGTCGGCGGACACGGTGACGGTTCGCGATCAGGCGAGCCGCGACCTCCTGGTCAGCGTCGGGGTGCCGGGATCGCACGTGGTCGTCACCTCGGATCCGAGCTTTCTCCTGCCGAGCGAGGAGTTCGCGCTCGGGCCGCTGGAGGCCTTCATGAGCCCGGCGGACGGCGCGCCGGTCCTCGGAGTGTATCTGGTCGATCAGATCGGGCTTTCGCCGGCCAAACGAGATCGCTTCGTTCGATCCGTCGCGAGCGCGCTCGATCAGCTGCACCGGAGTCACGGCGCGCGGTTCGTGCTCGTGCCGCTGCGCTGCCATGCCGAGGGCGACGACCGCATCATCGCCCGTGAAGTCGCCCAGCATGTCGAGCAGCCCGGCATCGTGCATTGTCACGAGACGCTGCAGTCACCAGAGGAGCTGAAGTGGCTGGCCGGCCGTTTCACCGCGACGATCGCCGTGCGGCTGCACGCGCTGTTCTTTTCGCTCGCGCACCACGTGCCGGTGGTCGCCATCGATCGCGATCCGAAGGTCCGCAACGCCATGAACGCGTTCGACCTGGGCGAGTACGTCGTCGAGATCGACGAGCGGATTGGCGAGCGGCTGGTGGAGCGGACGTCGGCCTGTCTCGGGTCGCTGCCGGCGCTGCGGGCGCACCTGGCGATGCGGACGCCGGTCCACGTCGAGCAGGCGCGGAAGCTGTTCGACGATCTGCGCGGGTTTCTCGGCCTTACTCCGACGGCTTAGCCAGGCGCGCCTGCCGCCGCCAGCGCGCCGACTGAATCGCGCGAAACGAGAACGCGCGCGGTCCGTTGCGGTGCCACACGCCGCTGAAGTAGTCGTGGCTTTCGTTGGCGAGATCGCGTTTCGCTTCCGAGGCGCCGGCGCCGCGATCGATGACCTGCACACCCTGCGCGGATGCCGCCCGCAGAATCGTCTTGAGCAGAAGCCGCCCGGGCGAGTAGCGCCGGAGCTCGGGATTGTAAACGGGGAACCAGTAGTGCAGCACGGGCCCGTGGCGCAATCCGAGATGAGAAGCCACCCAGGTCGATCCGGCGCGCAGCGTCGAGAGCACAGCCTGGCACCCGGGATCCTGCTGTTTGAGCAGGTTGTTCAGCAACTGGATCTTCCAGGGCTCGGCCAGCGCATCGGGCACGTGGGTGTCGCGATACTGGCGGCGTTTTTCGGCAATCAGATGTTCGAGTACCGCGGCATCGGTGGTTTCGAACGTGAGCTGCAGTTCACCAACCTGCGTCGCGAGCTGCCGCTCCCGGCGTTCCGTATCGCCGACGAACTTGCCATCCGTGGTCCGCAGCGTGTCCCAATACGAGCGCGCGTCGGCGCCCATGACGATGCGCAGGCCCGGTTCGGAGGTTTCGGCCTGGAGCCCGTATTCGAGCTGCGGCCGATCGAGGTGCGTGAACGCGAAGTAGCTGAGGCGACAGGCGCGGAGGAGGCCGGCCGGGGCGATCTGCACGTCGGGCCGCGGCGATGATCCCCACGTAGTCCGTCATGCTGCCGCCGATCGGCTCGCCCGCGCCAAGCGTTCGCTCAAGCGCTGCCCGCGAACTGAAACGGCAGGAAACCGACCGCCGCGCCCTCGCGTTGCAGCCGGCAGACGCGGACGTCCCGCCCCGTTTCAGCCACCGCCAGCGCATATGCATACGCGTAGAACGGGCTGATCAGCTGCGGCACGCTCTCGCACAGCCGCCGCCATTCCTGGACGTCTGCGGCGGTGAGCTCGCTGACCCTGAGCACCTGTCCGGTGATCCGCGATGGTGAAGGCACGCGTTCAGTCTGACGCGCGTGCGGGACGAGTGAACAGCCAGAGGGCGAGCAGATCGCGGCGCCAGCGGCCCGAGCGATCCTGGATGGCGCCGGCAGGAATCTCGATCCGCCCGAGGACGCCGGATGCCGGCCGCCCGTTCGAGAGCACGTTGAGGTGCGGATCGCTCGTGAACAACAGCTTGAACCCCGATTCGAACGCCATGCGGACCACCTGCGGATTGCGCGCGCCGTGCGGGAACGACATCACCGGCGCGCAGGCGCAGCCTTTCTCCGTCAACGCGCCGAGCATCCGCCGGGATTCGGCGAGTTCTTCAGCGGGCGCGGGCGCGACCGTCAGCGGCGTATGGCTCGCGCCGTGACCGCCGATCGCGATGCCGTCGCCGCCGAGGTGCTGCAGTTGCGCGGTGGACATCATCGGACGCGGATGGCTTTCGAGCGTGCCGAGGATCGCCGACGCGATCCGGCGCGCGTCCGGCTTCGATTTCAGCCGTGCGATCAGGTCGGCGATCGGTGGATTCGTCACGTGAACGCCGGCCGCCTGGGCCAGCTCGCATAGCTGGCGTTCGGTCAGGCTGCCGGTCCTCGATGCGGCCACGAGCGCTTCTTCCCAGAAGAGCTCCTGGCTGTCAACCGTCGCGGCCGCGACGAAGACGACCGCCGGAAGTCCATGCCGGGCCAGGATCGGCGCCGCGTACTGCTCCGTGTCAGCCCACCCATCGTCGATCGTGATGAGCAGCGCGCGCGAGGGGAGCGTCCCGCCTTGTTCGTGCGCGCGCATCACCTCGTCTACGGAGACGACGTGATAGTGCTTCTTGAAGAACAGGACGCACTGTTCGAAGAGATCGACCGAGACGGTGTAGGCCGGGTCCGCGGTGTGCCAGCGCTCGTCCTGGACGCTCAGCACCCGGTGGAACATCGCCACCGTCAGGTGGCGTCGATTCCGGGCGGCGTGAAACCAGGGCAGGAAACCGAGCGAGAAGAGCGCGCGCTTGAGCCGATCCTTCACGACTCGTTGCGGTGCCGGGTCATGGCCGAGAAGCCGCTGAACGCAGGAACGGGTCGCGCCATTTTTGGCGCGGCCACCGTTTCTTTTGACCGTGGCCCCGACTTCAGCGAGCGACAGCCGGTCGAGCGTGGCGATCAGGCCGAATCCGAGCCAGTTGAGGTCGTTCAGCAGCTGCGACAGGAAGCTCGCGCCGACTACGAACGCGACCATCGATGCCAGCATCCCGTTGGCGGCCGTCAGGTAGAAGTACTTGGCGTCGTCGCTCAGCTGCGGCGACTGCGAGCGGCTCCTGATTTGGAGCAGTGCCTTGAAGCTCCACAAAATCAGGAGAACCCAGATGAGCAGGCCCAGATAGCCGGTTTCGGCGAGCACCTGAAAGTAAGAGCTGTGCACCGCCTTCCGCGTGCCGTGCGTCACCGTGCGAGAAATCGTAGCGATCGTAGTTGCGCTCGAAATTTCGCAGCCCGACGCCGAACGGGTTCGCCTCGGCCATCACCATGGCCACCTGCCAGAAATGCAGGCGGCTGAGCGCCGACTCGTCGCCTGCGGTGACGTTGCCGCGGTCCACCGTTTCGGCGGTCTCGTAGCTGGTAATCGTTCCGAGCCGATTCAGGTAATCGTCGGGAACCGGCACCACGAGATAACCGATACCCGCCAGTGCACCGATGACCGCGAGCACGGTGAAGCGCCGCTTCTGCAGCAGGATGAACGTGAGGAACCCCGCGCGCCATCGCCAGCGCGCCGCCCCGCGAGTAGGTGCTGATGACGGCAGACCATCGAAAGCGGCAGCGTGACCCACAATCCTCGGCGGACCCACTTGCCGAACGGCACGAACGCCTCGACATTCTGCGCGCACGGGATGGTCAGGAACATGACTCGCGCGACCGCCAGCGCAAAATCGTTGTTGTCGTTGAACATGCCGCCGATGCCACCCGAGAAACGCGCGCCGCCGCGCATCAGATAACCGACACCGAATTTGCTCGAATGATAGCCGAGCGATGCGCACACCGTGAGCAGCACCAGGACGAATTCGCGCCGAGTGGTGACGAGCGTCACGGTGAGCAGCGAGATGATGATGACGCGCGCGAGCTGGTCGAGCGCGCCGAGGCTGACGTTCGGGCTGACCGCGTTCAAGTGCGCGATGCACGCCGTCGCCAGGAACATCAGCGATCCGAAGCAGAGGGGATGGCGTGACGTTGGGGAACTTGCCGCTCAGCGCGGACGGGCCGACCAGCGCGACGCCGGCGAGCAGCGACAGGCGGAGATCGACGATTGAGGAGTAGGCCCATTCCTGCGGCCTGAAGAACGAGAACCAGAGATACAGCAGCAGCCCCTGAAAACCGGTCGAACGCCGCGGCGACCAGGCCGAAGGCGACAATGATGATGACCAGTGTTGCTCGCATGTTCCTAATCGTGCGCCGTGTCAGCGCCGGAAACCGCCTCGATCTGACGGGAACCAGTCGCCGGGACACACCTGCTTCCGGAGTATCGGTCCGGACCAGTCCGGAGTTCAATCTATCGTCCAATCGCGATTGGCCGGGCTGGCGCGGCCTCAGCGCAGACACGAGTCGAACCACGGCGTTGAGGTGCGCAATACCCGGGTACACCCGGTCGTCCTCGACGGTGATGAATCCTGCCGGGAAGACTTCGCATTCGACCCGCCGGGTCGGCACGTGAATGATCCGGCACTCCAGCAGGTATTGCGCGGCCGACCAGGTAGCTCTGAAACGTGAACTCGACCGTGGCTTCTTCGCCGGCCCGCGAGCGACGCAAGGCCGAAGCTCCTCGCACGCGCGTGCTGCTGATGCGAACACGACCAGACTGATCCGTTGCGCGCCTCACGATGAATGCGAACACGAGATGTGAGATCGCCTTCATTCGCGGAGATGTTCAGTCGCAGCGACACCTCGTCCCCGGCGCGAACCGTGACCGAGTGGCCGGTCGACCCTCCGCCGATCAATTCGCTTGCCGGTAATAACGATCGCGCCGTCGATGGCCGGACTGTTCGTGCGCCGTGGCGCCGACATAGGCCCGGACGACCTCCTCGGTCGGGCCGGCTCGCCTTGACCTCGCCCCGCTCGAGCAGGATGGCTTTCGAGCACAACCGCGACACCGCCTGGAGGTTGTGCGAGACGAACGCGAGCGCCACGCCTTCGCGGATGAAGCGCAGCATGCGCTCCTCGCAGCGCTGCTGGAACGCGACGTCGCCGACCGCCAGGACCTCGTCGATGATGAGGACTTCCGGATCCATGTGCGACGCGATGGCGAAGCCGAGACGGGCATGCATGCCCGATGAGTAGCGCTTGACCGGCGTGTCGATGAAGTCGGACACGCCGGCAAAGTCGATGATTTCGTCGAGCTTGCTGGTGATCTCGCCCTGCTTCATGCCCATGATCGTGCCCTGCAGGTAGATGTTCTCCCGGCCGGTGAGGTCGGGATGAAAACCCGCAGCGACTTCGATGAGCGCGCCGGCGCGCCCGCGCACGGTGCTCGTAGCCGAGCGTCGGGCGCAGAATGCGCGTCAACAGCTTCAGCGCGGTCGATTTGCCCGCGCCGTTCGTGCCGATGATGCCGAGCGATTCGCCGGGACCGACCTCGAACGAGACGTTGCGCAGCGCCCAGAATTCGTTGCGCTCGAGATCCTCGGGCTTGTCCTTGCCGAACAGCCGCTTGGCGGTCGCCGGGATCGAGATCGCGCAGGCTGTCGTGCCGCTCGCCGCGCTGGAATTTCTTCCAGACCGAATCGAACTTGAATCAGTGCTGCCGCCACTTAGACGCTCTCGGCGAATCGGAACTCGCTCCGATGAAACAGCACCCAGCAGGCCGCCAGGCAGACGAGCGACGCGGCCGCGGTCAGCGCGAAGGGCACCGGGTCGGGCAGCTCGCCGCGCAGGATGGTCGCGCGGTAGCCGTCGATGATCGGCGTCATCGGGTTGAGGAGCAGCAGGTCGTGCAGCCGGCCGCCCACCAGATCGATCGGATAGACGACCGAGGTCGCGAACATCCACACCGTGACGACGACTTCGAAGAGGTACTTGACGTCGCGGTAGAACAGGTTCGCCATCGCCAGCAGCAGGCCGACGCCGGCGGTGAACACGATCTGCACGAGCAGAATCACCGGCACGAACAGCACCGTCCACGTGATGCCGATGTGGTAGTAGATCATCAGGCCGATCAGCACCAGCGTGGCGACCGCCAGATCGACCAGGCTCACGATCAGCGCCGAGAACGGAAAGACCTCGCGCGGGAAATAGACCTTGGTGACGAGCGTCGCGTTGGTGCTGAGCGACGTGACGGCGCCCTTGAGCGCCGACGCGGTGAAGTTCCAGAAGAGCAGGCCGCAGTAGGCGTAGACGGGATACGGCACGGACGTCTGCACGCGCGCGACGCGCGTGAAGATGATCGTGAAGATCAACGTATTGAGCAGCGGCATGAACACCGCCCACGCGAACCCCATGACCGCCTGTTTGTAGCGGAGCAGCAGGTCGCGCTGGGCGAGCCGATAGAGCAGTGCCCGATATTCGATCTGCTCAGCGACGATTTCCTGCACGTCGCGTGTCAGACTGTTCACCATTCAAAAAGGCCTGTACCTGACGTCTTCAGGCTGGAAGAAGCTGCGGCAGCTCCGATAATACTGTGGGAGAGCAATTGCAGCTATTATACAAGTTCGGCTCCCGCTCGGTTCGCACGGCACGTCGATGATATCCCTTGCACTCATGCGCATTTCCGGTCACGAGCGTCCATCAATATGTGTGGCATAGCTGGCGTGGTTTATCGCGACCCGTCGCGGCCAGTGGACCGCGCCGTGTTGCGCGCCATGGCGGACGCGATTGCCCATCGTGGCCCGGACGCAGACGGCTACTGGATCGGTCCGGGTGTCGGTTTGGCACACCGCCGCCTGTCCATCATCGATGTCGCGGGCAGCGATCAGCCAATCGGCAACGAGGATGGCTCACTTCAGGTCGTGTTCAACGGCGAGCTGTATAACTATCCGTCCCTCCGCGAGCGCCTGCTCGCCGCCGGCCATCACCTCAAGACCCGCGGCGACACCGAAACACTCGTGCACCTGTACGAAGATCACGGCGCCGGATCTGGTCGGCGCGATCCGCGGCATGTTCGCGTTCGCGCTCTGGGACTCGCGCCGGCGCCGCCTGCTGCTGGCGCGCGACCGGGTCGGCATCAAGCCGCTCTATCTCTATCGCGACGACGAGAAATTGATCTTCGGCTCGGAGATCAAGGCGCTGCTCGCGCACCCTGGCGTGGATCGCGATCTGAATCTCGAATCGCTCGAAGACTACATCGGCTTCGGCATGGTGGCCGGCCCGTCGTCGATCTTCCGCCGGATCGAGAAGCTGCCACCCGGACATCTGCTGGACATCTCGCACGACTCGCTGCGGGCGCCCTCCCGCATGTACTGGTCGCTGAAACCGTCGATCTCTGCGGCGCGCACAACCGATGAATGGCTCGAGGCCGTTCGCGCGAAGGTCGACGAGTGCGTGCGCATTCATCTCATCGCCGACGTGCCGGTCGGTGCGTTCCTGAGCGGCGGCGTGGACTCGAGCGTCGTCGTCGCGCGTGCCGCCGCACAGGCCGCCGAGCCGATTCAGACCTTCTCGATGGGGTTTCAGGAAGAAGCCTTCAGCGAGCTGCCGTATGCGCGCGAGGTCGCCGAGCGCTTCCACACGATCCATCGCGACGCGATCGTGACGCCCGACGCCCTCCAGCTCGTTGACGACATCGTCAAGTACTACGACGAGCCGTTTGCCGACACGTCGGCGATTCCGACCTTCCTCGTATCGAGCCTGGCGAAGCAGTACGTGAAGGTGGTGCTGTCAGGGGACGGGGGCGACGAGGCGTTCGGCGGTTACACGCGATACGCACACGACGCGTGGGAAGCAAAATTGCGGCAGCGGATCCCCGCGTGGATCCGGCATCGCGTCCTGCCGTCGCTGTCCGCCGCATGGCCGAAGGCGGATCGTCTGCCGCGGCCGCTGCGCGCCAAGACGCTCCTCACCAATCTGTCGCTGGATCCGGCGGCAGCGTACGCCAACTCGCTGGCGATTTGCCGCCCGCCGCTGCGCCGTGAGCTGCTGAAACCGCTCGCCCGCAGTCTCAACGGCTACGAGCCCGGCGGCGCCGATTCAGGACGCCTACCGGACCGCGGATCCCGACGACGCTGTCGCGGCGATGATCGCCGCCGACGTCACGGTGCGCTTGCCGGACGACTATCTCGTCAAGGTGGATCGCGCCAGCATGGCGCACGGCCTGGAAGTCCGCCCGCCGCTGCTCGATCACGAGCTGCTCGAGCTCACGGCGTCGATTCCATCCGATTTGAAGGTCGCCAACGGCGCGACCAAGTGGATTTTCAAGGAAGCCTATCGCGCCGATGTGCCGAGCCGCGTGACGACGCGCAAGAAGCAGGGATTCGAGATCCCGATCGACGGGTGGCTGCGAGGGCCGCTGCGCGAGATGTTCGAGTCGGCGGTGCTGGCGCCCGGATCGCCCGCCGCCGAGGTCATCGATCAGGCGACCGCCCGGCGAATCTACACGCACCATGTCGCCGGCTCGTCGCGGCAGGGCCCCACGCTCTGGTCGCTCCTCGTGCTCGCGCGCTGGATCGAGCGCTATCGCCCGTCGCTGGCGGTCCGTTCGTGACGATGCGCATTCTGAGCGTGTTCGGAACCCGGCCCGAGGCAATCAAGATGGCGCCGGTCATCCGCCGTCTGGCGGCCACCGACGGCGTGCAGTCGCTGACCTGCGTCACCGCGCAGCACCGCCAGATGCTCGACCAGGTGCTCGAGCTCTTCGGGATCGTCCCGGACGAAGACCTCGACCTGATGCGCGACGGCCAGGGCCTGACCTACATCACGACCGCGATTCTCGAACGCCTCGGCGAGGTCTATCGCAAGATCCGTCCCGACCGCGTGCTGGTCCAGGGCGACACCACCACGGCGTTCGCCGCCGCGCTGGCCGCGTTCTACGAAAAGATCCCGGTCGCGCACATCGAAGCCGGCCTCAGGACCGGCAACATGCATTCGCCGTGGCCGGAGGAAATGAACCGCCGGTTGATCAGCGCGATCGCGGATCTGCATTTTCCGCCGACCGCGTCCGCGCGCGAGAACCTGCTGCGCGAAGGCATCGATCCGTCGCGGCTGGTCGTGACCGGCAATACGGTGATCGACGCGCTGCTCGACACGGTCGCGATCCTCGATACCGAACCGGAACGCGCCGCCGCCCTCGATCGCCTGCTGCCGCAGCTCGATCCCGGCAAGCGCCTGATTCTCACGACCGGCCACCGGCGCGAGAGCTTTGACGGCGGCCTGGAGCGCGTCGCCCGCGGCTTGTTGGCGCTGGCCGAGCGGGGCGACGTCGAAGTCGTGTATCCGGTCCACCTCAATCCGCACGTTCAGAAAGTGGCGCAGACGGTCCTCGCGAACCATCCTGCGATCCATCTGATCGCGCCGCTCGACTACCTGCCCTTCGTGAACCTGATGCGCCGCGCCTATCTCCTCGTCACCGATTCGGGCGGGGTGCAGGAGGAAGCGCCGTCGCTCGGGAAGCCGGTGCTCGTCACGCGTGACACGACCGAGCGGCCCGAAGCGGTCGAGGCCGGCACGGTCGAACTGGTCGGCACCAGCACGGAAACGTCTCATCACTCGCGCAAACAGACTGCTTGACGACGCGGACGCATACAAGGCAATGAGCCTCGCCCATAATCCCTATGGCGATGGAAAAGCCGCCGTCAGGATCGTGGAGGCACTCGTTCATGGCTAACTTCGATCGGATTGCCGTCGTTGGATTGGGGTACATCGGGCTGCCGACGGCAGCCGTTTTCGCGGATAACGGCTTGACCGTCGTCGGCATCGACACCGACGCGCACGTCGTCGAGACGATCAACGCCGGCCGTCCCCATTTCGGCGAACCCAACCTCGACGCGCTGGTCAGGCGGGTCGTCGAGGCGGGCAGGCTGCGCGCGACTCGGACGATGGAGGCCGCCGAGGCGTTCATCATTGCCGTGCCGACGCCAATCCGGGAGGACCACAAGCCGGACATCTCGTACGTCGAAAGCGCCGCCCGCTCGATCGCGCCGGTCCTGACGCCGGGCAACCTGGTCATCCTCGAATCGACCTCGCCGGTCGGCACGACCGAGCGCATCTCGGCGCTGATGGCAGAACTGCGGCCCGACCTCACGTTCCCCCATCAGCAGGGCGACCTGGCGATGGTGCAGGTCGCGCACTGCCCGGAGCGCGTGCTGCCGGGAAAAATTCTCGAAGAAGTGGTGAACAACGCGCGGGTGATTGGCGGCATGACGCGCAAGTGCGCGCAGCGTGCGCTGAACCTCTACAAGGTCATCGTGCGCGGCGACTGCCGCGTGACCAACGCGCGAACCGCGGAGCTCGCCAAGCTGACCGAGAACGCCTATCGCGACGTGAACATCGCGTTCGCCAACGAGCTCTCGCTGATCTGCGACAAGCTGAAGATCAACGTGTGGGACCTGATCGCGATGGCCAACCTCCATCCGCGCGTCAACATTCTCAGTCCCGGGCCGGGCGTCGGCGGACACTGCATCGCGGTCGATCCCTGGTTCATCGTCGCCGCCGATCCGGTGAACGCGAAGTTGATCAAGACGGCGCGCGAGATCAACGCCGGCAAGCCGCATTTCGTCGTGGACAAGATCCGCGAGCGCGCGGCGACGCTCAAGCAGCCGGTGATCGCGTGCCTGGGATTGTCGTTCAAGAAAGACGTGGACGATCTGCGCGAGAGCCCGGCGGTCGAGATCGTCCACAGCCTGGCCAGCGCGAAAGTCGGCGAGATCATGGTCGTCGAGCCGCACATTTCAGAGCTGCCGAAAGAACTCGAAGCCCTCGGCCTGAAGCTGTACGACTTCGATCACGCGATGGAGCGCGCCAACCTCGTCGTGCTGCTGGTCGATCACATGAGTTTTCTCGACGTCGATCGCTCCGTCCTCAAGGACAAGATCGTGGTCGATACGCGCGGCGCGTGGTAGACGAGCGGACCGAGCGCGTGCGCATTCTTCACGTCCTCGATCATTCACTGCCGCTGCAGAGCGGCTACGTATTCCGGACGCTCGGCATCCTCGGCGCGCAGCGGGGGCTCGGCTGGGAGACGATTCAGCTCACGACGCCTCGCTACAATTCGGCCCCTCCTTCGTCCGAGACCGTTGACGGCTGGACGTTTCTTCGCACGGAGAAACCCGGCGGGCCGCTGGCGACCCGCGCCGGCGCCCGCGAGCTGCTCGAGATGAAGGCGGTGTACAGCCGCCTGAACGAAGCCATTCCCGTACAGCGGCCTGACATCCTCCACGCCCATTCGCCCGTGCTGACCGGGATCCCGGCGCTGTTCGCCGCGAGACGGGCGAAACTGCCGCTGGTCTACGAGGTCCGCGCGCTCTGGGAGGATGCGGCAGTCGATCTCGGCCACGCCACCGCGACCGGATTCCGCTACCGCAGCACGCGAGCGCTGGAGACCTGGCTGCTGCGCCGGGCCGATGCGGTCATCACGCTGTGCGAGGCGATGCGCGAGGAACTGGCATCGCGCGGTGTGGACGGCGGCAAGATCGCCGTGGTCCCCAACGCCGTGGATCTGTCGCTGTTTTCCGGGGACGCGCGAACGGAACGCGCAGTTGGCGGGCGAGCTCGGGCTCGACGGCCGCGTGGTGCTCGGCTTCATCGGTTCGTTTTATCGCTACGAGGGGCTGGACCTCCTGCTGCAGGCGCTCGCCGAGATTCGGCGCAGCGTTCCCAATGTCGTCCTGCTGCTGGTCGGCGGCGGACCGGAAGCTGAATCGCTGCGTGCGCTCAGCACCAAGCTCGCCCTCGACGACGTGGTGCGTTTTACCGGACGGGTGCCGCACGAGCAGGTGCAGAGCTACTACGATCTGGTGGATTTTTTCGTCTACCCGCGGCGCAGCATTCGCCTCACCGAACTCGTCACGCCGCTGAAGCCGCTCGAGGCCATGGCGCAGCGCCGCATGGTGTTCGCGTCCAACGTGGGTGGACACCGCGAGCTGATCGAGGACGGGAAGACCGGTTTCCTGTTTCCGCCTGACGACCCGCAGGCGCTGGCCCGCCGGCTCGTCGCCGTCATCCAGGATCCGTCGTCGCACGAGCGGACGATCGCGGCGGCGCTGGCGATGGTGGAGACGCAGCGGACCTGGAAGGCCAGCGCCTCCCGCTACGTGCCGGTCTATTCGAAGCTGCTGGCCGATCGAAAATCGAGCCGACGTTGACGACGAGGCGCGTAAAGAGCGACTCGCGGAGCAAAACGGGGTTGCTGGAAACCCGCAGTTACGCTTCGACATTTTCAACAAGGGCAGGGATACGCTCCGATCGGGAATGGCCTCTCCGCGCATCCGTCCGAGCCTGGCGAAATAGAGATCGGCGGGCAAGCCTTTCATATTCAGAATCACTTCCTCAACCCGGCCGTTGACCTCTCGGAATTGCAGCGTGATCCCGGACGGCAGACCGGCGATCGAGAATGTGTCGTCGGCGATACGTTCGAGTCGGAATTGTGGTTCGTTGTCGAGCAGGACAACGAGCTTGCCGTCCAATAGCCGCACTCCTGCGCGCGCGCCCTTGGCCAGACTGAACAGGCTCTTGCCGATCGTGAACATCGGCAGGAGTTCTCCAGGGATCCGGAAATCGCAGGTGAAGCGACGCAGTTCGGCTTCCGACGCCGCGATGGGCTCGCGCGTCATCGAGATTCCTTCCGCCCGCCGCCTCTCGACGTAATCGTCCGGGAAGAGGCTCAGGACGAAGTCGTTGATTTGCACGTCAATCACCATGTGCACCCGCGTGATCGGACTGTCATTCTTGACGGAATGCACCTTCGAGAAATCTCCGAACCAGAGCTCTCCTTCGTTCCATCTCACCCGCTGGTTGTCGATGATGAACGCGACGTCGGGATGCGTGACGATGGGGACGTGTAAGCGAATCAGGCCATACGAGAAGTTGGTGTGGAAGTCGTAGTGATCCTTGATGTGGCCGCCGGGCGGCAGCGTCAGAATGCGGACGACTTCCTTGGGGCACTTCAGCTCGTCGAGGATCTCCTTGAAGTACGGCGTGTGCTTCATGGCGTCCGTTTCCTGGTACCGGTCCATACCGGGGGCGCTCGGAAACACCGACTGCTGACCGCCCATGGAATACAGCGCCACGCCTTTCCACTCGCCGCTATGATACGGTCCGGGCTGGGGCGCTTGATCGACGTGTTTCACCGCTTCAAGGTCACTCTGGAGCCTGGCGACGTCATAGGTTCTGGGTAGGCGAATGGAAACGTCTTCAGAGGCAGATGGCATGTCACGATTTTACCGCAGCACCGGCTGTGGGAGGGTGTGCGATTGGCGCTTCCTCGCGAACCAAATGAGTCCATGGCGCCGAGGTGTGACCAGCACGGGGCGCGTCATCACATGCCGGTTCGAGCAACCCGCTGCAAATCCATAGACGTGTGACGGCGAGTCTCACAGAAATCTTCGCAATAGTCTGATAGGTTGAGACAGATGAAAATTCAGCGTCGCGAACCGGGGGATCGGTACCCGCTGTCGTTTGCCCAGCATCGCCTCTGGTTCATCGATCAGTTGAGTCAGGGGCACCGGGCTTATAACGTTGGCCGGGCAATGCGCTTGCGCGGGCGGCTGAACAGAACGGCGCTTGACGGCGCGCTCACTGAAATCGTCTCACGCCACGAGATCCTTCGAACCACGTATCACGCGGTGAACGGCATCCCGATGCAGCAGATCGCGCCGGCGGGCAGCGTGCACACGCCGGTTCAGGATTTGTCCGGCGAACCCGCTGCGCAGGACGAGCGTGAGCTGCTGCGCATCGTCGATCAAGACATCAGGCGTCCGTTCGATCTGGCGAGTGACTGGCCGATTCGCACGCTGCTGCTGCAACTGGCTCCAGACGAGCACGTCTTCGTTATCACCGTGCATCACATCGCCACCGATTCGATGACGATTGTGCTCAACGAGCTGTCGGCATTGTACGAAGCTGGCGTCAGCGGGAAGGCGGTGTCATTGCCGGCGCTGGCCGTGCAGTACGCGGACTATGCGATCTGGGAGAGAAGTCTGCTGACGGGTTCCTACCTGGAACGCCTGACCGAGTACTGGCGCAAACAACTGGACGGTGCACCGCATACACTCGATTTGCCGGCCGATCTGCCGCGACAACAGGTTCTCGGTACCGACGGCGGCCGGCATTATTTTGCGATGGAAAACGTGCCGCTCGCCGCGTTGGATACGCTGATCCGAAGTGAGAAGAGCACGCGCTTCACGACCTGGCTGACCGCATTCGGCGTCCTGCTCATGCACTACACCGGACAGCAAGACATCCTCATCAGCGGACCCGTGGCATGTCGCGAACTGCCCGAGCTCGAACCACTCATCGGATGCTTTGCAAACACGATCGTCTTCCGGCTCGATCTGTCGGGATCGCCGTCTTTTCGCGAAATGCTGGGACGGGCCGGCCGGACGGTCTGGGGCGCGCTCGCTCATCGGCGGCTGCCCTTTCACCTGGTCGTTGATATCGCGAAACCGGCCCGCAATTCGTCGCGGGTGCCGCTGGTCCAGGTCAACTTCCGCGTCGCGGCGCCGGACGTGTTCACGCTGGCGGGCCTGGACGGGACCTGGCTTCCTGTCGGCAGCTCTGGTTCCAAGTTCGAGCTGGCGGCGCAGGTCTCGGAATCGGCCGACGGTTTTCTCGACTACAACACCGATTTGTTCAGCGTGGAGCGCATCTCGGTGATGGCTCGTGATCTCGAGACGCTCATGAGCCAGTTGATCGCTCGGCCAGACGCGCCGATTTCGGCGGCGGAGCTGCGTCCGGTTTCGGGAATCGGTCCACGACCGATCCGGCCGGGCTTGCCGTCATTGGCCCGGATGCGCAAGACCATCAACATCCACTGACCTCGTCACGAGGGCGGCGTCGCGACCGCCGGCGCGCCGATATTTTTCACGCAGCCGAAAATACTGCTTC
This sequence comes from uncultured Acidobacteriota bacterium, assembly GCA_963712355.1. Taxonomy (GTDB): domain Bacteria; phylum Acidobacteriota; class Vicinamibacteria; order Vicinamibacterales; family CAVVIG01; genus CAVQHT01. The sequence goes on from CAVQHT010000016.1 coordinate 35,563, forward strand.
TTTCCGCTCGCGGTCTTGGGGATCTCGTTATCGAAAAATATGTACTTCGGGACCATGTGCGGCGGGAGCCGCCTGGAACAGATCCTGAGGATCTCTGCAGGGTCCAAGTCGCCCGAGCTCGTCGCCACGCAGACCGCGACCGCTTCGCCGAGAGCGGATCCTCGAGGCCGAAGGCGGCGACGTCTTCGACCCCGTCACACGCAGCGATCACTTCCTCGATTTCTGCTGGCGCCACGCGAACCGCGGCGCTCTTGATGAAATCGCTCTTCCGCCCGACGACGTATAGACATCCGTCCTCGTCGCGACGGGCGATGTCCCCGGTATGCAGCCAGCCATCGCGTAATGCTTCCTGAGTGCTCGCCGGATCGCCGTAGTACCCGGCCATGATATTGGGGCCTTGGGCCACGAGCTCTCCGGTCTCCCCCGCTGGGAGCTCTTCGCCCGTCTCGTCGACCACGCGAATCGCGACGTCAGGTAAAGGCCAACCGATGGCTCCAAGTTTCGAGTCAAGTTCGGCGGGAGGAAGAACGGTGAGCCGGGCAGCGGCTTCCGTTTGCCCGTACATGACATAGATGTTGGTCTTCGGGAGGAGATCACGCAAGCGGCGGATGGTATCGACGCGCATTCCCCCGCCGGCCTGCGCCACATATCTCAGGAAGGTCCAGTCGCGCTGCGGGAAAGACGTCCGGCTGAGGAGCATGTAAAACGTTGTCGGGACACCGTAAAAGCCGGTGGGCCGTCGCTCCAACAGTGATTCAACCACGATTTCCGGAAACGAAAAACGGTTCTCGATCACAACGGTGCCGCCCACGAGCAAATGTGTCAGCAGCACCGAGTTCCCATATGAATAGAAGAACGGCAGGATATTCACGACCGAGTCGTCGTGCGTGAGGCTCAGGCACTTCACGATCGCCATCGCGTTCGCGACGAGATTGGCGTGCGTCAGCATGACGCCTTTGGGAACGCCGGTGGTTCCCGAGGTGAAGAGCACCAGTGCCAACTCGCTCGCGCCGATCGTTGGCAACGCAAACGATGTGCGCGGTTCGATCGGAAAGCCATCGGTGAGGGCGAACGCCGGGCAGGGCGCTTCCCGCTGAATCTCGTCGAATCTTGCCGCGCGGCCAACGAGGATGGCCCGAGCGGAGACTATCCCGGCAATCGTCCGCAGTTTCTCCACCGGGGTGTCGCCCGGCAGGGGCACCACCGTGACAGCCGCGGTCAGCGTCCCGAACATGGCCACGACGTACTCGATCGAATTGTCTGAAACCAGAAGGACAGCGGCACCCGGGTGCACGCCGCGTTCACGAAGGGCATGCGCAAAGGCGATTCGCCGCCGATCGAGTTCCGCGTACGCTATCGACTGCGCGCCGAACTCGAGTGCGGTGTGGGTTGGGAATCGGCGCGCGGTGCTGGAAAGCAGGTCTGGGAGGGTCGGGGGAAATCCGCGAGGTTCCCGGTTCAATCCGAAACGCCCTTGCCGACCAGGTACCTGGTGATGCCGGCGACCGAGTCCAGGTTTTCGGGATTGAACTCACCGGGCTCGACGGCAATCTGAAATTCGCGTTCGAGTGCTTCGAGCAGCGCCATGAGTTTCAGAGAATTGGCGAGGCCACTCTCAAGGAACGAATCGGTCAATGCGAGGGAGAACGGCTCTCCGGCACACAATCCCTCCTCAACGATCCTGATGACTCGTGACTGGAGGCTCATCGCTGTCGATTAATCCCGGCAAGCATCTTTCACCGAGGATAGCACAGACCTAATTACCCGCCAGGGCGTCGCGCATCCGAACGAGGTACGGGACCGTCAGGGGTTGCCCCGACCCTACTCAAGGCTTGGGTTGGAACACGAAGTACGGCGCAAGGGACGCGGAGAGATCGTAGTTGGCCGACAGTGCTGCCATGAAATTTGCTCCGTACCGATCTGACAGGGTACTGGCGTCCAGACTCGGTACGCGGGTCCGCGGCTCGCGATCCAGCGCCAATGAAGCCGCCGACCACGACGACACCAAAATAACGCCGGCTCACCTTCTCATCGAGGCTGCGACGGATGCGCGGATCATCGGGCCCGATCATCTTGAACATCCACGGGTCGAGGAGAAAGACCGGCTGCCCATTCATGATGGGGATCAAGGGGTGCTGTGCGAAGAGAGGCTGGTGCGGGCGATTGATCTGTCGAATGTACCGCGCCACCTCGGGCAGCTGCGCGACTTCACCGCTGTCTGCAATCTGTTTGAACTCGCCGGCCAGCATCACGATGGAGAGTGCCGCCGACAGCGCCAGCGCAAGGCCCACGGACTGGCGCGGCAGCCGGTGCCGCGCGATCTGGACGATGATGAAGACCAGCGCGATCGCATAAAAGTCGATTAAATGATTGAAGTCCACTCCGGGAATTCCGTAGATGATCACCATCGCGATCAACGCATACACCGCCGCCCAGGTCGGCAACTCAGACCACCCGGAGTAAGGCATTGCGATGAGGCCCGTCATCGCCAGTACCAAGAGCGTGATGCTCATCGGATCCTGTCGAACCGCGGCATACATGAAGCGTCTGGGTCCGTCCAGAAACTGTGAAAGTCCGGCGCCTCCGGTGCCACTCGCCTGAAATGATTCCAACATCCGCCCATCGCTGAGCAAATTCACCGCGGCGAGCAGTACGACGGCCGCACCAACGGTAAACACGACCAGCTTGAGCGCGCGGCCGCGCTGTTTGCTTTTCAGGAAGAGAGCGGTGCCAGCCGCCGCGAGCCCAAACACCGTCGTCGGCTTGGCGAGAAACGCCAGGCAGAAACATGCGCCCGCCGCGAGCCCGTTTGTCCCTGGCCGACTGGTCCCGCGCATGAGACGCGCGCCAAAAACAAGTCCCCAGACGTTGAGCGCCGCAGGGAGGATGTCCCCCCGAATCGTCGCAAGCGCGAAAACGGCAGAGTACGAGCACATCGCGAGCGCGGCCGATGCCCGTGCCAGCCCGCGGGGAACCTCAAGTTCGCGCAGCAGGCGGTAGACTCCGACGACCAGCAGCGCACCTGACGCGAGCGTAACGACATGGCCCGCGATGATGGGGGGCAGACCGCCTCGGATCAAGCTCGCGATCGTGAGGAAGTTGACGGGAAAGTATCGTGTGCCGCCGATTCCCGTTTCGGAGATCAGCGGGCGATACAGTGTGCCGGACGCCGCATCCATCGCGAGTGTGAGCCAGACTCCCGATACATAGTTGAGCGCGGTGCCGAACCGAATGCTCAGCGCGACAATTGCTGCCAGGAAAAACAGGAACAGCGCGCTGGCAACGACGAGGGCTCGCTCGCCGATCATCGATTCCGAAGCGGTCTCATCGCCTGTCATTGACATCGTTATTTGCGGTCAGCAAGAGACGGAGACTTCGCATGCCCTTACTCATCGTGCCCCGACCCATAAACTTGGGGGCCTTCCGACCACGGGCCAGTGCACACGTCGATAGTTTTTTCGCAAAGGAAGCGCAAGAATTTAAGAAGAGTATTGGATTCCCATGAGCTTTGCACGGGCTGAAAGACGAAAATTAAGCCATCGACCGTCGGACCGAGTCTCACAGAGCCCACATCAAGGCGTCATCTATCTGCGTTGCTGGAAATAATAGTCTCCAATTTCGCGGACTACTAGACGTGCTCGGGCTGGCGCGATTCATTGGTGAATGCTGTTAGTCCAATCGAATGTTTGGTTTACGGGCTCTTGCTCGCTTTGGGAGAGGAGTTTGCTGTTGGGGATCGTTTCTGATGAGTCGGTCGGCGACGGATTTCGACATCCTCGGTTGAAGCCACTGCCCGTCCGGATGAGTGCGGAGGTTATGGCTGAGCGGATGTCCTGCGAATCCTACAACGAGCCTACGCGGATGAACGCGCTTGCGACCGCTCGCTTCGTGATGCACAGAGGCAGCGCAGGAATCGCATGACGCATCGTTACGTTCTTGGCATTTCCGCCTTTTACCATGACAGCGCGGCCTGCCTCCTGAGGGGTGGGGATATCGTCGCGGCGGCTTCCGAGGAGCGATTCACTCGCAAGAAGGGCGATTCGGACTTTCCCCGGCGGGCGGTTGATTACTGTCTGGCCGAGGCCGGCATTCGCATGGAGGATGTCGAACTCGTCGGCTTTTACGACAAGCCGCTGCTGAAATTCGAACGCATTCTCGAGACATATCTCGGCGTGTCACCGAGAGGCTTTCAGTCGTTCCTCATGGCCGGGCCGCTCTGGATCAAGGACAAGCTCTTCATCGATAAACAACTGCGGAAGGCGCTGGACTATTCGGGGCAGATTCTCTACGCGGAGCACCACGAATCGCATGCCGCGAGCGCGTTCTTTCCCTCGCCGTTCGACGAGGCGGCGATCCTGACCGTCGACGGCGTTGGCGAATGGGCCACGGCCTCGATCGGGATTGGGAAAGGAAATGATTTCGAGTTGCTGAGCGAGCTTCACTGGCCCGACTCGCTGGGGTTGCTTTACTCGGCCTTCACCTATTACACCGGGTTCAAAGTGAATTCCGGCGAATACAAGGTTATGGGCCTGGCGCCTTACGGCGAGCCCAAGTATGTCGACCTGATTTACAAGGAGCTCATCGACCTGCGTGAGGACGGCTCGTTCCGCCTCAATCAGAAATACTTCAACTTCCTGACCGGTCTGACGATGACCAATCGCGAGTTCGACCGGCTGTTTGGCGCGCCGCCGCGCGTGCCCGAGTCCAAGTTGACACAGCGCGAAATGGACCTCGCGCGCTCGGTCCAGGTCGTCTGCGAAGAGATCATGTTGCGGATGGCCCGAACGTGCCGGGAGGCGACCGGCTTGGACAACCTGTGCCTGGCCGGCGGCGTTGCGCTCAACTGTGTCGCCAATGGGCGACTGCTCCGGGAGGGACCGTTCAAACGGATCTGGATCCAGCCGGCGGCGGGCGATGCGGGCGGCGCGCTCGGGGTCGCTCTTTTGGCCTGGCATCGCTATGCCGCACAGCCGCGCGCGGCCAACCCGTCCGACAGCATGAAGGGCGCGTATCTCGGGCCCGCCTTCTCAGACGAGGTCATCGAACATTTTCTGAAGTCTTGCGGCGCCGGCTACGAGCGTCTCGAAGATGATGTCCTTTTGGACCGGGTTGCGGAACTGCTGGCCGAGGAGAAGATCGTCGGCTGGTTCAGCGGACGGATGGAATTCGGGCCGAGGGCGCTCGGCAGCCGGAGCATCCTCGGTGACCCGCGCAGTCCGCGTATGCAGGCCGCCATGAATATCAAGATCAAGTTTCGCGAAGGGTTCCGGCCGTTCGCGCCGAGCGTCCTGGCGGAGCGGGCTGCCGAATATTTCGAACTCGACGCCGAGTCACCTTACATGTTACTCGTCGCGCCGGTGCGTCAGGAGCGCCGCATCCCATTGATGGATGAACAACGCCAGCTCTGGGGCATCGACCAGCTGAACGTGCCACGTTCAGACATTCCAGCGGTCACTCACATCGACTACTCCGCGCGCGTGCAAACTGTAAGTCGTGAGCGGAGTCCTCGGTACTACAATCTTATCAAGGCATTCGAGCAACGCACCGGCTGCGGCATGCTGGTCAACACGTCGTTCAACGTCCGCGGTGAGCCCATCGTATGCACCCCCGCGGATGCCTATACCTGTTTCATGCGGACGAATATCGACGCGCTCGTCCTGGGCTCGTATCTTGTTGAGAAATCCGCACAGCCGGCATGGACGGAGAGCAAAGAATGGCAACACGAGTTCCAGCTCGACTAAGCACGGCTGAGGGCAGGCGATTTGGATTGACGGTCGGTGGAGCGTTCGTGCTCTTGGCTGCCGTCGCGCGATGGCGCGGGCATCCGATTACATCCTTGATCTTCACCGTGGCCGGTACGCCGCTGGTGGTTGCCGCGTTCGCGGTCCCGACATGGCTCGGCCCGATCGAGGCGGGCTGGATGCTCATGGCGCGGATGATCTCGCGCGTGACGACCCCGATCGTCATGGCAGTGATCTATTACGTGGTGGTATCTCCCGTGGGCCTTCTTCGCCGCGCGTTCGGCGGCAACCCGCTGAGCCATGCAGAAACCTCGCGCGGGTTCTGGAAGGGCCGGACCACGCGGTCGTCGAACATGGAGCGGCAGTTCTAGCCGGAGGGCACAATGGCGCAAGCAGGGTTGGTCAGTGAACTGTGGATGTTTCTTCGCGAGCGCAAGAAGTGGTGGCTGTTGCCGGTCGTGACCGTCCTGCTGATCGTGGGCACGCTGCTGATCTTTGCGCAAGGATCAGCGCTGGCGCCGTTCATCTATACGATCTTCTGAAATTGACGGTGATTTTCTCTGAGTTACCGCCTCAGGGACCCTACTGAACGTTCGACTTTGGGTTATTGCTGCGCGCTCGTCGGATCGCGTTTCACAGGAACCAACTATCAGCTTCGAGAGCCTGAAGGTGCAGAGGGCCGGCCTCTCTCATCAACGCGGAGGGATCCTTCAGCCAGATCGGCCTCTTTATGCGGCATTCGAAACGATTGGGTCGCATGGCTCTGCGTAGTGTCTCGGAGGAGCACGTCACCGTCAGTTCCGATGCTTGCGGATACGTTCCCGCCGCGACACTCGCGACGGCCAGGGCCTCCTTCCAACGGTTCTCGGAATTCGAGGCAATCCAGAGATCGGCAATACGGATCTGGCAATCGTTACGACTCAAGAGGACATAGCCCAGGGGTTTGTCCAGATAACGGAATATGAAGGCCTTGCAATCGGACGGACACTTGAGCATGTAGTCCAGCATCTCCGGCGTACGAGCACAGCGTGTCCAACCGCAATCATCCGGTTCACGCAACAGCCCCCGGTATCCCTCGAAAGATTCAATCCGCTCGAGTGTCCAGCGACGTCCGAAAAGCTTCGTCCGCGCGGCAGATGCCCAGTCTTCGATCAATCTGCGCACATGCCACGGTTGAACGGGCGATGGTGTCTCGCGGAAGCGTCGCCACGGCGCAAGGGTCCGCCAATACGTTTCCAGAGTTCCCACTCTGGTATAGCCCAGCCGGTGAAAAGCTCGCTGCGAGTCAGCGGTCCCACCGACGATCACTTGCATGGGCATGCCGAGACAGACCTCCTCCATCAAGCGTGATCCAGTGCCGCGCGGGGCAGTGCGCGAAGCGGCCCAATCGATCATCATGATCGTGGATACGGTCGTCGTTGGCAGGATCAAGGTTGACGGCCCGACACCCAGATGCGCAACAAGCTGGCCGTCGTCGTCTTTGAGGGCCCAGCTCCTCGGCGCATCCCAGTCCGAGCGGGGCTGGAAGTATTTCCAGTACAGACACGCGGCCGTGAATGCCGGCGTGTCCGGAGGTTTGTCGAAAACCTGAGTGAGAAACTGGTGGAGTTCCGGGATCTGGGACTCCTCGACTGCGAAGCGTACCGGCGCGCCACCTGGCATCCTGTTTCGATACTACTTGAAAATGTGGGGTGTTCGAGGTCCTGAAAGAGCAACTCGATCAAGGAGTCGGCGCAACAACTGATCGCGGCATCCGCACCGCGCCATCGACCGCCTCGATCCCGCCACAGACCGCATAAGTGTGCGTGCCCGAAAGCGCTGGAGCCCAGGTCGGCTCCACGGTCAGGATAGGGCGCTCTGCGTACTCCGTTGGATTGAGCCTGGTAATCTCGTTCAAGCTGAAGGAGTAGCCGTAACTGCGGCTGCAGTCCTGCGAGGGCCGAATCAGCATCCCGTCTCGCGAGACGATCGCGCCAGCTCCTCGATTGGTTCGGATGTCCATGGAAATCGGGTTCGCGGGATGCGAAATCCAGTCACCGAAAAGGTCGCGCGCGTACAGGAGACAAAGCTGTCGGCTGTTGGCAAACGGCTCCAGAATACTCGTCAGGAGCCAAAATAAGCCGTCTTGTTTGAAAATCGTGCTATCCACGGCGCGACAGCGTAACAACACCTTTTCGAGCGTCCACCGGTCGGGGAAATCGACGCAGCGATAGAGCTCGATTGTGCCGTTCTGCAGCGTCTCCGGAATCATGTACAACTCGCCGCTGTCACGAAACAGACAGGGATACGACAGGTGGTACGGTTGCTGCAAAATGGTGCGCGACCCATCCAGCGAGCCGTCGGCGCGAACCTCGGCGCAGCCGATGACGCCGTGTCGCATCGCGTACGAATAGTCCTCGAAGAACAGCCAGTGCCTCTCCGCGTCTTTGATTAAGAATGGATCAGCGAAGTAATGACCCTTGGGGCTTTCGTGAAAGCGAAAGTCGGCCAGACCTGACGCATCGCCCGTGGTGAGGGGACGGGTGCTTCCTACTCGCGTGGCAATGCGCCAGTGACTACGGGTGGGAGTTTCGAAGCGCTGGGTTTTTTGCCGAATGAGCTGACGCCCCCACCAGAGGCCGATCTGCCGGTTGCTCGGGCGCGTGTAGATTGGTTTGCGGTGATAGCCACTGGCGGGCTTTGCAGCCTGGTTGACATATCCCCAGCCGAACTCGTGCACTTCGCGGAGCTTCTGAATGACGATATTCACCGACGACCAATACGGCTGGCGGCAATTGAGCAGCCCACGATTCGTGCCGGGTGCTGTAGAAACCTTTCGCGAGAACTCGATCACATCGTGGATCGTCGGCCAGCACGTGCAGGCCTAGAGCAGAGACCGAGGAACGCTCGTACACTTCCCAGAAGAACGGCGGTTCTGCCTGGAAGAAGTCATTGTCACCGGCCTGAAGGCTCCAGGCGCCGCAGCGCGCGACGCTCAGGATCTCGCCGCTCAGTCGATGGCCTCGGGGACATAGAAGGACGTCGAGATTCATCGCCCGAAGATCCGCGATGACATCCGGTTGGAAACCGGCTGACCCGTCGACGGTGCGTGCCAACACAACGGGCGGGATGCCGTTTAACAGCTCCGAATCGTCAGCCGGCGACAGGGGATTTGATCGCGTGTCACTGCGGCGAGCGTCCCAGCGTGCATAGCGGGAGAACAGGAACGGCCAGCGGCGAGGCCGAGCCGGCACGCCCAGACGCTTCCGACGCCGGCCTGGCGGCAGCGAGATCATGAATGACCACCTCCACCCGGGCGAAGGAGCCAGCCTGAATCTGCCGTACGATTTCAGCTTCGAACTTCTTGAGGTCAGGCGAATCTACCAGTAATCCGACGCACAGTAACGGCTTGTTGGACCCTTCCGTTTCACCACTCACCGTGCCGCAGATCACGAGCGGACAGCCTGAGACAACAGAGTTCGGTACAGACGCTCATAGTCTGCAGTCATGCGGGAGATCGAATAGTGCTCGGCGACAAAATGTCTCGCGTGCTCGGCTTTGATCAGGCGATCGGAAGACTGAATCGCCGCTTCCATGGCCGCCGCCATGGCCGTCGGATTCCGCGGCGGACATAACCACCCGCCCTGACTCGCACGTACGACGCCCGGCACGCCGCCAACTTCGGTGCCAATCACCGGCAAGCCGGCGGCGATAGCTTCCAGCAGGCTGAGCGGCAGCCCCTCGCTATTGGACGACAGCACGAACACGTCGATGCCGGCAAGGAACCCCGCGACATCGTGGCTGAACCCGCAGAACTCGACCGCGTCGCTGATCCCCAACTCGTCGACCTGGCGCCGCAGCGTCGCTTCGAGACTTCCCCCGCCAAGCAACCGCAGGCGAACGGCAGGGTGCTGTCGACGCACCGCGGCGAACGCTTCGATCAACAGTGCGTGGTTCTTGACAGGCGTCATCCTGCCGACCGCGCCAAATACGATGTCGTCATGCGGCCGGCGGCTGGGGACGGCAAGAAAGCCGGACAGCTCGAGCCCGTTTTCGACGGCGTCAAGTCTTTCCGGTGAACGAGGGAACAAGCCGGGCGGAATCGTATTCGATTCGCGACTGACCGATACCATGCGAGAGGTCATCTTCGTGGCGACTCGAAACATCGCCTTCTGAATCATGCTCAGGCGTTCGAAGACGACCGTCGCATGTACGGTGTTGATGACCACTGGCACGCCCGCCAGCCGCGCCAGCAGCGCGCCCCAGAAGTAGTACTCCGGTTCACGGTTGTGGACGTGCAGGATATCGAACTGTCCCGACGTGAAATACGCCCGCAATTTTCGTAGCGCCTGGACGCGGCCCTGGCTCGACGAGAACAGGACGATCATCTCCACGCCGGCTTGCGTCAGGCGCTGTTCGACTTCGGGATGATTGGTTCGACCGAACCAGCTGGCTACAGCGACGGAATGGCCGCGCTCACTCAGGCCGACGGATAGACCGGACGCAACTTCCTGGAGCCCACCGAAATTGAGATTCGGTACAAGTTGGAGAACGCGCATGCGCGGCAGTGGTCAAGATCGCGGCGCAGACGACGGCTCCGCTCGCGACGCCATGGCCTGAATCATACTCGCGAAACCACCAGTGCCGTGCATCCGAAAGGCGATGGTCCATCGGCCGTCGTCGGTCTCCGCTAGCTAGTGCACCCGAACGAGCGACGGCGGCCGTGGCGCCCCGCTTGTCGTGGCAACGCCGACCTGGATGCTCGACGGGTCGAAGTAGAACTGACCGCGCTTCTGCAGATCGGCCAGCACGGTGCCGCGCTGTGGATCCGACCACGTCATGAGGAAGTTGAGCGCGCCCTGCGCGCCCGGCCACCCCTGATCGACGGCCATCAGCAACAGCATGCGCGCTTCAGGACCGTAGGCCCCAGGGAACAGCGGCTGGGCCGGACAGGTCGCGCAGTTGAAGTTGGCCTGGAAGAGCGCACCAAAATCGGCAAACGGCACGTAGACCCCGGGCGATGTCGTCGACTGCGTCACTTTCAGGAAATATGGCCCGGCGTAGTTCCGATCGTAGGCCGGATAGTGCGTGAACAGGGCGAGCTGGAATTTCGCCATCATGTCGCGCGTCCACATGCCGCCCGCCGTGAAGCCGCTGCGCTGAGCGTGGGTAATTGCCCACGCCAGATACGCGTGCTGCCAGATCGGAATCTCGTCTGCGTACTGGTCGCCGATCCACACCGCGCCCAGGCCGTTCAGATCCGCCAGGCTCTGGGCGCGCTTGTCGATCGCCACGAGATTGTTGTTCACGATGTTGACGAAGTAGCTCTTATACGGATCGGTGTCCGGCATCGAGGTGGCCACATCCACCAGGTTGCGCAGGCCCCAGCCAACCGCGCGGGCGTTCTGCGAGGAGATGAGGCCTTGTGCGCCGTTGCGCGCCCAGTCCCAGCTTTCAACCGCCGCGTTCGCCCAGAACTGCATCTCGTCGAGGTAATAACGGTCGCCGGTAACGAGATAGGGCACATAAGCCAGCGAGCCGTGATGGGCAGCGCCCGCTTCAATAGGATAGGTCATGCCGGCAAGGTTATTGGCCGGACCGTTGATGCCGTCGCATCCGCACGGATTACGATTGGTCCAGAAGATCGGTTTCTTGTCGACCGTCACCATCGAGTTATCGCTCTCGCGGTAGTGAATCGACCACGCGCCCGCCGCGTTGTCGCCGTGCCGCAACATCGAGGTCTTCTGGCTCGCGGTCTTGAACACGAGATACTGCGCCGTCCACGTCGGATACGGACCGATTTCCGGCCGTCCACCCGTCGTGCCGATCGGATACGTCAGGTTGCCGAGGTGCAGGATGTCGAACGCCGGCGAGGGCGTCGGCCACGTGCTGCTCACCATGTCGGGCATGTAGGTCGGAATCGCCTTGGCCTGCTGGAATGGCGTGAAATCGGGGGTCACGTCCGATTCCACGACGCCGGCCGTCGGGAAGACCTTGCGCCACCGCGAGAACGACCCATGGGCCGCGTTCGCGTAGGTGAATACTTGAACACCGTTGACGACGATGGTCGTGTCGTAGGTGACCTTGTTGGTTGCGGCGATGTTGAGGCCGTTTTCGACGGTCACGTCCACGCGATTGCCGCCGGTGCGATACGAGCGCACGTCGTAGAGCACCCGCAGCGAAGGATGCGGCTGGCCGTTCAGCATCGGCGTCGCCCACTGCCGCGATTCCATGACGTTCGGACCCGACAACCACACATCCGGACTCGCAGCCGGCAGCGTCGCCACCCAGTCCTGCCCGTTGATCACGAGGTGCGTCATTGCGCTCGGCCAGGTCGGCGCGAAGGTGCCGGTCGCCTGCGGCGCCGCGGAAATCGGATAGGTGCCGTTCGCAGGCACCTGCGCGGAGACGATGGCGTATCGGATCGAGCCGTCGGACCATCGCGTCTTCACGTCGGTCTGCGTCGGCAACGAACCCACTTGAACGCCGGAGGTCGCGACGCCGGACGGGAGCGTCAGGCCGAACGTGGCCCAGCCGGTTGTCAGTCCGTAGTTAGCCAGGGCTGCCGGCGCCGTGAACACCCGCGGTCCAGCGAGGCTGGTCATCACGAGCGTCGCGGCTAGAGTCGCCTTCAAAACAAGAGTTCTCGACCAGGGTCTCATATGCCTCTGTTCTCTTTCGTTGCTTTTGTAGTCGCTCGTTAGTCAGGAATTCGGACTTAGGGCACAGCCTTCAGCACGGCGCCGTCGGACATTCCAACCACCAGTTCGCCCTGCGGCGTTATCGAACTGCCCATGACCGAGACACCGGTCTTCGTCATCGGAGCCACGTCGAGAAACGGCGTCCAGAGCAAGCCGTCGAACCGGTAGACGCCATGCTTGACGTGCTTGGTCGCCGCGTAGAGACCGGTCGACATGGTCGTGAAACTCAGCGTCGTATCGAGGTAATCGGGCAGGAACGCCGCGCCCGATCGCGTCCAGGCGCCGGTCGCCGGGTCGTACCGCTGGATCTGGTCGCGCAACCCGGCGAACACCGAGCCGCCGAAGAATCCAAATGCCGAGATGTTGTTGTAGTTGGCAAGCGTCGTCCAGTGCAGACCCCCGTCGGTCGAGCGGAGCAGGCCGGCGCTTTCGGTCCCCACCCAGAGGTCGCCGTTCGGGGCCTGCGCGAACCGCTGACCGATGCCATTGAAAATTATTCCGGTGCTGATCTTGGCGAACGACTGGCCGTTGGTGGAGCGATAGACGGCGTACTGACCGGACGCCGTGTCGAGCGCCACGGTCACGACCGAGTTGTCCGGCCGAACCACGACGCCAAGCGTCTTGGCGGTAATCGAGGTCGGCTGCCATGAGCCGCCCCCCCGGCGATAGATGCCGGTGCCCGATCCGCTTGCGCAGCCGCTTCCGATTCGGCACGCAGTAAGGAGCAATCCATAGGGCGTGTCGGTGATGAACATGGCGTCTACGCCGGTCAAGCCGCCGTTGACACTCACCCACGTCTTGCCGCCGTCGGTCGAGCACCGCACGCCCGCCGTCCGCGCCGTGACGCAGATTTCACCGGTGGACAGTACCCTCAGGTCGCTGACGGCTACGCCGGCGTTGCCGAGCGGGAGCCACTTCGTCAAGTTCGGCGCCGGCAGTTGAGAGCCGCCCGAGCCCGATCCGATGGGCGGTGGCGGGACCGGTCGAGCCCGCGGCCTGCTGCGTGACCGTAAGTGTCGAATTCCCGACTGAGATGACGGCGCTTCGACTCTGTGCGGCCGTATTCGCCGCCACGGTGTAAGCCAGCGTCTTCGGCCCCGTCCCGGTGGTGGGCGAAACCTTCAGCCACCCGGCGCTGCTCGTCGCAGTCCACTTGCACGTCGCAGCCTGCGTCGTGAGTGCGACGCTGCCCTTGCCGCCCGACGCGGTGTAACTCTGCCCGGTCGCACCCAGGGTCGCGGTGCAGGTCGACGATGCTGTGCTGCCCGCCTGCGACACGTTGACGCTCACGCCGCCGACCACGATGGATCCGCTGCGCGCGGTTGTCGTGGCGTTCGGAAAAACGATATAGGCCAATGCGTTCGCGGCGACTGTGCCGGGCGTGATCCATGTCACGCTGGATGAAACACTCGGTGTCGGCGAACATCCGCTCGGGACCGTCAGGGTCAGTTGTCCCGCACCGCCCACGAGCGCAAAACTCGTGGTCGCTGGTGAGACGATGTAGCCGCACGATGTCGCGGGCGGCGGAGCGGATTTACTCGCGGATTGAGTGATCGCCACCGAGGCGTTTCCGAGCGTAATGGTTGCCGACCGCTGCGCGTTCGTCGTGTTGGCGGCGACCGCATATGCCAGGGAGCCGGGGCCCGTTCCGGAACCGCTTGTCGTCACCCACGCGGCATTACTCGTCGCTTTCCACGCGCAACCGCTCGCCGCACTGACATTCACGCTTCCTGTGCTGCTTCCGGCTGCGTAGGTCTGCGAAGATTGGGAAAGGGTGACGGTGCACTGTCCAAAAGAGAACTGATTTGAAAATGTGCTCGCGCCTTGTCCGAGCGGCCCAATCGCCACGATCCGGGCTACATAAGTCACGCCCGGTTGGTAGGACCGGAAATACGACAGGATGTCGATGACGACGAGCCCGTATTGATCGGGCGTCGGCTTCGCGATGTCGTAGATTTGAACCGGCGAAGTCCCACCTGGCAAAAACACCTGCATTTCGTAGTGATTTACTACCGGAAGGCCATTCGGCAGGACCGCGGAATGATCCGGGGACACGACGAAATCCAGGATTTGTGGATTGACGGCGACTTGGGCGTGTGCACTAACGGCCCACAAAAATAGACACAACGCGACGCCCAGAACGGGACTTCGGCGCAAGACTGACCTCCAGAAACTCTGATTTGCGGGCCGGGTAGCGTTTCGCGGAGGGGCAAGCACGATGCCAAAAGCGACAGGGCCGTCGGATTCTTTGTTTTGCCGCGTAATGCACGGTCCGGACACGCCGGGTTTTTCGCCCGAAATACCCGTTCTCGCTGCTGGTCTTGCAAATTTGTAATCAGGTCACGAGCGTGCAGGCTGGTACGAGAGGAAAGACTGGCTGGGCATATATACATATCGGGTGGCCGTCCGCGTCCGCGACGCGCCTGTTTCACATCCGTGCAGTATTTACCTGGTTCACACACCCCAATTCTTTCTACCGCGCCGGTCCATCGCGTGAAGGTGAGTCCAAAGCGACGGCCGATTGCTGAATTCGTGTGCGCGATGGCGGCGGTCGCCGCGCTCACCGGCTGCGGCGGATCCGATACGCCGAGCGAACCACCCCCATCCGGAGGCGGCGGCACGACCGTCAAGGGCTCCGAGAAAATGGCCTGGGATCAAGCGGCGTCGAGCGCGACGGAACTCGCCCAATACACCTACGTCGTTTACATCGACGGCACGCGGACCACGCTTGGCAATGCGACGTGCGGATCGACTGCAGCCCAAACCGGCTATCCGTGCACCGCACCTTTGCCGACGCTGAGCGTGGGCCAGCACACATTGCAGGTCGCGGCCGTCATTTCTTCGGGCGGAACGACAGTAGAAGGTGATCGATCGGCCGCGATCACCGTCACTCGCGTCGCCTCGTTTACGTCCGTCAGTCCTGCCGCGTCTGTCAACGCTGCCAGTCGTAGCGTCGGTCCTGAGCGATGCGGCGATCGCGGACGAGATCGGCAACGGGCTCGCAGCCCCGACCTCGCTCGCGCCGGCTCCTGACGGCCGAGTCTTCATCGCCACGCGAACCGGCATCGTCGTGCTGCAGAACGGACGGGTTGCGGACACACCGGCTCTGCGAATCGATCAGGCGATCGCTGATGAAAAGTACGAGCTGGACCTTGCGCTCGCGCCGCGCTTTGCTGATTCGCATTTTATTTTCATGAGCCAGACGACGGCCGCGACCGGCGGTGGTTCCGTCACGAAAATCACTCGATATCGCGAGCTGCAGGGCCTGCTCGGCGAGGCCGTCGTCGTGCGCGAATTGCCGCTGGGCTCGTCGGCCGGACGCACGCGGATTCGCGTCGGACCCGACGAGAAGTTGTACGTGGCGATCAGCGATGAGGCGACGGGTAACCCGGACAGCAGCGCGTATGAAGGCGCGCTCCTTCGTCTGAATCTTGATGGCTCGACGCCGGCTGATAACCCGGGCGGCTCGCCGATCCTCTCGCACGGCTACGTCGGAGTCCGCGCGATGGACTGGGATGCCGCGCGCGAGGAACTCTGGATCGCGCAATCCGATCCGCTCGATCCCGGCCATGCGACGACGCTTGACGATGGGCGCACGGCTGGCGCCGCGCGCCGGCGCGGTGAGTCCCGCGCCGCGGCCCGCGCGGTTCGTGCTGCCGCAACTCATCGACGTCACCGGCGTCGCGTTTTCCGCGGCGGGTCTCTTTGCCGCGGGCCGATCGTGCGAGTGCCTCTACAGCGTCGACCTCGACGCGGCAGGACAGCCGTCGGTCACGACGCTCTTCGAAGGCCGCTACGGCCCGATCGGCGAAGTCGCCGCGGACGATGGCGGATGGATCGACTTCTCCACGACGGGCGCCCCGAGCGGCTCCGCAGACCCTGCGCCAGGCGATCGCCTGCTGCGTTTCAAGCCTGCGAGGTAGCCACGATGTATCGACGACTGCGCTTCATCCTGTCCATCCTCGCCGTCGCGCTCGTGCTGCGTCATTCGGGAGCGGCGCAGTCTCAGTCGTGGCAGATCGTGTCGGGCCTGCCTTCGAGCGTTGCCGTCGCCGACATCCTGGTGGTGTCGAACGCCGAGATTTACGTGGCGCTGAGAACGCAAGGCGTCAGGCGGACGACCGACGGCGGCGCCAACTGGCAGGTGCTGAACAGCGGCATCGAGGGTCTCAACGCGGTGCGCCTCGGTCGGACCGGCGCCGGCGACATCATCGTGTCCGCTCAGGGATCGACGGCCGGCGTGTTCCGTCTCCAGAGCGGACAGACCTGGCGGCACTCCGATCTTCCGGCGGTCGCGGTCGGCCTCGCGCTGAACCGCCGCAACGAGGTCGTCGCGTATTCACAGAGCATCGCGTACCGTTCGAGCGACGGCGATCATTTCGTCAGGGGCCCGCAGGTCAACACCGGACTCGGCCAGGTGCTCGAGTCGAGCCCGGCCGGCGATCTCTACGTCGGGACGGAAGGGGCCGGCGTCTTCCGCTCGGCGGACAACGGCGATTCCTGGCAGAACATCGGCGACAAGGTGAATGGCACGGCGTTCGGATTCAGCGCGCACGGCGACATCCTCTACGCGGAACGCGCCGCGGTCTGGCGCTACACGGGCGGCACGACCTGGGCGCGATCGGACACCGGGCTGCCGAATTCACCGCGCGTCTACAGCTTCGTGACCAGCGCCGCGGGCCAGATCTTCGCGGGCTATTCCGGCGCCGTCTACGTCTCGAATGACGACGGCCGCAGCTGGCAGAACTACGGCGTGCCGGGTCTTCCTTCCACGTTCATCGTGGCCTCGCTGGCGCGCGATGCGGCCGGTCAGCTCTACGCGGGCGCGGGCGAGAACGGCGGCGGGCTGTACCGGACGTCGAGCGGCGCGGTGACTGCGCCCGTCCCGCCGCCGGTGACGCCGGCCAAGCCGGGCACGCCGACGAACCTCAGGATCGTCCCTTAGTGCCCTCCGACGTCCTGTCGCTGACGGTCAAAGACTTCCTGGTCCCCGGCTCGACGATGTTCATCCTGGTGGGCGTTGCCATCGGCGTGGCGATGCTCTACGCGCGGCCGCCGATCGCGGCGTGGGGGCGGCGGTGGCTGGTCACCCTCGCCGCCATGTATCTGGTGCTGTCGCTGCCGCTCACGAGCGACGCGCTGTTTGCCGGGCTCAATCGCGGCTATCGATCGCTTCAACGTCCGGAAGAGGCCAACGGCGCATCCACGATCGTGATCCTGAGTGAGGGCATTCAGGTGCGTCGGTCCGGCGGCATGAGTCTCGATACCGTGAATCTGCCGACGGCGTTCTGCGCGCTGGAGGCCGCGCGGTTGTACCACCTGCTCGATCATCCGCTGGTGCTCGCCTCGGGCGGCGGCGTCTATGACACTGTGGTCATGCGCGAGAGCGCCGTGCTCAAGGCCACTCTGGTCGACCTCGGGATACCCGAGGGTCGGATCGAAGAAGAGAACACTTCGCGCAACACGCGCGAGCAGGCGACCAACGTCGTGGACTGGCTGCGCCGCCGGAAGATCGATCGCTTCATCCTGGTCACGTCGCCGGAGCACATGATGCGGGCGATGGCGCTGTTCGATCGCGCCGGGCTTCATCCGACGCCGTCGATCTCCTGGTTGCGATACGGCGGCACATATCCGATCCTCTGGCCGACGAAATACGCGCTGCAGGGCAGCGAAGCGGCGATCTACGAATACATGGCGGTCGCCTACTACTGGGCACGGGGATGGCTGTGATCGCGGTGATCTCGCGAATCGCGCCGCAGTGGAACACGCCGCCGGCGGCTCCGGCCGTGACCGGACGCGACGTGGATCTATGGCGCATCGATCTCGAGCGGGCGCCTGCCGACGAGGACGCGCTGTCGGGCGATGAGCTGGAGCGGGCGCGGCGATTTCACGCGGACCACCATCGCCGCTGGTTCGTGGCGGGCCGTACCGCGCTCCGCGCGATCGCGGGCGCATATCTTGGCAACAGCGCCGACGCCATCGAGTTCGGATACTCTCGGACGGGGCGGCCGCACGTCAAAGGCAGCGAGGGGCTCTTCGACGTCAACCTGGCCCACTCGGAGCACGCGGCGCTCTGTGCGGTCAGCGGCGCCGCGGCGGTCGGCGTGGACATCGAGCACGTGAAGGACATCGATCAGCTGGCGGCGGTTGCCGAGCGGTCCTTCGCCGCCAGTGAGCTCAGGGAACTGGACGCGGGAGCGCTCGCCGGAAGGCCGCCTGGAGACGTTCTACCGCACCTGGACGCGGCGCGAGGCGGTGATCAAGGGGTTGGGTGACGGGCTGCCCGACGCGCTGGATGGCGGGGCGATCTCCGAGCTCGACGCGTACATCGCTGCACGAACCGCCGAACGCTGGTCGATCCTGGAATTCGAACCGCTCGCCGCGTATCTTGGCGCGGTCGCCGTGGCGCATGATTGCCCGGTGCTGCGCTGTTTTGACTACGCGGGCGGACCCGCATGATCGATTCGCCGATATTTCCGAGAGCGTCGTCCGCGACGCTCCAACAGCTGAGAGGTTACTCTGCGCATCGTTGCACTCGAACCCGGCGACGAACATCGCTGGGATGAATACGTTCGTCAATGCCCCGCCGCGACATTCAGTCACCTCATCGCCTGGAAGCGGCTGATCGACGCGACGTGGGGACATCGTGCCATCTACCTGTCCGCCGTCGAGGGATCGCAAATCGTCGGCGTGCTGCCGATGCACCACGTCCGCAGCCCGCTGCTGGGGTCCACGCTGGTGTCGCTGCCCAACGCGGTGTACGGCGGCGTCGCGGCGAACGACCCGGCCATCGGCCAGGCGTTGATCGACGAAGCCAAGCGCCTCGCGACGAAGCTGCGCGTGAAGCATCTGGAACTGCGCCACGACGTGCAGGCGTCAGCGGGCAGCGACGATCCCGATCTCAAGGGCAAGGAGCTCTACGTCGCGTTCGACTGTCCGATCAGCACCAACGACGAGAGCCTGATGAAAACGTTTCCGCCCGACTTGCGGCGCATGATCCGCATCGGCGTGAAGAACGAGCTCACCACCGAATTCGGCCGCGAAGCGCTGCTGGACGAGTTCTACGATGCCTACGCAGCCAGCGTCCACCGGCTCGGAAGCCCGGTGTTTCCGAAGCGGCTGTTCGCCGCGTGCCTGAAGTCCTACGGCGACGAGTGCGACATCATGATGATCCGCAAGGATGGCCGTGTCGCCGGCACCGTGCTGAGCTTTTATTTCCGCGACACGGTGTTCCCGTACTATTCGGGGTCGTATCCGGAATTCAACCGCGCCGGCATCAACAATTTCATGTACTGGGAATTGATGCGGAGCGCCGCGCGGCGCGGCTTCACGAAGTTCGATTTCGGACGAAGCAAGCGCGGCACCGGCGCCTATGATTTCAAGCGCGGATGGCGCATGACCGAGCGGGCGCTTCCCTATAAGTACTTCCTCGTGACCGCGAAAGCCGTGCCCGACGTGAACCCGTTGAACCCCAAGCTGCAGCCGTTCGTGAACCTGTGGAAACGCGTGCCGCCGTCGGTCGCGAAATTTCTCGGCCCGATCGTCGTGCGCCACCTGCCGTAATGGACAGCACCCTGAACACCTCACCGGCACAACCGCTGCGCGTCGGACTGATCGGCGCCGGCTTCATCGCCAAGTTTCATCTCACCGCGCTGCAGCAGATTCCGCAGGCGCGCGTGGCGGCGGTCTGCGATCCGGTCGCCGGGCGCGCCGAGTCGTTCGCGCGTCAGCACGGCATCGAGAGCGCGTTCGATTCGCTCGACGCGATGCTGAAGACCGCGAAACTCGACGTCGTGCACGTGCTGGCGCCGCCGCCGCAGCACGCCGCCGCCGCGACCCGCTGCCTCGAAGCCGGCTGCCACGTGCTCGCCGAAAAACCGCTGACGGTCACCGCTGAAGAAGGCCGCGCGCTCTGCGCGGTCGCGGAGCGGTCCGGCCGGCGCCTCGGCGTCAACCACAATTTCATCTGGCACCCGGCCTTCATGCAGCTGGTGGACGCGGCGCAGTCCTGGTGGTTCGGCCGTCTCCGGCATGTCGTCGCGTCCTGGAGCGTGCCGCTCCGGCAGCTCCAGTCCGGGCAATTCGATCACTGGATGTTCGGCGCCACCGGCAACATCGTCCTCGAGCAGGCCGTCCATCCGCTGTCGCTCATCACGCACCTGCTCGGCGACGTCACGGCGGCGTCCGTGCTGGCGTCGCCCGGGTTCACGATGCCGACGGGCGTGCGGTTCGTGGATACCTGGCAGATCGCGCTGCAGTGCGAGCGCGGGACCGCGCAGTGCGTCCTGAACTTCGCGGGCGGATTCCCGCAGACGTCGGTCAACGTCATCGGCGAGGACGCCGTCGGCTGCGCCGACCTTCGCCTGAACACGTTCGTGATGACGCGGCAATCGCGCTTCTCGCCGCCGATCGACGAATTCGCGCAGGGCGCGAGCGGCGCCGCGGCGATGTTCCTCGAGTCGTGCTCGGCGGTGGGCGGCCGGATCAAGGACACCTTGCGGCTGCGCCCGGACCTGTTCACGCGGACGATTCAGGGCAGCGTCGCCGACTTCTACCGTTCGCTCGCGCAGGACGACCACGCCCGCGGACTGGCGCGGACGCGCCGCGCCGCGCATCTGGTCGAGGTCTGCGAGCGGATCGGGCGGCTCGCGATGGCGACCGCTGACGAGAACCAGGCGGCGGTGATCCGATGACACCTGCAGTGATCACCGTCTTCGGCGGAACCGGATTCATCGGCCAGCCGTTGGTGCGGCGACTGATCGCCGAGGGGCACGAGGTTCGCACCGTCAGCCGGCGGAAAGTTCCGCCGGTCGAACATCCGCGCGTGACGCATATCGTGGGATCGGTGTCCGACCCGGCGACCATCGCGCGCGCCGTGCCCGGCGCGACCCACGTCGTCCACATGGCGACGGGCGGCGGCGATTCGTGGCGCGACTACGAACGGGATTTCATCGAGTCGACGCGGGCGATCGCGACCGCGTGCATCGACGCCGGTGTTCAGCGGTTCCTCTATGCCAGCTCGATTGCCGCGTTGTATCTGGGCGGCTCGGGATCGGTCACCGAGGAACAAGGCACCGATCCCCTGCCGCTCAAGCGCGGCGCCTACTCGCGCGCGAAGATCGCCGCCGAAGCGGTCATCGCTGAACTCAAGGCGAGCCGCGGACTGAAAGCGGTCATCGTCCGTCCCGGGGTCGTCGTGGGCCGCGGCGGGATCGTGACCCACTCAGGTCTCGGGCTGTGGCAGTCGGCGACGACCTGCATCGGCTGGGGGATGGGCACCACGCCGCTTGCCGTTCGTGCTGGTGGACGATGTGGTGGACGCGATGTATGCGGCCTGCATGACGCCGGGGATCGAGGGCCGCGCCTTCAACCTGGCCGGCGACGTGCGCCTGACGGCGGCACAATTCGTCGCGGAGATCGGCCGCTGCTCCCGCCGCCGCATCGATTTTCTTCCGCGCCCGCTCCCGTATCTGCAGGCCATCGAGATCGGCAAGTGGGTCTTGAAGATCGCCGCCCGCAAGAAGGAAAACACCTTTCCCAGCTACCGTCACCTGAAGAGCGCCGCGATGGGCGCGTCAATCGATTGCCGCGCGGCGAAAGACACGCTGGCGTGGAAGCCGGTCGCGGACAAAGCGCATTTCATTCGCGAGGCGATCGAATCGAACCTGACGCCGATTCCAGACGGCGACCTGCGCGTGCCGGATCTTGCGCGCGTGTAGCATGGCCGCGCCGCACCTCTGTCACATGTTTTCGACGTTCGCCACCGGCGGACCGCAGGTGCGCACGGCGTCGATCATCGACGCGCTCGACGGCCGCTTCCGGCACACCATCGTCGCGCTCGACAACAACTTTGCCGCCTCGAAGCTCGTGAGTGATTCGGCGTCCGTGCAATTTGTCGCGCCGCCGCCCGGCAAGGGTGGAGCGGCCTACTCGCTGACACTGCGTCGATTGCTGAAGCAGCTGCGTCCGGATCTCCTGGTGACGTACAACTGGGGCGCCATGGACGGCGTCATTGCCGCGCAGATCGGCCGGGTCTGTCCGGTCGTTCACACCGAGGACGGATTCGGACCGGACGAGGCGTCAGCGCGCAAGAAGCGACGGGTCCTGGTTCGCCGCTGGGCGCTGCGGTTCATCGCCGGCACGGTCGTCCCGTCGAAGACGCTGCAGCGGATCGCGACCGAGGAATATCGGCTGCCGAGCGAGCGCGTGTTCTATATTCCGAACGGCATCGACGTCGCGCGGTTCACCGGCGGCTCCCGCGACGAGTCGCGCCGGGCGCTGGGCATTCCCGCGAATGCGCTGGTCATCGGGAGCGTCGGCGCGCTCAGGCCCGAAAAGAATCTGTCGGCGCTCATCGAAGCGTTCGCGTCACTCACCGTCGCCGATTCATGGCTGGTGATTGCCGGGGACGGACCCTCCAGGCCGGGACTGCAGGAAACCGCCGCGCGGCTTGGCGTGGCGGATCGGGTGCGCTTCAGCGGCCACGTCTCGGATACGCCGGCGCTCTATTCCGCGCTCGATATCTTTGCGATGTCGTCGTCGACCGAGCAGCTCCCGATGGCGCTGCTCGAAGCGATGGCATCCGGGCTGCCGTGTCTGTGTACCGATGTGGGCGACTCGGCGGATGCACTGGGCACGAGGAACGCGCCGGAGATCGTGCCGCCGCACGCCCCCGATGCGTATCGATCGGCGCTCAGCGAACTGGCGTCGTCCCCCGCTGCGCGGCAGGCGATCGGCGCCAGGAATCGTGAACGGTGCACGCGCTACTACTCGGGCGACGACATGGTCCGCCGCTATGCCGATGTCTATGAAGCGGGCATCGGCCGTTCCTATCAAGACCGGTTCGTGCCTGCGCCCACGCCAGGGGCGTAACGCGTTTCTATTGGCTGCGACTACTTTGGCAGACCCTCGAGCGTCTGACGCGCTTCGTCAGCGCCGTCGAAATTCGGTTGCAAGCGAAGGGCCTGACCGAGCGCGACGCGCGCTTTGTCGTTATCGCCCGACTTGGCGTACGCCATGCCGAGATGATAGAAGAACGTCGCATTCTTCGGGTCGCGCGTGATGGCTTCGCGCAGCGATGTGATCGCCTGCGGATACAACCCTTTCTTGTAATAGATCCATCCGAGCGTGTCGCTGACTTCCGGTCGATCCGGCAGGCCGGCCTTCGCCGTCTTGGCGTACCCGAGCGCGTTGTCCAGATCGTTGTTCTCAGACAGGATCCACGCCAGGTTGTTGGCCGCCACCGGCGCCTCGGGCTGCGCCTTCAGGATGTCCTCGTAGCGTTGCTTGGCTTCAGGCGTCTTGTTCTGCATTTCGAGAATGATCGCCGCCATCGTCGCGGCGCCTTCCGATTTCGTCTGCCGCGCCGCGAGATTTTCGAATTCCTTGCGGGCTTCGTCGAGGCGTTTCTGGCTGAAGTAGATCTGGCCGAGCATCTGGTAGGCCTGCAGGTTGGCCGGATCGGCCTCGATGACCTGCCGGAGCAATTGCTCGGCCTTCGCGAGATCGCCTGCGGCGGCGTAGGTGCGGGCGGCGATCAGCAGCACGTTGGCATCGGCCGGCGACTGCGTGACGGCGGCATCGACGCGGGCCTTCGCCGCAGGAAGATCCTTCGCGGCGACGTCCAGCGCGGTCTGTCCGGCGAGCGCTTCCTGTGATTTCGGGATCCAGCTGGAGCGCCCGATTGAAGGACTGGCGGGCCGCTCCCAGGTCGTGCTGCGCGAGTTGCAGGGCGCCGAGCGTGGACTGCACCGGCGCCGACTTCGGCATCGCCTCCAGCAACGGCTTGAGCTCGGTTTCGGCCCGGCGCAGATCGCCCTGTGCAATGAGCGCGCGCACGAGGAGCAGGCGCGCCTCGTTGTTGTCCCTCTGATTCCTCAGCGCATCGTCGGCGAACTGCACCGACGTCGCCGTCTCACCTTGCGCCAGATAGAGCCGCGCCAGCTGGGCCTGCGCGGCCGCCGCGCGAGGGTTCAGGGTCACGGCCTCTCTGAAAGCTTCGATGGCCGCATCATTCTTGTTCTTGGACGCGAGAGCGAGGCCCTGCAGGTACTTCGCTTCGGCGGATTTCGGGTCGGCCTTCGCCGCCGCCTCCGACTCCTTCAGCGCGTCGTCGACCTTCTGCTCGGCCATGAGGAAACGCGCCTTCAAGAGGAGCGCGTCAGCGTTCTGCGGCTGCGCGACGAGCACGCCGTCAAGCTCCGCGTACGCCTTTGCGCGGTCGCTCTGTGCGAAGCGCAGGGCGGCGAGTTTCAGCTTCGCGAGCGTGGCGTTGTCCTTGTTCTTCGCGACTTGTTCGAAGATGGCCGCGGCTTCATCTGGCCGCTGCGATCAACACGTAGTAGTCGCCGAGCGCGATTTGCGCGCCGGGGTCGTTGTCCGACGGCATCGGCGGCGGCCTTCATATAGGGCTCAGCGTCGGCCGCTTTACCCGTGCCGATGAGGAACATCGCCATCCCGCGGTTCGCGATGACGTTCTTGGGGTCGAGCTCGAGCGCTTTGTGCATCCACGCGCTCGCCTCGGCCGCGTTGGCCGTGGACCAGTAGTAGTTGGCGAGCGCGAGCACAGCGTTCACCGAGGTCGGCGCGATCTCGACCGCTTTCTTCAGCGACGCTTCCGCTTCCGCCTTGTTGCCGCGCGCAACCTGCAGCGCGCCGAGATTCGTATAGGCACGGCCATCACGCGGGTCGATCCGGATCGCCTCTTCGACTTCCTTGATGGCGCCGTCGAGGTCCTTCAGCCCGGCAAGGGAGTTGCCCAGCAGGATCTGCGCTTCGGCGTTATTCGGATTCTGGGCGATCAACTTCTGCGCGCGGGTTTTCGCATCCTCGAACTGTCCGAACAGCAGCTGGAAATTTCCGGTCTTGATCTGGAGCTCCATATTGGTCGGCATGAGATCCGCGGCGCGCAGGTACTCACGGTACGCGTTCGGCGCGTCGCCGGACGCCAAGTAGGCGTCCGCGAGTTTGAGGCGCGCCTCGCCGAATCGCGGGTCCTTCTGGACCGCGTTCCGGTACTGGATGATGGCTTCGCTGTACTTCTTCTGAGCCACGTAGGCGTCGCCGCTCTTGACGTATTCCAACTTGGCTTTTTGCGGATCGGTCGAGCAGGCGGCCGTGAAGACGAGGCCGGCGATCAGGATGCCGAGCGCAGATTTCGTGGCTGACATATAAACGTTCAACTCCTCAAAAAAACTCAGGACGGAAGATAGCGGCCGAGCAGGGGGTACAACCCGCGCGCAAATTCGACCGCGTCATGCTCCGCGGCTTCCTCGGTCGTTCGAATCGGCGCGATGATGCGCACCAGTGCACCGTCGGTCCGGTTCTGGCGAATGGCGTCGAGCACGAGATACACCTTCCCCCAGTATTCGCTGGCGACGACGCGGCCGTGGCTCTGGTACCAATAGAGCACCAGCTGCCGGTCGAGCCCCTTCTCGATGACGTATCGGTTGACCTGGATCTGGCCATGACCCGCGAGTGCCGGCGGATCCGGCTTCTGCACCGACCGGGATTTGCATCCGGTCGAAGCGAACGGGCGACCAGCCGGCGCCCGGCAGGCAATTGAGCGGGGAATGCATGGTATCGCCGTCGCGCTGGCTGCCGTAGTAGCCGATATACAGGCCAATCCACGTGCCGCGCGGGCCGCCGTACACGCGATTGATGTACTCGTCCACGCCGAGGATTTCCAGCGTGCGCGCGTCAAAGGGTTGCGCATTCGCGCCGTCCCAGTTGGAAATCGTCATCGGACAGAGCGAGAGCGATTCACGGATCGGCACCGGTTCGGCGTGCGACACGATTTTCATGTAGCCGGCAACGCCGGCCATGCAGACGGAAGCGACGATCAAGCGCGTCATTTGAGTCATCAGCTGGACAGGAGTTGCGGCTGCGGTTGCGGCGCCCGTGGTGCGATCGTGACGACGAGCCGCAGGATCCCGAAGAGCATGCGCGAACGCGAAGACGAAGACGAGCCAGCCCGAGAACGTGTGCAGGAACCCGGTGGCCGCTGCCGGACCGTAGTGATACGCCGCGACGCCCGTGCCCGCGACCCGCATCCCGTTCGCGACGATCGCGACGGGAATGGTCGAGAGGGCGATGGCCAGCCGCACCCAATTGCGTGAATCGCTGAAATACCCGAGGACAATGCCGAGCGTCAGCAGCGAGATGAGCGAGCGGATCCCGCTGCACGCTTCCGCCACCTCGAGCGTCGTGTTGGCGAGCACGATGACGTTCCCCTCGCGCAGCACCGGAATCCGCGCCAGGTGCAGCGTGCTCTCGCCAAACTGCGACGCGACGAGCTGCAGCGGGAAGGCAATCTGGTTGAAGACAATGCCGGCAGCGGAATCATCAGCAGGAGAAACGCGATCGGAAACGCCAGGATTCGCAGGGGCCGGGGACCGAAGACGAACAGCACGATCCCGGCGATCATGATAACGAGCGAGATGCGGGTGAGGAACAGCTCGGCGCCAAGCGTGCCGGCCACCAGGAGGCCGAGCGCGCAGAGGATGGCGGCCAGACCGATCATCGAAGGACGCCGCGGGGCAACCGCCAGGCGCTCCCGGCGCTCGTACACCAGGTAGAGCGCGATGGGGATGATCAGAAAGCCGTGCGAATAGTTCTCGTCAGTTTTCCAGTCCCTGATGAGCTTAAAGAGCACATCCCAATAAAGGAGTAGGAAGGTCCCGACGCAGGCGATGATGCCTGCTTTTATTCCAGACACGCGTATAGGCAGTATCTGAGCAAGCGACTTTCCATATGCCGGACCAAATCTGAGACGAGCTAACTAACTATTGCGCAGTCACTTAGCTGAATCCGAACTGTAACTGCACGGGATGGCAGAGACCGAAGTCTAAATTCTGGATGACTAAAGTACAACAATCTTAAGTAATCGACAACAAGATTGAAGGTCAAAAAAAAGGCACCCTGGGAAACCCAGGGTGCCTTTGATGGGCGCAACGAGTCGGGGGAGTGCTGAACTACTGACGGCCGTTCGCGAAACGACGACGGGCTGCCGTGGCCAGACCAATCAGGCCCGAACCGAGCAGCATCATGGAGCCGGGCTCCGGAACCGCGACTGGCGCTGCGCGCTGTCGGCCGGGAACGAGAAGAGCGGGCCCGGGAAGTTCGCCGTTCTGACGACGAGAACGACGAAGATGCCCGGGGTCGCATTGTAGACGCCACCCGAGATAGTCAGGATGCCGGTGCCAAGCAGACCGAAGGTCAGTGGTGCCGGGATTGAAGTTCGTGGACGTGACGCTCAGCATGTCGAACGCGTAGGTCGACGCCACCGCTCACGAAGCTCCACAGAGGAATCACGGCCGAAAACGTCGGGCTGAACGAGAAGTTGGTAAAGGTGGCCGGCGTCAGCGGGGCGACCGAGGCGTACGAACCGGTACGCGACCAAGGTGGTCAACGCCGCGGGTCCGAACGTTGATACCCGTCGTTCGCAGCTGACCAGAGGTTACCAACGCCACCCTGGGGGTCGGCAATACCGAAGAAAGAGATCCCACCGGTGATGGGGATCGCCTCCGCGCGGGGCGCAGCGGCCAAAATCGCCGTTGCGAAAATTCCAAGAATCGCTAAACGCTTCAACATTCCGAAACTCCAATTCTAGGGCGAGAACTAGTAACCCTGCCGTGCGCCCACCCGTAGGGTTGTCAGTAGTAGAGCAAGATCAATTCCACGCCGATCTGTTGTTACATGTACCAGTGAAAGTGCTTATTCATCAGCAGTTTAACAAGTTGAAGTTCTGCGCAGGTCTTCAGGAAGTCGCCCGCACCGATGTCTTTTGGCTCCGGCCTACGCTACGGTAGCGACTTGTTCAGGGTTAGGACGCTCAGGCGACAGATTCAGGACTACACCCGACGCCAGGAAAATCGCCCGTCCGTCTCGCGCAGGATGCCGTTGCATGTCAGTGGATATAACGCGAAGTGGGGCGGAAACGAACGCTCAAGATTACACGATCCGGACACCCAGGCCGGGTGTCCGGACGGCTTCGTAAGGATAGGACGAAAGTCTGGCGGCTATTTCTTCATGACGACGACGGACAGACGCCCGGGCGTCGAAGCGACGATCACCGAGCCGGTTGCGGCCAGCAGGCGGGCCTCGACGTGGAACTCGTGGCTGCCGGCCGAAATGGACTTGAGGGTATGGAGATGCCAACTGTTGGAATTGTTGCCGGCCAGATAGTTCAGCACCGAGGTCTTGAGGACCCGGTCGGCGACTCCGTCCACCATCAGCCGAAGTTCGACGACGCCAAACGTGCCGCTGGGCGCGCTGAGCAGAAGATCGCCCTCCGCTTCGACCAGCGCCGTGTTTTCGCCGCTGGTCGTCATCGAGATCGACGAGGGCACCGGTTGCGAGTTGCTATTGAGCGTGATGCTGGAGAGCGACACGCTCTGTGAGGCGATTGAGGCATCGGCGCCGTTGGATCCCGAAGGACCCTGGGCTCCCGGAGGGCCCATCGGCCCCATGGGCCCCGGCAGTCCTTGCGATCCCGGCGTGCCCGGAACGCCTTGCAGGCCCTGAGGTCCTTGCGGTCCGGCGGGGCCGGCCGGACCCGTCGCACCTGCTGGTCCCGCGGGACCTTCCGGGCCTGCGGGTCCCATCGGTCCCATGGGTCCCGCAGCTCCCTGCGGTCCAACGGCCCCGATCGTGATGTCCACCATGTCCGACCCGCCCCAGAATCGCCCGAAACTGCGCGCGACCAGGCCCAGGCGGTAGGTTCCCGGCGTGATGTCGTTCGGCAGGAACGCGGAGACGTGCCGGTCGGTCCACGAGATGATGATCAGTTCGGTCTTGACGCTGCCCTGCGATCCGAGCAGCACGAGCCGCCCGACCGGCGGTCCGAAGTTCTTGCCGGTCGCGGCGACGATGCCGCTGGTGGTATCTGATTCGACCTTGAGGATCTCCGGTGAATCAGCCGCCGCAACATTGGCGGTGAAGAGAAGGATTCCCAGTGCCGAGAGCCATTTGTTCATGGCCCCCGGAAGGGCAACGGCGGTGCCGAAACCGGCCGTCGCGTAAAGCGCTGGAATGGATGGGCTTATGCCGGTGTTCCAGTCAGGAACACGGTGTGCGGAGCGCTGGACCAGAACACGCCATCGACAGAACTGCGCTTACAGAATTGCCGTCGCGCTCGAAGAGCGGCCCCACGCTACTTGCGTTGCAGAATTCGGATCGCCGGTCCCGGACGCTCGCGCAAACTGAAATCGACGTACGGCGCGAAGAACAGATCCTGCTGGTCGAACCACGATCCCGGTTCGATGTCGCGAGACGGTGCAAAGGCTTCCGCCGGCACGTAGTTGCCGGCGACTGACGTCCTGCAGCCCAGCGGGCAGCGCCGTATACGACGTCAGCGGTGATTCGGCGATGGCGATCCACGCCGGTTGAACCACCGACCCGGCCGGATCGACGAACGCGCCGCGAGCGGAATCGAACGCGGCCAGATTCGCCGGCTTCGGCGCGCCAAAATCCGGATAGAGGAACGCCGCCGGCGCCTGATACAGCCACTCGCCGGGTTTCAGTCGCGCATTGATCCAGTCGGTCGCGAGCACACGCGTATCGGTCTCTCCCATGAGGCGGTCAAAACGCCAGTCGCGAACGAGCGACGGCCAGACGATCAGGACCGCGATCGCCGCCACTGCACCTGGCAGACGCGCCGGCGCGACGATCCGCCGCGTCAGCTCGACGACGAAGATCGCTGCGGCGAGACAGAGAAACGGAACCACCGGCGTGATGTATCGCACGAACACCGTGTAGCCGCGACCGACCACGAAGAAATACAGCAGCGGAAACGAGCAGAGGAGGACGGCCTTCCGCCACGAGCGCCAGACCACGGCCAGTCCGGCGAGCGCGGCGAAGAGCAGCGGCGCGCCCATCCCGTACCACAGCGAAAATGTCAGGTGATAGCGCCAGCCCCGGCCGAGCACGACGCCGTGGCCTTCCATCAGATGGCTGGCATCGAAGCGCAAGCCTTCGATGAAGTGCGGCCAGTCGAGGAGCGCGTAGGGCGTCCCCGCGAGAAACGCGATCAGTGCCGCGCCGGCATAGGCCGCCAGTCCACGCACGGCGTTGCGCCGCGCTGTCGCGTCACCGCCGGCGAGGTGCACCATCGCAACCGCCGCTCCCGATGCGGCGACGACTCCGCCGTTGTACTTCGTCGATGCCGCCAGGCCGGCCAGCGCGCCGGCGAACAGCCACGTTTTCACACGCGAAGGATCGCCGAGCAGCGTCGCCAGCGGCAGCATCGCCGCCACGACCAGCGCGGTCATCGGCACGTCGGTGACGCCGAAGTGCGAATCGCGGACGTGCAGGAATGCCGCGGCAACGAAGAATGCGGCGGTGATGGCCGTCAGGCGATCGAACAGCCGCAGCGCCAGCTTGTAGACGAGCCAGATCGTCAGCGTTCCGGACGCGGCCGCGATGACGCGCGCCACCATGATGTACGGTGCCGCGTGCACGGCGGCGTCCTTGAACATGTCGAACTTCAGCACGAAATGGCCCTGCAGATGGCCGATCTCCCAGCCGACGCGGTACACGGCCGCGACGATGTAGAACATCAGCGACGGCCAGTGAAAGAAGTGCGGGTTCATCCCGCCGTAGAGCAGTCCGGTTGACGTGATGACGATGGTGGTTTCGTCCGGGCGTGCTTCGGGATAGGGAAGCCCGAAGCCGATCGCCCAGAACCGGAGCGCGGCACCGCCGAGGAGGATGACTGCGAGGAGCGCGCGTGGCCGGGTCACGACCGCCGAGTCTAACGCAGCCACCTTCGGGCTCTCTTTTGCCTCGAATTTGTAATTCGCGCGATCGCAAAAACGTAATTGCCGATCGCTGTGGACTCGGGCGCGCGGCCGTGCGATTGTCTTCTTGAACGGTAACGGTGATCGAGGGTGATATGCATCGCATCGGGCCGGCGTTTCTTCTGTTGCTGACGGTCGGCGTTCGGATGGCCGGCGCGCAGACGGCGTATGTGCCCGCGCGCAGCACGGGCGGCCCGCTGCCGGATCTGCCGCCGCCGAACACGGTCGGCTGGATCGACGATCTCGTCGAGCTCGAGCTCGATGCCGCCGGCGAGGTTCAAGAGATCGTACCGATCAGACACACGCCGTTGCCGGCCGACACGATCGCGTCCGCGCTGAAGCGGTGGCATTTCCAGCCGGCGACGATCGATCGCCGCGGCGTGCCGTCGCGCGTGCTGGTTGCGGCGCTCTTTCGTCCGCCGGTGCCGTTCAACAACCCGACGCCGGGCAATCCGCCGGCGCAGACCGCCACTCCGTCAGCGGAGATTCCGTTTCCCAGCGTTCAGCAGCGGCCGCAGTATCCACCGCTCGGCGTCTCCGACGCGGTCGTTCTCGTGGAAGTGCTCGTCGGATCCACCGGGGACGCGCAGAACGTGCGCGTCGTCATCGGCGCAGGCGCGTTCGATCAGGCGACGCTGGATGCGGTCAGGAAGTGGAAGTTCCGGCCGGCCGTGCGGGATGGAAAGCCGGTCGAGTCGTACGCGTACGTGATCGCGGGATTCAGGCGTCCGCTCGCGTTCTAGGGCGCCGAGGCTGACGCGGCCGCGACCGGGACTTCGACCGCCGCGCGCGATCCGCGCGCCACGCGCACGCCGAGACGGATGCGCGGGCGCCTCGATCACGTGGTACGCGGCGAACGGCACGAGGAACAGCGCTGCGATCCACAACAGGATCTGTACCGGAAACGGCGCGCGCACGAACGTAAAGGCCAGCCACAGACAGAACACGTGCGCCAGGTAGAGCCCGTAGCTGTAGGTCGCAATCTGATGCGCCGCGATGGTCACGGCCCGCCGGCTCATTTCCTCGAATTGAGGCGCGAGGCAGCCGATCGCCAGGCAGAGCAGCCAGTCGCCGGCCTGCGAGCCGATTCCGTACGAGATCGCGCAGAGCGTGACGATCGTCGGAATCCACAGCGCTGACGCGAAGCGCGGCCCGCGCCGCAGCCCGACATAGGCCATCACGCCGGGGATGAAACACGGCAGGTACTGCGCGAGCGTCAGGCGCCACATGCCGGGCACTGGCGCGTACTCCTGAAAGAGCGCCACGCCAACCGCCGCCACCCACACCGCCGCCATCGTCCTCATCGTCGTCTTGCGCGCGAAGAAGAACAGCGCCGGCAGCAGCAGGTACATCTGGACTTCGAGCGGCAGGCTCCACAGCTGGCCCAGTATGGGCGTCGCTCCCGTGAGGTTCATCGTGAGCGCGAGATTCGAGAGGACGGTCGGCACGTCGCGAGGCGAGGCCGCGATTTGCCACGGCCCGGAAATGTAGGCGGCGGGAATCGCGAGTAGCGTCACGCCGAGCACGGCGCAGATGCTCAGCGGATAAATGCGAAAGAACCGGCGGACGTAGAACTCGCGGCTGACGTGCCGCGACGAGCGGGCGGTCTGTCGCTCGAGCGACAGCATCAGGACGAAACAGGTGTGAACGAAAAACAGCTTCACACCGATGCCGCCGATCGGATCGCACCACGCGGGAGGCGCCCCGAAAAACTTCGCGCTGTGATCGCCGACGACCAGCAGCACGGCCAGCGCGCGGAGCACGTCGAGGTTTCGCTCGGGCGCCCGGGATGTCGCCTGAACTGGTTTCACGCCGTCTCAGAATACTCGCGACGCCGCGAATTCCGACAGCGGCGACTGGCTGAGGTCCGGAGCCTTATGAACACGGATTGAAAAAACGCGTCTGTCGCATGAGCGCTTTGGACCTCAGTCTGCGCCTATAGGAGTTGAGGAACATCACAACGCCTCGAGGCGGCAAACATCTTGTTGAGACGGGCTTCCGAGACGGAATCCCACTGGGGGTCATCAAATGCGATACGTAGTCATTGGCTTCTGTGTCTTCGCGGCAGCCTGCACTGGAACTCCAACCGGACCAACCTCGTCTCTGAGCCAAATCGCGGGAGGGGTCGCAACGACGGAGGCAAAAGGCGGTTCGGAGCTACCGTTCAAGGGCACGTACGAAGGGTTGGAAACCGTCGGGGACGGTGCCGAGTCACCACCATCTCGATGCGACAGGCAACGCCACCCATCTCGGTCGATTCACGGTGACGGCCGATTGGACGCTCGCTCAGCCGGCCGGCTTCGGGACCAGCACATGGACGGCCGCCAACGGCGATGAATTTTCCACGAGTTTTACGAGAACCGCTGTTGTGGCGCCGCCCACCATTACATTTACGGAAATCCACACCATTGCCGGCGGCAGCGGCCGATTTGCCAACGCTTCGGGCACCTTCACGGTTGTGCAGACCCGCGGCCTCTCGATGCCTTACAACAATTCCGCCACGCTCGACGGAACGATCAGCCTGGGCCACTGAGCTCATGGACCTTGCGTGCAGACGCGGCGGCGCGGCGCTCCCGCTCCGTTGCGTCCGCCGATGGAACGCGGAAGCGAAGCGGATGTGTGAAAACTGGCGCTATGGCAGCCGGGCGTACTCCGCCTTTGCTTGCACAAGAATCGGTATGTCGGAATCGGCGTCTTTCCAGAGGGTGAGAAAATCTCCGTACGCACGCTTTGCCTTGGCCTTGTCCCCGGCGAGAGCGAATGTCCGACCTAATTGCAGGTGCGCCAGAGCACCAATCGGATCCGCGCCCACAATCCCGCGATGATCGAGGATCTTCTGAAACTCGGCGGCCGCTTCCTCATACTTGCGCGAGGCCAGCGAACGCCTCGCCGCGTACGTAGGCCGAGTGCAAACCGCCCAGATAGTGGCTGAAGTTGAGGCCGTTCACCGCCAGTTCATAGGGCAGCGCGATTTGCAGTTGCTCCACGCTGTCTGTAGGCTTGCCGTGCTCCAGGGCCGATAACGCGTGAAGAACCGGTACGTACGTAAATTTGGCGAACGTATCTTCCGGGAAGCGCTGCTCCAGATCATCGCCAAGGGGTTGCGATCGAGCGGAGTCTCCCGAAAAAGCCAGAGCCAGGGCCGCAGCGTACTGGACGTCCCGGCCCTTCGAAAGCTCCAGCGCCTCCATGGCGTTCTTTTTGGCTTCGGCCGCATTCCCGCACATGGCTTCCCACACCGCTCGTGCGGCCTGGTAAGTCGCCACCACCTCTCGTCCCCCCTGTTGCCGGGCCAGATCGATGGCGCGGCTGGATGACTGCCGGGCCAGTTGGAGCCGGCCGGAACGAACCAGCGCGAGCGCCTCGACGTTTGCCAATGGGTGGTCCGTCCCACGCTTGCCCTTGGCCAGAGCCGCTGTTCGATCCATCTGGTCCTGGTCGCCCTTTAAGACCGCGATGTTGTAGCGCAGCAGCAGGAGAGTAACATCCTCCAGCTTGCGTTCGGCGGCGCGTTGAAGCGTACGCTCGACTTCTTCGAAACGGTCCATGAAAAAATAGCCGCGGGCAAGATTTTCATTCCCGAAAATAAAATCAGGATCATCAGCGATTTCTTGTTGTTGTGTCTCGATTGCTCTTTGAAATCGGCCCGTGCCGTGGGTGGCAATACCTCCTAGCAAATCCAATGGGCCTGGTTTTTCCGCATTTCGAGGATAGGTCTGAAGCCACAACTCAAGGGTTTGGTACGCCTTTTCCAGATTTCCGGTGACCTGCCGATCGTAGGTAAAGTCAATAAAAAATCTTTCCCGATCACTCACGCGATCCCGGAATTGCCAAGCTCTCATCGTGTTCTGAGCTGACAGCACCGACTCTCCAGCGCTGTACGCAAGCCCCAAATTGGCGTAGGCCATGGCAAATTCGGGATCGATCTCGACAGCGCGTTGGTAAAAAGGAATAGCCGGGACATTCCCAGAGGATATGGTCACCTTCATTCCGGTGCTGTAAGCCTTGAGGGCTTCGAGTGAAGGCGTCGTCGCATCGGCAAGCGGCATTGAATGCTGTTCGACTGTCGCTCGTGATTCGCCGAGTCGAGTTCTGAGTTTACGAACGATCTGACTCAGCGAGTTCAGGACGTCTTCTCTCCGCGACGCCTGGATCTGCTCCTCATCGAGAATGCTGCTGGTGTTGCAGTTTCTGGCGCGCAGGCCCAACACATATTGGCTTCCAAGGCTGGCGATCGAACCTTCGAGCACCACGGCACTTGCCGTTCGCTCGCAGATTTGCTGCGCCACTTCCGAAGTCAGCCGCGCCGTTTTGGGTTGTCCCATGAGAGCCAACGTGTTGCTGGACCTGCCGCTCCGTAATCAGACTCAGGAACGGCGATTGTTGAAGCTCCACCGATAGTCCCTGACGCAACGTATCGTCAAACACCGCATCGCCGGTCTTATTCTCAAAGTCCGCGAGGACGATCGTGTCCTTTGCCGTGAGAGTCGGCGCCGCCCGGTGAAGATAGGCATATCCTGCGACCAGGAGCGTCAGCACCGCTGCCGAAGCCGCCGCAAGACCGATCGTCCAGCGTTTCGGCGCCGTGGCGGTGAGGCTGGTCGCCTGCGTCGCGCCCGAGTCTCTTTTCAGGCGCTGGAGGTCGGCGCGAACATCCGACGCCTGCTGGTAGCGAAGCTCGCGGTCGGCCTCGAGGCATTTCGCGATGATGCGCTCCAGCTCGGGGGACTTCTCGACGCGGAGCCGGACCGCGGCCACCGGACGCGCCCCCTCGGCCATTTCATAGAGCACCAGACCGAGTGCCCAGATGTCGGCGCGATGATCGACCTGTGTCGCCGCGTGCTTGTTCCGGCGCCATATAGGCCGCCGTCCCGAGGATCATGCCGCCTTTCGTTGCGGTGACGGTCAGCGTGGGCGCCTCGGCGTCCGGCGCGATCGGGCCTCCCATTTTGGCCAATCCGAAGTCGAGGATCTTGGCGTGGCCGCGTGGGCTGATGAAGATGTTGGCGGGCTTGATATCGCGGTGAATGATGCCCGCGCTGTGAGCCGCATCCAACGCGTCGGCGATTTCGATGCCGAGCGTCAGCAGCTTTTCCATTTCCAGACCGCGCATGCCCGGCGAGACTCTCCCTCAGCGTGGAGCCCTCCAGATACTCCATGGCGATGAAGGAGCGGCCGTCCTGCTCGCCGACGTCGTAAATCGTGCAGATGTTCGGATGATTCAACGCCGACGCGGTTCGAGCCTCGCGCTGGAATCGGCTCAACGCCTCACGATCGCGAGCCAGTTCGTCCGCCAAGAACTTCAGCGCGACGAAACGACGGAGCCGCGTGTCCTCCGCTTTGTAGACCACGCCCATTCCGCCGACGCCAAGCTTCTCGATGATGCGGTAGTGGGAGAACGTCTGGCCAATCAGGGAATCAGCGCGCTCCGACGCGGTGCCGTTCTGCTCGTTGGCGAGCGCCAGCGCGGCCTCTTCGATCGCCGGACCGTTCCAGGAACTGTTTCGGCTCCCGGTTCCGCGACCAGCAGTGCTCGGATCCGACGCTTCCAATGGCTCGTCACCTGCGCAGGCGCGCCGGAGAAAGGCGTCGCGCTCCTCGAGCGGACGCTCCAGCACGGACTGGAGCAGGTTATCGAGCTGTTTCCAGCGATCCAAGTCCATCGTCGGTTTCACCCGAAAGCTCGCGATACAGCCAGATCTTGGCGCTGCTCCAGTCGCGTCTCACAGTGACCGGCGAGACCTTGAGCACCATGGCGGTCTCTTCGACGCTGAGGCCGGCGAAAAAACGCATTTCGACGACGCGCACTTTGCGGGGATCAACGCGCGCGAGTGCATTCAGCGCGTCATCGAGGGCCGCGAGGTCGACGCCTGGATCGACGCTCACGAGAACGGCCTCATCCAGCGAGACATGCTGCACGCCGTGTCCGCGTTTGAGGTTATGACGTCGTGCCTGCTCGACGAGAATACGCCGCATCAACTGAGCGGATACTGCGAAGAAATGGGCCCGATTCTGCCACTGCATCCGCTTGTAATCCACGAGGCGGATGTAGGCCTCATTGACCAGCGCGCTTGTCTGAAGGTCGTGGTCGGGGCGCTCGCGTCGCATGTACCGGTGCGCCAACCGGCGGAGCTCCGCGTAGACGATCGGCGTCAGCTCGTCGAGGGCGAGTTGGTCTCCGTCGCTCCAGGCACGGAGGAGTCGGCTGATGTCGTCGACCGGCGTGGATGCAGGTTCCGTGGGCCCCCTCGATGACTGCAGGGATTGTAGTGCCGTGCCCGGATCGAGCGGCGCACAATTTGCCCGGTTACGTGGGGTGACTAGATGGCCGGGCGGGTGTCTTGACCCGTTGCTTGCATCAAGAGTCGCCGTAAGTTGGTGGTGCGGAAGAGGGGATTCGAACCCCTACGGTATTGCTACCGCCAGCCCCTCAAGCTGGTGCGTCTGCCAGTTCCGCCACTTCCGCGTACTGAGGGCTCGATTCGGTCCGGCTGAAGCCGGACCTACTTCGGTGCGTCGGCCGGCGCGCCCGGCGGCGTGGCCGGAACGGGCGCCGGGGTCGTCGTGGCCGGCGCGGTCGCCGGGGCAGCCGGCGCCGAAGCCGGAGCGGGCGGCGGCGCCGAGCCGCTCAGCACCGATCCCGGACCGCGCTGACCGATGATGCCGAGCACGAGCGCGCCGAGCATGAACAACACCGCGCACACGGTGGTCATCTTGGTCAGCAGCGTGGCGCCGGCGCGCGCGCCAAACGCGGTCTGGCTGCTGCCGCCGCCAAACGCGCTGGCCATGTCGCCGCCCTTGCCCTGCTGCAGGAGGATCACCAGCAGCAGCAACAGGCAGACGAGCACGTAAATCGTTGTCACCAGGTAGTAAAACATTCTTGGTCTTTCCGGAAACCCCGATTATACCGTAGCCGGCCGGCTTCGTAGCGCGATGTCGGCGAAGCTCCTGGGATCGAGGCTGGCGCCCCCGACCAGCGCGCCGTCCACGTCCGGCTCCCGAATCAGCTCGGCGATGTTGTCCGGCTTCACGCTGCCGCCGTAGAGGACGTGGCATTTCTCGGCCGCATCGGCGCCGAACCACTGCCGCAGGCGCGATCGCACGTGCTGGTGCGCTTCCTGGGCCTGGGCCGCCGTGGCCACCCGCCCCGTGCCGATAGCCCAGACCGGTTCGTAGGCGATGACGAGGTCCGCCACCTGCCCGGCGCTCAGTCCATCGAGCCCCTGCTTGATCTGCCGATCGAGGATCGCCAGGGTCTCGTTGCGCTCCCGCTCCTCGAGCGTTTCCCCGATGCACACGATCGGCGTCAGGCCGGCGCCAATCGCCGCGACGGTCTTGCGGTTGACGTGCACGTCGGTTTCGCCGAACAGCCGGCGCCGTTCGGAGTGGCCGATGATCGCGTATTCCGCGCCCGCCTCGCGCACCATGCCGGCGGAAATTTCGCCGGTGAATGCGCCTTCGCGCTCCCAGTACATGTCCTGCGACGCCACGCCGACGTTGGTGTTCCGCAGCGCTTCCGCGACCCCGTGCAGCGCCGTGAAGGTCGGCGCGACGACGATGTCCACGCCGACGAGGTCCTTGACGAGCGGCCGCAGCTCTTTGGCGAAGAGCACGGCCTCGTGAACCGTCTTGAACATTTTCCAGTTGCCGGCGACGAATGGCGTGCGCATGGGGCGATTCTATTGCTTGTCGGTAAGCGCCGCGACCCCGGGCAGCACGCGGCCGCCCAGAAACTCGAGCGACGCGCCGCCGCCGGTTGAGATGTGCGTAATCCGGTCGGCGATTCCCGCCTTCTTGACCGCGGCGATGGAGTCGCCGCCGCCGATGATCGTCGTGCCCTTCACGTCCGCGACTGCACGCGCGACGGCGTTGGTGCCGTTCGCGAACGCGTCGATCTCGAAAATCCCCATCGGGCCATTCCACACGACCGTCTTCGCGTCGCCGATCGCCGCCTGGTAGGCGCGAATCGTCTCCGGACCGATGTCCACGCCCATGCGATCGCCAATGGCCGCATCGCCGACCTTCAGGACTTCGTGCGCCGCGTTCGCATCGATCTTGTCGGTGACCACGTGATCGACCGGCAGCTCGAGGCGCACGCCGCGCGCGGCCGCCGCGGCTTCAATCGCGCGCGCTTCGCCGAGTTTCTCGTCTTCGACCAGCGACTTGCCGATCGCCAGGCCGCGCGCCTTGAAGAACGTGTAGGCCATCGCGCCGCCGATGAGCAGCCGATCGACTTTGGTGAGGAGGTTCTGGATGACCTCGAGCTTGTCGGAGACTTTCGCGCCGCCGAGGATCGCCACGAACGGCCGCTCCGGCGCCTCGATCGCGTGCCCGAGGTAGCGGAGCTCCTGCTCCATCAGCAGTCCGGCCGCCGCGCGCGGCACGTGATGCGTGATCCCTTCGACTGATGCATGCGCCCGGTGCGCCGCGCCAAACGCATCGTCCACGTACTCGTCGGCCACGGCCGCCAGCGCCTTTGCGAACGCGGCGTCGTTCTTTTCTTCTTCCGCGTGGAACCGCAGGTTTTCGAGCAGGACCACACCGCCGAGCCGCTTCGCTTCCTCGATCGCCCGCGCCACCGGTTCGCCGATGCAGTCGTCGGCGAACGACACCGGCCGGCCGAGCAGTTGACCCAATCGCTCGGCGACCGGACGCAGGCTGAACTCAGGCGCCGGCTTGCCCTTGGGCCTTCCGAGATGGCTCGCCAGCACGACGATCGCGCCCTTGTCCATCGCGTACTGAATCGTCGGCAGCGACGACCGAATGCGCGTGTCATCGCCGATGACACCGCCCTTGAGCGGTACGTTGAAGTCCACGCGCACGAACACGCGCTTGCCCTTCAGATCGAGGTCGCGGATGGACAGCTTCATGGTGATACTACTGAAATTTAGGAATTGAGGAAGTAAGGAATTAAGGAAGTTGGGAACTGAGGAATTGAGGAGTTCGAGTTCGAACAATTCCTTAACTTCCTCAATTCCTCACTTCCTCACTTTCCAGTCTCAGCCTAGATTCCCCGTCTGCACCAGGAGCCTCAGCAGATCGACGCAGCGGCTCGAATAGCCCCACTCGTTGTCGTACCACGACAGGACCTTCACGAAGTCGCCGTCCATGACCTTCGTGTAGGCCGAATCGACGATCGAGGAATGCGGGTTGCCTTTGAAGTCGATCGAGACGAGCTCGTCGGTCGAGTAGGCGAGGATGTTTTTCAGCGGGCCGTCGGCGGCCGCCTTCAGCGCCGCGTTGACGTCCGCCGCGGTCGCTTTCTTGTCCATGATCGCCGCGAGGTCGACCACCGACACGTTCGGCGTCGGCACGCGCATCGCGAATCCGTCCAGCTTGCCCTTCAGCTCCGGAAGCACTTCACCGACCGCGCTGGCAGCGCCGGTGCTCGTCGGAATCATCGACAACGCCGCCGCGCGGGCGCGGCGCAGATCCTTGTGCGGCAGATCCAGCAGCTGCTGATCGTTCGTATAGGAGTGGATCGTCGTCATCCAGCCCTTCTTGATCCCGAAGGTCTGGTGAATCACCTTGGCGAGCGGCGCCAGGCAGTTGGTCGTGCACGACGCGTTCGAGATGATGTGGTGCTTCGCCGGGTCGTACTTTTCCTCGTTCACGCCGAGCACGACCGTCAAGTCAGGACCCTTGGCCGGCGCGGTGATGACCACGCGCTTGGCGCCGGCGGTGAGGTGCTTCGCGGCATCGTCGCGGTTGGTGAAGAGGCCGGTCGATTCGAAGACGACGTCGACGCCGAGATCTTTCCAGGGGAGCTGGGCCGGATCGCGCAGCGACAGCACTTTGAAGGTGTCGCCATCGACGGAGATGCCGTCGCCGCTGGCTTCGACTTTCGCGTGCAGGTTGCCGAGCACCGAGTCGTACTTCAACAGGTGCGCCAGCGTGGCCGCGTTCGTAAGATCGTTGACGGCGACAAAGTCGATGTTCTTGTCGCCCAGTGCCGCGCGCATGATATTGCGGCCGATGCGGCCGAATCCGTTGATGCCGACCCGTACCTTCATTCTGGTCTCCCTCTGGGATCCGGCCCGATGCGGCCCGGACAAACACGCAATTCTAATGAACCGGGTTGCGGAGGGTCAAACGGCGTGGATATACTTCGATCTCGCTAAACCATTGCAGCGCGCGATTTTAACCGCGTTCACGCGATGTATTTCATCTACAGTTTTGTCACCCTCGTCGCTTTCCTGATCGCCTCGCCGTACTTCGTGTATCAGGCGCTGCGTTACAAGAAGTACGTCGGCAGCCTGCGCCAGCGTCTCGGCTACCTGCCGATCACGCTGAACGTCGACGGCGACGAATCGATCTGGATCCACGCGGTTTCGGTCGGCGAAGCGCTCACCGCGCGCGCGCTGATCGCCGATTTGAAGACGCGCTATCCGCGGCTGCGTCTGTATCTGTCGACGACCACGATCGCCGGGCAGCAGGTCGCCAGGAAGAACCTGCAGCAGGTCGACGGCGTCTTCTACTTTCCGTTCGACTGGTCGTTCATCGTGCGGCGGACGCTCGGCATCGTGAAGCCGCGCCTGTTCGTGATGATGGAAACCGAGATCTGGCCGAACCTGCTGCGCCTCTGCCGCGAGCGCGGCGTGAAGACCGTCGTGATCAACGGCCGCATCTCGTCGCGCTCGTACCCGCGCTACAAGCTCATTCGACCGTTCTTCCGCCAGGTGCTGAGCGACGTGGACCGGTTCTGCATGCAGAGCGACGAGTCGGCGTCGCGCCTGATCGATCTGGGCGCCGATCCCGGCCGCATCACGGTCACCGGCAGCTTGAAGTTCGATTCGCTCCAGCGGCCGGCGCCGGCGGCTCATGGACGGCCGCGCGATCCGGTGCTGCGGTATTTCCGGTTGTCGCCCAGCCGCATCGTCATCATCGCCGGCAGCACCATGAAGTCCGAGGAAGCCGCCGTGCTTCACGGCTTCTCGCGCATCAAGACGCTGTCGCCGGGTGCGCTGCTCATCATCGCGCCGCGTCATCCCGAGCGTTTCGCCGAAGTCGAACGGCTGTCCAAGGATGCCGGTTTCGTCACGGCGCGGCGGACCGACCTGCCGGTCGACGCCGAGCCGCGCGCCGACGTCGTCATTCTCGATACCCTCGGGGAGCTGGCACTCCTGTATCAGCTCGCGACGGTCGTCTTCGTCGGCGGAAGCCTCGCCGACCATGGCGGCCACAACATCCTCGAGCCCGCGGCGTTCGGCAAGCCGGTCGTCTTCGGGCCGCACATGCAGAACTTCAAGGAGATCGCCGAGGCGTTCATCGCCAACGCCGCGGCGCTGCAGGTGCACTCCGAGCGCGAACTCGAGGACGCGCTCCGCATGCTGGTCGCCGATCCCGTGCAGCGCGCGCGACTGGGCGCTGCGGCCCGCGCGCTGGTCGACGCCAATCGCGGCGCAAAAGACAAAACGCTCGCCGTGGTATCGGAGCTCCTGCCGACGGCCGGCGTCGTGCGTCCCTTCCGCCTGGTTCATTGAGCGTGGGCGTTCTCAGTTCCGTGTACGGCGCGGCGGCCACGTGGCGGCGCCGGTGGTACTCCAGCCCGGCGCGCGTCAGCCGACTGAGACGGCCGGTCGTCAGCGTCGGCAATCTGAGCGTCGGCGGCAGCGGGAAAACGCCGGTGGTGGCGCATGTCGCGCAGATTCTGCTGGCTCTTGGCGAGAGGCCGGGCATTCTGACGAGAGGCTACGCGCGAACGCGCCCGGCTCTCGGCGTGACCGTTGTTTCTGATGGCGTGCGGCTGCTGGCCGACGTCGCGGCCGCGGGCGACGAACCGTTCATGCTGGCCCGCGCGCTGCCGGGCGTGCCGGTCCTGGTGGGGGCGGATCGATTTGCATCGGGATCGTTGGCGGAGCGTGAGCTGGGCGTGACGGTCCATCTGCTGGACGATGGGTTTCAGCACGTGCAGCTGGCGCGGGATGTCGATCTCCTGATGGTTGACGATCGCGATCTGGACGACTGCGTGCTGCCGACGGGACGATCTGCGTGAGCCGCTGGCGAATGCCGCGCAGGCCGATGCGGCGCTCGTCAC
The DNA here is from genome assembly GCA_963712355.1 of uncultured Acidobacteriota bacterium. GTDB lineage: Bacteria > Acidobacteriota > Vicinamibacteria > Vicinamibacterales > CAVVIG01 > CAVQHT01. Next base: position 78,818 of record CAVQHT010000016.1, read on the forward strand.
GACGGAGAATCCAGTGCACGCGCGGAACGTGGCGGAGACACTGGGTATTGGGGCAGCGTTTACCGTCAGGCGCGAGGTGCACGCCGCGCGCGCGTTGTCGGGTGCGGATCTGGCCGGCCGCAAAGATGCGCCGGTCGTCGCCTTTGCCGGCATCGCCCGCCCCGAACGCTTCTTCGCGGACCTGACGTCGGCCGGGTGGCACGTCGCGGAGACGATGCCGTTTGCCGATCATCATCCGTTTACCCAGGCCGACGTGGATCGACTGGCTGAGGATGCGAGCGCCGCCGGCACATCGATGCTCGTGACGACCGAGAAGGATGCGGTTCGACTCCAGGGCATCGATACCCACGGCCTGACGATCGCCTACATCCCGTTGACGGCCACCATCGAGCCCGCGGAAACGTTTCGCGCCTGGCTGATCGATCGGCTGTCGCAGCGATGAGATTTCGCCTCGAATACATTGCCGCGCGGGTGGTCATCGGCTGCCTTCGCGCTCGTACCCGGCTGGCTCGTCAGGAAATTCGGCGCGCTGGTCGGCCTGTGCGCCTACGTCGTTGACGGCTCGCATCGCCGGATCGCGAGTCAGAACGTCGCCACCGCGTTTCCCGGACGCTCGAGCGAGGAGCGGCGGCGGATCGTCCGCGGCGCCTTCAAACACTTCGGCCGCCTGCTGTTCGAGCTGCTGAAATTCAGCACGCTGTCGCCCGAAGCGATGCTCGCGCGCGTCGAGTTCGAAGGCGAGGATCGCGTTCGTGCGGCCTACGCGCACGGCAAGGGTGTGCATCTTCGTCACCGGCCACTTTGGCTACTGGGAGCTGCAGGCGATCGTGCACGCGCTGCGGCTGCCGCCGATGGCGGTGATGGCGCGGGCGCTCGACAATCCCGACCTGAACGCGCTGCTCGAGTCGATCCGGACACGCACGGGGAACAGCGTCATCTACCGGCAGGGGACCATCCGCCGCGTCATGCGCCAGCTGCAAGCGGCGCAGGGCGTCGGCGTGCTGATCGATCAGCACGTCCTCGGGCGCGACGCGATCTACGTGGATTTCTTCGGCCGCCCGGCGGCCACGACTCCGGTCGTCGCCGCGCTCGCGCTCAGGACCGGCGCGCGAGTCGTGCCGCTCTTCGCGCTGCCGATCGGCGGCGGCCGCTACCGGATGATCTACGAGCACCCGGTCGAAGCGCCGGCGGCCGACAGCGAGCACGCCATCCAGGACTTCACCCAGCGCTGCACGGACGTGCTCGAAATGTACGTCCGCCGCCACCCGGAGCTCTGGCTGTGGATGCATAGACGATGGCGGGAGTAGACTCTGATCGCGTGTCGGTGCTTAGGTGCGTGGGTGCGAGGTGCGTAGGTGCGGTGCTAAGGTGCCGGTGCGTAGGTGCCAGGTGCTTCGGTGCTGCGTGCGCAGCCGGAGCCTGAAGCCCGGAGCCCTGGAGCCCGGAGCCCGGCCCGCCTGAAGCCCAAAGCCTAGAGCCCAAAGCCCAGCGCCCTACGTGATTCTCGCGGCAATCGGCATTCGCCAGCCGGTGCCGAATGCGCGGTCGGTGACTTTTAGTCCGGGGGCGGCTTGTTTGCGTTTGAACTCGGCGTTCCGTACCAGCTGCAGGACACGCGTCACGGTCGCCGCATCGATTCCCGCGGCGGCGATCTGTTCGGCCGGCTCGTGGCGCTCGATATGGCGCTCGAGGATTTCGTCCAGCACGTCGTAAGGCGGCAGCGAGTCCTGATCGGTCTGGTTGGGCCGCAGTTCGGCCGACGGCGCCTTGGTGATCGTCGATTCCGGAATCACCGCGCGCCCGGTCGTTTCGTTGAGCCATCGCGCGACGCGGTACACCATCGTCTTCGGGACATCGGCGATGACGCCGAGGCCGCCGGACATGTCGCCGTAGAGCGTGCAGTAACCAACCGCCAGCTCCGACTTGTTCCCGGTCGTCAGCAGCAGCGCGCCGCGTTTGTTCGACAGCGCCATCAGCAGGTTGCCGCGGATGCGCGCCTGGATGTTTTCTTCGGCGACGCCGCGCGCGGTTCCGGCAAACGCGTCATGCAGCGTCCGGTCGAACGCCTGCATGGCATCTTCGATCGGAAGGATCAGCGTCTGAACGCCGAGGTTCGCGGCGAGCTGCTGCGCATCGTCGATGCTGCCGCGGCTCGAAAACGGCGACGGCATCAGCACGCCGAGCACATTCGCCGCGCCCAGCGCGTCGGCGGCGATCGCGGCGGTCAGTGCGGAGTCGATGCCGCCGGATAACCCGAGCACGACCTGGCTGAAGCCGCATTTTCGCGCGTAGTCGCGCGTGCCGAGCACCAGCGCGCGCCAGACCTCCGACTCGGGCGCCAGGTCGGTCGGATCGCCAATCGGGTTGGCCTTCGAAAGATCGCAGACGACGACGTCGCGGTCGAAGGAGCGGCCGCGGGCGATCGCGTGTCCCGAAAAACTGAACGCGCAACTGCGGCCGTCGAACACCAGGTCGTCGTTCCCGCCGTACTGGTTCACGTAGAGCAGCGGCACGCCGTATTTGACCGCCATGCTGCTCAGCATTTTTTCGCGGCGCGCGTGCTTGCCGACCGAGAACGGCGAGGCCGACAGGTTGACGATCACCTGCGCGCCGGCGCGGACGAGCTCCTCGACCGGATCGTGGTGATAGCGGCGCCGCTTCCAGAAGTCGCGATCGTTCCAGATGTCTTCGCAGACGCTGATGCCGACGCGGCGTCCGCCAAGGTCCACGGTCTGCGCGCCGTGAAACGGCTCGAAGTAGCGGTCCTCATCGAAGACGTCGTAGGTCGGCAGGAGCGCCTTGCGAAACCGCTGCGTGATCCGGCCGCCGCATACCAGCGCCGCGATGTTGAACAGCGGCCGCCCTTCGTCCGCCGGGTTGGGTTCAGGAAGGCCGACGAGCGTCGGCGGCTGATCGGCGAGTTCGACGCGCGAGTTTCTCGAGGCGCGCCCAGCTGCGCGCCACGAAGTCGCCGGACAGCAGCAGGTCGCGCGGGAGATAGCCGACGAGCGACAGCTCCGGCGTCACGGCGAGCTGCGCGCCTCGAGCGCCGGCCTCGCGGACCGCATCGGCAATCAGCCGCGCGTTGCCCTCGAGGTCGCCGACCGTCGGGTTGATTTGCAGGAGCGCGATCTTCACGGCGGGCCTTCGCGCACGTCAGCGCACAGACACTATTCAATGAACCGAAACTTCAGCAGGACCCACAGCGCACCGAATCCGGCCGTCCACGTAATCTTCTTCCCTTCATCGTAGTTCCGACCGGCATAGGTAATGGGAATTTCGTAGACGCGGTAGCCGCGCTTGAAGATCTTGGCGGTAATCTCGGGCTCGATGCCGAAGCCGTTCGACTCGAGGTCGAACGATCGCAGCACCTCGACCCGCATCGCCTTGTAGCAGGTCTCCATGTCCGTCAACATCGTGTTGTACAGGATGTTGGTCGCCAGCGTGACGACGCGGTTGCCGAGATAGTGGGTGAACAGGAAGACGCGATGCCGGCCCAGAAAGCGTGAGCCGTAGACGACGTCCGCGTGTCCCTTGCAAATGAGCTCGATCAGATCCGGGTACTCCTCCGGCGAGTACTCGAGATCGGCGTCCTGGATGACCACGAGGTCGCCGGTGACGGCGCGGAATCCATTGCGCAGCGCCGCGCCCTTGCCCGCGTTCGCCTGGCGGAGCAGCGTGAACCCGAGCTCCTTCTCCAGGCGATCGAGAATCTCCCCCGATCCATCCTTCGACCCATCGTCCACGACGATGAGCTCGATGCGCACGGGGACCGCGAGCACACGCCGAATGATTTCTTCGACCGTGTTACGCTCGTTGTAAACCGGCATGACGACCGACAGCAGCGGGTTCGGGGGAACCGGCGCGAGGCGAGGTTCAGGCATCGAGGCTGAAAACGTACCACAACCGCTCGGTCCGGAGCGCAGGTGACCGGCCGCCTGGTCATCCTGGCGCCAAACTGGCTTGGCGACGCGGTGATGTCGCTGCCGGCGATCGAGAACGTGCGCCGCGGGCTGCCTGAAGCCGCGATCGACGTGGCGGCGCGCCCGGCGGTCGCTCCCCTCTTTACGTTGTATCCGCGCGGCCGGTTCGAGCGCATCGTCGTGCTCGGCGATCGGTCGTCCGCCGTTCGCGCGCTGGCCGAGGGGCACTACGATGCCGCGCTGCTCCTGCCCAACTCGTTCAACGCGGCGCGGCTGGTGCGCGCGGCGGGGATTCGCGAACGATGGGGATATCGGGCCGATTTCCGGTCGCTGCTGTTGACGCGGCCGGTTCTTGCGCCGGTTCGCCTGCACCAGGTGGATTACTACCGTCATCTCGTCGAGGCGCTCGGTTTTGCGGGCGAGGCGCGCGCGCCGCAACTCGAGGTCACGTCGGAGCAGCGCGCGGAAGCCGCAGCATTCCTCACGGCCGCGGGATGGGATCAGCGCGCGCCGCTCGTCGCGATGGCGCCGGGTGCGGCGTTCGGGTACTGCCAAACGGTGGCCGGCGGCGTCGTTCGCGTCGCTGGCCGATCGACTGGCCGGCGACGGCGTGCGCACGGTGTTGATCGGTACCGCGTCGGATCGTCCCGCAGGCGCCGAACTGCTGGCCGCCAGCCGGAGCGCTCAGGCGATCGATCTCATGGGGCGAACCGATCTGCCGATGCTTGCGGCGGTGCTGACGCAGTGCCGCGCGCTGGTGACCAACGACTCCGGCGCCATGCACATGGCCGCGGCGCTTGGCGTCAACATCACCGCGCTCATCGGTCCGACGCGCGAGCGCGAAACGCATCCGGTCGGCGCCGGCCGCCACGTCGTGCTCACCAACCCGGTGTGGTGCCGGCCCTGCATGCTGCGCGAGTGCCCGCTGACGCATCGCTGCATGACCGGCATTACCGTGGACGCCGCGCACGCCGCGACGAGGCCGCTCGTATGACGATGTCCGCCGCAACCAGCAGGCCGGCGGTCTTTCTCGATCGCGACGGCACGCTGATCGAAGAGGTCGGCTATCTCGATCGTCCCGACCGCGTCATCCTCTATCCCTGGTCCACCGACGCGATTCGCGCGCTCAACCACGCCGGCGTCGCCATCGTCATGGTCACGAACCAGTCGGGGATCGCCCGCGGGTTCTTCACGGAAGCGGTGGTGGATCGGGTGCACCGCACAATTGCCGATCTGCTCGCGGCGGGCGGCGCGCACCTCGACGCGTATTACTATTGTCCGCACCATCCGCACGGCAGCGTGCGCGAGTACGCCCGCGCGTGCGACTGCCGCAAACCAGGGCGCGCCCTCGTGGATCGTGCGGTCGAGGAACTGGGCGTGGATCCCGCTCGATCGTTTACCGTCGGCGATCGGTGGCTGGACGTCGAGCTCGCCCGGAAGGTCGGCGCTCGTGGTGTGCTGGTCAGAACCGGTTACGGCGCGGCCGAAGAACATCGGCCGGCGGCCGGCGTCACCGCCGATGCGATCGTCAACAATCTGGTGGAAGCAGCCAGCTGGATTCTCGAACGCGTGCAGCCTGGAGCCTGAAGCCCGAAGCCTGAAGCCTGAAGCCTAAGCCAAGAACAATGATGCAGATCGCCCGCTCCGTGCACCCCTTGCCCGGCGAAGCCGAACGCAAGAGCCGTTTGTTGTCGCTGGTCGATGCGTTTGGCGGGCGTCGAGTCCTCGTCGTGGGCGATCTCCTCGCGGACGAGTTCATCTACGGTGAAGTCAGCCGCGTGTCGCGCGAGGCGCCGGTGCTGATTCTCAAGTACGACACGACCGGGATCGTCGCCGGCGGGGCCGCCAACGCGGCGAACAACGTTGCGGCACTCGGCGGCCGCGCGACGCTCGCGGGCATGGTCGGACAGGACAGCGAAGGGCGGCGGTTGCTCAAAGCCTTGCCGCGCAATGTGGACTGCCGCCAGGTGGTGCGCTCGAAGGAATACCGGACACCGGTCAAGACGCGCATCCTGGCCGGCGGCATCCACTCCGCGAAGCAGCAGGTCGTGCGCATCGATCGCGAGACCGGCTGGCCGCTGTCCGACGGCATCAGCCGCACGTTCACGTCGAAACTCACCGCCGCGCTCGGGGAGTGCGACGCCGTGCTCGTCTCGGACTACGGATCCGGACTCGTGACCCCCGCGCTGGCCGAGTCGATCGCGCGTACCGTGCGTGCGCGGGCGCGGCGCCGGCGAGTTCCGATCGTGGTCGATACGCGCTACCGGCTGCTCGATTACCGCGGGCTGACGGCGTGCACGCCGAACGAATCGGAAGTCGAACAGGCGCTCGGCATTCATATCGACGACGACCTGGATGTGCTCGAGCGCGCCGGCCGGACGCTGCTCAGACGGACGCGCATGGAGGCCGTGGTCATTACCCGCGGCAGCCGCGGCATGGCGATCTTCCAGCCGCGGCAGGCGACCATCCACGTGCCGATCTTCGGATCCAACGAAGTCGCCGACGTCACCGGCGCCGGCGACACGGTGATCGCGACGCTGGCGCTGGCGCTCGCTTCCGGCGCCTCGTTCTACGAGTCGGTCCGGCTCGCCAACTACGCCGGCGGGCTGGTCGTGATGAAACGCGGCACCGCGACGGTCGCCTCGCGCGAACTGATGGACGCCATCGAGAGCGATCACGACACGTCGCTCGAGAACTGGTCGCAGGAAGGCCCCGCGCAGGGACGAACGAGCGGAGAGCGGAAGTAGGAATTGAGAATTGGGAATTAGGAATTGGGAATTAGGAATTCGAGAGCTAGGAAGCCCGAAGCCCGAAGCCCGGAGCCTGAAGCCTGAGCCGATATGGGATCTGTTCTGTCCGAAGACCAGCTGATCGACGCGGTGGTTCGCGACCGCGTTCAGGGGCGTACGATTGCGCTCGCCAATGGGTGTTTCGATCTGCTGCACGTCGGCCATGTCCGGTACCTGCAGGGCGCGGCGCAGGAAGCCGATCGTCTGGTGGTGGCGGTCAATGACGATCGATCGGTCGAAGGGCTGAAGGGGCCGGGGCGGCCGGTGCTGAGCGGCGCCGATCGGGCCGAGCTCGTGGCGGCGCTGCGCGGCGTGGACTACGTGGTGCTGTTTGCCGATCCCACCGTCGAACGTCTGCTGCTGCGGATGAAACCGGACGTGCACTGCAAAGGCACCGACTACACCGTCGACACCGTTCCGGAACGCGCCGTCGTCGAATCCTACGGCGGCCGCACCGCGATTGTCGGCGATCCCAAGACGCACGCGACGCGCGAGTTGATTGCCCGCATTGCCCGGCGCGGGTGATGACGCGTTTCCTGATCGTCCGCCTCGGCGCGCTCGGTGACATCGTTCATGCCATTCCGGTCGCGGCCGCGTTGCGGCGGGCGTTTCCGGACGCGCGGATCGACTGGCTGGTCAGCGGCAAGCATCGCGAAATCCTCGATCTCGTCCCGGCGATCGACCGCAGCCTGCCGGTCAAGGACCGCGGCGGTCGCGGCGGCGGCGAGTCGCTGTCCTCGACGATCCGCGGCCTGCGCGAAACCAAATATGACGTCGCGCTGGATCTGCAGGGGCTGATCAAGTCCGCGGTCATCGCGCGGCTGTCGGGTGCGGCGCGTGTCGTCGGATTCAACGGCCGATACGCGCGCGAATCGCTCGCGCGCCTGTTCTACACCGACGTGCACGATCCCGGCGGCGAGGGCATCTACGCGCCCAGCGAAACCCGCCACGTCGTCGAGATCAATCTGGGGCTGCTGGCGCCTCTCGGGATCACGGACACCGCGACCGAGTTTCCAATCGACGCCCGCGAGTCCGCAATCGCCCGAACCATGACCGACGCAGACAGGTGGCCGCTACGCGCTGCTCAATCCCGGTGCGGCCTGGCCCAACAAACGCTGGCCGCCGGCGCGGCTGGCCGCGCTGGCCGCCGCGCTGCGCGAGCGGCGCGGCTTGCCGTCGGTGATCATCTGGGGCCCTGGCGAGCACGAGCTCGCCGAGGAGGTGGTGACGCTGGCCGGCGGGGCGGCGATCCTGTCGCCGCAGACGGCGATTGCCGATGTCGTGGCACTGGCGCGCGGCGCAGCCGTCATGGTGTCGGGCGACACCGGTCCGACGCACCTCGCGGCGGCGGTCGGGACACCGATCGTTGGCATCTACGGCCCCACGCGACCCGAGCGGAACGGGCCCTGGGTGCGCGAGGACGAGACCGTCTCGCGGGCCGCGATCTGTCAGTGTCATCACTACCGCTCGTGCAAGGCGGAGAGGATGTGCCTCCTCGACATCGAGGTGGCCGAGGTGCTCGCGGCGGTGGAGCGGCGGCTGAACTGCGGCGGAGCGCTGCCGTGCGTAAGCGGATCGCGAGCGAATGACCACGCTCGTCCGCATGCTGGCGCGCTTACGGGTGCCGCTCGGCTTCGTGTTCGCCGTGGCGGTGCTCTGGCTCGCGCAGCCGACGCGCGCATCGCTCGGATGGGGTGCGCTGATCGCAGGGATCGGAGAAGCGCTGCGGATCTGGGCGGCCGGGCACCTCACGAAGTCGCGCGAGGTGACGATGTCGGGTCCGTATCGCTGGATGGCCCATCCTCTGTACGTCGGATCATCGGTGATGGGCGCAGGACTCGCCGTCGCGTCGCACAGTGTCAGCGTCGCCGTCGTGATTGCGATCTACCTTGGCGCGACGATCACCGCGGCGGTCCGGAGCGAGGAAGCGTTCCTGCGCGAACGGTTCGGGGATGGCTACGATGGCTATCGGCGTGGCGACCCGGCACGTCGCGGGACACGTCAATTCAGCGTGTCGCTCGCCATGGCGAACCGCGAATACCGGGCCGTGACGGGACTTCTGCTGGCGGTGTTGTTGCTCGCCCTGAAGGCAACGTATAATGGCGTGTTCTGGCGGGCAGGAGCCGGCCGCTAGCAGGGCATCGACGGAAAGCCAGTTGCCGTGTCTGGGGGCGGTTAGCTCAGTGGTAGAGCACCGGCTTTACACGCCGGCTGTCACAGGTTCGAATCCTGTACCGCCCAGTAATGATTGGAATTTCAGATTGGCAGACTTCAGAGTGCAGATTGAATTCTGAAATCTGAAATGAAGCAGTCTGAAGTAGGTCAGTTCGTCCTTGGGGGTCGTAGTTCAGTTGGTTAGAACGCCGGCCTGTCACGCCGGAGGCCGCGGGTTCGAGTCCCGTCGACCCCGCCAACCTCGCGCCCGCTCGCGTGTGTTGGCTCACTGCCGGCCGAGGGGACGAAGAGGCCGAGAAACGCGGAATACATCGCCACCAGGACCGGAAACGTGCCGGGAGTGGAGATGCGCACGAAGAAGTGCGCGAGCGTTTTCGGAAATGACCGACATCGTCACGATGCCGAAAATGCCGCCGTAGAACGGGAACTGAATGAGCACGCCGGCGGTGGACGGCACGGCCGCATTCACGGCGCGCACGAACGAGCGGGGCTTCCAGTGGAGCAGGAGCCCGGCCATGATGAAAATGAAATTGAAGGTGTTCAGGTCCACTGCCGCCGTAAAACCGCGCGCGGAAATAACCTGCGCAATGTAGAGCAACCCCATCGCGCCAACGATGATCGACAGCAAGCGGCGACGTACTCGAGCCACTCAGCCGGTGTCTTCCGGGCTCGAGTTGCCGTACGCCAAGCTCATCGGGGACATTGAAGAACGCCGCCGTCTTGGTCGAGCGAGTCGGCATCGACAGGTAGGCGATGACGGTCGATGTGACGATGAGGATTCCCGCGGTCGCCAGGCTGGGCCAGGAATATATCGTCTGACTCAATGGGATCACGCCGGAGATCTTCGATCAGCGCCGGCGGAATCGAGGCCGGAGTCGCCATCAGGAGCGCAGGCGAGGATGACATGCCGAGCGCCCAGACGGTGCCGAGTCCGAGATAACCGGCCGCGCCGATCGCGCGGTAGTCGATCCCCTTCACGTTCCTCACGACCGCGCGCACGAGGAAGCCCGTCATGATCAGGCTCAGGCCCCAGCTGATCAACGACGTCAGCGTTGAGAACAAGCGCGACCAGAACCGCCGCGCCGCGGGGGGTGCGAGGCACTTCCGCGAGTTTGAGGATCAACCGGTGGATAGGCGGCGATGACGCGACGGTATACCCACCGATGATGATGAGCGCCATCTGCATCGTGAAGGGGATCAGGCTCCAGAAGCCCTCACCGAAATACTTGATCGAGGGTCATCGCCGGCGTTCCCATGGAGAGCCCGGCAATAAAGACGATGATCAGCCCGACCAGCGCGAAGACGAACGCGTCAGGAAACCAGCGTTCGCACCAGTCGGCCATGGCCATCCCGGCGCGAACAAACCATCCATCGGAAATCGCGGGTGGCGCCGGCCTCGGTTTCCCGGCGGCTGCAATGGCCATGAACTACCTTTCCTGGGCGGCTTCGTCGAAGAGCGCCGCGAGTTGCGGCGCGGAAAACGGCCAACCCAGGTCGTCCAGCTTGAGTTGTGCGGCGATCTCCTCCTTCTTGACGCCGCGAGCGACCGCTTGTTTCAGCACACCTCGAGGAGTTCGGTGACTGTCTGGCCTTCGTGGCCGGGTGAGAAGGTCTTCAGGTCGATTGGCAGGACGTCCGCCAGCCGGATCAAGAGATCCGCCCCAAGCGTGCGCCGATTGTGCTCGATCAGATTGAGATAGCTGGTCGAAATGCCGATGCGTTGTGCGAGGTCTGTTTGCGTGAGGTGCTGGTGGCGCCGAAGTGCTCGTATCTTGCCCCCAACCGCCAGTCGATCTTTCATGCGCGGGATGCTAACACCGATTCAAATTTTCAAGCATTACAGATGTCAAATTTTATTTACACGACGAACTTGTTCGCTAAGTCACTATTTGCCAACGCGTCGGCCGTGCTCTTGATCGAGCATGTCAATGCGGTCAATGCGGTTGTGAGGCGGTCGTATGACTCTGGGCGTCGGCGAACCGCTGGTCGGCCTTCCAGCGCAAGGGTAGGCATCTGGGCGCGTCCCTGGCGCAATCAGTCTTGTGTGCCCAAGGGTTTCACCCGTTCACCCCATAACTGACACTTCGACGCTCCCGCCGCGCTGCCTCCCGCTTGAATCTCTCTCTGCCGTAGCCGCCTAACGCTCAGCTTGCTCGGCCAGCTCAAAAGTTGGCACCCAATCTGCTGAGACACAGCCGCCAGCGGCTGCCTGAACGATTTGACCGTATATCCGGCGATCGAGGCCACCGGTACCCACACCATGTCGTGTGGCGCCAAGGAGGACACATGTCGTTTCGAGTACTCGCCGTCAGTCTGATGCTGCTCGGCTTCGCACCGTCTGTCGCGCATGCGGACGGTCTGATCGTGCCGTTCTACGGCGTCAACTTCGGCGGCACTTCCGGGGAGAACATCTCCACGGCGTTCGACGCCAATCGGAACACCTGGGGCGTCAGCTTCGCGTGGATGGGCGCCGGCGTCATCGGTCTCGAGGCCGACCTCGGCTACACATCGGATTTTTACGGGAAGACCGATGCTGACGGGACCGGCTTGCTCTCGGCGACCGGGAACGTGCTCCTCGGCTTGCCGTTCGGCGGTCAGAAGGGCTTCGGGATTCGCCCCTACGGGCTGATCGGCCTCGGGCTGATCCACTCGAAGCTGGACGCGTTCACGGACGTCATCGGATTCGACGACACCCAGGCATCCTGGGACGTCGGCGGCGGCGTGATGATGTTCTTCACCTCACACGTCGGCGTGCGCGGCGACCTCCGATACATCCGGACCTTCAGCGCGGTCGACTTCCTGGGGCTCACGGAGTCCGACCACATCAAGTTCTCCCGCGGAACCGTCGGGCTGATCCTGAGATTCTGAGCGCCTCCTCGCGCCGCCAGCGGCGTTTCGCACACCGTGCCGCCATCGAATGATGGCGACACTAGAATGTCGGGCACCAATTCCTTGACGACAGGTCAAAAGGAGGACGACATGTTTCTGGTGCGCGACATCATGTATTGCAAGCCTGGACAGGCGCGGCCGATGGTGCAGAAGTTCCTGGCCCTCCAGAAACTCCTGGAGCCGATGGGCCTCGGCCGGATGCGGGTGATGACCGACGTGAGCGCCGAGCGCTACTGGACGGTTGTCTCGGAGATCGAAGTCGACAGCCTCGAGAAGCACGCCGACATCGTCAAGAAAACTTCCGGCATGAAGGAGTTTCAGGACGCGATGCACGGCTACCACGATCTCGTCGATCACGGGCGCCGCGAAATCTATCAGCTCGAGAAATAACCAGCCGCGGTTGAATCAGCGAATAGCAGCGCGCATTGCGGTGGCCCGGCTGAGGCGGGCCACTGCGAATCGCTACGAATACGGGGCGCTGCGCGGGCGTATAATCCGCCACCGAACGCCACAGCCAGGCTCGTTCAGCGGAGGTATCGCTGTGAAATTACGCACCACCGGCCTTGTGATTCTCGTTGTCGCCGTCGCCGCCAGCCTGTCGGTCCGCGCGCAGCAGACGCCCCAGAATCCTCCGGACCCCGCGGCGCGCGCCGCGCGTCCCAGCGAGCCGGCGCACACGCGGAAAGCTGAAGTCGGATGGCATGTCGCGACGCCTGACCAGTCGTATGCGTCGATTGACGGCGATCATCTGAAACAGTACGTGGAAGATCTGACCGCGATGGCGCGCCGCTACCGCGACAACGGACATCCGCAGTTCTGGGGCCGCATCATCGGCACCGAGGCCGACGCCGAGAACGCGCGCTGGATGATGGACAAGTTCCGGCAGATTGGCCTGACCGACGTGCGCGAACAGAGCTTCGATCTGCCGCCGCAGTGGATGCCGCAGTCGTGGAGCGTCACGGCGGCGAACAGTGCGAAGACACTGCCGCTGCAGACCGCGCAGCCCACTTACCAGAGCCAGGGGACGACCGGCGAAGGCCTCGATCTCGAAGCGGTCTACGTTGGCCTCGGCAGCGACGCCGACATCGCGATGTCGCACGACGTCAAAGGCAAGGCGGTGTTCTTCTTCAGCACCGACGTCAACTCGCGTCACATCGGCGTGATGGACAACGCCATCAAGCGCCTCGGGGATCGCGGCGCGGCGGCGATCTTCGTCATCCAGGGCATTCAAGGCAACTTGAAGACGCAGTTCTATCCGGTCAACAGCCCGGTGCCGACCTTCTCACTCGGCCAGGCCGACGGTCTTGCGATGCGCGATCTCATCGCACAGGGTGGAACGGAAGCCACGCGCGTCAAGGTCAAGCTCGACGTGCAGCGCGTCCCGAATCTGAAGACCGGCACTGTCTGGGCGACGCTGCCCGGCATGACCGACGAAACGGTCCTGGTCGTCTCTCACCGCGACGGCTGGTTCGAAGGCGCGAACGACAACGCGAGCGGCGTCGCCACGGCGATCGGCATCGCCGAATACTTCGCGAAGATTCCGAAGGAACAGCGCCGCCGCACGATCGTGTTCCTCGGGACGACCGGGCATCACAACAGCACCGCGGAAAGCGGGACCTGGTTCGCGCAGCATCCGGAGACGTTTGCGAAAACCGCGCTCCTGCTCAACGCCGAGCACACCGGCGCGGTGGCGACCGGCGTCGGCTCGACGAGAATGGCCAACTACGGCGCGCCCGCGACCTGGTTCGCGTCCGGCGATCGCCTCTCCGACATCGTCTCGCGCGCGCTCGACGCGTTCGGCGTGGCGACCTATCCGCAGTCGGCGGCAACGCCGGCCGGCGAGATCGGACGCTACTTCCAGCTCGCGCCGGCGATGCAGGTCATGACCAGCGGCTACGTCTGGCACTCCGATCAGGAAACGGCGGCGTCGATCTCGACGACGGCGCTGGCGGGGATCACCCGGGCGTACGCCAAGGTCATCGCCGATACGATGACGGTCGATTTGCGCGACCTTCGTGGTCCGCAGCGCACGCAGCAGCAGTAGACACGACGATCAACGCAGAGCACGCAGAGCACGCAGAGTTCGCAGAGATTCCTTTGGATCTGCGTGCTCTGCGATCTCTGCGTTCCCTCGTCGTCTTTCGCGTCTCTCGTTTCCTGATCGGCGGCCGCATTGCAGTGATCCGGGTGCTCGGATAGATTCTGATCGTGAATCTTGCTGCCTTGCAGGACGCCGTCGCCGCCCGTGGCCTCGACGGCTGGCTGTTGTACGACTTCCGCCGCCAGAATCCCACCGCGGTTGCCATGCTCGGCCTCGGCGAGCATCTGCTCACGCGGCGGTGGTTCTATCTCATTCCAGCGCGCGGCACGCCGCAGTTGCTCGTGCATGCCATCGAGCGGCGTTCCTTTCCCGCCAGCGTGCCAGGCGATCGCCACAGTTACGCGTCCTGGCAGTCGCTGCACGAAGCGCTCGCGGCGTCTGCTCGCCGCCGCGGGCGGAAAGCGCCGCATCGCGATGGAGTACTGCGCGATGGCGGCCATTCCGTATCTCTCGCGGGTCGATGCGGGCACCATCGAACTGATCCGATCGCTCGGCGCGGAGATCGTGCCGTCGGGCGATCTCATCCAGCAGGCGCTGTGCCGCTACTCGCCCGAACAGATTCAGAGCCACGTCCGCGCGATGAAGGTCGTGGAAGCCGCGAAAGACGCGGCTTTCGATCTGATTGGCGCCGAGCAGCGCGCCGGCCGCGAGATTTCCGAGCTCGACGTGCAGACGTTCCTGATGCAGCAGTTTGCCGACAACGGCCTCTGACGGATCACGCGCCGATCGTGGCGGTCAACGCCCACGCCGGCGATCCGCACTACGTGCCGAACGCCGCCAGCGCCGTGCCGATTCGCCGCGGGGATACGGTGCTCATCGATCTGTGGGCGGTGGAACCGGCGCCGGGATCGGTCTACGCCGACATCACGTGGATGGGGTACTGCGGCGCGACGCCCGGCGATCGTCTCATGCGAATGTTCCGGACCGTCATTGCCGGACGCGACCTGGCGCTCGAGATGGTCAGCCGTGCGTGGCGCGAGCAGCGCGTGCTCCAGGGTTGGGAAGTGGACCGCGTCGTCCGCGACCACATTGCCGGAGAAGGATTCGGCGACTACTTCATTCACCGCACCGGTCACTCCCTCGGCATGACGGCGGCACACGGCGAGGGCGCGAACATGGACGATCTCGAGACGCACGACACGCGCGAGGTCATCGAGGGGACGGCATTCACCGTCGAGCCCGGCATCTATATGCCTGACGACGATCTCGGTGTCCGTTCGGAAATCAACATCGTCATGACCAGCGACGGTCCGCAGTGTGTATTCCGCGATTCAGCGAGAACTGATCAACATCGGTGTGTGATGGACGAGGAGCTGAAGGGATTTGCCCGCGCCGTGAGGGCGCGGGACGCGGCGGCCACGCGCGCGGCGATCGAGAAGTCCGCGCACGTGCGCGCGCACGTGAACGATCCGCTGTTCGACTTCGGCCAGCGGGCGGCGCACATCGTGGCGCGCGATCCGGCCGTGCTCGACGTGCTGCTGTCGTTCGGCGCCGACCTCAACCTGCGCAGCGACTGGGAGAATGGCCCCTACACCGTTCTCGACAATGCTGACGCCGAATCCGCCCGCTTCCTGATCGCGCGCGGCGCGACGCTCACGGCCTGCGCGGCGGCGAGACTGGGCTGGTTCGACGAGCTCAAGGCCTTCGTGGCGTCCGATCCGCTCGCCGTTCACGAGCGCGGCGGTGACGGCCAGCAGCCCTTGCATCAGGCGGCGACCGTCGCCATCGCGGATTACCTGCTCGACAACGGCGCCGATATCGACGCGCGCTGCATCGACCACCAATCGACGCCGGCGCAATATGCGCTCGTCGAGCGCCCCGACGTGTGCCGGCGTCTCCTCGAGCGCGGCGCGACGCCCGATATTTTCATGGCGGCGCGCCTCGGCGATCGGCCGCTGGCGCAGCGCCTGATCGAAGAGCATCCCGCGTGCGTCGCGGCGCGAGTGAACCTGCCCGGGTATCCGCCCGTGCCGCCGTTCAACATCTACTGCTGGACGCTCGGGTTTCTCGTGTCGCCCCATGTGGTCGCGCTCGCGCACGAGCATCGCGACGTCTACGACCTGCTGATTGCGCAGAGCTCTGGAACGGTACGCCTGCTGGATGCCGTGGAACGCGGCGACGAAGTCGCGGCGCACGCGATGGTTGCCGCCGATCCGTCATTGATCGAGGCGCTGACGCCTGCCGATCAGGGCGTGCTCGCACAGGCGATCTTCCACGGGCGCTACGTGTCAGCCGACCTCATGCTGCGCCTCGGTTTCGATCCGTCGAGCACCGGGCGTGGACGGAGGTACCGCTCTCCATGCCGCCTGCTGGGTCGGACATGCGCCGCTGGTCCGGCGCATTCTTGCGTCCGGCCGCGTCCCGATCGACACGGTTGACGCGACGCACGGCAGCACCCCGCTTGGCTGGGCGGCGTTCGGGTCGACGCATCGTTGCGCCGAGGGCGCCGACTATGTCGCGGTGATCGACGAACTGGTTCGCGCCGGAGCGGACGTGCGCCTGGCCGGCAATCGTCACGGCACATCCGTGGTGTCGATGGCGGACGGCAATGCCGCCGTCCAGGCCGCGCTTCGACGTCACGGCGCCGTCTGATGTCGAGCCGCCGCGTTCATCGCGCTGTCATGCTCAGCCGGCGGGTACTCGACGCACGGTGAGCGGCGATAGAATCGGATGCAGCATGCCGCACCACATTCTCGGGCTTCATCATGTGACCGCCACCGTTGACGATGCGCAGGACGATCTGGATTTCTGTCTCGGCGCCCTCGGTCTTCGTCTCGTGAAGAAGACGGTCAATTTCGACAACCACCACGTCTATCACTTCTACTACGGCGACGCGCACGGCACGCCGGGGACGCTCTGGACGACCTTCCCCTACAAGGGGCACGGCGTGCCGATTGGGAAGAAGGGCGCGGGCCAGGTCACGGTGACGTCGTTTTCCGTTCCCGCCGGAGCGCTGTCGTTCTGGCGCGCGCGGCTGGCGCATCGCGGTTTCGCGGTCAACGACGTCGAGGATCGGTTCGGCGATGCGACGATCGCGTGCGCCGATACCTCGGGGCTCGAGTTCGAGTTGATCGCGAACAAGCACGATCACCGGACGCCGTGGCGCGCCGACGGCATCGACGAGGACGTCGCGATCCGCGGACTGCACAGCGTGACGCATGGTGGTGCGCGACACGGCGCCGACGCTCGACCTCATGACCGGCCTGCTCGGCTTTCATGTCGTCGAGCAAGTGGACAATCGCGTCCGCGTTGCGGTCGGCCGCGGCGGTCCGGGCCGGCAGATCGAGATCGTCCGCGCGCCTGACGCCGACGCCGCGCAAAACGGTCTCGGCACCGTCCACCATGTCGCGATGGCGATTGCGACCGGCGAGGAACAGCTCCAGCTGCGAAAAGCGCTCCTCGAGTACGGCTGCAAGGTCACCGAGGTTCGCGATCGGTGCTACTTCACGTCGATCTATTTTCGCGAGCCGGGCGGCGTGCTGTTCGAAGTCGCGACGGTTGGCCCCGGATTTCTGATCGACGAAACGGAAGCGGATCTCGGACGCGCGCTCAAGCTTCCCGCCTGGGAGGAATCCCATCGCGCGGAGATTGAGGCCGGGCTCGAGTCGGTCGAGTACGCGTGAGCCATCCACACGGCGGACAGCCTGTCCTCCACGCGGGGCTGCCGCTCGCCGAAGCGCGGGCCGCGGTGATCATGATCCACGGCCGCAACGCCTCGGCGCGCAACATCCTGGATCTCGTGCCACTGCTGGACCGGCCGGACCGCGCGTATCTCGCGCCGGCGGCCGCCAACAACACGTGGTACCCGCTGAGTTTCCTCGCGGAGATTCAGCAGAACGAACCCTATCTGTCGTCTGCGCTCCAGCGCGTGGACGAGCTCGTCGCCGAAGTCGTGAACAGCGGCATCGACCGCGCCCGCATCGTCATTCTCGGCTTCTCGCAGGGCGCGTGCCTCGCCTCGGAGTTCGTGTATCGCCACCCGTCGAAGTACGGCGGGCTCGTCGCGTTCAGCGGCGGACTGATCGGTCCACCCGGCACGCGCTTCGACGCGCCGGGTGATTTCGCGCGCACGCCGATGTTCTTCGGGTGCAGCGACGTCGACGCGCACGTCCCGAAGGCGCGGGTTGACGAGAGCGCCGCCGCGCTGTCGCGCATGGGCGCCGCCGTGACCGAGCGGATTTATCCGGGGATGGGTCACCTGATCAGCGAGGACGAAATCCTTCACGCTCGCGCCGTACTGGACGGCCAGTAGTCCGTTTCGGGACGCGCTGTGTAAGGTTGAACTCCTGCCGGTCATCGGCGTTACACACCCCGGCGACGCATCAACACCAGACCTCAGCGAATTGGCCAAAAACCCACTGGTTTCTATACCTTCGGCGCTGGCGCGGCTGTTGCACACGCCACCGTTCGTGCCGTGGCTCCGACATCAATGGAACGCAGTCGTCCGCCAGTGGGAGGCCGGCCTCCATCGCTGGACGACGCTTCGCAAGACTCATCCACGCGCCACGACCGGTGCGATGGTCGCCTTGCCGGTCGCCGCCCTGGCCTCGATCGCCATCGCCATCTCGTTCTTCACGTCCGGTCTGCCTGACGTCGCCGCGCTGCAGCGCCTGGGCGAGATGAATCAGGCGACGACGGTTCTGGCCGCGGATGGTCAGATCGCGTTCACGATTTACAAGGAGCAGCGCATCGAGGTGCCGCTCGACCAGGTCTCGCCGCATCTCATCGATGCGATGCTGGCGATCGAGGATCAGCGGTTCTACGATCACCACGGATTCGATCTCGTGCGTATCGGCGGCGCCTTCTTCGCCAACATCCGTCAGCGGCCGTACGACGCAGGGCGGCAGCACCATCACGCAGCAGCTCGCGAAGTTGAGCTTTCTGACGCCGGACAGAACCTACCGGCGCAAGGTGCAGGAGCTGCTGCTCGCGCGCCGCATCGAGAACCTCTACACGAAGAATCAGATCCTCGAGCTCTATCTGAACAAGGTGTATTTCGGCGGCGGCCTGTACGGTGTCGAGGCGGCGTCGCACGGCTACTTCGGCAAGCCCGCGCACGATCTGACGATCGCCGAGGCTGCGCTGCTGGCGGGTCTCGTGAAGTCGCCGTCCACCTATTCGCCGACCGCGCGGCTCGATCGCGCCACCGCGCGCCGCAACGTCGTCCTTCAAGCGATGCGCGAGGCGGGCCGGCTCGACGACGCGCAATGGAATGCGGCGAAGAGCTCGCCGGTCGTGCTCGAGGACGACTTCCGATCGGAAGAACCGATCGGCTTGTATTTCAAAGAGCAGGTGCGCCAGGAGCTGGTCGATCGATTTGGCTGGCAGCGCGTCTACCAGGGCGGCCTGCGCGTCTACTCGACGATCGACATGCGGATGCAGGCGGAGGCCGAAACCGCGGTCGCCGACGGACTGAAAGCGCTGGACGAACGGCGCAAGGCGGTCGCGGCTCGCAAAGGCGCGACGTCCACCGCTGACGCCGACGCACCGCCGCTCCAGGCCGCGCTGATCGCCATGGAGCCCGGCACCGGATACGTCCGCGCGATGGTCGGCGGGCGCGACTTCGACGAGAGCCACTTCAATCGGGCCGTGCAGGCGAAGCGGCAGCCCGGTTCGGCGTTCAAGCCGTTCGTCTACGCCGCCGCGCTCGAAGCGGGATATACGCCCGCCACGGTCATCGACAATCTCAACGAGCCGATCCCGACTCTTCAGGGCGCGTGGGCGCCTGAAGACGAACACTCGGCAGCGGATTCGATGACGCTGCGGACGGCGCTGCGGACGTCGAGCAATCGTGCGGCGGTCCGGCTGCTGCAGGAAGTCGGCATTCCCAAGACGGTCAGCCTACGCGAAGACGATGGGCGTCGGCGATGTGCCGAGCGTGCCGTCGCTCGCCCTCGGCTCAGGAGAAGTGACCCTGCAGTCGCTGACCGCCGCGTACGCCGCGTTTGCCAATCAGGGCGACGTGCCGAAGCCGGTGCTCGTGCTGCGCGTCGAAGACACGCACGGCACGCTGCTCTATACCGCGGACGTCACGACGACGCATGCGGTCAGCGCGACCACGGCGTACCTGATGTCCAGCATGCTGGCCGACGTGATCAACGCAGGAACGGGCGCTCGAGCCCGCAGCCTGGGCTTCACGCTGCCGGCCGCGGGAAAAACCGGGACGACCAACGACTACAACGATGCCTGGTTCGTCGGCTTCACGCCGACGCTCGTGTCCGGCGTCTGGGTCGGGTTCGATCAGCCGCACACGATTCTGCCCGGCGGGTTCGCCGCGGAGGTCGCCGTTCCGCTCTGGGCGAATTTCATGAAGGCCGCCACCAAAGGCGACAAGAGCACGTGGCTCACGCCGCCGCCCGGGCAAATCACCACCGCGACCGTCTGCCGGATTTCGGGACAGCTCGCGTCGGACGGCTGCGACCACGTCGAGGTGATGGACGAGAACGGCCACGTCGAACGGCGCTCGATGGTCTACACCGAGTACTTCGCGAAAGGCACCGAGCCGACGCGGACCTGCCTGCTCCATCAGTCGCGCAGCGTCGTCAGCGCGATCGCGTCGGTGTTTACGACGACCGATCGGCCCACGCCGCTGCATGTGCTCGTCGAGGCGCCTTCGGCTCCGCCGGCCGTCGCCGCGACGACCGGCACGACACCCGCGCCGACCACCGCCACCGACGATGCGCCCAAGAAGAAGCGCGGATTCTTCTCGCGGGTGTTCGGCCGGAACAAGGACAAGGACAAAGACCACAACGACGAGCAGTGATAGGATGCGGGGCATTCCCCCGTCATGCCTTTTCGCGACGTCATCGGTCATCGTGCGCTGGTCACGCTGCTCTCGCGCGCCGCAGAGCGCGGCGCCGTTCCTCCGAGTCTGATTTTTGCGGGCCCGGCAGGCGTCGGCAAGCGCCTGGTCGCGATCGCGACAGCGCAGGCGCTCAACTGTCCGACGCCGCGGCGCTCCGCGTCACCCCGCGACCCTTCCGACGGTCCTGAATTCGATGCGTGCGGCGTGTGCCCGACCTGCACGCGGATCGCGCGCGGTATCTATCCGGACGTCCTCCTCATCGAGCCGGGCGAGAACGGTTCGATCAAGATCGAGCCGGTGCGGGACGTCGTGGACCGCGCGTCGTACCGGCCGTTCGAAGGCCGGCGCCGCGTCGTGATCTTCGACGAAGCGGACGCGCTGGTCGCCGCGGCGCAGAACGCGCTCCTGAAGACGCTCGAAGAGCCGCCGTCGGCCTCGATGTTCATCCTGATCACCGCGCGGCCCGACTCCCTGCTGCCGACCGTTCGATCGCGATGCCCGCGTTTGCGGTTCCGGCCGCTCAGTCCGGGCGATGTCGCCGCCGCGCTGACGAAGAACGGCAAGAGCGAGGCGGAAGCGCGTGCGATTGCGGCGACGGCGGACGGCAGCATCGGCCGCGCGCTCGAAGCGAGCGGAGACGACCTGGTGGGCGCGCGTGATGCCGCGATGCGCGTGCTGATGCACGTCGCGCGGACGGACGATCCGCGGCGTCGCCTCGAAAGCGCCAAGGATCTGCTGGAGAAAACCGGAGGCGGCGGAGCCGGGGATCGCGATGCGCTGTCGACGACCCTGCGCGCCATGGCGTCGCTGCTGAGGGACGCGGCGCTTCTGGCCACCCGTGCCGACCGTGCCGCGCTCACGAACGCGGATCTCGGCTCCGGCGCTCGAGCGGCTCTCCGCTTTTTCATGGCGAGCGCGGCATTCACGCCTTTGCGGTGGTGGACGAAGCCCTCGTGGCCCTCGAGCGCAATGCCGGGGTGAAAATCGTCGCGGACTGGGTGGCGGTGGCGCTCTAGGACACTGGGCTCCAGGCTCCGGGCTCCAGGCTCCGGCACGGCGCTCCGGGCAACGCCCGAAACCGAAGCCTGAAGCCTGAAGCCTAAAGCCTGAAGCCCGAAGCCCGAAGCCCGAAGCCTGAAGCCATAATAGGGATCGCCGACATGTCCGTCCCTGTTCGCTTCGTCACCGTCAAGATGAGCCCGGTGGGCCGGGCACAGTCGTTCGTGCTCGACGCGCCACCGGACCGGCCCGATCCCCGTGTCGGGGATGCCATCGTCGTCCAGTCTGACGGAGCGCCGGCCCTCGGCACCGTCGTCGCCACCATTCCTCAGCTGGCGGAACACCGGCGTCCCGCGGCGGATTCGCCCAACCGTGTGGTGCGCCTCGCGGCGCATGAAGACATCGTCGCGCGGCGCCGCCATCAGCAGCGCGAGGCCGATGCGCATCGCATCGCGCTCCTGAAGATCCGGGAGCGCGGCCTGGCGATGAAGCTGACGCGCGTCGAGCACGCGTTCGACGGATCGCGCATGGTGTTCTATTTCACCGCCGACGCACGCGTCGATTTCCGCGAACTGGTGCGCGAGCTGGCGTCCGAGCTGCGGACGCGCATCGAGATGCGGCAGATTGGCGTCAGGGACGAAGCGAAGGTCCTCGGCGGATATGGCAGCTGCGGACGGCCGTTGTGCTGCACGACCTTCCTGACCTCGTTCGAGCCGGTGTCGATCAAGATGGCGAAGCAGCAGGATCTCAGCCTGAACCCGTCCAAGCTGTCCGGCTTGTGCGGCCGGCTGAAGTGCTGCCTGCGCTATGAACTGCCGAACGCCAAGGGTCAGGTTCACGGCGGCTGCGGCGGGGAAGGCGGCTGCGACAATCCGTCAGGCTGCGGGACGGGATCCGGCGGCTGCGGATCCTCGTGCAGTTGCCGATGACCCGCCCGCGGGTGGCGATCACCGTCGGCGATCCCGCAGGCATCGGTCCGGAAATCGCCGCCAGGGCGGCCGCCGATCCGGCGGTGCTCCAGCTGTGCGAGCCGATCATCTACGAGACGCGCGGCAGTCAGGAGTTTGCGCCGGGGGTCATCAGCGCTGCCGCCGGCCGCGCGGCGCACGACACGATCGTTCGTGCGGTCGCCGACGCGCAGCAGGGTGTCGTTGACGCCATCGCCACGGCGCCGATCAACAAGGAGGCGTTTCGCCTCGCGGGACTGCCGTGGTCCGGTCATACCGATTTCCTGGCACATCTCACCGGCGCCGACCACGTGGCGATGCTCTTCTACTCCGAGGCGCTGCGTGTGGTCCTCGCAACCGTTCACATTCCGCTCGCGGACGTTCCCGGCGCGTTGACTGAGGCGTCCCTCGGGGCGACGATTGCGCTGACCGCTCGCGAGATGCCACGATTCGGCATCGCCAGCCCGCGGATCGCCGTCGCCGGGCTCAATCCGCACGCCGGCGAGCACGGGTTGTTTGGCGAGGAAGAATCACGCGTCATGCGGCCCGCCATCGAGGCCTGTCGCGCGCACGGCATCGACGTCAGTGGACCGTTTCCGGGCGACACGGTGTTCGTCCGCGCGACGCGCGGCGAATTCGACGTGGTCGTCGCCTGCTACCACGATCAGGGACTGATTCCGGTGAAGCTGCTCGCGTTCGGTCAGGCGGTGAACGTGACGATCGGCCTGCCGATCATCAGGACGTCCGTGGACCATGGGACGGCGTTCGACATTGCCGGCCGGGGAGTGGCGGACGCCGGGAGCATGATCGCCGCGGTGCTGCTGGCGGCACGCCTCGCGCGGGGAACGAAGCGATAGTCATGCAGGAGAAGAGCGAGCGCGAGCTCGCGCAAGCCAACGTCGCGGAAAACCGCAAGGCGTTCCACGACTATCACATCATCGAGACCTTCGAGGCGGGCGTGGCGCTGCTCGGCACCGAGGTGAAGGCGATTCGCGAGGGGCGGGTCAACCTGCGCGACAGCTTCGCCAGCGTCGAGGGCGGCGAGATCTTCCTCTACAACGTCAACATCAGTCCGTACTCGCATCGCGGCTATGCCGATCACGAGCCGTTGCGCCGCCGGAAGCTGCTGCTGCATCGCGACGAGATCCGGAAACTG
Source organism: uncultured Acidobacteriota bacterium (assembly GCA_963712355.1). Classification (GTDB taxonomy): domain Bacteria; phylum Acidobacteriota; class Vicinamibacteria; order Vicinamibacterales; family CAVVIG01; genus CAVQHT01. The sequence continues at coordinate 102,602 of CAVQHT010000016.1, forward strand.
ATCGGCAGGACCGTCGAGAAGGGGATGACGCTCGTCCCGCTGCGCATGTACTTCAAGAACGGGCGCGTGAAGGTCGCGGTCAGCCTCGCGAAGGGCAAGAAAGACTACGACAAGCGCGAGACCATCAAGCGCCGCGACGCGGACCGCGAGGCGCGCGCGGCCGTCAAATCACGCCGGTAGTACAATTCCCCGCTCACGTGGACCGTTTTTCGAAGGTTGTCATCGCGCTGTGGGCGTGCGCGGCGGTCGCGTGGCAGGTAACGCGGCTGTTCTCGCGGCCGCATCTTATCCTCATCACCGCCGCCGTCGCGATCGTGGCGTGCGTGCTGACGCGGATCGATCGCCGGGCCATCGGCCTCGTCCTCGTCACGGGGTACAGCTTCAACGTCATCGTGCGTTTCGTGCAGGGTCCTCCCTATCCACCGTTTGCAGTGCATGTGGCTGGCGGCGCTGCTCGGCGCCATTCTTCCTCGTGTGCTGGCCACCGGCTGGCATCTGCCGCGGTTGTGGCGTGGTGCGCTCGTCTTCGCGGCGCTCGTGACGATCGTCGGCGCGCCGATCATCGTCTGGCGCGAGGTGGACGGTGCGCTGCCGATCGCGTTCGGGGTCGACATTCATTGGCTCGGCGGCGCCCCGCCGTTCATCGTCACTTGGGTGCTCCACGTGGCCATCATGGCGGTGGTCGGGATCCTGTGGTTCGACTGGCTCCTCGGTGAGCCGAACCTCGATGTCGAACGCACCATCATCACGCCGCTGATTGTCGGCGTGGTGGTGATGTCCGCGGTGTCGGCGTACCAGACGTTCGTCGACATTCATTTTTTCAACGAAACCGTCTATGCGCTACATCGGCCGGGCCACCGGCACCATGTGGGATGCCAATCTCGCGGGCATGCTCGCCGCGCTCTGGCTGGGCGGCACGATCCTCTGGGCCGACCGCTTACGCGGCTGGACGTTGTACGTCGCACCGTTCGTCGTCATCCTGACCGCGATCGCGGCATGGGCGTCCGGATCGCGCAGCGCACTCGGCGTCATGCTGACCGTGGCGTGCGGCGTGATGGTCGCGTTCGCTGTGTCCGCCGGACGCCTTCACACGCGCCGCCTCACGCTGGCGTCGGTCGCTGCGGGGGTGCTCATTGCGTCGGTGGTCGTTCTGGGCCTGGCCACGCGCAATTCCGCCAATCCTGCCGGGCGCCTCATGAACAGCCTGATCACCTACGCGATCTATGGCGGGCGTGGCACCCGAGCTGTGGAACCGGAATGGCTACGGCACTGCGGCGACGCTGCTGATTCGACGCTACCCGATCAGCGGCGTCGGGATCGGCTGCTTTCCGACGTTTGTCGGCCAGATCGGACAGGAACTGGGCATCCGCCTGCCGCCGGACAACGCGCAGAACTGGCTGCGTCAGCAGATCGCCGAGCTGGGCGTGATCGGTGCAGCAGGCTGGGCGCTGTGGTTTTTCGCGTTTGCCGCGTTCGTGTTCGTGCCCCGAAAGTCGGAGCCTGCCAATATCTGGATCGTCCGGGCCATGCTCGTCGGGTTTGGATTTGCGTCACTCCTGGGTATGCCGGGGCAGGATCCGTTTGTCGCGATCACGTTCTGGACGATCGCCTTCTGGTATGTCAGCCTTGCGGCGAGGCCCGACACGGGCAAGCCGCTCGGGCGGTGGACGTGGACGGCCATGGGCGGCGCGGTGGCCGTCTTTGCCGCCAGTTCCATCTGGCTGGCGAACGGCGACTTGCGGCTCACGCAGCGGGCGATTCGCGAAAAAGTGCCGTTTTCGTACGGGTTCGCCGCCGGCACAATCGGCCGGCGACACCGCCGGCTATCGACCGACCGACTCGCGCGCGACGGCGCTGGTCGATGCGACCGCGCGCTGGATGTCGGTGAGCGTGCGGCTTGCCGATCAGTCGGCGAACGCCGGTCCGATTGAAGTGCGTGTGTGGAAGGATGGAGCGAGCGTGTTGAAAGCGCAGTTGAGGGGAACGGCGGCTATCACAGGGTTCGTCCCGGTCGAACGGATACCTTCCCGCGTGCTGGTCGAGGCCGAGGCCCGGCGGCTCGACGGCTTTCGGTTGTGGCCGACCTTCCGCGACCTCGGATTGCTGGTGAAATGGGAGTTCGTCGACAATGCGCCACCAGACGTTCACAGGTACGAGGCTCGACTGAATGGTGGACTATGACCGAATCGCGGCGTAACGAGACCGTGGTGCCTCTTCTCGATCTGCAGGCGCAGTACACGCCGCTGCGCGAAGAGATCCTGGCGGCTGTCACCCGGGTCTGCGACAGCCAGCGCTACATCATGGGACCGGAGATCACGGCGCTCGAGGACGAGCTCGCCGCGCTGATCGGCGTTGAGCATGCCGTCGCCGTGTCTTCAGGCACCGACGCGGTCCTGCTGGCGCTGATGGCGCTCGGTATTTCTGCCGGCGACGAAGTCATCACGACGACCTACTCGTTCTTCGCGACGGCGGGGGCCATCGTCAGGCTTGGCGCGCGTCCGGTGCTGGTGGACATCGATCCGGCGACGTTCAACATGGATGTCTCGGCCATTGCGGCGGCCATTACTCCCCGCACCAAGGCCATCATGCCGGTGCACCTCTTCGGCCTGATGGCCAACATGGACGCGATCGCCAGCGAGGCGGCGCGCGCCGGCATTCCGATTGTCGAGGACGCCGCGCAGGCGATCGGCGCGACCTACCGTTCCGAGCCGGCCGGTGGAATCGGCGCGCTCGGCTGTTTCTCGTTTTTTCCGAGCAAGAACCTCGGTGCGTTCGGCGACGCCGGCCTGGTCACCACGAACGACCACGCGCTGGCCGCATCGCGCCCGGCTGCTGCGCAACGCACGGCATGGAGCCGAAGTACTTCCACCATGTCGTGGGCGGCAATTTCCGGATGGACGCGATTCAGGCGGCCGTGCTGCGCGTCAAGGCGCCGCACCTGACAGCGTGGACCGAAGGCCGTCGCCTGAATGCGTCCCGCTACCATCGTCTCTTTCGCGACGCGGGCTTGCTCGACGCGGTGCGGCTGCCGACCGAGCCGCCGGACTATCGCCACATCTTCAATCAGTTCGTGATCCGGACCGCGGATCGTGACGGGCTGAAGCGGCATCTGGACGCGCGCGGAATCGGCAACGAGATCTACTATCCGGTTCCGTTTCACCTGCAGCCGTGCTTTGCGGATCTCCGTTACCGGGCCGGTGCTTTTCCGCATGCCGAACGGGCGGCCAGCGACAGCCTGGCGATTCCCATCTACTCGGAGCTCTCGCTGGCGCAGCAGGAGACCGTCGTGAGTGCGATTGCGGATTTCGTCCGCACCCACGCCGCGATCTCCGCCGGCAAGGTGACGGCGTGATCCAGCCTGGCGCCGAGAGCCCCGCCCGCAGCCGCTGGCCAAGCCTGACCACGCAGATTTTCATCGGGCTCGTGCTGGGCATCGCCGTCGGTTATGTGTGGCCCGGGTTCGCGGTGTCGATCCGCCCGCTCGCGGACGCGTTTCTGCGGCTGATCAAGATGATCGTCGCGCCGCTGCTGTTCTCGACGCTGGTGATCGGGATCGCCGGCGCGGGCGATCTGAAGTCGCTCGGCCGCATCGGCCTGAAAGCGATCATCTATTTCGAGATCGCGACGACCGTGGCGCTGGTGATCGGGCTCGCGCTGGTCAACATCTTCAAGCCGGGCGCGGGGCTCGCCGTTCCGCTCGGCGGCGACACGGCGGCGCTCGCCGCCATGGCGCAGAATCAGCAGCACGCCTGGGATCTGTTCCTCCACGCCTTTCCCACGTCCATCGTCGACGCGATGGCCCGGGGCGACATCCTTCAGGTCGTCGTCTTCGCGACGTTCTTTGGCGTGGCGGTCGCCGCGCTCGGTCCGAAAGGCAAGCCTGTCTACGATCTGCTCGAAGCGACCGCGCTCGCGATGTTCAAGGTGACCGGCTACGTGATGGCGTGCGCGCCGATCGGTGTCTTCGCCGCGATTGGCGCGACCGTGGGCGGCAAAGGGCTCGCGGTGCTCGTGACGCTCGGCAAGCTGGTCGCGCTGATGTATCTCGGGCTCGCGCTGTTCGTGCTGATCGTCGTCGTGGGCGTGTCGTTCATCATCCGCGTGCCGTTCCTGACATTCCTGGCCGCGATTCGCGAGCCGTTCCTGATTGCGTTCTCGACCGCCAGCTCCGAGGCGGCGCTGCCGAAGGCGCTCGAAGTCATGGAACGGTTCGGCGTGCCGAAGCGCATCGTCGTCGTTCGTGCTGCCGACCGGCTACAGCTTCAACCTCGATGGCACCACGCTGTACCTGTCGCTCGCGAGCGTGTTCGTCGCGCAGCTGGCAGGCGTCGATCTGAGCATCGGTCGTCAGCTGATGATGATGCTGACGCTGATGCTGGCGAGCAAGGGCGTCGCCGGCGTGCCGCGCGGCGCGCTCGTCGTGCTGACGGCGATGCTGACCCAGTTCGGCCTGCCGCTCGAAGGCGCGGCGATTCTCCTGGGCATCGATCAAATCATGGACATGGGGCGCACCGCGGTCAACGTGATGGGCAACTGCATTGCGACGGCCGTCGTCGCCCGCTGGGAAGGCGTGCTGGACGATGAGCAGATGCGCGCGTTTGCGGCGGACGGACTGAAAGCGGCGTGATGCGCATCGCCGTGGTCGGCGCCCGCGGGCAGCTCGGCGCTGCGGTCGTGCAGCAGTGCCGGCATCACGAGGTCGTGGCGTTCGATCGCGCGGGCCTCGACGTCACCGACGAAGCGGCAGGTCCGCGAGACGCTCGGCCGTGCCCGCCCGGACGCCATCATCAACTGCGTCGGCCTACAACGAAGTGGACGCGGCTGAAGATCATCCGGTCGAAGCGCTGCAGGTCAATGCGTATCGCCGTCAGATCGCTGGCGCGGGCGGCGCAGGACACCGGCGCGGCGCTCGTGCACTACAGCACCGATTTCGTCTTCGACGGCACTGCCACGCAGCCCTACTCGGAAGACGACGCCCCGAATCCGCGCAGCGTTTACGGCGCGTCAAAACTGCTCGGCGAATGGTTCGCCGCCGATGCGCCGCGCGCGTACGTGTTGCGCGTCGAGACGCTTGTTTGGCGTCGCGCCCGGACATCGCGACAAGGGAAGTGTGTCGGCCATCGTCAACACGCTGCGGCAAGGCGGCACGCCACGCGTGTTCGAGGACCGGACGGTTTCCCCCACGTCGGTGTTCGATGCCGCGCGTGCGACAACTGAACTCCTCGAACGGCGCGCGGCGCCTGGTCTCTATCACTGCGTCAACAGCGGGCACGGCACCTGGCTCGGAGCTGGCGACGGAAGCGGCGCGGATTCTGAAAGTGCCCGCGCGTTTCGAGGCCGTGCGTTTCGCGGACGTCAAGCTGCCGGCGGCGCGGCCGAAGTACTGCGCGCTCGCCAATCGCAAGCTGACGTCGCTCGGCATCCAGATGCCGACCTGGCAGGACGCGCTCGCCCGCTACATCGAAAGCCCGCGATAGCCGCGTCACCACGTCGGCGGGCGGCGCCGCGACGATCTCGCTGACGAGTTGTCCGACAGCCAGACACGAGGTCAACCCCGGAGAGTCGATGCCCGAGGCCTGGATGACGCGCGGGTTGCGCTCGTCGCGCCGGATCAGGAAATCCGCGAACGATTCCGACGGCGGATGAAGCTTGGCGCGGATGCCGCTGCCGCGACGGACGCAGGTCTTCCAGCGAGACGCTGGGTAGCAGCCGTTGCGCCGGTTCGACGAAAGCCTCCACCGGGAGCCGATCGTCTTCGTAGTCCTCCTTGCGCGCCTGATAGCGAATGGTCGGCCCGAGCCAGACGGCGCCGCCGGTGGTCCGCACGAGGTGAACCCCGAGCCCGTGTCCCGATGGGTGAGGGACCGGATAGACCAGGGCGTTGACCAGCGATCGCTTCGAGGGCGCCAGTTCGACGTACTCGCCGCGGCATGGGTAGATGTGAAACGACTCGCCGCCGAGCATCTCCGATACCGAATCGGCGTAGAGACCCGCGGCGTTGACCACCTGCGCGGCCAGGATGTCTTCGCGCTCGGTCCGAAGCAGCATGCCGTCCGGGTGGCGCTCGGCGCTTCGAAGCGGCGCGGCCTGCAGGAAGATGACGCCGGCGGCTTCGCCCGTTCGCAGCAGCGCCTTGACCAGCTCCTCGGCGTTCACCACGCCGCTCTCGGGCGAATAGAGCGCGGCGTTCGCGTGGACGTGGGGTTCGCGTGCCGCGATGAAGTCGCGGTCCACGAGCTCGAGTCCTTCGACGCCGTTCGCGCGCCCCAACGCGAGCAACTGCTCGAGGATGGCCACTTCGTGTGCGTCGTTTGCGACGACGAGTTTTCCGCAGCGCTCGTGTGCCACCGATTCGGCGCGGCAGAAGTCGTACATGAGGTGGCGCCCCTGCACACACAGCCGCGCCTTGAGCGAGCCGGTCGGATAGTAGAGGCCGGCGTGAATCACCCCGCTGTTGTGCGTGCTGGTGTCGAGGCCCGGGCGCACGTGACGTTCGAGCACGCAGACGCTTGCGCCGGAACGGGCGATGGCGCGCGCCGCCGCCAGCCCTGTCACGCCCGCGCCGATGACCGCGACTTCTATGCGTTCCACGTCATGCCTCAGAGTGTGCCGGTGGACGGCGTCGACGGCGTCGCGCGTAGCCGCCGTTGGCCGCTCCTGACATCAATCCTACACGTGGTACAATTCGCGGATTTATCTCGCATGACTTTTCCGGAGCAAAGATGGCCAAGCGCGCGCTAATCACCGGTATTACCGGCCAGGACGGGTCGTATCTTGCGGAGCTGCTGCTGGAGCAGGGATACGAAGTGTTCGGCATGGTACGCCGACTCGAGCACGCCCAACACGTGGCGCATCGAACACCTGCTGGATCGCATCACGCTCAAGCCGGCGGACCTGCTCGATCAATTGTCGCTGCTGCGGCTCATCGAGGACGTGCGTCCGAACGAAATTTACAATCTCGCGGCGATGTCGTTCGTGCCGGCGTCCTGGGATCAGCCGATGCTGACCGGCGAGTTCAACTCGCAGGGCGTCACCCGCATGCTCGACGCCGCCCGCCGCGTCGATCCGAAGATTCGCTTCTATCAGGCCTCGTCGAGCGAGATGTTCGGCAAGGTGCGCGAGGTGCCGCAGACCGAGCTGACGCCGTTCTATCCGCGCAGCCCGTACGGCGTCTCGAAAGTGTTCGCGCACTACATCACGGTCAACTACCGCGAGAGCTACGACCTGTTTGCCGTGTCGGGGATTCTCTTCAATCACGAGTCGCCGCGGCGCGGCCTCGAGTTCGTCACGCGGAAGGTCACCGACGGCGTGGCGCGGATCAAGGCGGGGAAAGCCGACAAGCTGTCGATCGGCAACCTGGACGCGTGCCGCGACTGGGGTTTTGCCGGCGATTACGTCCGCGCGATGTGGCTCATGCTGCAGCAGGACAAGCCCGACGACTACGTCATCTCCACCGGCGTGGCGCACTCGGTGAAAGATCTGATCGAGATCGCGTTCAATCGCGCCGGCCTGGAGTGGCAGAAGCACGTGTATCAGGATCCGGCGTTGCTCCGGCCGGCGGAAGTCGATCATCTCCTCGGCGACTGCAGCAAGGCGAAGCAGCAGCTCGGGTGGACGCCGAGTGTCGATTTCAAGCAGCTCGTCGAGATGATGGTGGACGCCGACCTCGAGCGCTGGAAGAAGACTCGGTGAGCGAGGCGAACGCGCCGCTCCTCGACCGGATTCGCAGCAGGAGCGCCCGCATCGGCGTCATCGGTCTCGGCTACGTCGGCCTGCCGCTGGCCGTCGAGTTCGCGCGCGCGGGTTTTGATGTCACCGGCTTCGACGTGGACGAGCGCAAGGTCGCCGAGGTCAACGGGCGGCGCAGCTACATCCCGGACGTCCCTGAAAGCCAGATTGCCGAAGTGGTGGCGGCCGGCCATCTGCGCGCCACGACCGATTTTTCGAAGCTCGCCGAGATGGACGTCGCCGATATCTGCGTGCCGACGCCGCTCCGCAAGACCAAGGATCCGGACCTGTCGTTCGTGGTCAGGGCGCTGCAGGTCGTCGCCGCCAATCTGAAGAACGGTCAGCTCGTCATCCTCGAATCGACCACCTATCCTGGAACGACCGACGAAGTCGCGTTGCCGATGCTGAGCGCCACGGGGCGCACGGTCGAGCGCGATTTCTTTCTGGCGTTTTCGCCCGAGCGCGTCGATCCGGGCAATCCGACGTTCCACACCCGCAACATTCCCAAGATCGTCGGCGGCAGCGGGCCGGCCAGCACCGAAGTGGCAGCCTTGCTGTATTCGCAGGTGGTGTCCACGGTCATCCCGGTCAGTTCGACGCGCGTCGCGGAGATGGTCAAGCTGCTCGAGAACACCTTCCGCGCGGTCAACATCGGTCTCGTCAACGAGATCGCGCAGATGTGCCACAAGCTGAACATCGACGTCTGGGAAGTGATCGACGCGGCGAAGACGAAGCCGTTCGGCTTCATGCCGTTCTATCCGGGTCCCGGCCTCGGCGGCCACTGTATTCCGATCGATCCGATGTATCTCTCGTGGAAGGCGCGCCAGAGCGGGTTCGAGTGCCGCTTCATCGAGCTCGCGGGACAGGTCAACGGTTCGATGCCGGAGTTTGTCGTGTCGCTGGTGGCAGAGGCGCTCAACACGATCAAGAAGCCGATCAACGGATCGCGCGTCCACTTATTCGGCGCGGCGTACAAGCGCGATGTCAACGACGTGCGCGAATCACCGGCGCTCGATGTCATCGAACTCCTGTGGCGGCGCGGCGCCATCGTTTCGTACACGGATCCGTATGTCCCGGAGCTGCAGGCAGGATCGCACCGCCTGTCCTCCGTCGAACTGGACAAGGCGCTGGCCGCCGACTGGGACTGCGCCGTGCTCACAACCGATCACTCCTCATTCGACTACGCGCAGTTGGCGCGGCTGCCGCTGATCGTCGATACGCGGAACGCGCTGAAAGCGCACACCGGTCCGAACATCATTCGCCTGTAAGTGCCGGCCGGCGCCGCGCAGAGTGGCGGTGAGTTAGTACGGCAGGGGTAGGCGTTCGTGTCGCCGCATAACGTTGATGAGTGTGGCCGGGCGGGCGCGTATAATTTTGACGGCTCTACCGTATCGATGCTGACCTGGATTGCCTTGTACTTCGGCATCGCGCTCGCGATGTCTCTGGTGCTGACGCCGATCTGCCGGAGCGTCGCGACGCGCTTTGGCCTGACGGCGGTGCCGAAAGAAGATCGCTGGCATCGCAAGCCGACGGCGCTCTATGGCGGCGTGGCGATTGCCGTTCCGGTGCTGATTCTCGGCGCCACCATCGGCACCCGCGAGGTCTGGCAACTCTGGCATGCGGCGGCGCCATCGCGGCGTTCGGTTTTGCCGACGACTACCTGTCACTCAAGCCGTCCACCAAGCTGATCGTGCAGGCGGTCCTGGCTTCGGCGTTCCTGTTTTTCGGCTACCGCCTCCACTGGACCGACTCGCTGATCGGCGACGCGATGCTGACGCTTTTCTGGATCGTCGGCATCACGAACGCGTTCAACCTCCTCGACAACATGGACGGCTTGTGCGCGGGTACAGCGATCGTCGCCGGCGTGTTCCTGCTGCTCGGCATGATCGGCCGGCCGTCAGAGTTGCCCGAGATGCTGTATCTCGCGGCGCTTCTCGGGTCTACTGCGGGCTTTCTGGTTTTCAACTTCAATCCGGCGTCGATTTTCATGGGCGACACCGGCAGCCTGTTCCTCGGGTTGAACGTTGCCGCCGTGACGCTGGTCGCGAAGTCGCACGGTGCCGATGATTCCAGCCTGGTGTCGACCATGGCCGTGCCGGTGCTGTTGCTGCTGGTGCCGATTCTCGACACGACGCTCGTGACCGCCGTGCGCATCCTGTCCGGCCGGCGCCCCTCCCAGGGCGGCCGCGACCACTCCTCTCATCGTCTCGTCGCCATCGGGTTGTCGCAGCGGCGGGCGGTCTCGATCCTCTGGCTGCTGTCGGCCGCGGGCGGCGCGTCGGCGATTCTGGTTCAGAGTTTCGATTCCAGCTGGGGTGCGATCCTCACCATCGGCCTGCTGCTCGGCGCCATCCTGTTTGCGGTGTTTCTCGCGCGCGTCCGCGTCTACGACGACGAGGATTTCAAGCGGCTGCACGAGGGCAACGTGACGCCGCTGGTCGCTGATTTCATGCACAAGCGCCGCGTCGCGGAAGTCCTGCTCGATCTCTGCCTGATCACGCTCGCCTACTACACGGCGTATCACCTGCGGTTCGACACGCCGCCGGAGTTCGGGGCCAACTATCCGCTGTTCATGCAGTCACTGCCGATTGTCGTGGCGGTGCAGATCGTGGCGCTGGCTCTCGTCGGCGGCTATCGCGGCGCCTGGCATCACTTCGGGATGATGGACGCGGTGGTGTTTACGAAGGGTGTCGTACTCGGAACAGTCGCGGCCCAGGTCGTCATTCTTTACGCCTACCGGTTCCAGAGCTACTCGCGCGCGGTGTTCGTCATTTACGCGGGCTTGCTGCTCCTGATGCTCTGGGGATCGCGGGCGTCGTTTCGTCTCGTCAGCGAGTTTGTGCAGCGGCGCCGGGTCATCGGTCAGCGCTGCGTCGTGTACGGGACCGGCAGTGCGAGTCTGGCGACGATTCGCGAAGCGTTCGGCGAACTGCCGCTGCGCATCGTCGGCTTCGTGGACGACGATCCGCATCAGCAGCGCCTCAGGGTCAGCGGTTATTCGGTCCTGGGGAATTTCAGTCGGCTGATTGAGATGATCGAGAAAGAGGAGATCGACTGCGTGGTGCTGAATACCCGCATCATCGACGTCGATCGCCTCACCGAGCTCGAAGCCGCGTGCACGCGGCGCAGCATCAGCCTGCTCCGCCTGCACGTGACCGTGAAGCCCTTCATCGCCGCCTCGTAGTGTTCCATCCTGAGACAGGTGTCAGACACCCATCTGACACCGAAGATCTTCGAAATTGTTGGCGATTCCGATCGTGATGCCAGCTAACTGATGCAAACTTGGGGTCAGATGGGTGTCAGACACCTATCTGACACCCATCTGACCCCAGGCAGGCGGGTCTAGCCGCCGCCGACAAAATTGACGATCTCGACCTGATCGCCGTCCTTGAGGTCGGCGGTTTCGAACGCGGCGCGCTTCAACACGGTGAGGTTGTGCTCGACGGCGACGCGGCGTGCGTCGATTGCGAGTTCGGCTAGAAGCGCTGAAACGGTGCGGGGACCTTCGAGCTCGAACGGTTCGCCGTTCAAGGTGATGGTCATTGCTGCTGCGCGTCGCGCAAGCCCAGGACGAAACTGCCCACCGGCAGATCGGCTTGCAGCTTCAGCGGCAGGTGGCGCGCGTCGGTGGAGATCCAGGACCGCACGTTGTTCGCGGCGGGCTTGCCCTCTGAATTGAGCACGGTGACCGTCAGATTCCACGCGTCGCTCTCGCCAAACGGCACACGCACCCGCTCGGGCCCCGCGACTTCGAACGTCACCGAATAGATCGATCCATCGTCGGCCACGGGCACGGTGAGGCGCTCGCCGGCTTTGAACGCATGGCCGCGCAGCGAGTAGAGCGTGGACAGGCCGTCCTGCACGTTGGTCGGGATGGCGAAGTGCCCCTTCCCATCAGGCTTGTCCGGCTGATCGAACTGCGCGACCCGCGACGTGCGATCGAACCGCGTCGTGGCGAGACGCTTTCCCGACTTCTGTTCCTGGTAGAGCGAGCTGTACTGCGACAGTAATGTCACGGTGTCCAGCAGGGAATCCATCTTGTAGTACAGCGGATAGAAGCGCGCCACGAGCGGAACCGGCCGTCCATCGGCGACAATGTAATAGGCGGTTGAACCGTACGAGGCTTTCTTCTCGACGACCCGCGCGACGGCCGTTCCGGCGGTGATGAACTGCGACCAGGAGACGTCGTAGGTCAGTGTCTCTCCCGGCTTGAAGGGCACCGCCGCGTCGCGCGTCGGAGGCGCAGGTCGGTCGTGGTATCGCCGTTCCGCGCTGCTCGGCAGACACGGCCCACGTCAACGCGAGAGCGAACGTCGCGGCGACGAAGAGGCGCATTTGGCTATTCTATTTCACAAATTGGTACACTGCAGCGCCAGCCATCAACATGAATCACAGCGTCCCCGTTTTGTCCGCCGACAGTCCGCTCGGCATCGCCGGATATACATTCGCCGATCTCCACAAACCTCAACGATTGAGCAGCCTGTACGACGGATTCTGCGCGGAAGTGGCAGCTGTCGATCCCACGCTCTGGAGTGAGTGGGACGCATACCGCCAGGCGCCCGACGCGCCTCGTTCGCCGATTGCCCTGTCCGATCTGCTCGTGGCCATGGCGCCGCATGTCAGCCGATTCATTACGCGACTCTTTGATGTGGACTCGGCGGCGACCGCGCTCGCGGCCGCGACGCACGCGGAAGACGCGCTCTTTCGTTTCAAGGTGGACTTTGTCCGGCGCCGCGCGCTGCCGCTGCTCAAAGGCGGCGCATCGATCGTCGTGAGCGCGAGCGACGCGGCGCGCGTCGACGCGTTGATCGGAAGCGCGGCGTCAGCGCGCGATCGCGAGCTCGCGCTCGCCCGCGCCGGCTGCGCGCTGCTCGATCGCGAGAAGTCCGATCCGCGCGCGGTCGCCGACGACATCGAGGCGCTGAAGCGATGGTGTGCGGCGCGGGTCCACGATCCGGCCTATGCGTCGTGGGTGGTCTTCCGCTTCCCGGAGAACGTCGAGCCGTGGACGCTGGTCGACGTCGAACGGCCTCGTCCCGATCTCCCCGAGTTGATGCAGGGGCCATCGGATGCGCTCCGCTATCGCGACGGCTTCAAGCTCACCGATCCGCGCATGAATCCGCGCGAGGTGATGAGCGAGATTCACTACTGCGTGCTGTGCCACGAGCGCGACAAGGATTCATGCTCCAAGGGACTGCACGAGACAGGCGCCAACCGCGCGGCCGAGGCGCAACCGCTCAAAGTGGTCGTCAATCCCCTCGGCATCGATCTCGACGGCTGTCCGCTCGACGAGAAAATTTCGGAGATGCACACGCTGCGCAAGCGCGGCGATGCGATCGGCGCGCTGGCGCTCGTCACGCTGGACAACCCGATGTGCCCGGGGACCGGCCATCGGATCTGCAACGACTGCATGAAGTCCTGCATTTATCAGAAGCAGGAGCCGGTCAACATCCCGCAAATCGAAACCGGCGTCCTGACCGACGTGCTGCGTCTTCCGTGGGGCGTAGAGATCTACGGTCTGCTCACTCGCTGGAATCCGCTGAACGTTCGTCGTCCGTACGCGCTGCCGTACAACGGCAAGAACGTCCTGGTCGTCGGCCTTGGCCCGGCGGGGTACACGCTCGCACATTACCTGGTCAACGAAGGCTTCGGCGTGGTTGGCATCGACGGCCTGAAGATCGAGCCGCTGCCGTCGGAGCTGGCGGGATCTGACGAGGCGCCGCCGTCGCCGATTCGCGACTGGGACGCCGTCTACCGTCAGCTCGACGAACGCGTCCTCGAAGGATTCGGCGGCGTGTCCGAGTACGGCATCACCGTGCGCTGGGACAAGAACTTCCTGACGCTCCTGCATCTGACGCTCGCGCGCCGGCAGGGGCTGAAGATGTATGGCGGCGTCCGCTTCGGCGGGACGATGCCGATCGAGGACGCCTGGCAGTTCGGGTTCGATCACGTCGCGATTGCCGCCGGCGCCGGGCGCCCGACGATCATCGACATGAAGAACAACCTGATCCGCGGAATCAGGAAGGCCAGCGATTTTCTGATGGCGCTGCAGCTGACCGGCGCGTTCAAGCGCGACGCGCTGCCCAACCTGCAGGCGCGGCTTCCGGCGATCGTGATCGGCGGCGGCCTCACCGCCATCGACACCGCAACCGAGCTGATGGCCTACTACCCGGTGCAAGTCGAGAAGACGCTGCTGCGCTACGAAGCGCTCGTGAACGAGCAGGGCGAATCGCGCGTCCGGGCACTCTACGACGCGGAGGAACTGGAACTGCTCGACGAGTACCTGCGCGCACGGCCGTGCCGTACGCGACGAGCGGACGCGCGCGGCTCGCTCCGGCGCTGCACCGAACTTCATCGACCTGGTGCGCGAGTGGGGCGGCGTCAGCATCGCGTATCGCAAGCGGATGGTGGACTCGCCCGCCTACCGGTTGAACCACGAAGAGGTCATCAAGGCCCTCGAAGAGGGAATTGCCTTTATCGAAAATCTCAGTCCGGTCGAGGCGGTTCCCGACGATCGCGGCGCTCTGAGCGCGGTCATCTTCAGCCGCGAAGGCGCTAGGCAGAAGAAGAAGGGCGGCTGACGCTGCCGGCGCGCACCCTGCTCGTGGCCGCCGGCACCACGCCCAACGTCACCTGCGAGAAGGAAGCGCCCGGCACCTTTCAGCTGGACGCGAAAAAGAAATTCTTTCAGCCGCATCGGGCTGAGCGGAATGGAGACGGCGCGTTTCACGTCGTGCCGGACAGCAACGGCTTTTTCACCTCGTACGCCTCACGCGGGCGGCTGGTTTCCTACTATGGAGACAACCATCCCCGCTACGCCGGCAACGTCGTCAAAGCGATGGCGTCGGCCAAGGATGGATTTCCCAAAGTCGTCGCGCTGTTCGCGCAGGATCTGGAGGCGTTGGATCGCGAGCATCAAGCCGAGCGCGACCGTCAGTGGGCATCGCTCGTGGCCGCACTGGACGGCGCCTTCACCGCCACCGTGGAGGATGTCGTTCGGCTGACGCCGACGATCGTCGAAGTGATCGTGCGAGCGCCGGCGGCCGCCAGGCATTTCCATCCGGGGCAGTTCTACCGGCTGCAGAACTTCGAAACGGTCGCTCCACAAGTGAACGCGCATCCGCTCCTGATGGAAGGGATCGCGCTCACCGGCGCCTGGGTGGACAAGGAAAAGGGGCTGTTGTCGCTCATCGCGCTGGAGCTTGGTGTGTCCAGCCGCCTGGTCGCGTACCTCCGCAAGGGCGAGCCGGTGGTCGTGATGGGACCAACCGGCGCGCCGACCGAGATTCCTGAGAATCAGAACGTGTTGCTGCTCGGCGGCGGACTCGGCAACGCCGTGCTGTTCTCAATCGCCAGGGCGATGCGGGATCAAGGCAACAAGGTGATCTATTTCGCCGGCTACAAGAAAGGCGAGGATCTCTTCAAGCGCGAGGAGATCGAAGCGGCGACCGATCAGGTGATCTGGAGCACCGACACCGGCGTGGCGATCGCGCCGGGCCGGCCGCAGGACGCGCATTTCCGCGGGAACATCGTGCAGGCGGTGCTGGCGTATCAGAGCGGAGCGCTCGGACGGCAACTGGTGCCGCTCGAAACCGTCGATCGCATCATCGCCATCGGCTCCGACCGCATGATGGCGGCCGTCAAGGAGGCGCGGCACACCGTGCTGGCGCCGTACCTCAAGGCCGATCACGTCGGCATCGGCAGCATCAACTCGCCGATGCAGTGCATGATGAAGGAAGTCTGCGCGCAGTGCCTGCAGAAGCACGTGGACCCGAAAACCGGTCGCGAAACGATCATCTTTTCCTGCTTCAATCAGGATCAGGAGCTCGATCGCGTGGACTTCCCGAACCTCGCCGCGCGGCTCCGCCAGAACACGACGCAGGAAAAACTCTCGAACCAGTGGCTCGATCACCTGCTCGCGCAGCAATCGCTGCCGCACGTCTAACTCGAATCTCAAAACGCGTTTTCACGACGATCAACGCAGAGGCCGCCGAGAGCGCAGAACCAAAATGGCTCAGCGACCTCTGCGATCTCTGCGTTGAACGTCGTGTCACATCGCCGCGATCGCGGCACCGAGCAGGCCGGCCTCTCGGTTCAGGATGATGCTGATCGGGAATTTGGGTCAGCAGCGATCGGAACGAGCCCTTGTCGAGAAATGCCCGCAGGAAGCGTCCGTCGCTCATCGCGGGCAGGATCTTCGGTGCGATCCCGCCGCCCACGAACACGCCTCCGGTCGCGACCGCGCGCAGCGCCAGGTTGCCGGCCTCGGCGCCGTACGCGGCGACGAAGATCTCCAGCGCTTCGACGCAGCCGGGACAGCGGCGCTCCAGCGCGGCTTCTGAAATCAACGCCGGCGCGTCGGGGGCTTCGTCGTTCTCGACGACGGGACAATCGCCGTTGTGGGTGATGCGATGCAGGTTGGAGAGGCCGCGGCCAGAGACCACATGCTCGACTTCGGCCCGGCCGAAGCGCTCGATCAGCGCCCGCAGGACGATGATGTCGCGCTCGTTGCGGGCCGCCCAATCGGCGTGTCCGGCTTCAGTGGGCGAGGGCACCATCCGGCCATTCACCGGCCGCAGGACCGATTGTCCGAGCCCGGTGCCGGCGGCGATGAGGCCCTGGTTGCCCGAGGGCTGCGCGGCTTCCGGCCTGAAGCACGTGCAGTTCACTCCGTTCGAGCGCCGGCACCGCGTAGGCCATCGCCTCGAGATCGTTCAACAACCGCACCCGCTCGATCTCGAACGTCCGCGCGACCGCCTGGGCGTCGATCGTGAACGCGGCGTTGGTCAGCACCGCCGTTTCACCGAGCACCGGCCCCGCGACCCCGAATGCCGCCGAGACGATCGCGTGTCCGCGCGCGCCGCTGTCCGCAGCGAACGTGGCAATCAGCGTCACGAGATCGGGATAGTCCAGTGTAGGAAATTCGCGGACGAGAATCGGCTGCGGGCGCGGGACTGCAGGAGTGAACAGTCCGAGCAGCGTCTTGGTACCGCCGATGTCACCGGCCAGGATCATATTGACATCCATCCTAATCTCATTCATCGTTGTCCGCGTTCGCCGATGTATCCAGTCGAGAGCGGAGGTTGATTGCCGTCACCCTCGCCCGAAAAGTCTTCTCAGTTGCTGGCCGGCCACGTCATCGTTTTCACCGGAAAACTCAGCTCGCTTGGCCGGCGCGATGCGCGTGACGTCGTGGCGCGTCTCGGCGGGACGTTCGCCGACGACGTGACCGTCAAGACGACGATGCTCGTCATCGGCGCCGAAGGATTCGGTCCGTCTGCCGAGAAAAGCCAGAAGCTGCGCCGCGCCGAGGAGCTCAATAATCAGGCGGCGGCCAGCATCGCCGTCATTTCCGAAGATCAGTTCTGCCGCATCGCCGGCGTGCCGTCTCCTGAAGAACTGAAGCGCCAGTATTCTGCGATGCGCGACCTGCTCGCGCGCTACCGCCTGCTGCGCGAGGACCACCTGCGGTACCTGGTCAAGTGCGGCCTCATCAAGCCGGTGCTGCGCACCAACGCCGACACGTTCTTTGCGTTCGCGGATGTCGCGGCCATCAAGCAGGCCAACGACGAGATGGGGCAGGGCGCGTCATTTCAAAGCGCGGTTCGCGCGCTGCTCGCGTCGCGCGAGGGCCAGCTGGCCTTCGACTTCCGGCTCGATGCCGCGCCGGCGAAAATTCTCACCTTGCAGCGCAAGCCGGAGCGGACGGCGCTGCCGCCTGACAATGCGGCGCGGCCTCGCGACGCCGGGCTTGCCGAAGAGTATTTCCGCGCCGGTTCCGCGCTGGACGATGGTGACGAGGCCAAGCGGGAGCAGGCCGCCGCCGCGTACCGGACGGCGCTCGAGCTCGATCCCTATCTCGTGGCGGCGCTCATCAACCTCGCGAATATTCACTACAGCCGCGACGAGCTGGTGGAAGCGCAGGCGCTCTACGAGCGGGCGATTGGCCTCGAGTCGGACTTCTTCGAGGCGCACTTCAACCTGGGGAACATCTACCACGATCTCGGGCGGTTCAGCGAGGCGCGCAGCTGTTACGAGGAAGCGCTGCGGCTGAATGCGTTCTATCCCGACACGCACTTCTATCTGGCGGTCACGCTGGAAAAGATGGGGCTGTCACAGGAAGCGCGGCCGCACTGGCGGAGTTACCAGCAGCTGGCGCCGCATGGTGAATGGGTCGAGCTCGCTCGCGAGTTCTCTGAATAGACCGGACTCGCTTCGCTCGAATTAGGAATTAGGAATTAGGAATTAGGAATTGAGAATTTCGAATTCTCCATTCCCAATTCTTAATTCCTAATTCTTAATTCCCAATTCCCTAATATCTGTAGTCGTGACGCCGAGCGCCGGGTGATCGACGGCACCGTCGCCGTGACGGTGCGGCCGGCCGGCGACGACAGGACGCTGCTCGCCGTGGCGATCACCGTGACGAACGAGGTCGCGTGGGAGCCGTCCGCCGCCGGGCGCGAGGAGGCCGTGCGCCACTCCCTCGTCGGCGCCCACCTGTTGCTGGCGGTCGACGACGGCCGCTTCCTGTCGTCGATCGACCCGCCCGCCAGCGCGGCGGTCGCGGTGGCGGGGTGCACCAACGAGGGACTGTTCCCCGTGCTGGTCGGGTCGGCCGGCCGCGACGACATGATGCTCGCCGCACCGATCATCCTCTACGACCACCCGGAGGTGGCGCCCGAGAGCCCCGGCGACATGTTCGACGCCACCGAGATCGACGAGATCCTCGCCCTGCGCGTGCTCACGCTCACCGACGACGAGAAGGCGCAGGCGCGACGCACCGATCCCCGTGCGGCGGCGATCGTCGACCGCTGCGACGACATGCCGCCCGAGCTGTGGTCGCGGCTGCACGGTGCCATCCGCACCCTGCGCCCCACCGACGCGGCACCACCCGCCGACGACGCGCCGTGGTGGGATCCGGACGTCGACGAGCAGTTCGACCCGTTCACCGACACGCTGCGCGTCGCCGGGGTGGCCGTCACGGCCGGCAGCACGGTGACGCTGCACCCGCTGCGACGGGCCGACGCCCACGACATGTTCTTCGCCGGCCGGCGGCCACCGTCGGCGGGGTGTTCCGCGACGTCGACGGCGAGGTGCTGGTGGGCGTCACGATCGACGACGACCCGGCGAGCGAGGCGCTGGCGTGGCAACGGCGGATGCTGTTCTTCCATCCCGACGAGATCGCGATCGACGACCGATGAACCAGGCACGGCGCGTGCTGGTGGCCGGCATCGGCAACATCTTCCTCGGCGACGACGGCTGGGGTCCCGAGGTGGCCCGCCGCCTCGCCGGCGAGGAGCTGCCCGGCCGGCGTCCGGGTCACCGACTTCGGGATCCGCGGGGTCCACCTCGCCTACGAGCTGCTCGAGGGCTACCAGGGCGTCGTCCTCGTCGACGCCGTCGACCTCGGGGAGGCGCCGGGCACCGTCGCCGTGATCGCCCCGGAACTACCCGATCCAGCAATGGCGGGCGACGACCATCCGCTGTTCGACGCCCACCGCATGAACCCGGACGTCGTGCTCGGGCTGCTCGCCGGACTCGGCGGCGCCGTCGGCACCGTGCGCATCGTCGGGTGCCAACCGGCCGACCTCGCCGAGGGGATCGGGCTGTCGCCGCCCGTCGCCGCGGCGGTGGCAGCCGGGGCGGCGACGTGCCACGACGTCGTGGGTGACATCCTGTCCATCGGGACCGCCCGCACGGTCTGAGAGGAGACCAGTCATGATCCGCAACCTTGTGCTGCCCTTGGCCCTGGCGTTGGTGATCGGGGTGGTGGTGCAGTCGATGCCCGACATCGCCCGCTACCTCAAGATCCGGGAGATGTAATCCGTGACGGCGCGGTGCGATCAGCGGGCGGCATAGCTCCGTGCCGCGCTACCGCATCGAGCCGAAGCGGTCCCGCGTCTGGATCGATGCCCGCTCGAGCCTGCACCCGATCACGTCGACCACCGACGGCCTCGAGGGTCACCTCGACCTCGAGACCGGCGACGGCGTGGTCGACGTCGGCGCCAGCCCGGCGGGACGGCTGTCGCTGCCGGTAGGACGCCTGTCGTCGGGCAACAAGCTCGAGGACCGGGAGTTGCAGAAGCGCATCGACGCCCGCCGCTACCCGACCATCGACGGCGTGCTCACCGACATCCGCACCGCCGACGACGGCGGCTACCTGGTGTCGGGCGAGCTCACGTTCCGCGGCATCGCCCGCCAGGTGGAGGACGAGATGACGATCGAAGTCGTCGACGACCGTACGCTGCGCCTCGCCGGGCGGTCGCAGTTCGACATCCGTGACTTCGGGATGGAACCGCCGCGGATCCTGATGCTGAAGGTCGAGCCGCGGGTCGACGTGCGCGTCGACATCGTCGCCACCAGAGAGGAGGGCTGACCGATGTGCCTCGGCATCCCGGGACAGGTCGTCGAGCTGCTCGACGAGCACGAGCACCTCGCACGCGCCGACGTGTCCGGCGTCAGCCGGATCATCAACATCGGTCTGCTCGAGGACGAGGCCCTCCAGCCCGGCGACTGGGTGCTGATCCACGTCGGCTTCGCCATGTCGAAGATCGACGAGGACGAGGCGGCCACCGCACTCGCCTCGTTGCAGCTGATGG
Source organism: uncultured Acidobacteriota bacterium (assembly GCA_963712355.1). Classification (GTDB taxonomy): domain Bacteria; phylum Acidobacteriota; class Vicinamibacteria; order Vicinamibacterales; family CAVVIG01; genus CAVQHT01. Next base: position 122,929 of record CAVQHT010000016.1, read on the forward strand.
GCCAGGCGTTCGACGACGAGTTGGCCGCGTTCTGGTCGTCGCGGATCGCCAGCGAGCCAGGGGGAGGCTGACGTGGGAGCGACGTTCGGCGTGACGGCCGGCTCTTCGAGGACCCGTCGATCGACGGACCGCAACGGGGACTGAGCCGCGACCGTGCGCTTCGTCGACGAGTACCGCGACCCGGCCGCCGCGCGCGCCCTTGTCGCCCGCATCACCGAGCTCGCCGGTGACGACCACTTCAAGCTGATGGAGGTGTGCGGCGGGCACACCCACACGATCTACCGCCACGGCATCGAGCACCTGCTCCCCGACAACGTCGAGCTGGTGCACGGGCCGGGCTGCCCGGTGTGCGTGATCCCGATGGGTCGCGTCGACGACGCCATCGCACTGGCGTCCACGCCGGGCACGATCTTCACCTCGTTCGGCGACATGATGCGCGTCCCCGGCGGCAGCAAGAACCTGCTGCAGGCCAAGGCCGAGGGCGCCGACGTGCGCTTCGTGTACTCGCCGCTCGACGCCCTGCGGATCGCCGTCGAGCACCCCGATCGCCAGGTCGTGTTCTTCGCCGTCGGGTTCGAGACGACGGCGCCGTCGACGGCGATCACCCTGCTCCACGCGCGCGACCGAGGCATCGACAACTTCAGCGTGTTCTCCAACCACGTGACGATCGTCCCGCCGATCAAGCGCCATCCTCGAGTCGCCCGACCTGCGCCTCGACGGGTTCCTCGGGCCGGGTCACGTGTCGACCGTGGTCGGCCAGCGCCCGTACCGCTTCGTGACCGACGCAGTTCGGCAAGCCGCTGGTCACCGCCGGATTCGAACCGCTCGACATCCTCCAGGCCATGGCGATGCTGCTCGCGCAGATCCGCGAGGGGCGCTGCGAGGTGGAGAACCAGTACACCCGCGTCGTGCGCGACGAGGGCAACCCGCGGGCGCTGGCCCTGCTGGCCGAGGTGTTCGAGCTGCGGCCGCACTTCGAGTGGCGCGGGCTGGGGTTCATCTCCCAGAGCGCGCTCAAGCTGCGCGACGAGTTCGCCGCCTACGACGCCGAGCTGCTGTTCGACGTGCCCGGCGTGCGCGTCGCCGACCCGAAGGCGTGCCAGTGCGGCGAGGTGCTGAAGGGGGTCATCAAGCCGTGGGAGTGCAAGGTGTTCGGCACGGCGTGCACACCCGAGACGCCGATCGGCACATGCATGGTGTCGTCCGAAGGCGCCTGCGCGGCGTACTACAACTTCGGCCGTCTCCACCGCGAGGCGGCGGTCGCCCTCGGCCGCCGGGACTGACGCTTCGTGAGCCGCGCCGACCCGGTCATCGCCGCTGCGCCGCTCGTTCGCCGCCACGTCCGGGTGCGCGGCGTGGTGCAGGGGGTCGGCTTCCGGCCGTTCGTGCACCGGCTCGCCGCAGAGCTGGCGCTCGGCGGCCACGTCGGCAACGACGCCGAAGGCGTGTTCGTCGAGGTCGAGGGACCCGCCGCGGCCGTCGACGCGTTCGTCGAGCGCCTCCCCACCGACGCCCCGCCGCTCGCCCGCATCACATCGATCGAGCTGCGCTGCGTACCCCGGCGCGGCGATCGCGACTTCCGGATCGTCGAGAGCCACGGCGGGGCGCCGCGCACGATCCTCCCGCCCGACGTCGCCGTGTGCGACGACTGCCTCGGCGAGCTGTTCGACCCCGCCGACGCCCGCTATCGCTACCCGTTCATCAACTGCACCAACTGCGGCCCGCGCTTCACGATCACCCGCACGCTGCCCTACGACCGTCCGAACACGACGATGGAGGGGTTCGCGCTGTGCCCGATGTGCGCGGCCCAGTACCACGACCCGGCCGACCGCCGGTTCCACGCCCAGCCGGTGGCGTGCGCGACCTGCGGTCCGCGCCTGTGGTTCGAGCGCGACGGGCGGGTGGTCGACGGGGACGACGCGGCGATCGCCGCCGCCCAGCGGGCACTCGCCGACGGCGCGATCGTGGCGATCAAGGGGATCGGCGGCTACCACCTCGCCTGCGACGCCCGGTCGGACGCCGCGGTCGGCGAGCTGCGGCGTCGCAAGCACCGTCCCGACAAGCCGTTCGCGGTGATGGCGCGCGACCTCGGCGTCGCCAGCGTGCTTGCCCACCTCGGCCGCGACGAGGCGCAGCTGCTCACCAGTCCGGCAGCGCCCGATCGTCCTGCTGCGCACCCGGCCCGGGACCCCGTTGGTCGCGGCCGTGGCGCCGGGCAACCCGTTCGTCGGGGTGATGCTGCCCTACACGCCGGTCCACCACCTGCTGATGCGGCCGGTGCCGGGCCACGACGCCACCGCCCCCGCGGTGCTCGTGATGACGAGCGGCAACCTCAGCGACGAGCCGATCTGCTACGACGACGACGATGCCCGTCGTCGACTCGGGGCCATCGCCGACGCCTGGCTGCTCCACGACCGGCCCATCCACGTGCCGTGCGACGACTCGGTCGTGCGCGTCGTCGACGGCGCCGAGCTGCCGATCCGGCGGTCCCGCGGCTACGCGCCGCTGCCGGTGACGCTGCCGTTCGACGCCCCCGCCGTGCTCGCCGTCGGCGGTGAGCTGAAGAACACGTTCTGCCTCGCGTCCGGGCGCGACGCGTGGATGAGCCAGCACATCGGCGACATGGGCAGCCTCGAGACGCTGCACGCCTTCGAGCGCTCGATCCGCCAGTTCTCCGACGTGTACGGCGTCGACCCCGCGGCTGCTCGCCGCCGACGCCCACCCCGGCTACCAGACCCACGGCTGGGCCGAGCGCCACGGCGGCGGTGACCTCGACGTGCGCTCGTCCAGCACCACCACGCCCACATCGCCGCGGTGATGGCCGAGCACGGCGTGGCCGGCCGATGACGCGGTGATCGGCTTCGCCTTCGACGGCACCGGCTACGGCACCGACGGCGCGATCTGGGGCGGCGAGGTGCTGCATCGTCGAGCTACGACGCGTTCGAGCGCGTCGCCCACCTCCGCTACGTGCCGCTGCCGGGCGGCGACGCCACGATCCGCAAGCCGGCATCGCGCCGCGCTCGCCCACCTGTGGGCGGCCGGCATCGAATGGAGCGACGACCTCGCGCCGGTGGCCGCCACGCGCGGCGAGGAGCGCGCCGTCGTGCGGCGCCAGCTCGAGCGCGGCGTGCGGGTGCGTCCCGACGTCGAGCATGGGCCGGCTGTTCGACGCCGTCAGCTCGCTGCTCGGTCTGCGCCACGTCGTGTCGTACGAGGCGCAGGCGGCGATCGAGCTGGAGACCGCCGCCGCACCGGACGTCGACCGACGCCCGGACGTACCGGTTCGCGTCCGCCGGCGACGAGCATCGACGCCGGCACCGCTCGTTCGGGCGATGGTCGACGACGTGCGCGCCGGCCGATCGCCGGGCGCCATCGCGGCCGGCTTCCACCTCGCCGTGGCCCGGGCGATCGCCGACGCCGCGGAGTCGGCGTGCCGCGACCACGGGCTCGACCGGGTCGCGCTGAGCGGTGGCGTGTTCCAGAACGTGCTGCTGCTGCGCCTCGCCCGCCACGAGTTGGTGGCGCGGGGCTTCGACCGTGCTCACCCATCGCGTCGTGCCGCCGAACGACGGCGGCCTGGCGCTCGGCCAGGTGGCCGTCGCCGCCCACATGGCGGCGGGCTCGCGGGCGTGACCCCGCTGACCGACCGCGCCGTGGCGCGCCGACCTCGCCGCCGGCGGCGCTCGGCCTCGCCCGCGCGCTTCGGCCGCGGCGCCACGATGTGGTGCGTCGCCCCCCGGTGGCCGGCGCACGGCCGCCACGTCGCCGTCGAGTTCGTGCACCCGGTGATCGTCGGCAAGCGCGCGCTGCCGGCGGTCTTCGTCGACGACGACCCGGTCGGCGAGCTGCGTCTGCTCGCTCGCCCCGGCGACGTCGTCGCCAGCGATCGGCGACGATCGACGACCTGCTGTCGGCGGTGCTGCGCCGCGCCGAGCCGTGGGGTCTCACCAGCCTGTGGCTCGGCGCCGGCCGGCGCCCACCGGCGGGCACGGCCGACCACGTGGTGTGGATCGACGACGTCGACCCGGTGGCGGCGGCGCACGATCCGGCGACGTCGTCGTGCTGTACCACCTGCTGTGGGAGCTGACCCACGTCGTCTTCGAACACCCTGCGCTGCTCGACGCACCGATCGACGCCTGCGCAACCTTCGACGCCGACGGCCACTGCGTCACCTGTTCCGACGAGGGCGACATCGGCGAGGTCGGACCGTGGGCGACGACGGTGCCGCCGACGTCGTGGCCGGGGGCCGGGTGCGAACCGTCGACGTCAGCCTGCTGGCGCCGGTGCGCCCCGGCGACCTGGTGCTCGTGCACGCCGGCGTGGCGCTCACCACGATCGAGTCGGGCCCGGCCGATGGGTGAGGCCACCGACTTCCTGTACCCGTTCATCGACGCCCCGGCGATCGCTGCCGCCGAGCACGACCCGTCCGCGCTGCTCGCCGACCTCGAGCGCTCGGCGGCGGAGCCAAGATGGCCGAGAGCGTCACGCTGCGCGACGACGACGCTGCGACCGTTGGCACGACGCGCTCGTCGCCGCCGCCGCGGCGATGGCCGAACGCTTCGACGCCGGCGGGCGGCTGTTCACGTTCGGCAACGGCGGCAGCGCCACCGACGCCGAGGCCACCGCCGATCTGTTCCGACGTCCGCCGCAGCGGCCGCGCCCTGCCCGCCCGGTCGCTCGTCGAGGACCAGGCCGTGCTGACCGCGCTCGCCAACGACGTCGGCTTCGAGCTCGTGTTCTCCCGCCAGCTGATCGCCCACGCCCGCCCCGGCGACATGGCGATCGGCTTCTCGACGAGCGGCGGCTCGGTGAACGTCATCCGGGCGTTCGAGGAGGCGCGGCGCCGCGGGCTGCTGACGGTCGCCTCGTGCGGCTACGACGGCGGGGCGATGGCCGCGAGCGACGACATCGACCACTGCCTGGTCGTGCGCCTCGGAGAGCGTGCACCGCATCCAGGAGACGCAGGTCGCGCTGATGTTCGAGCTGTGGTCGATGGTCCAGAGCGCTGCTCGGCGAGCGGCGGTTGACCGTGGCCGAGGCCGCCGTCTTCGATCGCATCGAGGCCTTCCGGCGCCGCCACCCGCGCCTGCTCGACGAGGTGGTGACGCTGGCCCACGGCGCCGGCGGCAAGGCGTCGGCGGCCCTGCTCGACTCGGTGTTCTCCCGCCTTCGCCGCCGACGACGGCGCGACCCAGACCGACGCCGCCGTGCTCGCCCTGCCCGGCGACCGGCGCTGGCGTTCACCACCGACTCGTTCGTGGTGCAGCCGCTGCGCTTCCCCGGCGGGTCGGTCGGTCACCTGGCCGTGCACGGCACCGTCAACGACCTCGCCATGATGGGCGCCCGGCCGATCGGGCTGTCGGCCGCCTTCGTGCTCGAAGAGGGGTTCCCGATCGACACCCTGCGCGAGATCGTCGCCGACATGGCCGAGGCCGCGGCCGCCGCCGGCGTCGGCGTCGTCACCGGCGACACCAAGGTGGTCGACCGGGGCAAGGCCGACGGCATGTACATCACCACGTCGGGAGTCGGGCTGGTCCCTGCCGGTGGCGCTCTCGGCGGCGCGGGTGCGGCCGGGCGACGCGGTGCTGGTGTCCGGCACGATCGCCGACCACGGCATGGCCGTGATGCTCGCCCGCGGCGACCTCGCCCTCGAGGCCGACATCGTGTCCGACACCGCGCCGCTCGCGGCGATGGTGAGCGACCTGCTCGACGCCGCCCCCGCCACCCGCTGGCTGCGCGACGCCACCCGAGGCGGCGTCGGCACGGTGTGCAACGAGCTCGCCCGTGATGCCGAGGTCACGGTCGTGATCGACGAGGAGTCCCTGCCGGTGCGACCGCCGGTGCGGGCGGCGTGCGAGCTGCTCGGCATCGACCCGCTGTACGTGGCCAACGAGGGCAAGTTCGTCGCCGTCGTCGCCGCCGACGAAGCCGACGCCGCGCTGGCCGCGATGCGAGCCAGCCCGTTCGGCCACGACGCCACGCGGATCGGCGAGATCCACGCCGAGCCGCCCGGGATCGTCGTGCTCGTCACCGCGTTCGGCGGCACCCGCATCGTCGACATGCTGGTCGGCGACCCCCTCCCCCGCATCTGCTGACGGAGAAACGGCGAAGTGTGAGTCACGCGTACGGAAATCCGGCGCTTGTGACCTATCCGTGGGTCGAACTACGGGTCCTGGCGCGGCGACGTCACGGCTGTTTGCCCTGAAGCGGACGATGATCGGCCCATGTCGACGGGTTCGGCCGCGGCCGCCGCCATCTGGTCACTGTGCGTCTGTAAGGGAAGTAGGCGGGCGCAACTCGGTGAGCTGGTGAAACGCGACCGCCGGCCGGAACGGACTTCCATCCCTCACGGCCGCCCGCCACGGGCGTCGGTATCTCAAACGGCGATCTGGTCACCCGCATTCTCGATATCGAGAACCTGGGTGACCAGATCGGCCAATCGGCAGGTTCCGCCTCGAGATGAGCGATCCGCGCCGCAGGTGCGCACATCGCTCACCGCCAGCCCGCGCCTGACGCAATCTGGGCGCGATGCGTCCCACAGTGCGATCTGGGCGCGCATCGTCTCGCATTCCGGGACTGTCCGCGCCCAGAAGCTCGTTGCGACGATTCGCGCCCAGATACGGGGTTGCCGCCGGCGCGACGCCCGGTCGGTGGCACTTCCAGAGCCACCCGACCGGTCGTCGCGCCAACCGGACCCGTCGTTCCACCCACGGATCCAGCACAAGACCCGGAAATCCGCACGCGTGACTCACACTTCGTGAGTTCTCGAACGCTCAACCATCCATCAGGCCGACGCCGTCGCGGGCTGGGGCGTCTCCGACAGGTCGCTCGTGAATCCGTCTCGCCAGCTCGAGAAACGGGGCCTCCAGTCGAGGACCTGACGGGCCCGCCGATTGTCGGCGCCCCGGAGCCGGTTCATGTAGGCGACACCCCACGACCCGGCCGCGAGCCGGGCGAGGGCGACCGGCACCCGACGTGGCGGCGGTGCGCCGACGAGACGAGCGAGCTCGGGCAGCCACTCGCGCACGGGCGTCGGATGGTCGTCGACGACGTTGAGCACGCCGCGGACAGAACGGTGGAGCGCCACGACCACGGCGCTCGCCGCGTCGGCCGTGTGGGTGAAGGAAAAGACGCTGTCGCCGTGACCGACGATCGGCGCCCGCCGCGACATCAGCTGCTGGATGAACGCACCGTCGTGGGCGAAGGAGGTGCCCGGCCCGTACAGGTGACCGAAGCGCAGCGTCAGGCCCCCGACCTCGGCGGTCAGGCGCTCCAACTCTCCCAGCGCACGCACCGATGGCCGAAACGGCCGCGGGCCGTCGGTCCACAGGACATCGTTCTCCTTGGCGGGTGTCGCGCCGTTGGGCCGGTAGGCGAAGGCGAGTCCCTGCGAGATGAACCGAGTCCGGGGGTCGCACGCGTGCGTCAGGATCGAGGTCGCCTCGGCGCGCAGGCGGTTGGTGAGCGCCATCTGCTCCTCGAAGCGGCGCGGATCGAGCTGGCGCGGGATCGCCGTGCGCAGGTCGACGATGGCCTCCGGATCGACGTGGCGCACCGCGGCGCTGACCGCCTCGCGATCGAAAGCCCCCGCATGCACCGACCGGACACCCGGCGGCGCCTCCGAGCGGTCGGCGCGGGCCAGGACAGTGACATCGTCACCCGCGTCGATCAGCATCGGGACGAGCTGGCGTCCGATGACGCCGGTGGCTCCTGCAATCAGCACATTCATGGTTCTCTCCTTGTGGTTGGTGGGGTTGTGCTCGTGTTCGAGGGCCGCGGTGGGCACGTCGGGACCGCCGCCGGCGAGTGCGGGGGCGGTTACTCCTGCGGATGCCAGCCGGCAGCGTCGGAGAAGCGACGGTTCGACACCCGCTCGTCGTCGCGGCAGACGTTGTAGGTGCCGCTGCCGAGGGTCAGCGCGGCGAGCAGGGCGCGACCGGCGTCGGCCGTGTGCAACGTCGCGCCGAACATCGTGTTGGGTGCGTCGTTCCCCGTACCGGGACCATCGAGCAGGCCCAGCCTCAGCACGACGCCGCGACCGCCGTCGCGTGCGAACCGCTCCGTCTCCTGCTCGGCGACGATCGACGAGTGGAGGGTTCCCTCCCCCGACGTGGGCGAGTCCTCGTCCACCGGGCCGGTCGCCGGGTAGACGAACGTCACGGTCGGCTGGACGTACACCGCGGCCCCGACCCGGAGCGCGGCATCCACCAGGATCCTCGACGCCTCGATCCGCAACCGGTCGTTCTCGTGCCAAGCCTCGGGATGAGCGACCTGGTCGAGGGGCAGGATGCGCGTGGCCAGGTGGACGACGGCCTCGACGCCGCGCATCGCCCGCGTCACCGCGTCCGGGTCGAACAGGTCGAGCTCGTCCTTCGTCGGGGCAACGGCCTGGTGGCCCGCCGCCGCCACCATCGGCAGGAAGGCTCGGCCGAGGACACCCGTCCCGCCGGTGACGAGCAGGCGCATCGCCCGCACTGGGGAGCCGTCCCACCCGATGGGCAGTTGGGCATACGTCGTGATCCGTGGCGCCTTCGCATTGGTCGATGTCATGGTTCGATCGTGGTCACCCACGAGATGAGGAACATCCGCAGGTCGGCGGATATCAGCGGCGACCGGCGCCCTCACCATCGGACCATGGAGCTGCGCATCGTCCTGGACGGCGTGGAACCGCCGTGCGGCGTCGTTCGCGCCGTCGCCGACCCCGATGCGGCGAGGACATCGGACGCCGACGAGGTCCCGTTCGTCGGATGGCTCGGGCTGTTGCGGGCGCTGGCCGAGGTCGTCGCCGGCACCAACACCGCCCCGCCCGCCGGTGGGTGACCACGGTCGCGCCCGAGAGTCACTCGGAACCGCTGGATAGGGTGAACCAGCGATGCGGCTGTTCGGCCGGAGCAACGAAGTCGACGTCCTCGGCAGCGCGCTGGACGACGTCGTGGCTCATCGACCGTCCGTCGTCGTCCTCGAGGGCGAGGCCGGGGTGGGCAAGAGCCGACTGCTGGCCCACGCCGAGGACGAGGCCCGCCGTCGCCGGATCGGCGTGTTCGTCGGCCGCGGCGAGGAACTGGAGGCGAGCCGGCCGTTCGGGCTGATGGTCCGACTGCTCTCCTGCGCGGCGTCTTCGACCGATCCGCGCCGCGCCCACATCGCCGCCCTGTTGACCAGCGAAGATCGCAGCCATGCCCCGGTCACGGTGAGCAGCGATCCGGGGCTGCAGTTCCGGGTGATCGACGAGATGGTCGACCTGATCGAACAATCGGCGTTGTCGGAACCGACGCTGCTCGGTGTCGACGATCTGCAGTGGGCGGATCCATCCAGCCTGCTGACGCTCGCCACGCTGGTTCGCCGCGTCGCCTCGTTGCCGGTGGCGCTGGTCGCCTGCGCTCGCCCCGTTCCCCGAAGCCCCGAATTGGCACGCGTCATGTCGATGTTCATCGATGCCGGAGCGCACCGCGTCGACGTTCGTGGTCTCGATCTCGACGGCGTGCAGGCACTGGTGAACGATTGGCTCGCGGCGGCGCCAGGGCCGAACCTGATGCAGGCGGTGGAGAAGGCCGCCGGCAACCCGTTGTTCATCACCGAGTTGCTCGGCGCCTTCGATGAGGACAAGGCGATGCAGATCGTCGACGGACGGGCCGAGATCAGTGAGTCCGGCCTGTCACCGATCCTGCGGCTGACGATCCTGCGGCGCCTCGGGTTCCTGTCCGATGCCGCACTGGGCGCGCTTCGGGCGGCCTCGATCCTGGGATCGGGATTCACCCTCGCCGACCTGTCGGTGACCACCGCGGAGTCGGCGATCGATCTCGCTTCGCCCGTCGCCGAAACGCTGTCGGCGCGGGTGCTCGAAGAGGACGGCGACCGACTCCGCTTCCGTCACGACCTGATCCGCGACGCGGTCTACGACGACATGCCGATCAGTGTGCGGCGTGGGCTACACCGCGAGGCAGGCCAGCGTTTGGCCGGCGCCGGCGCGCCGCTGCAGCAGATCGCCGAGCAGCTCAGCCGCGGTGCGACTCAGGGCGACGCGGAGGCGATCCGTTGGCTGACGACTGCCGGTCGGGCAGCTACCGATCGCTCGCCCGAGGTGTCGGTCGCGCTCTTGCAGCGCGCCCTCGAACTGACCGACCCGACCGACCCGAGGCGCGACCAGATGCGCCTCGAAGTGGCCACCTGTCAGATGTTCGCGGGGCAGGGCGTCGATGCGGTCGACGGTTGTCGGGCGTTGCTCGACATCGGCCACGACGCCGCCGTCCGAGCCTCGGCCCGAGTGTGTCTCGGACACGCGCTGCTTGCGGCGGGTCAGCCCTACGCCGCGCTCGAAGAGCTGCGCCAAGCCGGCAGCGGCGGGTACCTGCCGGCGGCCGACGCCGCCGACGCCGACGCGTGGGCGGGACTGGCGAGCCTGTTCGTCGGCGACCTCGAGGGTGCGGCAGCCCTCGCCGACCGAGCCCGCACGGCTGCGCTGGCGGCCGGCAATTCGGTCGCCGTCAGCGTGGCGATCAACGTCCGCGCCTGTATCTGCCAGGTCGTTACGGACCTGCGTGGGGCGCTCGAAGCGGTGGACGAGGCGATCCGGTTGGCCGACGCAAGCCCCGGGCGTGCGGGCCACCGCTACCCGCTGTACCTCAGTCGCGGCCACGTGCTCATCGACCTCGACGAGGTCGACGAGGCGCGGCGGTCGCTCGACCTCGGCGGCGCGCCTGCGAGGAGTTCGGCGTGCGCTGGCCACTTGCCAGCCACCAGACGCTCGGTGGTCTGCAGTCGTTCATCACCGGTGACTGGGACGATGCGAACGTGGCCTTCGAGGCCAGCTTCGAGTTGGCCGGCGAGACCGGCGAGCGGCAGGGCGCCATCATCAGTCGGGCGGTCGTCGCTCTGATCTGCTTGCACCGCAACGACCTCCGTGGCGTGCACGACGCTGCCACGTGTGCCGTGGCCGATCTCGATGCGGCCGGTGGCGGCATGTTCCGCGGGCAATGGGCGCGGTGGGCGCTGGCACTCGTGCTCGAAGCGCAGGGGGACAGAGACGCCGCCTTCGTGGCGCTCGCCCGGTGCTGGGACGATTGCCGTGCGGGCGCCTGCTGCACGAGTACCCGATCATCGGCGCCGACCTCGTGCGCCTCGCGCTCGCCGTCGGGGACGCTGACCGAGCGCAGGAGGTGTGCGCCGCCGTCGCCGACGTCGCGGCACGCAACGACGTGCCCTCGCTCGGCGCGGTGGCGCTGCGCTGCCGCGGTTTGACCGACCACGACATCGACGCGCTCGAGGCCGCCGCCGACGCGTTCGCTCGCGGGCCGTGGGTGCTCGATACCGCGTTGACGATCGAGGACATCGGCGTCGCCACTGCCGCGGTGGACACCAGGCAGACGGGCGCGCGCCTTCTCGACAACGCAGCACATCGATTCGAGCAACTCGACACGGCTCGCGACCTGCTCGGTGTGGAGGCCGCGTTCGAGCCGCCGGCGTTCGCGTCGCCAACGCGGGCCACGTGCCAAGGCGCGCCACGGGTGGGCGAGCCTCACTCCCACGGAGCACACCGTTGCCCGGCTGGCCGCCGACGGACTTTCCAACCCGCAGATCGGCGATCAGCTCTACGTCTCGCATCGCACGGTGCAGACCCACCTCTCGCACATCTTCACCAAGTTGGGCATGGCTCGCGGTTTCAGCTGAGTGCGAGGTCACCCGCGGGACAACGCCGCCCACTGAGCGGCGCGCCTCGGCCGAAGCTCCGCCGAACGGCGGATGTCGCGTCAGGTCGTCGAGCCGACGATCGACGTGTACCTGCACGTTTCGACAGCACTGGATGGTGACCCCATGACCAACGTGCTCGCCCCCCGTGAGACGAACCCAGCAATACGGTACCGGTCGAGCAACAGGACACAACGACGATGTCGACTCCGGGATCGTCGCGGAAGTACGGCAGGTAGTTGTACGACGCCCAGAAGCCGGCGCCGATCACACCGAGGCGCGCGCGGCTCATGTCTCGCACCTCCGTCCGGCTCTGCGACGGGTGGACGAAGCGCCGGCGTCTCGAGCTCCGGCAGGTCGCCGCGGGCCGTCCAGCCCTGCGACTCCGTCCCAGGGCTCCGCGTCGGGAACAGGCGCTCGGCCAGCCGGACGCCGGCGCTGACGATGATCTCCTCGACGCTCGGGTCGAAGAGCGAGGGCAGACCGACGTCTTGTAGCCGTAGCCCGCCTCGTAGCCGCCGAACCGGTACTCGTTGGCGGTCGGCAGGTAGCCGAGGATCTCGTTCGTGTAGCCCGCGTAGAGCGTCGGCAAGCCCGGGTGAGCGCTCCTTCACCGCGATCCCGTACTCGCTGAAGGCTCCCCCGGCCGGGTGACGATCACGCCGTCGCCGATGCGGACGGCGTGAACTGGTCCCTCGACCGACGTCGGCGCCGTCCCGTGCGGAGCTGCTCCTCGATCTGGCGCGCCCACTTCGCGTGGTAGTAGGCGACCTTCACCTTGCCGACGTCGCCGGTCGCGCGGGCCTCCTCGAGGTTGCGCTCGTACTCCTTGCGCAGCTCCGAGACCTCCTCGAGCGACGGATGCGGCATCAGCGGGATCGTCACCGTCTCCGCGACCGCGGCGAGCTCGGGCGCCTCGACGTCGACCCGGCGCACGGCGGTACTTGGAGATCGGCGTCACCGACCCCTCGTCGAGCCGGACGAGCTCGACCGGCGTCGCGAGCCGGTCGGCGACCGACTCGAGCGCCGCGACCGCGATCCTCGTCCCCATCCGCTCTGCCTCCGTCTCGTCGTCGGTGAACGCGAACCGCGGCAGGACGTTGCCGGCGGCGCCCTGGAAGAAGACGCAGTCGCCGCCGGTCGCCGCGCGGACGACGCGGCGCAACGGCCCCGGGAAGTCGGCCGAGTAGACGTACATGTCGTAGCCGGTGGTGACGGGTTGGCACCCGTAACCGACGAGCGTCGCGATCGCAGACTCGTCGGGGCGGCGCGCCTGCAGGGTCGTCACCTGGGTGTCGACGAGCTCGTCGGGGTTCCAGCCGAGGATCGTGCCGCCGTTCGAAGCCGTCGCGCCGGTGCGCTCGCGCCGGTTGACGGCGACGTCGGCGGTCGCCGGCCCCAGACGACGGGCGGCGGGCTCGAGCTGCTCGACGGCGAGCTGCGCCGCCGAGACGATCTTGTCCTGGATCACGCGCGCGAACGCGTCGACGGCGAACTGCGCGTCCTCGTCGAGCTCGCCGAAGATCGCGCCGTGGAGCCGGCCGCCGGTCGGGGCGAGGTGCGTGTGGCTCCAGTTGAGCAGGATCCTTCCGGCGCGGCCCCGGTCGCGGCGGCGACGCGGTCGAGCAGCGGCGCGATCTCCGGGGCGTCGATGCCGACGATGTCGACGCCGCAGAGGATCACGCGCGCGTCGCCGCGCTCGAGCGCGATCGCACCGACCTCGAGCGGCAGGCCGTAGCCGAGCGCCCCGAAGCGCTGGCGGATGAAGCCGATCATCGGCAGGCCGAGCGGCGGCTCCAGGGAAAGCGAGCGCGCCGGCACGGAAGGTCGTCATGCGGTCTCTTTCCGTCTCGTCGGCAGTGCGTCGTCGAGCGGGCTCGTCGTCCTCGGCGTCGCCGTCCGGGGCGTCGCCGTCCAGCAGGACGACGAGCGCCGCGACGACCTCGTCCAGCACCGCGCGACCGGCTTCGGCCGTTCCGGCGCGCGGATCGCCGAGGACGCCGCTCGCGCCCATGTCGGGCACGAGGAAGGCGGCGTTCTCGACCCGCGATCGACTCGTGCTCGAGCCCGGGTCGCCGACCGGTCGGCGAACGCCTCGAGCATGACCGACGTTCGAACTCGCCGGCATGGCCGACCGAGCCGAGGTCGAACGGGAACAGCTCGAGCAGCTGGTCGCCGGCGACGAGCTCCCAGAGCTCAGCGCCTCGACCCCTTCCTCGACGCCGAGCGTGATCAGCGGCCCGCGGTCGCCGCCGTGCCCGTTCACGACGATCAACGCGCCCGCACGACGTGGGCAGCGGTCCACCGTCTCCCGGACGAGCGCGGCGAAGGTGGCGCCTCCGAGCGTCACCGTGGCGCCGAAGCGGAGGTGGCGCGGGCTGAACCCCGTCCAGAGCGGCGGCGTCACGAGCACGTCCGTCCGCGCGGCGCGCGCCGCGACGAGGCAGACGTGCTCGGCGAGGAGCGAGTCGGTGAAGACCGGCAGGCGCTCGCCGTGCTGCTCGAGCGAGCCGGTCGGGACGAGGCAGACGGCGCCCGCGCGGGCCCGCTCGTCGCCTTGACCCGCGTCAGCTGCGCGAGCGGTGCTCCATCAGAGCGCCTCCGCGAGGAGCGCGGCGGCACCGTCGTCGCCGATCGCCTGCAGGCTGTGCCCGGTCGCCGGCGGCAGGAAGACGACGTCGCCCGGCCCGGCGAGCAGGCTCGTCCCGGTGCCGGTCAGGTCGACCGAGAGCGAGCCCTCCTCGACGTAGAGCGTCTTCTCCCAGGGCCCGGACTGGGGCTGCGACTCGCGGCCGGGCGGCAGCGTGACCTTCCCGCAGCGGATCTGCTCGTCGCAGTAGAAGAACGAGACGAGCACCGTCAGCCGCGGGTCGTTGCCGTGCAGGAGGTGGAGCCACCTCGAGCGGGGCAGGTGCTGCATGTCGACTGCCGCCTTCGTGTCGCTGGCGGGGGCCAGCGGGCGAGGTCTCGAGGTGCGACGGGAAGCCGTCGTTGCGGTCGTGGTCGCCGTTCAGCATCACCGCCTGCCGCGGGTACCACTGCCACTCGCCGTGCTCGCGGGTCGAGATCGCGTGCTTGAACTCGTCCGTGTGCATCTCGCCCGGCACCCACCAGAGGATCTCGCAGGTCTCGGGCCGACGTTCCACGCGTGGTGGAACGCGAGCGCCGGAATGTTCGCGGCGTCGCCCGCCCGCAGCTGGACGACGTCGGACGCGTCGGACTCCAGAGCATCAGGCCGCCGCCGAGAACGTAGTACGGCTCCGGGTTCGGGTGGTTGCCGGCGTCGAACCAGTGCCCCGGCTCGACGTAGAACGTGCCCTGGTTCAGCCGCCGCGTCCCGACGTAGACCCACGTCGCCATCGCGTTGCCGGGCTCGGGCGACCACGAAAGTACGGCGCGTCCGCGCGCCGGATCACGCACGGGAACTGCTCGACCCCGTCAACGGCTGCCGGTGGTGCCACGGCAGGAGCGCCTCGTAGCCCGGGTACTCGCTCGCCTGCTCGGACAGCGGCGGCCTACTCGAAGACGACGGCGGAGAGGACGGAGACGGGCTCGTCGCCGATCGCCTGGAGGCTGTGCTCGGTGAACGGCGGCAGGAAGACGAGCTCGTCGGGCGACGCGAGCAGGCTCTTGCCCGTGCCGGTGAGGTTGACCGAGAGCGCGCCGGACTCGACATAGAGCAGCCGCTCGTAGTCGCCCGACTCCGGCTGCGACTCGCGACCCGCCGGCAGCGCGATCAGGCTGCAGCGGATCCGCTCGTCGCAGTAGAAGAACGAGTTGAGCACGGTCAGCCGCGGATCCGTCCCCTGGAGGAGGTGCAGCCAGGTCGAGCGCGGCAGGTGCTGCATGTCGAGGTCGCCCTTCGTGCTCCCCGCCGGCGGCCAGCGCTCGAGGTCGTCGAGGTGCGACGGGAAGCCGTCGTTCGGTCGTTGCCGCCGTTCAGCATCACGGGCGTACGCTCGTACCACTGCGGATTCGACGCGTCGCGGTCGAGCTTCGCCTTGAACTCGTCCGTGTGCATCTCGCCCGGCACCCACCAGAGGATCTCGCACACCTCCTTGCCGAAGTTCCAGGCGTGGTGGTAGGCGAGGGCCGGGATGTTCAGGCCTCGCCCGCCCGCACCTCGATCACGTCGGAGGTGTCGGGGTTCGAGAGGTGGAGCGTTCCCTTGAGGATGTAGTACGGCTCCGGGTTCGGGTGGTTGCCCGGATCGAACCAGCCGCCGGGCTGGACGTAGAAGGTGCCGCAGTTGACGCGCTTCGTGCCGATGTACATCCACGACGGCGTGCTGTTGCCGGGCGCGGGCGACCACGACTGGTACGGCGCGTCGGCGCGCGTGATCACGGTCGGATACTGCTCGACGCCGTCGAAGGGCTGGCGGTGGTGCCAGGGGCAGATCGCTTCGTAGCCGGGGTATTCGATCACGGTTGTGCTCATGGCTTCCTGTCGGCTCTGGGAGGGTGATCAGACGGTGTCTCGGGGAAGTGGCAGGCGCTGAAGATGCCCGGAGGCATGCTCCTGCAGCGGCGGCGACTCGAGCGTGCAGCGCTCCCGCGCCTTCCAGCAGCGCGAGGCGAAGACGCAGCCCTCGATGGGCGCGGAGGTCCGGCGGCTCGCCGCCCAGGCGGATGCGCTGCCGGACCCGCTCGACCTCGGGGTCGGGGATCGGCACCGCCGAGAGCAGCGCCACGGTGTACGGGTGCTGCGGCGCGCGGAAGAGCTGGTCGGCCGCGGCCACCTCGACGAAGCGGCCGGCGTACATCACGGCGACGGGGTCGCAGACGTGGCGCACCACCGAGAGGTCGTGCGAGATGAACAGGTACGAGATCCCGAGCCGGCCCTGCAGCTCGCGCAGCAGGTTGAGGATCTGGGCCCGCACCGACACGTCGAGCGAGCTGACCGCCTCGTCGCAGGCGACCAGCGTGGGCTCGGTCGAGAGCGCGCGGGCGATCGCCACCCGCTGCCGCTGGCCGCCCGAGAGCGCCGTCGGCGGCGGCCAACGGCTGCTCGAGGCCGACGAGCCGAGCAGCTGCGCACCCGCCCGGCGGCGCGGCTGCCGCCGCCGCGCAGCACCAGCGGCTCGGGACGATCGCGTCGACCGTCATCGTCGGGTCGAGCGAGTCGCCCGGATCCTGGAACACCAGCTGGATGCGGCCGCGGCGCTCCCTCGCGACGCCGGCGGCCGGCTGATCGAGCGGGCGGCCCTCGAAGCGGAGCCGCCGCCGTTGCGGTCGGCCAGCCCGAGCAGCAGGCGGGCGACCGTGGTCTTGCCCGATCCCGACTCGCCCACCAGGCCGAGGGACTCGCCCGGGCAGACGGCGAACGAGACATCGTCGACCGCGCGCAGGCGCGCGGCCGAAGCCGAGCGCCCGCGCACGCGGTACCTCTTCGCGAGGTCGGCGATCAGCACGAGCCCGCGCCGGCCGCGACGGGCGCGGCCCGGCGCGTGCGCGGCCGGGCTTCACCGCCGCGGCGCTGCCCTCGCCTCCTGGGCGAAGTGGCACGCGGCCGGCGGCCCCGCCTCCGGGTCGAACGCGGGCCGCTCGCTGGCAGAGCTCGCGCCCGCGGCCCAGCTCGCAGCGCGGCTCGAAGCGGCAGCCGGGGGCTCACCCCGGCGGGCGGGAGCGTGCCCGGGATGGTGGCGAGCTCGGCGCGGCGGTCGTCGACGCGCGGCACGGCGGCCATCAGCGCCTGCGTGTACGGGTGCCGGCCGCGGCGAACTCGGATCGGCCGGCCCGTGCTCCACCGCCGCGCCGGCGTACATCACCAGCACGTCCTGCGCGAAGCCGGCGATGACGCCCAGGTCGTGGGTGATCAACAGCACCGCCAGGCGGCGGTCCTCGCAGAGGCGCAGGAGCAGCTCGATGACCGCCGCCTGCGTGGTCACGTCGAGCGCCGTGGTCGGCTCGTCGGCGATCAGCAGCTCCGGGTCGAGGCCAGCGCCATGGCGATCATCACGCGCTGGCGCATGCCGCCCGAGAACTCGTGGGGATACTGGCGCACCCGCCGGCGGGGCTCGGGACGCCGACCTCGCGCAGCAGCTCCACCGCCCGCTCGCCGGCCTCCGGCCGCGCACCGCGTGTGCAGCTCGATCGCCTCGACCAGCTGGCGGCCGATCCCCATCACCGGGTTCAGCGAGCCCAGCGCGTCCTGGAAGATCATCTGATACCCGGCCGCCGCGCACGTCGCGCAGGAGCTCCTCGGCGCGCCGGCAGGTCGACGTCGCCGCAGCGCACGCTGCCGTGGCTGATGCGCCCGGGCTCGTCGAGCAGGCCGAGCGCGGCCATCGCCAGCGTGCACTTGCCCGAGCCCGACTCCCCCACGAGCCGATGCGCTGGCCGGGTCACCGGTCAGCGAGACCGTCGACGGCGCGCACGACGCCCCGGTGGCGGAAGTCCACCACCAGGTCCTCGATCGGGGGTCGAGCGACCGGCGCGAGGGACGCTGCTCGCCGGCGCCGCCTCCGGGCGCGACCGGCGGGGACGCCGCCCGCGCTCGCGCGGCGCCCGGCGCCGGGCCGCGCCGCGCGGCCCGAGAACGCCTGCTCGATGCCGCCGGCGAGCAGCACGTAGCCGAGCGCCACCAGGACGATGCAGGCCCCCGGCAAATGCCCAGCCACCAGGCCTGGAACAGCTAGTTGTACGCCGACTGCAGCATCGAGCCCCAGCTCGGGGCAGGGGGCGGCACGCCCAGGCCGAGGTAGCACAGCGTCGCCGCGGCGAGCAGCGAGTAGGCGGCGGTGAGCGCGATGCCGACCAGCACCGCGCCGATCGAGTTCGGCAGCAGGTGCTTGCGCACCACGTAGAGCGGCCCGCCGCCGGCGATCTGGCTGGCCTCGACGAACCAGCGCTGGCGGAGCTGCAGCGCCAGGCCGCGCGCCAGCCGCACGAAGCCCGGCACGAACAGCACCGCCAGGGGCCAGGATGATGACGTTGTCGCGGCCCACCACCGTGATCAGGAAGAGCGCCAGCAGGATCGAGGGGAACGCCAGCATCACGTCGGTGACCCGCAGGCAGCCGTGCTCGACCCGCCCCCGCGGTAGCCGGCCAGCAGGCCGAGCGACACGCCGATGACGGCCGCCACCAGCGTCGAGGCGAGGCTGATCTTGAGGTCGGCGCGGGCCGCGTAGATCAGCCGCGAGAGGTTGTCGCGCCCGTTCTCGTCGGTGCCCAGCAGGTAGGTGCTGGACGGCTTCTCGAACGGGACGCGAGCAGGGCGTCGGGCAGTGCGGCGCGATGACGCCGGGCATGATCCGGCGAGCAGGAACGGCAGCAGCAGCAGCAGTCCGACCTGCAGCCTCCGGTTCCCCCGCAGCCACCCCTCACGATCTGCGGATGCGCGGGTCGACCAGGCGGTACGCGACCTCGATCAGCGTCGAGACGACGACGTAGGCGGCCGCGATCGCGATCACCGCCGCGACGAGCGTGTTGTTGTCCTGTTGCACCGCGTACATCAGCAGGCCGCCGATCCCGGGCCAGTTGAGCATCAGCTCGATCACGACGACCCCGCCGAGCAGCTGCCCGAACTGGATCCCGAGCACCGAGAGCGACGGGATCAGCGCGTTCGGCAGCGCGTGCCGGTAGAGCACGCGCGACTCCGAGAGGCCCTTCGCGCGCGCGGTGCGGACGTACTGGGTCTGCAGCGCCTCGCCGAGGCTCTGGCGGAGGAACCGGTAGTAGAGCGCCGCGGTCGGGATCGCGAGCGCCAGCACGGGAATGATCAGGCGCTCGACGTGCTGCGCGGGCGACTCGGGAACATCGTAGCCGCTCGCCGGCAGCCAGCCCAGCGAGACCGCGAAGAGGAGCACGAACAGGATCGCGATCCAGAACTGGGGGATGACGAACCCGAGCACCAGGAGCTCGTCGGTGACCGCGGTGACGTGCGTTTCCCCCGTCGCACCGACGAGACGGCCAGCAGCGCGGCCGGCGGCAGGCAGACCAGCAGCGTGACGAAGGCGAGCTCGAGCGAGGGCACGATCCGCGTCAGCACCGCCTCGCGGACCGAGCCGCCGCCCTCCTGCACGCCCAAGTCGCCCGCGCGCACCTTCCCGAGCCAGATCGCGAACTGGACCGGCAGGGGCTTGTCGAGACCGAGCTTCTTCCGCACCTGGGCGACGAGCGCGTTGCGCTCCTCGTGTCAGGTCGTCGCGCTTGCCGACGCGCACCTCGGCGGCGTCACCGGGCAGCGCGTCGGAGATCGCGAACGTGATCATCGAGATCACGAGCAGCACGCCGATCAGCGAGACGATCGGGGTCAGGTAGCGCATCTGCAGAGGGCGGCGGGAGCCGAGAGCTCCCCGCCGCTGTCGTTGCCTCAGTCATCGTGCTCGCTGCCTCAGTCGGGCGTGGTGCAGTCGCAGGGCACTACGCCAGGTAGGCACCGTTGAAGCGCTGATCGCCGAACACCGTCGAGTCGACGCCCTGGAGGTTCTGCGGCGCGATGTTCTGGTTGGCGGCGATCATCGTGTGGTACACCGCCGCCTCGCTCAGCATCAGCCGCTGGATCGTCTTCAGCGCGGTCGCGTACTGCGCCTCGTTCGCCGAGGAGAACGCGAGGTTGTACGCCGCCTCGAGCGGCGGGATCGCGCCCTTCGGGTACTTCGGCGGGTTCTTGAGCAGCGTCGCCTTCATCATGTAGTTGGCGATCAGCGCCCACGGGAACGGCAGGCTGCCGGCGTTGACTGCGATCCCTTCATGGTTGCGCTTGGTGTAGAGCCGGTCGAACCACTGCGCCGCCGGGAGCGGCTGGATCGTCGCGTTGATGCCCGACTTCTTGAACCCCTGCTGCAGCACATCGGCCTCCCGATGCCACGGGCCCGGGTCGGAGAGGATCATCATGTTCAGCTTCAGGTTCGGCTGCCCCGCCTTCGCGAGATCGCTCTTGGCGCGTTCGGGGTCGAAGCTGACCGGCCACTTCTTGCCGATGTAGTACGGGCTCTTGTCGAACGGGTTCCACGTGTCGTCGGCGCGGCCGCCCCAGGCGACCTTGTTGTCGGTCTTGCGGTCGAATGCGAACTGCAGCGCACGCCGCACCCTCACGTCGGCGAGCGGGCCGAAGTACATCTGCGGCTGCCACCACTCGAAGAACAGGCCCGACGGGATCAGCTTCGAGTTGTTCTTGCCCTCGACCTGCGGCAGCGTCGCGACCGAGATGTCGTGCAGGTACTGAACGTCGCCCGAGAGGAAGTTCGCCACCTGGGCGGCCTCGTCGGCGAGGAACTTGAACGTGAGGTTGTCGAGGTACGGCTGGCCGTCCTGCCAGTAGTCGGCGAACTTCGTCAGCTCGAGCCGGTCGCCCTTGACGAAGTTCTGTATGGAAAGGCCCCGTTCCCATCGGCTGGACGCCGAGGCTCGGCTTTCGCGTGTCGCCGTTCTCCGGCATGATGAACCAGAAGCGCCAGCTCTCGACCATCCGGGTCGGCTTCTTCGTCTTGATCCGGAAGGTCGAGTCGTCGATCTTCTCGGCCTTGTCCCAGATCTCCTTCGGCAGCGCGAGGAAGTTGTTCGAGGCCGGCTTGACCGGGTCGTTGATCCGGTTGAGGCTCCAGACCACGTCCTCGACGCGCATCGGCGAGCCGTCGTGGAATTTGACGCCCTTGCGGATCTTCACGATCGTCGTCTTCGGGTCCCGGCGTCGTCCAGCTCGTCGCGCAGCAGCGGCACCGCCTTGCCGAGGTTGTCGAAGCGGACGAGCGTGTCGTACATCGCGTAGGCCATCAACTGGCCCCAGCGGTAGCCGAACGCCGTCATCACGTTGATGTCCTCGAAGGTCTGACCGATACCGACGAACGGATTCCCGCCCGGCTTCGGGGCTCGAACAGCGGCGCCGGCCGGCGCGGCGCCGAGCAGTGCCTCGGCACCGCTGACCGCCGCAAGACCGAGCGCGCCCCGCTTGAGCAGCTCGCGGCGGCTCAGGCCGTTGATGTTTTCACCCATGCTTGAGATCCTTCCCTGATATGGATTCCGGATACGATTCCGAGATCTGCTGGACACCGATTCAAGAGCATCAATCGGGTGTTGTCAAGCTCTTGGTCAGACAAGCCAGAGATCCTAGCGACACGCGGTTCTCCTGATCAGACGTCGCACCCGCGCGGTCGGATAGAGCCGAGCGCGAACTGGCGGGCAGGTCAGGCCGGTCGCGTGACCCGGTGCGCTTCGAGGTAGTCGTTGTCGAGCTCCCAGCCGAGGCCCGGCCCGTCGGGGAGCGCCAGCCGGGCCGTCGACCAGCGCCGGTCGGTTCGCGATCCGGTCCACCAGATCGGGTCGCGGTGGGGTGGAAGACTCGAGGGACGTCCCGTGCGGGGCTGGCTCGAGCAGGTGCGCGGCGACCTGCGGTCCTCGTGGTGGGCCAACGAGACGCTGTAAGGCGACCGTGGCCGCGGCAAGGCGCCGCCATCGTTCGTGCCGCCCGACCAGGAGGCGTCGAGATTGCAGAAGTCGATCGCCCCCTCGACCATCAGGTCGCGGCAGCCGCCGGGCGAGAATCGCTCTGACCGGCGCAGACGGGGACCGCCCGCGCTAGCGTACGTCGCGCATCTCGCGGGCGTCGTTCGTCCAGATGCACGGCTCCTCGAACCAGCGAGGTCCCAGATCGGCGACGCCCGCGGGAACCGGAGTGCCTGTTCCGATGTCCAGCCCTGGTTGGCATCGACGAGAGCACGAAGTCTGCCCGGGCGGTGTCCGGGCGACCCGGAAGCTCTCGGCGTCCTCTCGGGGGTCGGCCCGCCGACTTGAACTGCACCCGGCAGCCCCCGTCGCGCAGCTCGTGACCTCTTCGGCGATCAGTCGGCCTGCCCCAGTAGCCGCCGATCGGTTCACCGGCAGCGGCGGTCGCGGTATCCGCCCCAGAGGCGGAGGAGCGGCCCGTCGACCGCTTTGCGGATAGCGTCCCAGATCGCCGGGTCCACGCAGGCCGGCGACGAGCCCGATCCGGCGGTCGCGGAGGATGTCGAAGTTCGCGGGCGGGAGAGCTCCCAGAGCCGCTCGTCGCGGAGCGGCGTCCTCCCCGATGAGGCGAGGAGCGATCTACGTTGGATGATCACCTCGATCTCGACGAGCCTCTTGTCCTCGTCGCCGCAGTAGGCCTCGCCGACGATCCCCTTCCGAGGTGTGTACCCGGGTGACGATCGTCGACCGATTCGACATCGCGTAGCTGCTGCCGCGGTAGCTCGCTCGAGCGGCACGCGGATCGGGATCGTCTCGACCTCGGCGATCGTCAGGCGGGTGAAGGGAGCGGTGAGCCCCGGGCGCGGCTGCACGTCGAGTTCGGTCATGGCTTGCCTGCACTCCAGATTGGTAACGGTTCCAGGAGACTCTTAGGGCGAGCCCGCCCGGTCTGTCAACCTGCGCATGCGGCCGCGGGCCTCTTGCGGTGCTGGCGCCCCCGACGGTCGGCCCGATTCCGGGGAAACCATTCCGGGCGACCCCCGGACGGCCGCCGCCACTCCGTCAGGCGGCCGCG
>CAVQHT010000017.1:0-303035 GCA_963712355.1 uncultured Acidobacteriota bacterium
TGGTCGCCAGCTCGGGCGCCGTCGTGGCATTGATCGGAGCGGTCATCGGTGGGCTAGCATTGGCCCGTTCCACCGGCCGTGCCGGTGCCGGCAACGGGCGACGCGGGGCGATCGCGGCCCTGGCCCTCGGACCGATCGGCCTGATAATCGGCGCGCTGATCGTCGTCACAGCCGATGGCGGCCTGGGCACCGGCAATGGGATCGCCGGAGGGTTCGTGGCTGTGGTCGTGGGGATGATCGGCATGGCGCTCGGCGGACTGGCGCTGGCCCGCTCACGCCGCAGCGCCTGACTGCGAGTGCCCACGGTGTCAGCTCCGTGAACGCGATGTCGAATCCCGCTGCGACATTTGAGCCGTACCGCCGGCGCCTGCTCGGCCTCGCCTATCGAATGCTTGGCTCGATGACTGACGCCGAGGACGCAGTGCAGGAGGCGTACTGCGCTGGCATGGGGCCACCCGCGACAACGTGTCGGACCCGAAAGCGTTTCTCATGACCACGACGACGAGGATTTGTCTCGACATGCTGACGTCGGCGCGCGCTCGGCATGAAGAGTACGTCGGTCCGTGGCTGCCGGAGCCGGTTGTTGACACGGCAGCCCTCTCGCCCGACAGCCGGACGGAACTGGCCGAGGATCTGTCCATCGCGCTGCTCTTGACGCTCGATCGACTGTCGCCGCTCGAGCGGGCCGCGTTCCTGCTGCACGATGTGTTCGATTTTTCGTTCGGCGAAGTGGCTGCCGCCCTCGAGCGGAACGCGGCGGCGTGCCGGCAGCTGGCCGCCCGGGCCCGCGCGCACGTGCGCGCACGCGCGACCTCGCGGCGCGGCCTCGCGACCCGAGCGCTCCGGCGCGATCGATCCAAAACATGCGCAGCTCATATCCGCGTTCGCGGCGGCCACCCAGTCGGGCGATCTCGATCGCCTGACGCAGTTGCTCGCGAGCGATGCGCGCGTCGTGACGGATGGCGGCGGCAAGGTGCGGGCGGCGCTGAACGCGGTCGACGGCGCCGAGCGCGTAGCGCAGTTCCTGGTGGACGTCACGCGCAAACGCCCGGGCGCGTGGTGGCGCGACGAATTCAGGCCGCGCCTTGCGACCATCAACGGCCTGCCCGGCGTCATCGTGGACAGCCCCGAGGGACCGGTGCAGACAACGGCTTTCGAGATTGAGGGCGACGTCATTCGAGCGCTGTACGTGGTGCGCAACCCGGACAAGTTGCGGCATCTGCGCAGCAAGATTGCTTCAGGCCCCGAAACAGGAGAACCTTCGCCATGATGCAGGACGTCACCCCCGCGCCGCACGCATTCGTCAAGGGCGTTCACGGCATTCGCTATCAGGTGAAGGACGTGGCCCGCTCGAGCGCGTTCTACACGCAGCACCTCGGGTTCACGCTCAAACATCAGCAACTCCCCGCCTTCGCGAACGTCGTGCTTGGTGACGCCCAGATTCTGCTCAGCGGTCCCGGCGCATCCGGCTCCCGGCCGATGCCGGACGGACAGCACCAGGAGCCCGGCGGGTGGAACCGCGTCGTGCTGAAAATCGCCGATCTTCCCGGCTTTATCGACGAACTGAAGAAGGTCGGCCTTCATTTTCGCAATGAGATGGAGTCCGGTCCTGGCGGCCGCCAAATCCAAATCGAGGATCCGGACGGGAATCCGATCGAGCTGTTCGAGCCGGTTCGCTGATCCGGCGCGCCGCAAGCATTCCTGGCGGTTGGGTTCGGTTCCCGCGGTGTAAGATGCCGGCCGCATGTCGGTGACGCTCACATGAACGAACGCGTTGCGTTGGGATCACCCATCGACGGCCTGCTCGAGCGGCTTTACGCGCAGAACGATGCGCAAGCCGATGCACTGGCAACCTACTTCACCGCGCGTGCCGCCGATGGCTCGTTGGATTGGAACAGCTTCGACGCGCGTACCAACGAATTCCTCAAAGACAAGCTCATCGCGCTCGACCGGCTCAAGGCAGAGTTCTGCTATCAGGTGTGCCGCGCGCTCCAGGCTCGCCGCGTCGTGGAGGCAGGGACGTCATTTGGTGTCTCGACACTCTTTCTGGCGGCCGCGGTACGCGACAACCTTCGCGAGGGGGCTGAGGCGCGGCTCGAGAGCAACCAACGGCCGGTCGTGATCGCCACAGAATACGAACCAGAAAAAGCGAGGCTCGCGCGGAATCACTTTGCCGACGCCGGCCTGGCGAATCTCATCGACCTTCGCGAGGGCGACCTGCGAGAAACGCTCGCGGATGTACGCGGGCCAATCGATTTCATGCTCATCGACATCTGGACGCCGATGGCCCGGCCGGCGCTCTCTCTGATCGCGCCGCATCTGCGCGCCGGCGCGGTGGTCATCTGCGATAACACGGAGCAGTTTCGCGAGGCGTACGGCGAGTACTTCGAATTCGTCCACGATCCGCTCAACGGGTTGCGCACCATGACTCTCCCCTTCGAAGGCGGCCTGGAGTTCACTGTCCGCGTTTGCTAAGGTCCATCAATGAATCCATTCGCCGGTACATGGATCGCCAACATCGACAAGTCACGCCGGCATGCCAACCATCAGTTTCAAAGTGCCACGTTGACGTTCGCCATCACCGGCGATGCTGTCTCCATGACCCATGCCGGGGTCAACATGTCCGGGAAGAATGAATCCGGTACCACAATGCTTGTGCCGGATGGGCAAGAGCATCCGATGTCACCTCAAGCGCCAGGCGTCGTGACAGTGACGACGTGGATTGGCACACACGTGCTCGAATCAGCAGCGAGGAAGGACGGGCGCTCACTCGGCAAGGGAACCTACGCCGTATCGGAAGACGGAAGAACGCTCACGGCGACTGTGTCAGGAACGGATGCGGCCGGGGCGCCATTCGAGCAAGTCATCGTGTTCGATCGTGCGCGAGGAACCCATGAACGCTGACGAACAAGCCATCCGGCAGGTGCTCGCGGCCTGGATGTCGGCGACCAAGGCCGGCGACATCGAAACCGTGCTTGGTTTGATGACGACCGACGTGGTGTTCCTGGTGACCGGCCAGCCGCCGATGATCGGCAAGGACCGCTTCGCCGCCGCGGCCGCGGCGCAGGCGGCGCACGGCGCGCCGGCGTTCGAAGGGTCGAGCGAGATTCAGGAGATCGTGATCGCAGGCGACTGGGCGTTCATGTGGACGCATCTGACGGTGACCGTCACGCCGCCGGGCAGCGTCACGCGCACGCGCGCCGGCCATACGCTGACGGTCTTTCGCAAGGACGACGGCCGATGGCTCCTCGCGCGCGACGCCAACATGCTCGCACCGGTCGCAAGCGCCTGAGCGCCTGATCCCGCGCTACGCGCAAATCGCGCGCGTTTCCACCTGTAAGGTTTGCCGCGCAACACTGCAGATCGCCGGCCCGCTGACTCGTGCTGACGGCGCGCGGTTTCAGCGCGCGCCGTCTGTGAATCTGCCTTTTTTGTCGCGTTTTACCGCGTTTTCGCGGCACCCCCGACAAACTTGTCCGCCGCGCGGCGGCGGTCGTCACACCTACGAGATATAACGTTGACAACCTTACATTTTTTCGGTTGAATCACGCATCGACACATTGCGCAACACCGCGCAGGAGGGACGGAATGCTGAGGTCCATGGGACGCGTGTCTCTGGCTGCACTACTGACACTCGCGTTGGGCGGAAGTGCGGCAGCGCAAACATCAACCGGCGGCATCCGCGGCGTCATCACCGATGACTCCGGTGCGGTACTGGCCGGCGTCACGGTGGAAGCGAGCAGCCCGGCGCGCATTGGCGGCGCCGCCGTGGAAGTGACCAACGACCAGGGCCTGTATCGTTTCGAAAACCTGCCGATCGGCGAGTACACCCTCACCTTCAGCCTGCAGGGATTCACGACGATTCACCACGAAGGCATCCGCATCGAGGTCGGGCGCACCATCGAACTGCCGGCCAAGATGGCGATCGGCGGCCTGAACGAGTCGCTGACGGTCAACGCCGAATCACCGGTCGTCGACACGCTGCACTCGGCCTACAAGAGCAGCTTCAACCGCGAGATCCTCGAGAACGTGCCGATGCTGCGCACCTCGTGGTTCGACACGGTGACCTTCGCGCCCGCGGTGAAGGCCAACCAGGTCACCGGCAACAGCGCCAGCTTCGTCATCTACGGCACCAACTCCAGCCAGAACTCCTACCAGGTGAACGGCGTGGAGGTTTCGTCGCCGTCGGGCACCGTGTGGGACTTCGCCAACCCGGACTACTTCGAAGAGGTCGCGGTCACCGGCATCGGCGCGTCGGCCGAGTACAGCGGCTTCCAGGGCGGCGTCGTCAACATCGTCACCAAGAGCGGCACCAACAACTTCCGCGGGTCGAGCAGCATCTTCTTCGTCAACGACTCGATGGTGGCGTCGAACGGCTACCCGGATGCGACGCGGCCCTACCCGTACTACATCGACTACAACCAGGACTACATGTTCTCGCTCGGCGGCCCGGTCGTGAAGGACAAGGTGTGGTTCTACACCACGCTGCCGGGGATCCGCCGCCGCGGTTCGAATATCGGCGTCGATCCGCAGTTCGCCGCCGCGACGCATGCCTTCCGGCCCTACGGCAAGGTGACGGCGCGGATGTCGTCAAAAGACTCGTTCGACTTCTCGATCAACGACAACATCTTCTATTCGCCGAATGCGGCGACGATTACCCGGCCGCTGATCGCGTCGACGGTCGAGAACGGCGACAACCCGGTGGTCACGGCGAGCTGGAAGCGCCAGATGAACAACACGACGCTGCTCGAAGTGAAGGGCGGCGGCATCTACATCCGCGACCGGCTGGACCCGATCAGCGGTGACTTCGACACGCCCGGCCACACCGACACCGGCACCGGCATCGCGACCACCAACGCCACGACCACCACGCGCTGGCACATGAACCGCACGAGCGTCGATGGATCGCTCGTCAAGTTCATCAGCGACTTCGCCGGCTCGCACGACCTGAAAGTGGGTCTGCAGGTCATGGATGCGTTGCAGATCACCAACGTGGCGACGTTCGGCGGCGTGTCCTACGCCGACATCAACGGCGCGCCCAACCAGGCCACATACAAGGGCACGACCTCCATTGGCGGCGACGTCAAGGGACTCGGCTTTTACGTGCAGGACAACTGGGCCGCCACCAGCCGGCTCACCCTCAACCTCGGGTTCCGGTTCGACCACAATTCCGGCAGCATTCCGGATCTCGACGAGTACGACACCAGGGCCGAGAACCCGACCGGCAACACCTTCGCCGGGCTTGGAACACTCGTCACCTACAACGATCCGTCGCCGCGACTCGGTGCCACCTACAAGCTCGACTCGGCTGGTAAGACCGTCGCCAAGGTGAGCTGGGGCCGCTACTTCGGACGGCTTCCGGTTGACCGCTTCCAGAACGTCGGCAACGGCAACGTCACCTCGAGCACCTATCGCTACAATGCGGCGACGGGCAAGTACGACACACTGATCTCGGTCACCGATCCGCGCGCCAATATCGCCGTCGCCTCCAATCTCGAAAACCAGGTGACGAACCAGTTCTTCGTCGGCCTCGAGCGCGAGATCATGGCGAACTTCAGCCTCGACGCCTCGTTCGTCTACAAGTCCGACGACAACATCGTCGGCGTCACCGATACGCGGTCGACGTTCGTGCCGGCGACGTTCGTGGATCCGTTCGACAACTCGACGTTGACCGTGTTCAACCGCACCTCCTCGGCGGCGAGCGCGCTCAACACCACCGACAATCAGTCGAGCTGGGAACAGACCTACAAGTCGTTCATCATCCAGGGATACAAGAGGCTCACCAACCGCTGGTCGCTGCAGTCGTCGTATCAGTGGCAGGACGCCCAGGGCACGCTGGCAGCGCAGAACTTCACCACCACGCAGAATCCGAACACCCTGATCAACGCGGCGGGCCGCATCAGCACGGACAGCACTCACGCCGTCAAGGCCTCAGCGATCCTCGAGCTGCCATGGCGCATCCGGCTGGGCATCCGCGAGTCGTATGAATCGGGCCGCCCGATTCCGCGGCAGGTGAGCGTCAACGGACTGGCCCAGGGCACCACCACGGTCAACGCGGCAGCGCCTGGCGACTTCGAACTCGCTTCGCTGAGCGACTTTCAGATCCGCGTCGACAAGGACATCGCGCTGGGCGGTTCGCGGCGTCTGCGTCTGTCGCTGGATCTGTTCAACCTGTTCAACGCCGACACACCGACCGCAGTGCAGCAATTCAGCAACCAGTCGCTCCCGTTCCTGACGACCACGGACATCTTCCTGCCGCGCCGTGCGCAGATTGGCGTCCGGTTCGACTTCTAGACTCGAGTCCCCTCTGCACGCCTGACCCGTCCAGCATGTGGGTCAGGCGTCGACTCCGAGGCCGCCAACCTGACCGCGCGTGTTCGCTCTGAAGATCATGGCCCACACCCGCAGACTCCCCATCCTCCTCGTACTTCTTGCCGCCTTGTTGCTGGCACCAACTGCCGACGCTGACATGACCGCGAGCGAGCGAGCCGTGCTGGCACGTCTCGACGTCAATCGTGCGCTCGCGATGATCCGGCACGTGTCGCAGGAAGTCGTGACCACCGCCTCCGGTGCCGGCCGCGGCACGGCGGTCGCCGGCAGCGATGAAGAGCGCGCCCTCGCCAACGCCATCGAGAAAGAACTGGCCGGTGCGGGCCTGGCCGTGCGCCAGGAGCGGTTCCCGGTGCGCCACTACGAATATGGCCCGGTCACGCTGTCGGCCAACGGCGAACCGGTGGAGGCCATCAGCCTGCACGCGGCTGGCGGAACCTGGGGCGCCCGCGACGGTGTGCCGTATCGCCGGGGAAATGACAACGGCGGGCAGCGCGTGCGAGCCACGCTCGCTGACGCCGGCGACGGCACCGCGGCCGACTACGCCCGGACGGGCGACGTGCGCGGGAAAGTCGTGCTCGTCCGGCGCGGTGGGGCGTGGCCGACCTACCAGATTCTCGAAGCCGCGCATCGCGGCGCGGCCGCCCTGCTCCTCTTCGACTACCCGAACTCGCGCGAAGACACGCTGAAACAGGACAGCATGTGGTACCACGAACAGCTGCCGACGGCGTCGATTACGCGCCGGGACGGCGAGCGCCTTCGCCGATTGGTGCAGCAGCAGAGCGTGACCATCGCGCTCGAAAACCGCATCGACGTCAGCGACGGACTGTCCCAGAACGTGGTCGCGACGATCGGCGGTTCAGAACAGCCCGACGAATGGATCGCGGTGACCGCGCACTACGACCGCTGGTTCACCGGCGCGCAGGACAACAGCGTCGGCGTCGCGTCGATGATTGAGCTCGCGAAAGCCTTCGCCGGCAGCAAGCCAAGGCGCAGCCTGCTGTTCATCGCCATGGGCGCCGAAGAGTCGGGCATCGAAAACACCGAATCGGACTGGCTGGCCGGATCGCACGCCTTCGTCGAGGCGCATCCCGACATCACGCGGCGGCTCGCCTTCTCGTTCAACATGGACGGCGCCGGCTGGCCCGGCGAAAAAGGGTACCTGCACGCGACCATCGACAACCTGCCCTTCCAGCGGCAGATCGTTGCCGATCTCGGACTGACCGCACGCCTCGACGTGCGCGGCACGATCAGCAGCAACGTTGACGGCTGGAACATGGGAATCGTCGGGGGCGGTGCGGTGGCCTACGTCAGCTGGCGCGAAGCCCGGCCCGACACCCCGGATCTGTTCGCGCCGCTGTACCACACGCAGGCAGACGTCTACGATCCTGCACATTTCACGAACTTGATTCACGATCTCAGCGTCGGCGCGCTCGGCATCGCCCGCACCGACAGCGCCTCGGTACTGCCCGTCGCATTCGGCAACATCGCCAGCTGGGTGACGGAGTCTCTCAGCGCCGACGCGGCCCGGGTCCCCGACGCTTCGTTCGACACCGCCCGCCGCGCGGCCGAGGCTTTTGCGACAGAGGCGCAACGCGTCGACGCGGTCAGCCGCAGCGGCCAATTGCCCGCGGACCCGACGGCGTGGAACCGATGGCTCATGCGAACGCGCAAGGACCTGATGCCGTGGCTGTTGACACGCGGAGGCGGCGGTGGCCTCAAGACCGGCCCGTACGCCGGCGAGCTGCGCGCGCTGTCGTCCGCTCGTGCCGCGGCCGAGCGCGGCGATCGTGCGGCAGCGATCGCCGGCCTGGAACAGGTCGGCGGCGTGCGCCAGGGCGCCCGATACTCGCCCGAAGTGATCGAGGCCGAGCGGTTGTATTGGTACACGAGCGGCGACTGGAGCGTCGCGTACGAGCAGAAGGCGCGTCAGGTGAATATCGAGGTCGCGGCAGTCTATCGCCGGCTCGTGGCCGGCGGCGATCTGGCGCAGGAACTTCCGGCGATTCGCCAGCTCGAAGCCGAAGCGCGCGCCCACCTGTCCGAAGCTCTCTTTCTGGTCACCGGTAAGCTCAATGCCGCCACCATGGCCCTGCGCGACATGCCGGCGCGGCCGATCTCCGTGAACGGCGGCGCGCGATGAACAGATTCCGAGTCGCCGGCCTCGCCGCATTCGGCGCGCTGCTCCTCTGGACCAGCGTCGGCGCGCAACGCGGCGGCACACCCGGCATCACGCTCGCTGATCGTCAACGGGAAGGTGTTGAACGCCGACGGCACCTTCAGCGAGGCGGTCGCCGTTGCCGGGCGCCAGATCGTTCGGGTCGGGACATCGAGCGAGATCGCGGCGCTCAGAACCGCGGCGACACAGGTCGTGGACGCGCACGGCCGCGCGGTCGTGCCCGGCTTCATCGATTCGCACGTGCATTTCATGATTGGCGGCGAATCGCTCGAACAGGTCAACCTGCGCGGCACGCGGACCCGCGAAGAAGCGCGCGATCGGCTGAAGGCGTTCGCCGACAGCCACCCGAACGCCGCCTGGATCCGCGGCGCCAACGGCTACGGCCGGCTGACCGGTGCGGACCTCACCGAGCTGGTGCCCAACCGCCCCGCCTACATCGTCTCTGGTGACGTCCACAGCCTGCTCGCCAATGCGCGCGCGCTCGCCGCCGCCGGCGTGACCCGGCAAACACCAGACCCGGCCAACGGCAAGATCGTCCGCGACGAACAGACTGGCGAGGCGACCGGTCTGATGCTGGAAGCGGCGCAGGGCCTTGTCACACGCGCCGTGCCGGCGCCGACCCGCGACGAACGCCGGCACACCCTCGATGTCGCGATGGACGAAGCCCACCGCTCCGGCGTCACGAGCATCGTCAATATCGGCGGGCCTGACGACATCGCGCTCTTCGACGAGGCTCGCACTCGCGGTTCGCTCGCCGTGCGGATCTATTCCGCGCTGTGGGTCGCGCCAGGCGGCGGCGATTCGGCCTTCCCCGCTTCGGTCAACGCCACCGACGCCGATCTCGATCGCTTCGAAGAGATTCGCGCTCGATACAAGAACGACGATGTGCTCAAGGTGGGCGCGATCAAGATCATGCTCGACGGCGTCATCGAATCGCGGACCGCCGACATGCTCGAGCCGTACCTGGACGTGCCGTCGAAAGGCGCCCCCAACTTCACGCCCGAGCGTCTGCGCCAGATCGTGACGCGGATGGACCGCAGCGGCTGGCAAATCATCACGCACGCGCTCGGCGACGGCGCGATCCGCCTGGCACTCGATACCTACGAGGCCGCGGCGCGCGCCAATCCGGCGCCCGCTGCCGGACGGCGTCATCGGATCGAACATCTGGAAGCCGTGTCCGCCGCCGATATCCCGCGATTCGCGTCGCTCGGCGTCATCGCCTCGCTGCAGCCGGCGCACGCCCGCGGCATGTTGAACACGAATCCGACCGGCGGGCGCATCACGAGCATCGGTCCCGAGCGTCACGCGTCCGGGTGGCCGTGGAAGAGCATCGCGGATGCCGGCGGCCGCATCATCTTCGGCAGCGACTGGCCGGTCGCCTCGTTGAATCCCACCGGCAGCTTCTACGTGCCGCTCACGCGCGGCCCGCGGCCCGGTGTCGCGGATCAACGGCTGTCGATGACCGCTGTCATCGACGCGTATACGAAAACCGGCGCGTGGGCCGAGTTCGAGGAATCGAAAAAAGGGACGATCGAGGCGGGCAAGCTCGCCGACATCGTCATCCTGTCGAAAGACATCTTCGCCGACCCGCCCGCCACCGCCGATGCTGTCGCGGTTGACGTGACCGTCTTCGACGGGAAGGTCGTCTACTCGCGTTAGGGCACGGGCGTCTCGGCCAGCGCCTCGGACGCCTGATTCAGTTTGCCGGCGACGATGAACAGCGCGTCGGTCAGGTTGGCGCGCGCTTCTCCCTCGAGCCCGGCCAGCGCCGCGACTTCCCCTTCGGATCGCCGCCGCTCTTGAGCCGTTGATAGATGTCGAAGATCGCCATCGGGAGCGGCCGGCTTCGCTGTCCGTATTGGGCGCTCCAATCGCCGGATGTGTACGCGTAGAGCCGCTGATCCGTGTACGCCTCGCGCGTGACGCGACTGCCGCGCCCGGCCAGCCGCTCGACCGCCTGCAACGCGGCCGCGCCGTCGCCCCGCTCTGCTGCCGCGCGCGCGTTGGCCAGCGCCTGCACCTGATTCGCGATCGACGACGTGCGAACGCCGCCGCCGTTTCGCCCGACCAGCCACGGCAGCAGATCCTTGCGGGTCCGCATCAGCCACAGATTGACCGGGCCGGCCTGCGCCGCCGTGCGAATCGACGCGCGGCCTCGATCGACGCGCGCCCACGCCGTGCGAAAACGCTCGAGCGCGGCGTCCGCGCCGCTGAAGTCGATCCCGGCTGCGCGCTCCTTGTCCGACGCGAGGGCGGTTCCCAGCCACGACGCGACGCCGCCGAAATCGATCGGCAGCGTCACGGCGCGATCGGCGCGCAGCAGGCTCAGCGCTTCGATCCGCAGGTCGTTCCCGAGATTCGGAAAGTACTCCGGTTTGAAGACGTCGAAATCCGTGTGGTAAATCGCCGAGTACGATGAGCCGCCGCCAAAGACGCCGCCGTTGCCGTTGGTCCACTGGATCAGCGCGACGGTTCCTCCGCCGACCGACGACAGGTTCCACGCATCGGTCGTCGAGCTCGGGATCGGCGACACGGACATCCGATCCGCCAGCCCGGCGTCCTTGACGATGGTCTGGGCAAACGCGATGCTGTCGGGCGTCGTCATGTAGTTGCCGCGATCGCCGCCCCACCCGGTGACGTCGATGTTGACGCCAAGCGCCAGGCGGCGCGTGATCTCCGGATGCTGCTTCTGGAAGGCGTCCGAACCAGCGAGCCAATCGCTCTCGGTCGCTTCGACCCCGGCCTCCTCTGCACCGAACGAAATGAACATCATGCTGCGGCGCGGCCGGTAGCCGTTCGTGCTGAACAGGCGCGCGAGCTCGAGCATCGACGCGACGCCGGAGCAATCGTCAACGGCGGATTTGAACCAGCGGTCATGGTGCGCGGAAACCGTCATCCACTCGTTCGGGAACTCCGTGCCGGTGATGGTGGCGATGACGTTGGACGACAGTCCGTCGCCGACGTCGATCCGGTTCTCGAGGGTCATTTCGACCGGCCCGCTCGCCAGCGCCTGCTGAAGGCTCTTCGCGTCCGTCTTGCGGATCGCCGCGGTCGGCAGCTGCTCGTGGTACCACATGCTGTCCTGCTTCAGCGTGTCCTCGCGGCCTCCCGGATAGTCGTACATGATCAAGCGCCAGCGCGCCGCGCCGTGCGGCCTCGATGAACTGATACGTCGGCCATCCGCCGGTCCGGCGCACCAGGACGACCTTGCCGGCGACCGCACCGATCCGTGCGTAGTCGGGCGCGAAGCCGTCGCCGGCATCGACCAGCGCCGCGCGGACGCGATGCCGATCGGCGCCGTCATTGCCGCGCGCGTAGGCCACGCCATCGCGCGTTCCCCACGTGCCTCCGGCCGCGTGGAGACTGACCGCGTCCAGGCGCTTCCCCGCCGCCGTCAGCGTGACCGGCCCGTACTCGTAGTGGCGCACCGGAAAGAATTCCTGGTGCGTCTGCAGACCGAGCGCCTTCAATTGCCGTTCGATGTCGTCGGCGAGCGCTTTTTCGTCGGCGCTTCCCGCCACCGCCGATCCGGCGCCGACGCCGGAGTTGTTCTTGACGACGTCCTCCGAGAGGCGGCGGGTCGCGGCAAGGGTGCGGCTGACGTCGAGGCGATCGACGATCGCGCGTTCGTCGGCGGTCAGCTGCGCGCCCGCGGTCAGCGGATGACACAGCATCGAAATGAAGACAGCAGCCAGTATTTTCGACTCGGCGTTCATAGCCGGCGTTGTATATGAAAGATGCAACCTTGTCAACGAACGGCGCTTCTCGTACCATGCTCCGCACCCGGCGCTTTTTCATAGGGAGAATCGCGTTCATGAAACCGACACTTTTGACGCTCGGCGTCGTCGCGGCGGTGACGCTGACGCTCGCGGGCATCCAGGCGCAGGGGCCCGGCGATCGGCCCGCCGCCCGTCCGAACGCGACGCGCTCGGTGGTGCTCGGCACCAACGGGATGATCGCGACCAGCCAGCCGCTCGCCTCGGCGGCCGGACTCAAGGTGCTGCAGGACGGCGGCAACGCGATCGATGCCGCGGTCACCGCCGCCGCGGTCCTGGCGGTCGTGGAGCCGACGATGAACGGCGTCGGGGGCGACCTGTTCGCGCTCCTCTACACCGTCAGTGACGGCAAGCTGCACGCGCTCAACTCGAGCGGCCGCTCGGCGTACGCGGCGACGCCGGAGGCGTTCTCGTCGCGCGGGCTCAAGGACATTCCGCGGACCGGCGTGCTGTCGGTCTCGGTGCCCGGCGTGGTGGACGGCTGGGCGGAGCTCCTCGCCAAACACGGAACCATCTCGCTGGCACAGGCGCTCAAGCCGGCGATCGGCTACGCGCGCAACGGTTACGCGGTGTCGGACATCATCGCCACCGACTGGGCAACGGTGACGCGGACGCTGCAGCGCGACCCGGATGCGGCGGCGACATTTCTTCCCAACGGACGGCCGCCCGTCCCAGGTCAGTTGTTCAAGAACCCGAACCTGGCCCGGACGCTGGAAACGATCGGCGCCGGCGGCCGCGACGCGTTCTACAAGGGACCAATCGCCCAGGCCATCGCGGCGTCGATGAAACAGAAGAACGGCCTGATCGAGGCGCGCGACCTCGCCGATCACCGCGCCGACTGGGTCAACCCGATCAGCACGTCGTACCGCGGTTACGACGTCTACGAGCTGCCGCCGAACACGCAGGGCGTCACGGCGCTCGAGATGCTGAATATTCTCGAGGGCTACGACCTCAAGGCCCTCGGCCACAACTCGGCGGCGTATATCCATCTCTCGACCGAGGCGAAGCGCATCGCCTACGCCGATCGCGATGCCTATATCGCCGACCCCGACTCAGTGCCCGCGGCCACGCTCAACATGCTGCTGTCGAAGGAGTATGCGGCGGCCCGCCGGAAGGAAATCGATCCGGCGCGCGCCGCCCAGCGCTACGCGCCGGCGGCAGTCGGCGGCCAGTCGGCTGATGCGAGCCGCGAGCTTGGCTACCAGGTCGAAGGACGCGATCATGGCGACACGATCTACATGACGGTCGCCGACGGCAAGGGCAACATGGTCTCGCTGATCCAGTCGCTCTTCGACACCTTCGGTTCCGGCGTCGTCGCCGGCGATACCGGCATCGCGCTTCATAACCGCGGCAGCCTGTTCACGCTGGAAGCCGGCCATCCCAACCGGATCGCGCCGCACAAGCGGCCGTTCCACACGCTGATCCCCGCCTTCGTGATGAAGGACGGCAAGCCGTGGATGTCGTACGGCGTGATGGGCGGCGACATGCAGCCGCCCGGTCACGTGCAGGTGCTCGCCAACCTCGTGGACTTCGGCATGAACATCCAGGAAGCCGGCGAAGCGGCGCGCTTCCGGCATACGCAGAACGGGATTTTTCTGGAGTCGGCGATCGCCGGCCGCGGCGACATCGTCTTCGCCCTGAACCGCATGGGGCAGCGGATGCTGCTCGGCGTCGATCAGTGGGGCGGATTTCAGGGCATCATCCGCGATCCGCAGACCGGCATCCTGATGGGCGGATCCGATCCGCGGAAAGACGGTCTGGCGATCGGCTTCTGACGATCGCGTCAGTGTTTCTGGTAGACGATCGCGCCGTCGAAGATCGTGGCGTAAACCCCGGCGGCATCCCGGGTGGCCGGCGCCTGGGCTGAACACATCCGACGAGAGGACGACGATGTCGGCGAGTTTGCCGGGCTCGAGCGTGCCTTTGCGCGCCTCGTCGAATGAGGCATAGGCCGCCTCGCTCGTGTAATCGTCGATCGCCCGCGTCAACGTGAGCCGCTGGTCGGTGCCGCCGGGACGTGGCATGCGGTTGGCGATGCTGGTGATGCGCGCGAAGGCATCGAGCGACGCCACCGGCCAGTCGCTGCCGAAGACCACGCGTCCGCCCGATTCGCTGATGCTCTTCCACATGCCGCCGCGGGCCGCGCGCACCGGCCCGATGTTGTTCGCCCAGGCGCCGCCGATTCCCCCGCCGCGGCCGGCTGGCGCCGTTGCGCTCGGCGGCGGCGTGAAGCCCCCGCCCGGATGCATCGACGCAATCACACCCAACGCCCCGAAGCGAGGAATGTCCGCCGGGTTGATCGTCTCGATGTGCTCGACGCGGTGCCGCCGGCCGCGTGCCGGGGCCGGATTCGACCTGCGCCGCATCGGCAAAACCGTCGAGCACCTCGCGAACGGCCCCGTCGCCCAGGCCGTGGACCATGATCTGCCAGCCGCGGCGATCCAGCATGCGCACCATGCGCTTGAATTCTTCCGGCGTGTAGTTGGGCGTTCCCGTGCCGGGGACGTTCTCGTACGGCTCGAGCATGAACGCGGTGTTGGTCTCGATCACGCCGTCCATGAACATCTTGATGATGCCGGTCTTGAGCTGATCGGTGTCCGGATGGCTCTTCCAGACGGCGTCGAGCGCGTCGGCGTCAGCTTCGGTCAGGCCGGGATTGACGAGCATCGAGTAATACACGCGCAGCCTCAGCGTGCCATCGCGCCGCGCTTCGTCGAGCACGGCGAAATCGGCCGGGTTCCCCGCGGCATCCGTCACGCTCGTGACCCCGAATCGCAGCGCTTCGTCGGTCGCCCGCTGGAGACCGTGGCGCTGCTCGTCGCGCGTCGCCGGCGGAATGATGCGGTTCACCAGCGCCATCGCCGGCGTTTCCTTCAACAACCCCGAGGGCTCGCCGGTCGCCGGATCGTGCACGATCTCGCCGCGCGGCGGATTCGGCGTGTCCTTGGTAATGCCGGCCAGGGACAACGCCAGCGAGTTGACCCAGATGCTGTGGCCGTCGAAGCAGCGCATCACGGCCGGCCGATCGGCTACGGCGGCGTCCAGTTGCTGGCGCGTCGGCATGTTGCCCGGAAATGCGCCGTAGCCCCAGCCGCGCCCTTTCACCCACGCGGCGTCGGCATGTTCCCGGGCGAAGGCGCGAATCCGCAGTTGGATCTCCGACGAGTTCGCCGGCGCCCTGCAGGTTGACGTTGTCCATGTCCAGCCCGCCGCTGAGGATATGGGTATGGACATCGTTGAATCCCGGCACGACGGCGCGTCCGCCGGCATCCAGCACCACCGTCTTCGGGCCGCGCAGGCTTCTCGAGGTCGCGCGTGGTGCCGACGGCGGCGATCCGGTTGCCACGC
Source organism: uncultured Acidobacteriota bacterium (assembly GCA_963712355.1). Taxonomy (GTDB): domain Bacteria; phylum Acidobacteriota; class Vicinamibacteria; order Vicinamibacterales; family CAVVIG01; genus CAVQHT01. The sequence goes on from CAVQHT010000017.1 coordinate 15,634, forward strand.
ACGGCGACCGCTTCGTAGAAGCTGCCCTTCGCATCCGCGCTGTACACCTTGCCGTTCACCACCAGAAGATCCGCGGGCGCCTGCTGCTGCGCGAACGGTTTCGGGCTGCGCGAGCAACACCGCCCAGCCGACGCCGAGGCTGGCCGCCAGAGCCGCGACGTAGAGAGGGCGGCGCAGCATCAGAGCGCCTTGCTGGCCGCGAGCTCCTGCGACCGCGCGATAGGCCTGATCGATGGCCTGGTCGGTGTACGCCGCGGCGGCCGCATCGGAGTTGGCAATCGTGATCCGGCCGAACGGCTTGCGTCCGAGTTCGCACGGCGATTGCCCCGGCGCCCAGTCCGCATCCCACAGCGGGTTGTATTCGTAGGCGTAGCCGTGCGGCCAGCGGTTGACCGTGATCGCGTCGATGTCGCGCGCCGGATCGAAACCGCCGGATCCGAGCGCGCGGGCGAACTGATCGCGGATATTCCGCTCGAACGTCGCGAATGGCGTCGAATAGAGATCGGCGTGCCCGGCGCGATGCTGATCGCGCGACGGCAGGCCAGGCTTGCAGGGCGTGCGCGTCATCCGCACGAGCACCGGATCGTCCGGGCCGGCCGGCGCCGAATGGTAGTCGCCGATCGGCGCCGGCAGTTCCATGCGAAGCCCGGTGTGATACATGCCGGGCGAGTTGACGCCGGTGATGCCGAGCTTCTTGAACGCCTGCCAGTTCTTCAGCGCGACGGTCGTATAGACGAGCGGCACTTTCACGCCGTAGTGCAGCGCTTCCTTCTGCGGGGCCGGCAGATCCTCGCAGATGAACGGGAATCATCATGTTCCAGCACGCGAGCACGACACCCTTCGCTCGCACGGCGTAGAGCTTCTTCTCGCGTCCGTAGACGACTTCCACTTCCTTCGCGGACGCCGGCTGGCCCGACATGACGGACGCGCGCCGCGGTGCTGCCAAGGCGCATGCGAATCGGCGCGCCGTCGCGATCGAGCTGGCTGTAGTCGGCCTTCGCCGTCACGCTGTCTTCGGCGGTCGTGCCCGGCAGGACGCCGGGAATGAGGGCGCGCATCAGCAGCCGCGCGACCGACGCGTTGCCGTCCGGGAAATGAAAGTTGTACGACTCCTTCGGGGTCGCGTCGCCGCGCGCGGTGAAACTCATGCGGCCGGTGGCTTTCGGATCGAGGTTCATGCCCTCGAACCCCGGATAGTTGTAGCCCCAGCACTCGAGCGCGCCCACCGCGTCGATCCCGATGCCGTACAGCCCGTGCGTCCGCGTCTGATAGAACGGGATGACGCTCGGGATCGACCTTCACGTAGTCGAGCAGAAAAGTCTTGTAGCTGATGCGCGACAGCTTGTCCTTCTTCTGGTCGTTGGTCAGGCCCGGCATGTAGTCGACCTTCGCGTCCTGCAGGCGCGCGATGTCTTTCTGCGCCGCCGGCGAGAGCGGCGTCTTCGCCAGCCACTCCGCCCACGTCGTGCCGCCCGCGGCCCCGCCGCGGCCACGGCCACCGCCGCCCGGCGTGCCAATCACCAGCCGGTCGGCGCCAAACGTTTCCTTGTCGAAGAAATACGCCTGCTGCAGACCCTGAAACGTATCGCGGTTCCCCGCGCGACGCGCCGCCGCCGAGAGCGCCGGCACATCGATCCCGATCGCCTTCATCAGCCCCAGCGCCTCGGGGCTGTACGCGAATGGCGACGAGATGCCGGCGGTCCCGCCGTTGGCGATGAGCAGGCGTCCGCCCGGGCGGAACTCGTTCCGCTTGGCATGTCCGCCGAAGTCGTCGTGGTTGTCGAGAATGAGGATCTTCGCCGACGGGCTCGTCCGCGCGCGGTAGAAGTGCGCCGCCGCCAGTCCGCTGATGCCGCCGCCCACCACGACGAGATCGTAGGTTTCGCGCGTGTTCTCCGGCGTGCCGGCGTTGCGCCAGAAATTACCGTCGCGCAGCGCATGCGACACGTCGAACGATCCGTCGTGGCTGCCGCGCATGCCGGTCAGCGCCGGCGGATAGTAACCGGGCGCGTCCTGCGCAAACGGCGCGGCCTGCGGCATCGGACCCGAACGGGCCAAGACCAGAACCGACCAGCGCCGCACCTACGCCAAATGCGACGCCGTTCAGGAAGTCGCGCCTGGTGATCGGCCGATCCATCCCCAGCTCGCGATCGCGCCGTGCACGTTCGTTCATCGTGTTCCATGGGCTCTACTCCTCACGTCGCGGCGATCCGGCCCGGCGTCGAGCCGGGCCGGCCAGTCACCGTCAAAAGCTATATCGAATACCGACCAGCGCGCGGCGCGGCAACGAGATGCTCGTCGTCTCGCCGTAGGTGGCCTGCGAACTGTTGATGGCAACGCTCAGCGGCGTGTCGTTGTTGAACAGGTTCTGGATGTCGAGCGACAGCCGCAGCATCTGCCCGGCAGAGAATTTCAGATCCTTGCCGATGCGGATCCCGAGGTCGTTGCGCGCCGGCAGCTCGAAGTCTCCCCGCGGCTGAGCGATGACCGTCGCATTGCCCTGACTGAGGCCGCGCACCGTGATCGTGCGCCCGTAGGGGCGGCCGCTCTCGTACACTTCGCGAATCGCGAACTGCAGTTCCCAGGGCAGCTCGATCGTGCTGGACGCGCGGAACGAGTGCGTGCTGTCGGTCGGAAAACGGCCGTAGGCGTTGACCAGCTGGTTCGGATCGGCGCCAAACGTGCCAGGTCCGACTTGCGTCGTCGACACGGCCGCCGTGCTGTAGCCCTCCGACACTTCCCACTGATACGACCCCTGCAACTGCCAGCGGCGCGACAGGCGCTTGTACGCCTGCACCACGAACGTGTCGTACTTCTGCCGGAAGTCGTCGCGATTGGTCGGTCCGATCAGCGCGCTCGCCGCCGGGCTGGTCCGGTTGTAGACGGTCAGCGTTTGCGTGACTCCGTCGAACGTCTCGACGATGTCGCGCGGCACGTAGACGCTGCCGATAGTCGCGGCCACGAATGAAATCCTTTTCGCGTTTGTAGATGTACGACGCGTTCACGCCGAGATCGGGCATGAGCTCGCGCTCGATCCCGACGTAGAACTGATCGACGTACTCGTTTTTCAGATTCGGGTCGATGGTCGCGGTCAGCTTCGGATTCGTCGTGCTCAACGGAATGTCGTACTGCTTCGTCGCCGGGTTGTAGCGGTAGGTGGTGCTGACCGCGCCACCCGGGGCGATCGAGGTGAACAGGCCCGTATTCAGTCGCGCGAAATACCGTCCATAGCTCGTCTTGACGACGGTCTTCCCCGCATCATCCAGCTTGATCGCCGTGCCGACGCGCGGCGACCAGTTGTTATAGCCGACGACATCGCTGACGCCGGGATAGGAACCAGTGACGTTCTCGAACTCGGGTCGAGTTTGTCGGTCTCGGGGATATCGCCGGTCGAGTGGTCGAAGCGGATGCCGAGATTCAGCGTCACGCGCGGAACAATCGTCCAGTTGTCCTGCGCAAACAGTCCGGTCGTGACGACCCGGCCGATGGTCGCGCTGGTCTCGCGGAACGTCGCCTGATCGGGGGCGCCGTTGAAATCCGAGTAGGACACGCCGCCGGCCAGCGCACCATTGGACAGGTTGGTGCCGTTCGAATACTGGACGCCGCCCTTGAACTCGTGCGAGCCGGCCAGCAGGTGGTCGGTGACGTGCGACAACGTGCCGGCAATCGACGTTTGATTCTGGGTCTGCTTGGTAATCACCGCCGGAGCTGTTCACGCTCGCGACGCCGGTGCCGCTGTCGGTGTGGCCGGGTGTCGTGAAATCACCGGAATGCGGATCGAAGTGGTCGCGGATGTAGATGCCGCCGCCCTTCACTTCGAGGAACGTGCGCGCGCCCATGACGCGGTTCCAGCGCGCGACGACGATCGGGTTGCGGCCGTGCTCGTCCTGAATCGTTTCGACCGGGTTCTCGATGTCGGGCGACTCCGGCAGCACGAAGTATTCGTCGCTGTACTGGACCTCGCCGGTATCGTGTGCCCCGAGCTTGAACGTCACCTTCCCGAACGGCTTGTAGTTGTGGTTCTTGGGCGCGGTGGCCGGGTCGACGCCGATGTCGGAGGTCCGGTTGTTCGTGAGCTCCAGCATGCCGATGGCCCAGACGCGGTCCTTCTTGATCGGACCGCCGAACGAGAACGTCGCATCGCGCTGGTAGTCGATGTTGTAGGGAAATTCCTCGTCGGGCGTGTTGTTGCCGGTCAGCGCGTCGCCGCCGTAGAAATAGCTGACGCCGCCCTTGATGCTGTTGCTGCCCGACTTCGTGACGATGTTCACGACGCCGCCCTGGAAGCCGGAATATTCCGCCGACGCGCCGACGCCGACGACCTGCACCTCCTGAATCGTGTCGGGATTCGGGAAGCTCCAGACCGTCCCGCCGGACGGCGCCGCGACTTCGACGCCGTCGTTCTGATACGAGTTCTGGTCGCCGCTCGATCCATAGAGCAGGAACGTCGCGGAATTGGCGTTCACCGGATCGGACCGCACGGCGGGCGCGGCCGTGACGACGTCGAACCATGAGGTCCGCGTGGACGGCACGTTTTCGAGCAGCTGCTGGTTGAAATTCGAGGTGTAGCCCGAGTGCACCGTATCGACCACCGGCGAATCGCCGACCACCGTGATCGACTGCTCCACCGCGCCGACGGCGAGTGTCGCGGGAAGTTCCAGCGATCGACCGACTTCAATCCGGATCCCTTCGCGCTTGAGCGTCGAAAACCCCTGCAGCGTGAAGGTGATCGTATAGACGCCGATCGGCAAGTTCTCGAAGCGATACTCGCCCTGGGCGTCGGCCACTTCGACGGCGGCGCCGCCGATGCGGGCGGGGCTCGACGCCTCGACGGTGGTGCCGGCCAGCACGCCGCCGGATTCGTCCTTCACGATGCCGCGCAGCCCGCCCGCCGAGAGCTGGGCGTGGGCCGTTGTCGCTGCGCCGAACAGCACGACGCAGATCAGGTTCACGATGACTATCCGTCGCAGGAACACACTCATAAGCGCCCTCGCTCGACAAGCCGCAGCTCGTCATCAAAACAGCTCACCTACCGCACGAAATGCCTGATCGATTGCCACGTCGGAGTACGCGGTCGCGCCCGAGTCGGAATTGGCGATCGTGATGCGACCGAAGGGCCGGCGGCCGATTTCGTGCGGGGCTTTTCCCGCCGGCCAGTCCGGGTCGTAGAGCGGGTTGTATTCGTAACCGTAGCCATGCGGCCAGCGGTTCACGGTGATGGCGTCGATGTCACGCGCGGGATCGAATCCGCCGGGACCCAGCACGCGCGCGAACTGATCCCGGATATTGCGTTCGAAGGTGGCGAACGGCGTCTGCAGCAGTTCCGCGCGGCCCGCCTTGTGCTGCTCCCGCGCGGACGCGAGTCCGGGCTTGTTGGGCGTGCGCGTCAGGTGGACGAGGATCGGTTCATCGGGCGACCCGGACGCGCCCTTGTAGTCGCCGATCGCCGGACCGCCCGTGTTCAGTCCCAGGCTCGGATGCCACATCCCGGGCGTCGACACGTTGGAGATCCCGAGCTTCGCGAAGGCCGTCCAGTTGCGCAGCGCGATGCTCGTGTAGACGAGCGGCACCTTCACGAGGTAATGCAGCGCTTCCTGCTGCTCGGCCGGCAGACCGGGACAGATGTCGGGGATCATCATGTTCCAGCACGCCAGGACGACGGCTTTGGCGTGGACGACCGCCGCGCCTTTGTCACGCGCGTAGACGACTTCGATGTCGGGCGATCCGCCGGGCATCTGGCGCACGCGCGCCACGGTGCTGTTCAGGCGAATTCGCACCGGCGCGTCCGCGCGATCGAGGCGGCTGTAGTCGGCGACCGCCGTCACGATGTCTTCGCGCCGTGCTGCCCGGAATCGCGTCCGGGATCAGCGATCGCACCAGCAGGCGCGCGATCGTCGCGTTGCCATCCGGATAGTGAAAGCGATACGAGCCGCCGGCCGCGTAACCAGCCGCGGTGTAACTCATGCGCGGGCCCGGCACCCGTTCGCCGAGACCAAGCCCCTTGAAGCCCTGATAGCCCATCGCCCAGCAGTCGAGCGCGGGCTCCGCGTCGATGCCGACGCCCCACTCGCCCTCGGTGCGGCGCTGATAGATTTTCGCGACCGCCGGGTCCACCTTCGCGGCATCGAGCAGGTAGGCCTTGTAGCTCATTTTCGACAGCCGCTCGCGCTTCTCCGCGACCGACAGCCCCGGCAGATAGTCCACGGCATCGTCGAACTGAATGCGGCGCCAGTCGGCGCGCGCTTTGGCCGACAGCGGCGTCTGCGACGCAAACGCTTCCCAGGCGTCAGCGCCGGCTCCGCCGCCGCGCCCGCCCCGTCCGCCACCGCCCGGCGTGCCGATGACCAGCTTGTCGGCGCCGAACGTTTCCTTGTCGAAGAAGTAGGCGCTGCGCAGATTCGGCACGTTCAGACCGCCGCCGCCCGCCAGCCGCGCGCGTCTTCGCGGTCAGCGCCACGGGATCGACGCCGAGCGACTTCAGCAAACCGTCGGCCGTCGCGCTGTACTTGGTCGGGCTGTCGATGCCGGCCGTGCCGCCGTTCATCAGCAGCATGCGGCCGCCGAGATGAAACTCGTTGCGCTTGGCGTGGCCGCCGAAGTCGTCGTGGTTGTCGAGCACCAGGATCGCGTGCCGACTGCCCGGCGCGCTGCCGGTAGAAATGCGCCGCGGCCAGGCCGCTGATGCCGCCGCCGACGACCACCAGGTCGTAGGTCTCCCGCGTGTCGGTGGGCGTCCCGACCGACGACCAGAATCGGCCGTCACGCATGGCATGCGCCGCTTCCCAGGATCCGTCGTGACTGCCGCGCATGCCGGTGAGCGTCGGCGGGTAATAGCGCGCCGCGCCGCGCGCCTGGTCGGCCGCCTGCGCGCGCAGGAGCGCGTCGGGCAACAGCGCCGCTCGCCAGCGTGCCGCCCACGCCGATCGCCACGCCGTTCAGGAAGTCGCGCCGGCGTGATCGAACGGCCCAGTCCGAGATCGCGATCGCTTGCGTCGCTCATGTCGATGTCCTCCGCCTTACTGCTGCGCACTGCGTCGTGGCGCCGACGCGGAGTAGTGCAGGTAGATGACCTTCCAGGCGCCGTTCCGCTTGAACCAGACGTCGGTCTCCTGATACATCTCGTCGGCGACGCCGCGCGCCGACTGCGTCTTCACGTGCAGCAGATAGCTGGCGACCGCCGTGTCCTCGCCAGGCCCGACCTTGATCTGCACGTCCGACAACTCCGCCGACAGCACTTTGCCGCCGCCGGTGATGAACCGCGTCCAGCTGGTTTGATACGAGGCCTTGTCGGTTCGTCCCGACGGCAGCCACTGACCGAAATCGTCGGCCAGAAACGAGAAGTACTTCGGCAGGTCGTTGGCGGCATAGGCGGCGTTGTATTGCTGCTCCACGTCGCGAATCTGCTGTTCGACGGCCGATTGCGCAGCGGCCGGGATTGCCGCGAGGAGCGTCACCGCGAGAACGAAAGCGCGAATCATCAAGAAGACTCCATGCGTGCGCAGGTCACGCGATTTGTTCGGCAGGCGCCGGCGACGAGTCGCGGGCGCGCCAGAAGAGAAACAGTCCGAGCGCGGTCGGACCGACCACCCCGGTGACGAGCTTGATTTCGAAGACCCACACGTTCGACACATCGGCGGTCGGGAGAAATGCCGCGCCCAGCCCCACGACCGTCGTCAGAAGACCGACCACGCCGGCAGCGCGCGCCGCCATCGACACGCCGTGCGTCTTGACGAGCGCGAGGAACAGGTAGACGAAGGGAATCAACTGAATGACGACCGCCGCCTTGAGCAGCACCTGGTACGCCTCGGCGACGCTCGATCCGAGGAGCGACAAGGACGTGAAGACGGCGCAGAGGACGGCGCAGGTGATGAGCGCGACGTGCGGCGAATGCCACCGCGGATGCACGCGTCCGAGCGCCGGCGGGAGCGCGCTCGTCAGGCCGGCAACGAACGGAATGCGCGACGAGCCCGCAAACCAGGCGGACGCCGCGCCGCCGGTGGCGATGCCCATGACGATCGCCAGCGGAATCACCAGCCAGCCGATGTGGGCGGCATTCGCGCCCGCGCCGACGGCCTGCATGATGCCCTGGATCACGCCGAGCTGATTGACCGGCACCAGCAGGAGCACGGCGCCGGTGACGAGCAGAGTACGATCCAATCGAAACGGCGCCGGCGATCGCGATGGCCGGTCCGAGGTCGCGCTTCGGGTTTCGAATCTCGTCGCCCATCGTGGACGCCAGCTCGATGCCGACGAGCGCGTTGCACATCACCGCGAAGCTGGTCGCCATTTCCCAGCTGACCCCGGTGAGCGTCGGCGCGTGCGCACCGAATCCGCTATAGGCCGCGGCGCCGGCCGCCGCCAGCACCAGGCCGACGCTGAGAAAGGCGCCAAGGCCGCCGATGTTCTGAATCCACTTCCCCACGGCCAGCCCGCGGATGTTGGCGACGGTGATGAGCGCCAGCCACCCGAACGACACCGCCGCGACGAACAGCTTCTGATCGACCAGCGTCTGCGCGCGCGCTTCGCCGCCGGCGAACGCGAAGATGCCGCTCATGTAGACCAGCAGCACCGGAATGTAGAAAAGATTGTTGGTCCAGTAGCACCATCCGGACAGGAATCCATGCGCGTCGCCGAACTCCTTGCGCGTCCAGAGATAAATGCCGCCTTCGCCGGGATGGCGGCGGCCGAGCACGAGCACGGCGATCGCTTCCGGGATGAAGAAGCAGACGAACGCGAGCGCCCACAGCACCAGCGAGAACCAGCCGTACACCGCCACGGGCGGCACGTTGTTGATGTTGACGATCGCGACCACTTTCAGGAGGACCAGATCCCAGCGGCCGAGCGTCCGTTCGATGTGCGCGCCGCCCTCGCTCATGACGGCATGCCCCCGATCGCGACGAGCTTGGTCTCGAGGTACTCCTCGAGGCCTTCCGCGCCCGGCTTCGCGCCCGAGGCCGCTTTCCTTCCAGCCGACGAACGGCGCCTCGATCGACTGCGGCGTCCACTCGTTGACGCCCACCATGCCGAACTGCAGGCGCTCTGCCGTCCGGAGCGCGGCGGTGAGGTTGTTCGTCCAGACGTAGGCCGCCAGCCCGTAGCGCGTGTCGTTCGCCAGCGCGATCGCTTCGTCGATGTCGTCGAACGCCGTGATCGGCAGGACCGGTCCGAAAATCTCTTCGTGGTACAGCGGCGTGGACGGCGTGACGTCGGCGACGACGGTCGGCTCGTAGAAGTAGCCCTTGTCGAGATGCGCCGGGCGCCGCCCGCCCGTCTGGATGTGCGCCCCTGAGGTCCGCGCCGAGCCGACGAGGGCTTCGACCCGATCGCGCTGCTGCGCGTTGATGAGCGGGCCGACCTGAGTGTCCGGATCGAGTCCGGCGCCCACGCGCAGCGCCGACACCGACTCGGCGACGCGATCGACGAACTCGGGCACGGCGCTCCGCGCGACCAGGAATCGCTGCGGCGAGATGCAGACCTGGCCGCCATTGCGGAACTTGGCCGCGGTGGCGCCGGCCGCCAGCTGCGCGAGGTCCACGTCAGGAAACACCAGCACCGGCGCGTTGCCGCCGAGCTCCAGCGAGAGCCGCGTGACCGTCTTGGACGCGCCGTCCATGAGCAGCTTGCCGACGCGCACGCTCCCCGTGAAATGAACCTTGGCGCAGTCGGGCCGCGCGAGCATCACCTGGCCCATCGGGCCGGGTGCGCCGTTGACCAGGTTGACGACGCCAGGCGGCATGCCCCCCTCGACCAGCAGGCGCACGAACTCCATCGCCGTCATCGGCGTGTACTCGGAGGGCCTGCACGACGAGCGTGCAGCCGGCGGCGAGCGCCGCCGCGCCGGCGCGGGCGATGTTGTAGACGGGAAAGTTCCAGGCGGTGATCACGCCGACGACGCCGAGCGGCTGCTTGCAGCACCATCAGCCGCTTGGTCTGTGTTCTCGACGGGACGATCCGGCCGTACGCGCGCTTGCCTTCTTCGGCGAACCACTCCAACAGGTCGGCCGACACCGCCCATTCGCCGCGCGCCTGAATCAGCGGCTTGCCGCTCTCGAGCACCGTGGTCCGCGCGAGATCGTCGAGCGACGCGCGCGATGAGATCGGCGGCGCGCTTGAGCACGGCCCCGCGCTCATACGGCGTCCGCGCGGCCCACGCCGGAAACGCGCGCCGCGGCCGCATCGATCGCGCGCTCGCAATCCGCGGCGCCGCCATACGGCACGGCGCGGACGACCTCTTCGGTCGCCGGGTTGAGGACATCCCATGTCCCGCCGTCCGCTGCGTCGACCCACTCCCCGCCGATGTGCTGACGATACGTATTCATCGGATGTCAACGACGGGGGCTGCCACGTCCTAGACCGGGGCCGCCGCGAGCCGCTCGGCAACGGTCTCGATGGCGTGGCCGAGCGCGTTCAGTCCTTCGTGCAGCACGTCCTCGGACATCGTCAGCGGCGGCAGAAGGCGAACGCAGTTGCTGAAGAGTCCCGCGCGCATGACGACCACACCGTTGGCGACCGCCTGCCGCACGATCTGCAGCGTTTCATCCGGCGTCGCCGGGGTTTTCGTGCGACGGTCGCGCACGAACTCGGCGAGCATCATCGGGCCGAGACCGCGCACGTCGCCGACCATCGGCCAGCGCGCTTTCCATTCGTTCATCGTGTCGCGCATCACGTCGCCCAGCTGTCGCGCGTGCGCGAGAAATTCCGGCCGCCGGATGATCGTGACGGCTTCGATCGCCGCCGCACACGCGACCGGGCTGCCGCCGTACGTGCCGCCCACGCCGCCGGCGTGCGCGGCGTCCATGATCTCGGCGCGCCCGGTGACGGCGCCGATCGGCATGCCCGCGCCAAGCGATTTGGCGCTGACCACGAGGTCCGGGACGATGCCGTAGTGTTCGATGGCGAACATCCGCCCGGTCCGTCCCATGCCGCACTGCACTTCGTCGGCGATCATGACGATCCCGTGTTTGGTGCACAGTTCGCGGATGCGCGCCAGGAAGCGCGGCGGCACCGGGACGAATCCCGCCTCGCCCTGCACGGTTTCGATGATCACGGCGGCGACCGCCGAGGGATCGACCTGGGCGACGAAGGCATGTTCGAGCTGGCGGATGCCGAACTCGACGTACTCGTCCTCGGTCATCCCCTCGGGCGTGCGATAGAGATGCGGAATCGGCAGGCGGACGATCTCCGGCGCAAACGGTCCGAACCCGCTCTTGAAGAGGCCGTACTTGCTCGTGAGGCTGAGCGTCAGCAGCGTGCGCCCGTGGTAGCCGCCTTCGAAACAGACCACCACCGGGCGTCCGGTGAACTTGCGCGACAGTTTGACGGCGTTCTCGACGGCCTCGGCGCCGCTGTTCGCGAGAATCGTCTTCTTGGGGAAGTCGCCCGGCGTCAGCTCGTTCAGCAGTTCGGCCAGACGGACGTAGGGTTCGTAGGTCGCGACCAGCGCGCAGACGTGCACGTACTTCTGTGCCTGCGACGTGATGGCCTCGACGACCGGCGCCGGTGAATGGCCGACGGCGATCATGCCGATGCCGCCGGCGAGATCGATCAGCGTGTTGCCGTCCACGTCGAAAATCAGCGCGTCGTGCGCGCGTTCGACCACGACATCGGTCGCGCGGCCCAGGCCGGCGGGCGCCGCCGCAGCCCGGCGAGCCAGCAGCGCCTTGGCGCGCGGCCCGGGGATCGGCGTATCGAGACGGATGTAGCGCGTCGGCGTGCTCGCGTGAGGCGCCGGGAATATCCCGGCTCGGCGTCGAGCACGATGAGGACGCTGTAGTTGTCGCAGACCGGATCGTTCAGGTAGTTGGCCAGGAGCGCGCGCGGTTCGAAGCCCACCCGCAGCTGCATCGACAGCGTCGGATCGACGATGCGTCCGGCGACGACACCCTCGTAGTAATCCTCGGCGGTCATCGTCGCCTTGACGGCGCCGTAGCCGCGAATCATGCCGGCGGTGACCTGGCCGCGCAGGCCGAGGCGCCAGACCGCTTCCTGACGCGCGGCATAGAGCGCGGTGGCGATGCCGCGCCCGCGGACGCGTGGATCGACGCCGATGTCCGCGCCATAGAGCCAGGCGCCGTTGGGCTCGTGCGAGGTCAGCCAGCCGCCCTGGATGATGTCGGCGAAGGTGTGGTCGATGTGCGCGAAGTCGAAGTCGAGGCGCAGCGTGGTGGTCGCGCCGACGACCGTGTCGCCGTCCAGCGCGACGAACTGGCCGTCCGGAAACAGCTCGATGTGCTTGCGGTAGTGCGCCGCCTTGAAGCGCTCGGCGTCGTCGAGCGTCGGGAAGCAGGTGCGCTGCAACGCCTCGAGCTGCTCGGCGTGCTCGGGGCGCGTCTGCATCACGATGATGCCGTCGGTCAGTCGGCGGTAATACCACATGGCGGAAGTGCTCACGTTGTATATGAACTATGCAATGTTGTCAACGATCGCCGCGCTACTTTTTTGTGCCGCCGCGCCGAAATGCTGACAGAAATGTGGCGGGACTAGCCGAGCTGCGGCATGTGGAACGGCTGCGCCAGAGCGTCGGCCGTCCAGCGCCGCGTGATCGCTTTCGTGCGCGTGTAGAACTTGATGCCTTCGGTGCCGTGCACGTGCAGATCGCCGAACAGCGACTGCTTCCAGCCGCCGAACGAGAAGAACGCCATCGGCACCGGGATCGGCACGTTGATCCCGACCATCCCGACCTGCACTTCCTGCTCGAAGCGGCGCGCGGCCGCGCCTGACCGCGTGAAGAGCGCGGTGCCGTTGCCGTACGGGTTCGCGTTGATCAGCGCCAGCGCCTCGTCGAGCGAGTCGGCGCGCACGACGACCAGCACCGGCCCGAAGATTTCGTCCTGGTAGATGGTCATCTGCGGGGTCACGCGATCGAACAGCGTCGGCCCGAGGAAGAAGCCCTGCTCGTGCCCGGGGACGGTGATGTCCCGTCCGTCCACCACGAGCCCCGCGCCCTGCGCGACGCCTTCGTCGATGTAGCGCAGGATCTTGCGGCGGTGGTCGCCGGTCACGACCGGGCCCATGTCGACCTTGTCCGCCCGGCTCGGCCCGACGGTCAGCGCCCTCGCTTTGCGCGCAAGCGCCTCGACCACCGGATCCGCGGCCGCGCCAACCGCCACGACCGCCGAGATCGCCATGCAGCGCTCGCCTGCCGATCCGTAGGCGGCGCCGATGATCGCGTCAGCGGCCAGTTCCACGTCGGCGTCGGGCAGGACCACCGCGTGATTCTTCGCGCCGCCCAACGCCTGCACGCGCTTCCCCGCCGCGGCGGCCGTCGAGTAGATGTAGCGGGCGATCGGCGTCGATCCGACGAAGGAGATCGCGTCCACTTTCGGATGCTGCAGGAGCGCGTCAACCGCTTCCTTGTCGCCGTGCACCACGTTGAAGACGCCGTCCGGCAGTCCGGCTTCCTTCAGGAGCTCCGCCATGCGGATGGATGGCGACGGGATCCTTCTCGGACGGCTTCAGCACGAACGTATTGCCGCACGCCAGCGCGACCGGAAACATCCAGAGCGGCACCATCACGGGGAAGTTGAACGGCGTGATCCCGACGCACACGCCGACCGGCTGCGTCAGCGAATAGGCGTCCACCTCCTGGCCGACCGATTCCGAGAACGCCCCTTTCAGCAGATGCGGAGCGCCGCACGCAAACTCGACGACTTCGATCCCCCGCTGCACCGGACCCGACCGCGTCCAGGAACACCTTGCCGTGTTCCTCGCTGATCAAGGCGCCCAGTTCGTGGCGATGGATTTCGAGCAGCTCGCGAAAGCGCGTGAGGATCCGCGCGCGCCGCAGCGGCGTGGTCGCGCGCCAGCCCGGCAGGGCCCCGGCGGCGCTCTCCACGGCACGATCCACGTCCACGGCGTCGGCCATGGCGACCTTGCGAATCACCGCGCCGGTGGAGGGATTCATCACGTCGCCGCGCCGCGAGCTGTGCGGAGCGGCGGGGCCGCCGTCGATCCAGCCCAGGACTTCGGTGACACGCTGGGCTTCCGGCGACGAAACGAACGCGTTGGATACCGTCATGGCAGGTCCTTGAAAAAGATGGTTCGGGCTAGGCCGGCGAGTTGGCCATGGCACTCGCCAGGCAACTCGTCATCACGTCGAGTCCTTCGTCGAGCTCGTCGTCGCTAATCACCAGCGGCGCGAGGAAGCGCACGACGTTCCCGAACGTCCCCGCGGGAATCAGGAGCACCCCGTGCTCGCATGCGCTGCGAACCAGCGCGTGCGTCTCTTCCTTGGCCGGTTCCTTCGTCGTCCGGCTCCGCACGAGCTCGACGGCGACCATCGCGCCGCGCCGGCGGATGTCGCCCACCAGCGGAAAGCGGTCCGACCATTCCTTCGCGCGCGCCTCGATGCGGACGCCAATCGCCTCGCTGCGCCGGAGCAGATCGCCCGACTCGAACAAGTCGAGCACGGCGTGGGCCGCGGCGCAGGCGACCGGATTGCCAACATAGGTTCCGCCCAGGCCGCCTTCCATCGGCGCGTCCATGTACTCCGCGCGGCCGACGATGGCCGCCAGCGGAAAGCCTGCGGCGAGCGACTTGGCGACGACGAGGAGATCGGGTTCGACGCCTTCGTGTTCGCACGCGAACATCCGGCCGGTGCGGCCGAAGCCGGTCTGCACTTCGTCGGCGATCAACAGGATGCCGTGCCGGCGGCAGAGCGCCGCCAGTTCTCTCAGGTACCCGAGTGGCGGCACGACGAATCCGCCCTCGCCGAGCACCGGTTCGACGACCAGCGCCGCAATCGTCCGCGGATCGGCATAGCGGCGGAACTGTTCTTCGATGGACGCCACGCATTCGAACTGGCAGTCCGGGTAGGTCTTCGAAAAGGCGCAGCGATAGCAATACGCGTACGGCACGCGGAGCACGTCGGCGGCGAAGGGCCCGAAGCCGGTCTTGTAGGGCGTGACCTTGCTGGTCATCGACAGCGAGAACAGCGTGCGGCCGTGAAAGGCATCCTCGAAGACCAGCACGCCGGGCCGTCCGGTGACGTGCCGTGCGATCTTCACGGCGTTCTCCACAGCCTCGGCGCCGCCGTTCACGAAGAGCGTCTTCTTCGGAAACGATCCAGGCGTGATCGCCGCGAGCCGTTCCGCCAGTGAGACGTAGGATTCGTACGGCACCACCGAGAAACCGGTGTGGGTGAACCGGCCGGTCTGCTCGGCAACCGCCGCGACCACCGCCGGCTGCGAGTGTCCGACGTTCATGACGCCGATCCCGCCGGCGAAATCGAGAAACACGTTGCCGTCCACATCGGTGATCGTCGCCCCGGCCGCGGCCGCGGCAAACACCGGCGTCGCATGCGACACGCCGCGCGGCACGGCGGCAAGGCGACGCCGCATGAGTTCCCGCGATCGTGGGCCAGGAATGTCAGTTCGTAAAGTTATCGCCGGCATGTGACTCCTGCGGATCGTGTCGGATGCGAGTGTTATGATTCTCGGCTGTGCCTACCAGCCCACGCGCTCGGGAACCCCGTCGAGCGAAAATGTCGCGCGTCGGACTGCTCACCGTCGGCGAGACCGCGCGCATCCTCGGTGTCAGCCCCTCGACGCTCCGCCTCTGGGAGAACGTCGGCCTGATCTCGCCCGCGCGCAGCAATGGCCGGTACCGCCTGTTCAGCCCCGAGCTCCTCGAGGTCCTCAAACGTATCAAGTACCTTCGCGACGTCAAGCTGCTCAACATGCCAGGCATCCGCCAGGCACTCGGCAAGCCGCCGTCGCAGTCGAAAACCAACGGCAACACGCCAACGGATCTGGGGCGCAAGCTGCGGCGTCCTCCGCAAGAAGCGCGGCCTCGGCGTCGTCGAAGCCGCGCGGCGCGCCAAGATTTCCGCCGGCTTTCTGAGCGCCATCGAGCTCTCGCGCGCCAACCCGTCCGTCGCAACCCTGCAGCGTCTGGCCGCGACCTATAACACGACGGTCCTGACCTTCTACGATCTGCCGAAACACTCCAACCGCCTCGTGCGAGTCCGCGATCGCCGTGCGATCCAGACACAGTCCGGCGTCAAGATGGAACTGCTCTCCATCGGCGCGCGACAGCTGGAAAGCATGATCTTCCGCGTCCAGCCCGGAGCCGGCAGCGACGGATCGTATTCGCACCAGGGTGAAGAATTCATTTACATGATGGCCGGCACGCTGGAGCTCTGGCTCGACGAGCTCGAGTGCCACACGCTGCGGGTGGGCGACAGCTTCTGGTTCGAGAGCACGGTCGGACATCGCTGGTACAACCCCTCGAACGAAGAAGCTGTCCTGCTGTGGATCAATACGCCGCCCACGTTCTGATCAGCCTGCCTGCTGCGTAAGCAGTTCGTCGACCACCGACAGCCCGCCGTCCAATATCGAAAAACCCTCCTGCAGCTCCGCCTCGGAGATCGACAACGGAGGGTTCGTCATGACCGTATTCCACCGCACGAACGTGTAGAGGCCTCGAGCCCGAAGCTCGCGGCCGAGCGCCGCCATCTCGGGCGACGTGCCGTTGAACGGCGCCATCGGCTCCCGGGTCTCCCGATCGCGGACCAGCTCGATGATACCGAAGAGGCCAATGGAGCGGACCGCGCCGACGCACGGATGGCGGTCGGCGAGCCGTGCGAGGCAGTCGGCCATGATGCGCGCCCATCCGCCGGGCATTGCCGATGAGATCTTCCTGTTCGTACACTTCGATGGTCGCGAGCGCCGCGGCGCACGCCAGCGGGTGACTGTTGTAAGTCAGGCCTCCCGCAAATACCCGATCGCGGAAATGATCCGCAATGTGACGGCGCATCCCGACCGCACCGAGCGGCACATAGGCACTCGTCAGCCCCTTGGCCATCGTCAACAGATCGGGGACGACGTTCCAGTGATCGACCGCAAACCAGCGGCCGGTGCGCCCGAAGCCCGACATCACCTCGTCGCAGATCATCAGGATGCCGTATTTCGTGCAGAGGTCCCTCACGCCCTTCAGATAGCCGTCAGGCGGGACGAGGATTCCATTGGTGCCGGTCACGGTCTCGAGAATGAACCCGGCGATGGTGGCCGGTCCCTCGAGTTGAATGACTTCCTCGAGCGCGGCGAGGGCGTCCTCGGTCCGGTCCCATCCGCGCTGGATCCCGTGGTACGGGTCCATGACGTGGACGACGCCTGGAATGCCGGGCTCGTTGGCCCACCGCCGGGGATCGCCGGTCAGCGACATGCTCCCGGCCGTGGCGCCATGATATGAACGGTACCGTGCGAGGATCTTGTGCCGGCCGGTGAACGCTCGCGCCAGCTTGATGGCGTTCTCGTTCGCTTCGGCGCCGCCGTTCGTGAAAAAGAAGACACTTATGTCGCCCGGCGCAATTTCCGCGAGCTTCGCGCCGAGGCGGGCGCGCGGCGCGGTCGCCATGAACGGATTCGCATACGCCAGGGTCGCCGCCTGCTCCTGAATCGCCTTCACGACGTGCGGATGCGAATGGCCGACGTTGACGCACATCAACTGGCTGTTGAAATCCAGGAACCGGCGTCCTTCGGGCGTCCAGAAGTACGAGCCCTTCGCGCCGGCCACGGGAATCGGGTCGACGGCATTCTGCGCGGACCATTCGAAGAGGGTGTGCTGCCGGGTCAGCTCGACGATCTCCTGACCGGTGAGCGATGGCGCGATCGTGGATTCCGCCATGAATTTGCCAACATTACATCGCTCATGCAATCCTGTCAACGAATGCGGCCACTGCTGACAGCGTCGCGGCGCCGCACGCCTCGGTTACGTTTCCGCAAGGCGACGCGAGAGGTTCACCGTGCGTGACGACGAGCCGTCGGTGGCGGACCGCGAGGCTCTCGGCACCGTGCAAGCAGTTATACGACGGCGCCTTGCTGCCCGATGTGCAGGCGCGGACGCTGAAGAATCTCCACCGCCTGTTCCCGACGCGCACCGTCCGGTGCGGCGGCACGCCTCTTCCGTTGCCCGCGGCTCGCGACACGCTGACAGATCTGCACGTTCACCTCGAACGGCCGGGAATTCGATCTCTACGACTACGTGTCGTTGAACCGCGTCAGCGGCCTGCTGATCATCAAAGGACGGGCGCCGCGTGTTCGAAACCTATCAGCTCGGCACCGACCAGCACACGCGCTGGGCGTCCATGTCGGTCGTCAAATCGATCACCGCCACCTTGATCGGCGCAGCGATCAAGGACGGCCATATCACGAGCATCGACGATCCGGTTGCTCGCTATGTCGAGGCACTGTCCGGCAGCGCGTACGACGATGTGACGATTCGCCAGCTGCTGCAGATGACGTCAGGCGTGCGGTGGGACGAGACATATACCGATCCGCGATCGGATCGCCGGCGGATGCTCGAGATTCAGAACACCCAGCAGCCCGGCGCGGTTATCGCGATGATGGCCACGCTGCCGCGTGCCGCAGCCCCTGGCACGCGCTGGAACTACAGCACCGGCGAAACCCACGTCGCGGGAGCCTTGCTCCATGCGGCTGTCGGCCGGCCGCTCTCGGACTATCTGGCGGACCGCATCTGGACAAAAGTTGGAATGGAATCAGACGCGACGTGGTGGCTGGAATCGCCGGAAGGCCTCGAGGTCGGCGGCAGCGGATTGTCTGCGACGCTGCGCGACTACGGCCGCTTCGGCCTGTTCCTTCTGGCCGGCGGCCAGGATCGGCAACGAACGGATCCTTCCCGATCGCTGGATTGCTGACGCGGGGAGCGCGAGGATCGTCAACGGGCAGCAGGTTGACTACGGCTACATGCTCTGGCCGATCCCGAACGCGGCCGGCACGATCAACGAAGGCGCGTTCGAGGCTCGCGGCATCTTCGGCCAGCACATCTACATGAACCCGCGCGAGCAGCTGGTGATCGTGGTCTGGGGCGCCCTGCCGAAACCGAAGGGCAAGGCGCTTGTCGGCGACGACGACTTCTTCGCCGCCGTCGCGCGCGCTACCCCTTCGGATTGAACCGATACCCGACCCACGGCTCGGTAACGAGATAGCGCGGGTTCGACGGATCGGGTTCGAGCTTCTTGCGCAGCTGTCCCATGAACACGCGCAGGTATTCCGGCTGCTCCTGCGACGCCTGGCCCCACACCGCTTCGAGCAGCTGGGCGTGCGTGAGGACCCGGTTCGGGTGCCGCGCCATGTAGACGAAGAGATCGAATTCCTTCGGCGTCAGGCGCACCTCGCGCCCCTGCGTGTGGACGCGCCGGGCATCCATGTCGATCCGGAAATCGCCCGCATCGAACGACGCCTCGTCTTCGCTGCCCGCCACGCCGCCGGCACGCCGCAGCGCCGCGCGGACGCGGGCCATCAGCTCGTCGATGCCGAACGGCTTGGTGACGTAGTCGTCCGCGCCCGAGTCGAGCGCTTCGACCTTGGTGCGCTCCTCGCCCTTGACCGACAGCACGATGATCGGCACGCTCGACAATTCGCGGATGCGCCGGCACAGCTCGACGCCGTCCATGTGCGGCATATACAGATCGGTGATGACGAGCTCGGGCGACCACTCCTTGAAGTTGGTCAGCGCCGACTCCCCTTCCGCCGCGGTCCGTACTTGATAGCCCTGGCTGCTCAGGACCGTTTTGAGAACCCGCGTAATCTGCGGCTCGTCGTCGACAACCAGGACTCGTGAATGCTCGACCGTTTCCATGTCTCTCTCCTATGCGCTGACGACGGCCTGCGGCGCGGAATCTCCGCAGCGCTGTGGCGGCGTCGCCGCGCCACTCGGCACGGTGAGCACGACCGCAGTTCCCTTGCCCGTAGGCGGCGACTCGATCCAGATACGCCCGGCCTGCGATTCGACCAGGCGCCTGGCAATCGGCAACCCGAGCCCGATGCCCTTGCGTCGCGGATCGACCGGCTCGCGTCCTTCGATCCGGAAGAATTTCTGGAAGACCTGTTCGCGCAGGTCGGGCGCGATGCCCGGCCCTTCGTCGGCCACGACGATCCGGATGTGATGCGGATCTTCCGATGACGCGCGAGACGCGAATCGTCGTGCCGGCCGGCGAATACTTGCTCGCGTTGTCGAGCAGGATGTAGACGACTTCGGCAATGGCCGCGGGATCCACGGCCAGCGACGGCAGATCGTCGTCGCACGCCAGCTGCACGCGATGACGGCGCAGGACCGTGCCGGCGCGGGTCAGCGCTTCGCGAATGATCGCGTTGACCGCGGCGCGCCTGGAGCTCGTGGACTGCGTGGGATCGGGGCGATCGGCAACCGACAGCCCCTCGATGAAGCGGTTCAGGCGATCCGACTCTTCGTCGATCACCTGCAGGAGATCGTGCTGGCCTTCTCTCGACAGGTGCGGCGACGACACCGTCGCATCCGATCCGAGGAGCGCCGTTACCGACGCCTTGATGGCGGTGAGCGGCGTGCGGAGGTTGTGCGTCAGCGCGTCGAGGAGCGCCGCCTTCAGCTGTTCGTTGCGGCGCGCCGCCTCCGCCTCGCTGGCGCGGTCGAATGCGGCGTCGCAGCTGCTGATACAGCTGCTCGATTTCGCGGCGACCCTCCTGCGCCTCAATCTGGCGGCGCTCGGCCCGCGCGGCGAGCTCGCCGACGACGATCGCCGTGACGGTAAACGTGGCGAACGCCACCCAGTCGTTGAGGCCGTCAATGAGCAGGCCGGCCGGCGGCACGAAGTAATACATGAACGCGAGGCCGGCGCAGACCGAGCCCGCGAGCCCCGGGCCGGTGCCCCACGACCGGGCGATCAACAGAACAGCAAGGAGGAGAACCGGGGCGGCGGCGCCGGCGGTGATCGCCGGGATGCGCCAGAGCGCTGATGAGCACAGCGCGACAATCGCGACCGAAAACGCGTAGTGCGAAAGACTTCTCAAGGGATTGCGCTTGAGCACCCGGCTGCCATTATAGGTGCGCGCACGCCGCATCGATTCCACACGGTTTCTTAACGGCGGGCGCAGGATGACCGGCGGCGGACTAGTAGCCGCTGCTTTTGGCTGTGGCGGCCGGCGTTTCGCCGCGCGCCTGCTGAACAATCTTCACGCCCGCGCTGGCGCCGACCCGGGTCGCCCCGGCGGCAATCATCGCCTTCAGCCCTTCGAGATCGCGGACGCCGCCCGCCGCCTTCACGCCCATCTCCGCCCCGACGACGCGCCGCATCAGCGCCACGTCGGCGGCCGTCGCGCCACCTGGTCCGAAACCGGTCGAGGTCTTCACGTAGTCCGCACCCGCCGCTTTCGCCAGCGTGCACGCCGTGATCTTTTCCTCGTCGGTGAGGAACGCGGCTTCGATGATCACCTTGCTCAGCACACCGCATTCGCGGCACGACGCGACGACCGCCTCGATATCGCGTTCGGTGGTCCGGAGGTCGCCGGATTTGAGCGCGCCGATGTTGATGACCATGTCGATCTCGCGCGCGCCGTCGAAAATCGCGCGCCGGGTCTCGTAGCCCTTGACGTCGGCCGTGGTCGCGCCGAGCGGGAACCCGACGACCGAACAGACGCCGACGCTCGTGTTCGCCAGTTGCGCGGGCCGCCAGCGCCACCCAGGTCGGGTTGACGCAGACGGTCGCGAAACCGAACTGCGCCGCCTCGCGGCAGAGGCTTTCGATTTCACCCCGGGTCGCGTCCGGCTTGAGCAGCGTGTGATCGATCATCGACGCAATCGGCGACGGTGCGCCGCCCATGGCGTGCACGCCGACGCGGGTCGCGCCGGCGTCGATGACGCCGCGCAGGCGATCGGGACAGCATTCGCTCAGGACCGAATGGCACGCGCAGCGCGCGTTCGGGCGCGAGGACACGGCGCTCAGTTCCTGGACGATGACGTCGATGAGGTGTTGCAGCTCGGCGCGCGTCATGCTCGGGGCATTCTCTGGATCATTCCCTGGATGATCATCATTCAAGATCTCGAATCTTCGCCAGGCGCCGGATGTAGCGCGGCTCTCTCATCGGCGTGCCGATCCACATCGCGACGATCGCCCGGGCTTCGGCGTCGGTGACGAGCGACGCGCCAAGCGTCAGGACGTTCGCGCCATTGTGCTCGCGCGAGTACCGCGCAATCGTTTCGGTCGTCGCCATCGCCGCCCGGACGCCGCGAATCTTGTTGGCCGCGATCGCCGAGCCGATGCCGGCGCCATCGATCACGATGCCCGCATCCGCCTCGCCGCGCGCGACCGTTCGCGCCACGGTCGCGGCGATATCAGGATAGTCCACCGGTTCGGCGCCGTGCGTGCCGAGATCGTCAACCGCCACGCCGCGGCCGCGCAGAAACGACACCAGCGACAGCCGCAGCTTCACGCCGGTGTGATCGCTGGCGATCGCCAGGCGCCGGATCTCGGCCGGCGGCACGAGCGTCGCGTCATCGGCCGAGACCGCGCCTTCCATGGCGACGGTGACCCGCCGCGCCCGCAAGGTGTCCTGCGCCAGCGGCGTAATGTGTCCGCGCCGGGACAGCATCACCGTCTCGCCCGCCTCGAGAACGCGGGCATCCGCCTCGGTGATGATGTCGAACTTTTTCATGTATGATCCTCGCCCTATGTCAGCGCGCCGTCCGACGGAGACCTTGATCAGCGCCGAGCAGATTCAAGCACGGGTCGCTGAAATGGCGAAAGAAATCCGGAACGACTACCCGAACGGCCTGCATATCGTCGCGGTCCTGAAAGGCGCGTTCATTTTCCTGTCGGATCTCGCGCGCTACATGGAAGGCGACGTCTCGATGGACTTCATGGCCGTGTCCAGCTACGCCAAGGGCACGACCAGCTCCGGCGAAGTGAAGCTGATGAAGGACCTCGACACGGCGCTCGACGGCAAGGACGTGTTGATCGTCGAGGACATCGTGGACACGGGCATCACGCTCAGCTACCTGCAGGACATCCTCCGCGCCCGCGGTCCGCGCGTGCTTCGGACGGCCTGCCTTCTCAGCAAGCCGTCCCGGCGCAAGACCCCGGTCAAGGTCGAATACATCGGGTTCACCATCGAAGATCGCTTCGTCGTCGGCTACGGTCTCGACTTCGCGGAACAGTATCGCAACCTGCCGTACATCGGCGTCATCGAAGCCTGATCCTCACTGCACCGCCTGCTTGACCTTCTGCGCGAGCGCTTTCGCCTGCGCCAGCACCTCGGTCCGATTCAACGTCCTCACCTGCCGGTCGCGCATCAGCACCTTGCCGTTGACGATGGTCGTGCGCACATCGTCGCCGCGCGTCACGTAGACCAGGTGTGAGACCGCGTCGTACATCGGCGTCTGGCGCGTGGCGGACATCGACACGGTGATCAGATCGGCGCGCTTGCCGGACTCGAGCGAGCCAATCCGGTCGTCCATGGCGAGCGCCTTCGCCCCGCCGATGGTGGCCAGGTCCAGCGCCACCTGCGCGGGGATCGCGGTCGGGTCGCGGCTCGCGAGCTTCGCGAGAAAGGACGCCTGGCGCATCGCTTCGAACATGTCGAGGTCGTTGTTGCTGGCGGCGCCGTCCGTGCCCAGGCCGAGCGCCACGCCGGCCGCCAGATATTTCGCAACCGGCGCGGTGCCGCTGGCCAGCTTCATGTTGCTCTCGGGGTTGTGCGAGACCCCCACCGAGTGCCGCTTCAGGATCTGAATATCCTCGTCGGTGACCCAGACGCCGTGGGCCGCCAGCGTCTTCGGTCCCCAGAAACCGATCGACTCGAGATAGCCCGCCGGCGTCATCTGATGATCCGTCCGCGCCGTCTTCACTTCGTCTTCGGTTTCGGCCAGGTGGATGATGACCGGGACGCCGTACTTGCGTGCGAGCTCGGCACAGGCCACGAGCGTCGCGCGATCGTTCGTATACATCGCGTGCGGCGCGACCGCGGGCACGATCAGGCTGTCGTCCTTGAAGGCCTTGATGAACGCTTCCGCGCGCGCCAGACCCTCGGCCGGGGTCTTCGCATCGGCAACGGGGAACTGGATGATCGTCTGCCCGAGGACGCCCCGCAAACCCGCGTCGCGAGTGGCCTTCGCGATCTCTTCCTCGAAGTAATACATGTCGGCATACGTGGTCGTACCCGACTCGATCATCTCGAGCGCCGCCAGCCGCGTGCCGATCCGCACGAACTCCGGCGACACCGTCTTCGCTTCCGCCGGAAAGATGTATTTCTGCAGCCAGTCCATGAGGGCGAGGTCGTCGGCCAGCCCCCGATACATCACCATCGGCGCATGGGTGTGCGTGTTGATGAGACCCGGAAGCACCACCTGGTCGCGCACCTCGATGGTCTGCCCCGCCGTGTAGCGGGCGGCGATGGCCGCCGGCGTGTCCACATCGACGATATTGGCGCCGTCGATCGCCACCGCGCCGGGTGAGAGAATCTGCCGCGTCGAGTTTTCGGTGATGACGGTTCCGCCGACCACGACCAGCGAGACGTTCCGCCGGGCGGCCTGCGCGCCGAGCACGACCGCCGCGCCAATCGAAATCGTGGCAATCAGTGCAGGAAATACACGCATTTTGTCCAGAAATTGTATAGTGTGTGGCCGTGTCGGTCCACATCGTCGAACATCCACTCGTGCAGGACGCGCTGGTCGACCTGCGCGACCGCCGCACGCCGCCGGAACATTTTCGCCGGGCCGCGACGCGCATCAGCGTATTGCTCGCCGCTGAAGCGCTGCGCGACGCGCCGTCAGATCCCGTGACCGTCGATACACCGCTCGCGACGGCCGATGGCCGGCGACTGAGCTCGGAAATCGTCGTCGTTCCGGTCCTCCGCGCCGGCCTCGGGATGCTCGACGCGGTGCTGGCGCTGGTTCCCCACGCGCGGGTCGGCCACATCGGGCTGCAGCGCGACGAGATGACCGCCGTCGCGTCGCGGTATTACTCCAAACTTCCGGCCAGCCTCCGTTCCAGTTTCGTGCTGATGATCGATCCGATGCTGGCGACCGGCGGAAGCGCCGTCGCGGCGCTGCAACTCCTCAGCGAGGCCGGCGCGACCGAAATCCGCATCGTCTGCATCGTCGCGGCGCCCGAAGGCATCGCGACCGTCGAACAGCACTTCCCCAACGTCGCGATCTACACGCCGGTTGTCGACCGTCACCTGAACGACCACAAGTACATCGTCCCCGGGCTCGGCGACTTCGGCGATCGTCTGTACGGCACGGTCTAACCTCGAACAGGCGGGAGGTTTTCATGGTGCAGAGCATGACCGGTCCAGGGATCGAGCGGCGCGCCACGCCGCGATCGACGGATGGCCGCTGGCGATCGGCGCTCACCTCCATTGCGCCCAATGCCATCCACATCCGCGGTTACGCCGTGGACGAGATGATGGGGCGCCTGTCGTTTGCCGATGCCGTGTATCTCCTGTTGATGGGCGAGCTGCCGACGCCGGCCATCGGCCGCATGCTGAATGCGATTCTCGTGTCGACGCTCGATCACGGTGCGACGCCGCCCTCGACGCTGGCCGCGCGCAACGTCGCGACCTCGGGCGCGCCGCTCAAGGACTGCGTCGTCGCCGGGATTCTGGCATTTGGACCGCACCATGGCGGCGACATCGAGTCCTGCATGCGGTATCTGGATCGCGCGCTGACCGCCGTGCGCAATGGCGAGACGCCGCACCAGGCTGCCTCGGCGCTCATTGACGACTGTCTGGACAAGGGGCGCACGCCGCCGGGATTCGGGCATCGCTTCCACACGCGCGATCCGCGGGCGACGCGGCTCTTCCAGCTCGCGATGGAGCTCGAGCTCGAAGGCGAGCACGTCCACATGATCCGGACGATGGAGCGCGTGTTGACCGAGCGTGAGCGGACGGGCGGCCCTCACCTGCCCGTCAACGTGGACGGGGCGATCGCCGCGATCAGCGCGGATCTGGGATTTGCCTACGAGCTCGGCAACGCGATCTTCCTGATCTCGCGGCTGCCCGGTCTCATCGCGCACGCGCACGAAGAGCGGACCCGCGAAAAGCCGATGCGGCAGATCGATCCCAAGGATCACGAGTACGACGGATCGGATGCGCGGCGGCTGCCGGAGGGGCGCAAGTAGACGCGACGCGCGCATAATCGCCTTCACAGCCACGAGTCGCCGCCTGACATACCGCTGCGGCGCGGCTGCAGCGCGAGGCGGCCACGGCGGCAGGGAATCGGCATGGCAAAGTACGAATTCCTCGTCGACACGTATTCGACGGAACGTCTGAAAACGCTCGGTGTCTGGTCGCAGATTCCAGATGCGCGGATGCAGTTCCGCTCGGAACCACGTGCACGCACACCGCTTGAACACATGGTTCATCAATGCATGAGTGAAGACGCGTGGATGACGTCGATGTTGGGCATTCCCGTCGGTCTTCCTGTCCTGCCCGCGTCAGAAACCCGACTCGCCTTCCTGAACCACTACGCGGCAGCTTCTCAGGAACGCCTCGCCTCATTGTTGGTCAAGCCTGATAGTTGGTTTGAAGAAATCGTGCAGTTCTTTGATGTTGCTCGCTCTCGGGCATGGATCCTGGTCCGCCGATTCACGCATTCGGCGCACCATCGTGGGCAGTTGACCGCAGACCTGCGGTCATGGGGTCTATCCCTGTTCTCGACGTACGGTCCGACGGCGGATACCGGAGGCTTGCCGAAGAACGGGGCGAAGGTCATTTACCGTTACGCCTCCGTGGATCAGCTGCTCGCGGATGAGACGGAAGGAAGTGTCACGCCGCTTCTTCCTGGGCCTGGTTCGGCACCTCCGACGGAACGTATGGGCGGTAGTTGAAGAATCGAGAGCCAGGGAAGCCCTGATCATGCGTGCTTTACGTATCTGTCGCTGTGTCTTGCTTCTCATGTTCCTCGCGGTGATTCCCCATTCAGCGAACGCTCAAGGAAGGAGCCACGGTTATGTCTCTCTTGGCGTCGGTGCAACGCAACTCGATGGCGGCGTAGACTGGCTCGTCATGAATGGGCCGATCGGCATCGGAGCTGAATTCGGGGTAGGGAATCTAATGGTGCTGTCCCTTAATGGGTCGTACCATCCCCTTGCTCACCGGCCCACGAGGAAGTTTGATCCGTTCGCAACGGTTGGTTTCACGATGTTGGGCGACCTCAACTACGACGCCCGTGGCGTGACTGTTGGAGGCGGGGTCACGTACTGGCCTCGCAACCGGGTTGGTCTCCGGCTGGACGGTTTTTCTTTCCTGCCGAGGTGCGACGATAGCCGCTTTGAAAATTGGAACTGCTGGGGCCTGCGAGCAGGCGTAGCGTTTCACTTTGGGTGAGACTGTCTGGGCGGCAGGTTGCTCCTGCTTCGCTTCCCTGACACTCGGGCCATGTCAAAGCGACGCGTTGATCGGCTGCCCGGCCTCACGGGTGCACGGGGATCCGGCGATCGTGCGTGTTGCGCCGCTCTGTGCCGGTCCGCGGCAGGTGCGCGGGGATCATCGCGTCCACGCTCAGCGGTCCGGCGCCGCTTGCCGCGAGGAAGCAGAAGATCGACGCATACAAGAGCGCCAGCTCACCCTGATTCTGAATCGGCCATCGCCCCTGCGGCAGGTGAACCTGCGCGTACGCCACGATCATTTCGAGCAGGAGCACGACCGCGACCGGGCGCGTGAAAAGGCCGATGACCAGCAGCGCGCCGCCGACGACCTCGAGCACTCCTGCCGCGCCCAGCTGAGACATGAGCGGCGCAGACACGCCGGGGCTGCCCATCCCGCCAAACCAGCCAAACCATTTCTGGGCACCGTGCTCCATGAACAACAGACCTGCGGCGATGCGCAGGATCGCGTGGGTCCAGGGGCTCAGCCTTTGTGCCATTGCGACCTCCAGAGCACTCGGCGGATGCAAGAGCTGTACGCAGTGGAGCTCGAGCGTTGCGCGCGACGTTTTGGATGCGGTACACTGAGCGTTCCGCTTCCCCCGCGGGCGCTTAGCTCAGTTGGTTAGAGCGCGTGCTTCACACGCACGAGGTCATAGGTTCGAGTCCTATAGCGCCCACCACGTAAGCCACTGCACTTCAACAACTTCCAACTACACGCAAAAGCCCTTCGCGATCGCAGGTCTGTCTGGTGGCGTTTTGGTGGCGGTTGCGTGACGAACAAGCTTAGCGGCGGGCGCAATCATCGGCCTGAAGCCATCTCAGATCGAAAGGCCGGGATCGCCCTCAATGACTTGCTGGCGCAGCAAAGGCCGCTCGCCCGGTTTCCAGAGCGATGCCGTGTGGACGACCCGGTAGCGAAGAGGACCGCCATCGGGACGATCGCTGCGCGTGATCGGGCGTGGAATGCAGACGAACTCGGTCCGCATTTCATCACTGGTGAGCCGCACCGTCGCATAGCCGTGACCGCCCATATCCACGAATTCAAGGTGCGGGGAAAGTTTCGGATTGGAAACGGCGTGAGCGCGCTTCAGGTCGAAACTCCTGGCGTATTCGAGGCACGAGCGGACGCCGTGCTTGAGGAGCATGTTGTAGGTCCATTCGGGCTGCCTCTTTCACTCCGGGGCCCCTCCCCGGACGGGCCGATCGGCCAGGAACAGCGAACGGAGCGGATGGTCCTTGCGAAGATTGTGCTCAAAAGCCTCCATCGTCCCAGGGCTGGCCAGCGAGCCGCCGACGAAACTGATCCCGACCGGCTCGAACTTGGCGGGTGGCAATAGGGAGGCGGCATAGCCGGCCCAAAAGCTGTGACGGTCGCCCGACACGATCGCGAATCCGGTGATCTTCGAATCGCGGACGAGGTCATAGATTTCGCCACGCTCGTGGTAGGCGCTGCCATAGTCGCCGCTGCCGAACTCCGCGAAGGTGTCGGCCGGCCACTTCTGCTTGGTCAGTCCATCGGGAAGGTTCTGCGGGTCGGCCCGCATGTCGAGGGCGCCCAGCGAATTGCCCCAGATCTTCCAGGTGGCCGCGGACCGACGGAGCTGGTCCATGAACCATTGCTTCTGACGGGCCCCGAGGATCGTGCGCGGCGGTGAATCCTTTCGCGGATTCGGGATGCTGACGTCGCCAAAACTGAGTTCGGCGGGCGGGTTGCCGCCGTTGAAGGTGCGGCCGGCATCGAGCGCGATCATCGCCGGTTCAGAGAACATCCCGTTGAACGTCGGATCGTAAATCTTGACGACGCCCTCCGCATCGGTCGGGTCGTCGCCGCAGAAGCTGTGCTGGTCGGTGAGAATGAGATCGAGATGCCGGCCGTAGCGCAACGACCGATAGGCGATCAGGCTGTTGATCGCCTTCAGATTGTTGGGTTCGATCCCGAGGAAACCGTCGTCCCACTTTTCGATCGGCACATTTTTCACCGCCACCGCGCCGAACGTGTCGAGCGATCCGCTCGGCGCCTTCACGCGCGCGGGAATATATTCGAACCAGGCCTGGTTGGCGGCGACCTTGACCGTCTGGCCCGGTTGCGGAGCGCCCCCTGCCTGGACGATGCTCTGCCGGCCCTGCCAGGAGAATTCGTGATTGTCCCAGATGGCGACGAACGGCCAACGCGCTCGCGCGTCTTGCAGGTCGGGATCGGCCAGGTAGCCCTTGTAGACGACGCGATAGCCGTCGACCGTGAGCGGGTAATGGAATTTGCCGACTCCGCTTAGGCCGCCATCAGGAATCCGGCCGACGTCGTAGATCGTGCGGTCGTAGCGCGTCGGCAGCTCGTCGGGATATTCGACGACCTCATAGATGAAATCACCGAGGTGGAGCACGAAACCGAGTTGATCGGCGGGCGCCGCGCGCTCATCCTCGAAGATCATCCGGCGATAGCCGTTGAGCGTGCCTTCATTGACGTCCTGGCAGCTGACGAAGGCGAAATTGACCGGCCGTGGATCGTTCGCCAGCGGCGCGGTGATCGTCCGGCCGACGCGGCTACCGTTCCCCTCTCCATCGGTGAAGCGGTACCAGTAGACGCGCGCAGGCTTGAGATGACCGACCAGCACGCGCGTCGTCCAATCCGATTCCGCTGAGACCGGCGCGGACGCCTTGGCGACGACCCGCCGGAACGCATCATCCTCGGCAACCTCCACCGTGAGCACACGTCGGCCCGCCGACTTCCCCTTCGAACGGCCGCCGAGTCCAGAGGATAACGCTGCTCGGATCGGGATCGCCGGACGCGACGCCCTCCGGATAAAGGTCGCGCCGCTCAGACCAGCCGGTGGCTGACGCTCGAGCCGAGCCGCCCCACGCCAGCGAGGCCCCCATCGCCGCGGCCAATTGAACGAACTCGCGTCGATTGAGCGTCATCGTCTATCCCCTTCGCAGTCTCTCCGCATGCCAGGCAACGTAATCGGGGCATGAACTTCGAGAAGAAATGATAGCTGTGTAGCGTTCTGGTGGGTCACCCGCTTAAACTCGAGCGCATCGTGCTCGGTCGAATCATGGGACGGATAACGGAGCGGCGGTGTCCGGAACGACGGGACCTTCGCCACGTCGTCCGATTCAAACGATGACTGACGCGAACGGAACGTTCGCGTTCGACGCATGTTCATAGACTCCGCGACTCTCAACGACCTGGAGGTCGTATCGACGTCAACGGCGCGCGGCCCAACGCTCTGGGCGCTGGTCGATCGCACGCGCTCGCGCATCGGGCGTGAACATCTACGCCGACGCCTTCTGTCTCCGTCTCATTCGGCTGAGGACATTCCACGGGTTCAGCAGGCGCATCAGACACTGGCGGCGGACGCTGACGCCTATCGCACGATTCTCGATTCGGCGGTCTGCGACGAGGTCGAGGGCTACCTGAGTTCGACCTGGCAATTACCGAATGCGATGCGAGGGGCGGCACCACTCGCGGGCGGCCTGTTCACGCGGGACAACTGGTATCCGCGTTACTTGCAGGATGTCGAAAAGGGCCAGGCAAGCGTCCTCGCGCTTCTTGGTGCCGCAGCCGATCTCCGCGGTCGCTTGCTGGGAGAGCACGCGGCGCTCCTGCGCGACATCGGCCAAAGAATCGACGCGTCTGCTCAACAAACCAGATACCGGCCAACTGCGCCGGTTTGGAGGCAGCCACTCCAAAACCGCCAAACGCGCCTTCGATCAACTCGCACGTGAGGGCGCGAAAGGACTGTTAGTCGATGTCATCGATTGCGTAGGCGCGGTCGAAGCGATGTGGAGTCTGGCCGCAGCGACAACCGAGCACGGATGGTGCTACCCGCAACCGGCGCGTGCGCTCAGAGCCGTGGGCCTGTTCCATCCGTTTCTGGGGCGGCAGGGCGTGCCAAACGATCTTCAACTGGACGACCAGGTTCGCGTGTGCTTTCTCACAGGCCCGAACATGGCAGGCAAGTCCACGTTCCTGAAAGCGATCGCCATCGCCGTCGCTGCTCGCGCACGCAGGCTGTGGCGTACCGGCTCAATCGCTGGAATTCCCGACGGTTGGAACGATCTTCTCCAGCGTCCAGATCGCCGACAATCTGAGCGCCGGCGAGAGCTTCTATCTGGCAGAAGTGCGACGGATCCGCGCTCTCGCCGTTGCCCTTCACGATCACGGTTCAGCGATCGCCATCGTTGACGAACCGTTCCGCGGGACCAACGTGCATGACGCCGCTGAAGCGACGCTGGCCGTGATCACACGTCTGGCCGCGCATCCTTCCGCGCTGACGTTCATCGCATCGCACATCGGGGAGGTTGTCCCCGCGATCGCCAGCGATCCTCGAATCGGCTTGTTCCACTTTGCGGCTGACGTCACGACGGACGTGCCTCGCTTTGACTATCGTCTTCGCGAAGGCGTGTCGGCTCAGCGCCTCGGCATGCTCCTCTTGAAGCAGGAGCAAGTGCTGGATCTTCTGGAGCGCTTCCCCACCACTTAGAACGGCCTGGAACGTCAGGGGGTTCGTAGGCGCCCATCTCGGGCGGCGACTTCCGCGGCTGGCGGCGCACGTCGAGAGGCGGCACGCGCTCGCCGGTCGTGCCTGCATTGATCGCCGGGCTGGCCATCTGAAGCCGCAGATTGAAGCGCAGCGGCTCCTTGTAGTCCTCCTGCGCGTAGTGCTCCAGCCGCGGATCTGTCTGCACGTTGCCGGTGAACACGGCCGCGACCTTTGCGAACTGCTCGAACGTCTGCTTCCCGGCGGCGATCGATGACACCGGGCTTCCCGATCGAGAGCGGCGCCGCCTGGTCGGGCGTGAACATCGTGTTGTTCTGCCACGTGTCGGTCGTCCACCAATCGAGGTCCGCCTCGTTGACCTGCTTGTAGGCGACCAGCGCGCCGCAGTTCGGTGAACTGCTGTTCGCGTGCACGAGCACGTTGTTGATGTAGAAGTTGTGGCCGAGATCGACGGTCGGCACCTTCGACGTGTTCTGCACGGAAATCGTCGCGAGGCACTGGCCGCCAAAATTATGGCCAATGAGGTCCCGCGCCGTGTCCACCATCGTATTGTTCGCGATGGTGTTGCCGGTCATGTCGCTCGGGACGCCGATGCCCGCCTGCCCGTCGGTGTAGGTGTTGAACAGCAGCCCGTAGCCGGAGTAGTTGAACAGCACGTTGCTGTCGATGTCGCCGTTCTTGAAGCCCGACTGAATCGCAATGTTCGCCGTGCCGCCGCCGGTCTCGTTCGAGCTCCACAGGATGTTCCGGCGGATGATGCAGCCGTCGCAGTAATTCGTGTTCAGGTGAATGTTGTTCCACCGCGCCGCGTACATCACGTTGTCTTGAATGACCGTGCCGACCTGATGGCCGGTGTTGCCGTTGTTGTTGCAGGTGTAGATGTTGTGCTCGGACCGCGCGTCGTGGAGCACGTTCCCCTCGACCCGCAGATCCTTCCCGCCGAAGCACCCGAAGATATTGGTGTAGAAGAACGAGATTTCCGAGTTGCGGATCGTGACGCCCATGCGACTCCGCGCGCTTGGTGATGTCGATGCCTTTCCCGTGATCCGGCGTCAGGGTCGTGAGCTGGATGCCGTCGACGATCGCGTAGTTGGCGTTCAGGTACATGCCCCACGGGTCGGAGCCGTCGGCCGTCCGCCGCAGGATGACCTCCTCGCCGGGGTAGGCCATGACCACGGTCGGCCGTGTGGGCGTACCGCTCGCCGGACGGGAACGAAAACGGCTTGCTGGCCTCGTCGTAGGTGCCGCCGCGAATCAGCAGCAGATCGCCGGAGCCGATCTTCGTGCGCGCGAAGGCGTAGGTCGCGCACGGCCGGTTGACGTCGTTCTTCGCGCAGTTCTTGTCGTTGCCGGTGGGCGACAGATACCAGGTGCCCGCGGGCTTGAGGCCTTTGTTCTTCGCGAGGAACGTCGCCACGTCGCCGTAGGTCGCGAGGACCGTGTCCAGGGTGTTGACGGCGGGATCGTTGTCGTCGGCGTCCGGCCCGATCACGTAGTCGTGGCCGACGCCGTAGCCGTCGCAATCATGATCGATCGAGAAGGCCGTCGTGCACGAGACGGGCTGATCGGCCGGGGCGGCGCCGGACTGGGGCGCCTGCCGGGCCATGGGAACGGCAATGACCCACGCGGCAAGGCACGCGGGCGCGAGGACACGGAGCAATGGATTCAAGATCGAAGTATGACTCAGATTGCATCACCCCGGATGCATGAGCTCATACGGTTCGATGGCCTCAGCTGAATCAGGCCGACGGACAGCACGGGCACCCTGGACCCATCGTAGGCGCGTTCGCGACCGGCGTGCCATCGTTGTTCTTGGCCAGTAACGAGGCGGCCGCCGCTGCGGCGCGCGGCTTCGCCGGCGGTTCCACTTCGGCGCGCGTGCCGTCACCTCGATAGCCGGTCACGATCTCGAACTGGTGGGCGTCGATCGTCGTCGTCAGCTCGATCGTTCGCGGCCCGACCGCCGCAAAGCGCGTGAAGGGCTGACCGTTCAGACGCACGGTGAGATTGGCGACGCTCGGCAGGTTCGTCACACGCCACTTCGTGGCGCCACCGCGCTTCTCCGGCGCCGCCGCGTAGGTCACCACGCGCAAGGTGCCGGTGGTCCGGTCGTTCCACGCCTGCGAGACGCCGAGCGACGGAAACTCGATGCCTTCCACCGTCGGCGCGTTGTATTTGTCCAGATACCGCGCTTCGAAGGCGCGCGTCCAGTCGCCCGGCCCGGCGATCTCGGCCGCCATCAACATGGCGCTCCCCTGCCCGCGCGGGAACCCTTCCTTGTTGTTGAAGAACCAGCCGAACTGCTCCTGGTGTTCGCCAAAGACCCTGGGCTCGTATTCGCGCTCCGCAGCCGCCCGCAGACGCTCGTACGCGACGTCGTCGCCCATTTCTTTCGCCATCACGAGCCCGGTGGTGTTCGCTCTGATGTCGCCGCTTCCGGTACGCCATCCCAGCGCATTCGCCGCGGCATCGTAGAGGAATCGCCCGAGCTCGGGATTCTGCGGCTGCATCAGATGGGCCGTATTCAGACCGCCGGCGACATTGCCGCCGAAATGAAATTTCTCAATCGGGTCGTAGTAGCTGGTGATCGACTGCAGCTTCCCGTCGCCGCCAATCTTCATGTAGTTCTCGCGCGTGTAGCCGATGAAGTTCTCGAACGCGCGGTGGGTGTTCTTCGCCGAACACCTTGTCGTACAGGTGCATGCCCAGGCCGCCGGCGGTATTGCAGAACACCCAGATCTTGGTGTTCTCGCACTGCGGCCCTTCGGGATGCGCGCGATACTGCGATTCCAGCCGCTCGGCGATGCGGTGCATGTCCCAGTCGAACGTTTCGTCGTGGTAGCCGGTGACCTTGAACGTCCTCGCCCACTTGTCGTCGCCGGAGATGTATTTGTGCGTGGCCAGCAGCAGCAGGAACCACGCGCGGAAGAACAAATAGCCGTCGGCGCCGATCGGATCGGGCTGCAGCCCCCACGGCTCGGTCGCCATTGGCGGTCCAGCCGAAGCGGTTGTACTTGCCGCGCAGCGCTTCCGGAATCTGCCCCATGATCGCCGGCGGATAGTTGGCGCGCTTCGGGTCGTCGCCGATCTGCGTGAACCAGTCGATCGCGCCCCAGTAGGTCGGGAAGCGGCTGGCCAGTTCGTCGGCGATCCGCGTGTAGACCTCTCGCCACGCCGGGGTCTGATCCGCCATCAGCAGCAGCCCGTAGGCGGAATACGAGAGATCGAAGCGGCCGTAGCTCAGGACCACGGGCGACGTGTATCGATCCCACCACGGATGCGGAATGCCGGCCGCGCTCCAGTCGTCTTTCGTGGTCGCTTTCTCCCACAGGAATCGCAGCCAGCCCGCGCCGCGCGGTGTCAGCCCTGGAAACTGCGAGGCATTTCTCAGCGACAACGGGGCAACCGGCGCGGGCGTCTGCGCGGCGGTAATTTGCGCCGCGGCGAAACCTGGTACCGCTGCCGCTCCGGCGGTGGCGGCGACCGATTTCACGAAGCCACGACGCGATAACCTATTCCGTTCAGCCATTGCTCGCTCCACTGGTTCTCTCGAGCTCACACGCCGGCGAGTCTGCCTACCGCTCTGGGTGTCCGAAGCACTTTCAGGTACTCGACGGTCGCCCAGACCTCGTCCCTGGTGAGGATGCCCTCGAAGGCCGGCATGTCGTCGATCCGGTTGCGCAACTGGATCGCGTGCCCCTTCCACACCTTGTAAAAGAGCACGCCTTCCGGATTGATGTCGGCACGATATTCGTCGGTGAGATCGGCGGCGTGATCCGAATCCGGACCGTCGCCCTTCCCTCCGGCGCCGTGGCACTTCGCGCAATTCGCGCCGAAGAGCGCTTTGCCTTTCGCGACCACTTCGGGGCTGGATGACAGAGGACTCTTCTCGGCCTTGCGTTCGGTCGTGATGTCCCAGCCCTGATACTGCGCGGCGGCAGTCGCCAGCGATCCCAGGAACAACAGCGAAATCCACGCGCTGACGAGAAGTGTGCGAAGGTTCACGCGCCCTTCCCTACTTGGGCGGCGGGAACGCAGTCGCCAGATAGTGGACGATCTGATCGAACTCCTCGTCCGTCGCTTCCGCGCCTTTGCTCGCCATCTGATCGACCAGGCTCTTCCACCCTGCCGGATCGAGCTCCTGGCTGGCGGCGTTGTCCGGCGAATGGCACTGCGAGCAGACCCGGATCATCAGATCGCGGCCGGGCCCGGCCGGTAACGACGGATGCTCGTCAGACGGCGCGGACGGCGTCTGAGCGGCTGCAATGAGACAGGACGTCAGGACGAACGCGGTGGCAGCAGACAATCGCGCTGATGATCGTTGATCATCATCATTTCTTCGGCAGCGCGAACGCAATGATCTCGTCATTGGTCACTTCCGATCCGGTCAGGCCGCCGCCGGTGCTCACCACGGTGACGAACTGCCGCCCATCGGCTCCCATGTAGGTGATCGGCGTGGTCTCAATCGACGACGCCATCTTGATCTCCCAGAGCTTCTGTCCCGTTGCGGTCGCGAAGGCCCGGAACCGGAAATCGTCCGTGCCGCCGACAAACGTCAGTCCGCTCGCGGTCAGCACCACGCCGCCGGAGCTCGGACGCCCCGTATCCTGCATCCCGGGCGGCAGCATGTCGGACACGCCCAGCGTCTTGCGATAGACGATGTTGCCGGTGTCCATGTTGACCGCGACCAGCTCGCCCCACGGCGTCGGCCCGCACGGGAGCTTCCGGTCGGCATCGCCGAAACGGCGCGTGCCGGCGAGCGGCCCGGCATTCACGTAGCTGCCATCGGGCCGGAGGATCAGCCGCATCGGCTGGAACAGGTTGCTGGTGTTCGAAATGAACAGATGCAGCTTGGGGTCGTACGACGCGCCCCAGAAATTGATTCCGCCGGCCGGTCCCGGCGGTGAAATGCTGTAGCGGTTGAAGGCGATCGGCATGAACGGTCCGCCGAGCTTCATGTTGTTGTCGTCCACCATGTGCTCGCAGTACGCCTGGTGCTGCGGCTCGCCCTTGTAGAGATTGTTGCGCGCGACCGTGTTTTGCGTCAGCGGCTCGGGCTTCACCGGGAACGGCTGCGTCGGCGACGCGTGCTCGTTCGGCAGCTCGCTCTTCGGCACCGGGCGCTCCTCGATGTCGAAGATCGGCTTGCCGGTGACGCGGTTGAGCGTGAACATCAAGCCGGTCTTGTTGACGATGATGACCGCGGGCACCGTCGCACCGTTCCGCTGCAGATCGACGAGCAGCGGCGCCGACTGCGTGTCGTAATCCCAGATGTCGTGATGAACGAGCTGAAAGTGCCACAGGTACTTGCCGGTGTTCGCGTCCACCGCGACCACCGACGAGGAGAAGAGGTTGTTGCCGGGACGGTCGACGCCGACGCGATCGTTGTTCGGCGCGCCGAGCGGCATGTAGAGAATGCCGCGTTCCGCGTCGAGCGACGTGTAGCCCCAGACGTTGACGCCCGAACGATTTTTCGCGCTGCTCTCCTCCCAGGTGTCGTAGCCGAACTCGCCCGGCCGCGGCACGGTATGGAAGGTCCACACCAGTTTGCCGGTCCGCGCGTCGAACGCGCGCGTGTCTCCCGCGGGTCCCGCGCCGGCATTCGAGCCGCCCGGCCCTTCACCCACGCCTGCACCGATGATGACGAGGTTCTTGTAGATGCTCGGCGACGACAGGAGCGAGTAGTTCACGGCCATGCCGGTCTGCATGACTTCGGGTGTCTTGAGCGTGATCACGCCGTTCTCACCGAAGCCGGCGTTGGGCGTGCCGTCGGACGCCTTGATCGAGTACATGCTGCCGGACAAGACCCCGAAAATCAGGGACGGCGGCGCGCTCGCGTCACCCGGCCAGTAAGCGAGGCCGCGCTTTGCCGGCTGGTCGTTGTTGGGAAGCTGGAATCGCCATTTCTCGGCGCCGGTGGTGGCGTCGAGCGCGATGATTGCGCTGTAGGGCGACGCCAGATACATCGTGTTGCCGATGACCAGCGGAATGGCTTCGTCTTCGCGCAGGCGGCCGGTATACGCGGCCGGCTTGAGATGAACGCTCCACACCTGCTGCAGCGTTGCGACGTTGGCGGCCGTGATCTGATCGAGCGGGCTGTAGCGGTTGGCGGTCTCGCTGTAGTTGGTGCTCGGCCAGTCGGTGGGCCGGATGGGCCCTGCGCCATACCCGCAGCGGCGAAGGCTGCCGCAAACACTACGCCCAGAGCCAGTCGTGAGGCGAATCCCGGCATCGTTCCGCTCCTTGCCAACGCCGCCCCGTGACGGCAACGAAATGTTGGCGAATGATAGCCCAAGAACAATGCCGGGTGTCGCTCCCGTTCAGAACGTCACGCGTATCCCAATCTGCGCCGTGCGCGGGTTGTCCGCGACGGTCGGCACCAGGAACACGCTGGAATTGCGGGCGCCGGTCGGGTTGCCGAAGTTGACGTGGTTGGTCAGGTTGTAGATCTCGAGGAACAACCCCGCCTGGTAGCGGCCGATGCGGTGGATGTACTGGACGCGGCCGTCGAGAATCACCTTCTTCTCGCCGTCGATGCCGTTGCGCACCGCGACGCCTCGCGAATCCACCTCCGACACGATCGGCATGCGTGCAGGTCGTTCACGCCTTTCATCGGGCGGTCGTTGGTCGTGCCGTCGCCGTTGGCATCCGCGCTCGAGCTGATCATCTCGTTGATCGGGTAGCCGGAATACGCGCGGAACACGAAGCCGGCGCCAAACCCCTTGCCGAGGTCGACGTTGGCGCTCGTCGCGAACGCGTGGACGTTGTCGCGGTCGCAGCGCCCGTAGTCGAGGCGCGGATTGCTGTCGACGATGATCGACGCCGACGTCGTAGCAGTGCGAGTAGCGTGTAGCTGACGCGTCCCGCCCAGCGCGATGCGACACCGCTTTTCGAGCCCGAGCTCCAGCGAGTTGAAATCGCTGTTCGAGCGCCGACCCCAGCTCCGTCGTCTGCTGCCTGGTTGAACTGCGCGAAGGTCGTGTTTCTGCGCTTCGGGCGGCACCAGTTCGCCGTCGGGATCGAAGACGCTGACGCCGAGCCGCGTGACCTGCCCGGTCGCCGGATTGATCGGCCCTTCGTTGATGTCGATGACGCCCGGTGTTCTCGCGTCCGCGGTTGCCGACGTAGTCGACGGACGCCGCCATCGTGCGGAAGAACTCGTGCTTCACGCCGGCGCTGAACGCCCACGTGTAGGCCATGTGCCGATCGCCGTCCACGATCGGTCCGGTCGTCGTGTTGTTGATCACGCCGCCGGCGAGCACGTTGGCGCGCAGCGTGTTCATCGCCGCGACGCACGCCGGGCTCATGATCGCTTCGCCGGCGACCGTGCTGCCGATCGGGTGCAGGCATGCGGTGGCGGTCGGGATCGCCCGGCCTTCACCGGGAACGTGCCGGTGATCGCCGGCGAGGTGACCTGCGCCGTGTCGTAGGCGAGCGTCGGCGCGATGACCGCTCGCTGCACGAGCGTCGCGAGGATCGCCAGCTGCTGATACTGGTAGACCTTGCCGAAGCCGCCGCGGATCAGCGTCTTGCCGTCGCCGGTGACGTCGTAGGCGACGCCGACGCGCGGGCCGAAGGCGTCCTTGGTGTTCGGCGTCGCCTTCTGCCAGTCGTAGCGGACGCCGAGGTTCAGCGTCAGCTGCTTGCCGAGCACCCACTTGTCCTGGATGAACCCGCTCGCCCGGTGATCGATCTCGTCGAAGTCGAACTGCCCCATGCCGACGCGGAAGCGATATGGGATAGGTGGTCGGATCGCCGGGTTGAAGGCGCGTCGGTCGGGAAATCGAAATTGCCGGTGAAGTTGGCGGCCGTGCCCTGCGGCAGCGCCGCGTTCCGGCTGAACGCCACGCCGGTCTTGAACGAGTGCTCGCCGCCCCAGCCCGACTTGATCCACGTCAGCGTGTCGTCGACGTTGAAGTCGCGGATCAGGTCCTGCGTGTAGTTGTTGCGCGGCCCGGCGACGTAGTCGGGATGCGTGTTCATCGCAGCCGACGTCGAACGGATCGATGCCGCGAAGCCGATGAAGTTCCAGTTGTCGTCGAACAACGCGCTCGATCCCTGCAGCAGGCTCTCGCGCACGTGACCGAACTTCAGCTCGTTGGTCGTCGCGGTTGTTCAGGATCGACGTCCACGACACGCTGTAGACGATGTCGCCGGCGTCGTTTTCGTGGGTGGCGTTGTCCGAGGATGCTCTTGTTGTCCTCGATCGAATCGCGCTGCGTGATGATCGCCTCGCGCGTCCAGCGGAAGCTGATCTGGTTGTTCCCGTTGGCGTGATAGTCGAGGCGCAGGAACGTGTTCGGCCCGGAAAACGCCGTGGTCGTCGAGTACGGCGTCGCCAGCGGCGCAGCCGACGCCGGGAAATTCAGGTTCGCGGCTTCCTTCGAGCGCGTTCCCTCGTAGTTGAAGAAGAAGAACGCCTTGTTCCGGACGATCGGACCGCCGATGCTGCCGCCGTACACGTTGCTGCCCGAGTCGGGATTCTCTTCGCCGGCCTGCTTCAGGAAATAGTCGGTCGCCTGCAGCTAGTTGTCCTGGAAGTACTCGAAGACGCGGCCGTTGAAGCTGTTGCCGCCGCTCTTGGTCACGCTGTTGACGACGACGCCGGTCGATCCGCCGTATTCGGCGCGCGTACTGGTGCGTCTGCACCTGGTATTCGGCCATCGCATCGAGCGCGACGCGCGCCTGCGTGCCCTGCGATCCGCCGCGGCGCGAGTCGTTGTCGTTCTGCCCGTCGACGAGAAACAGGTTGTTCGTCGTCGCCTGGCCGTTCGCGCTGAACTGGCCGCCTTCGAACGACCCGACCTGCAGCACCGGCACCAGCCCGGGAATCGTCTGCATCAGGCTGAACTGACTGCGATTCGCGCTCGGCAGGCCGTCGATCTCCGAGCTGGTGACGTTGGTGCCGATGCGGCTGGACGTCGCTTCGACGAGCGGCGACTGCGCCGGTCACCGTCAGCGTCTCCGCGAGGCCGGCGATCTGCAGCGTCAGGTTCAGCGTCAGCTCCTGGCCGACGTTGACGACCAGGCCGTTCT
This sequence comes from uncultured Acidobacteriota bacterium, assembly GCA_963712355.1. Taxonomy (GTDB): domain Bacteria; phylum Acidobacteriota; class Vicinamibacteria; order Vicinamibacterales; family CAVVIG01; genus CAVQHT01. The sequence goes on from CAVQHT010000017.1 coordinate 56,308, forward strand.
GCGTCGACGGTCTGGAAACCGCCGCAGTTCCGCTTTGACGGTGTAGGTCCCCGGCAGCAGCGACGGGATGGCGAACCGCCCCTCGCTGCCTGGACGTCACGACGCGGGCCAGGCCGGTCGCCTTCGTTGGTGACGCGTGACGACGACGCCAGGCAGGACCGCCTTGTCGCGATCTGAAATCGTGCCGTTGATTTCGGAGCGGCCGCCCTGCGCGAACACCTGTAGGGAGAGCGAGAAGAGAACCAGGACCCCTGCGAGGACTGACAGGCAACGTCGGATCATGTGGAACCTCCTGCGCCGCCTCGAGCCAGCGACGCAATTATCCGAACACGCGACGAGCGCCGAGGGTGTCGACTGACGGAAAGAATACGCTCTGTTAAAGAAACAGACAAGACGAAAACGTGTATGGATGAGCTGTATTTCGTGCAGAAAAAGAAAAAGGCCGACTCGACGTCGGCCTCTTTCCTATCCGAAAGCAGAGAGCGGAAGAGCTAACGCTTCAACGTCACCTTCTGAGCGCGCCAGTTCCAGACTTCGCCGACCCACAGGTCGTTTTCCGTGCGGCAGTCGATGGCGTTGACCATGCCGAACTCCTTCGCCATCTTGCCGGCCTTGCCGAACTTGCCGACGACCTGACCGCCGAGCTGCACCTTGTAGATCTCGCCGCCGTTCAGGCTCTCCGGATCGTTCGAGTTCGAGCGAGTAGAGATACTGCGTCGCGCCGCCCGAGATGCAGATCGCCTGCGGCGACCCGATGTTGGTGATCTGCGACTTGAACGTGCCCTCGCCGTCGAAGACCTGGATGCGCTTGTTGCCGGCGTCGGCCACGTAGATATTGCCGGCCGCGTCGCTCGCGATGCCGCGAATCTGGTTGAACTGCCCCTGGCCGGATCCCGTGGAGCCCCACGTCTTGACGAAGTTGCCGTCCTTGGTGAACTTGGCGATGCGGTTGTTCGTGCCGAAGCCGTCGGCGACGTAGATGTTGCCGGCGCGATCCCACGTGACATCCGAGGGCCGGCTGAAGCCGTCGCCATTGATGCCGGCGCCGGGTGCCGCTGCCTCCGCGGCCGCCACCGCCGCCTTCGCCGCCGCGCCCGCGCTCGGGCGCCGCCGTATTGCGCGCCGCCTCCACGTCCGGCGCACTCGCCGGCATACCGGTCCCGGGACGGACGCCGATGTTCTCCGGCTTCCGTCCGAGCACCATCAGGTAGCGGCCGTCGGGATCGAACTTCACGATCTGGTTCGAGCCGGCGTCGACGATCCAGATGTTGTCCTGCGGATCGACGCGGATCTGCTGCGCGAAGTTCACGGCGTAGACGCCCTGGCCGATTTCCTTGACGAACTTGCCGCTGCTGTCGAACTGAAAGAGCCGCGAGCCGCCGTGGTAGAAGGTGCGCTCGTCACCGAGCGTGGCGACGGCGTGGCCGGTTCGCGCGTAGACGAAAATCTGGCCGCGCGAGTTGGTCGCGACGCCCGCCACCTCGCCGTACGACGGCAGCGAGATCAGATCGGCGTTGGCGTCGTAGTTGATCTCCGGAACCGACTGCGCGCCGAGCGACGCGGCCAGAACGGCCGCAGCAGCCGATGCGCCGATGAAGAATCCTGTGATGCGCTTCATGGCCGCCTCCTATCGTCCGCTCGACGTGCGGGTGGGCGGCCGCAGCGTGAGCTTCTGCACGCGCCACTGCGGTGATTTCGGCCACGTAGATCTCGTCCGGATTGCGGCAGTCCATCTGGTGGACGCTGCTGAATTCCTTGAAGCCGTGTCCGGCCTTGCCGAATCGCCCGAGCACGGTGCCGTCGAGCTCCATCTTGTAGATCTCGCCGGTATCGCCCGCCTGATCGAAGTTGTTGCCGGTCGGGAAGGAATTGGACGTGTAGAGATACTGATGCGCGCCCTGCGAAATGCAGATGGCCCACGGCGCGCCGACCGTGTCGTACACCGCCTTCTGATTCAGGTCGTTGTCGAGCACGACGATGCGCGAATTGCCGCGGTCGGCGACATAGACCATGCCCTTCGCGTCCACGGCGATGGCATGCGGCGTGCTGAACTGGAGCGTGCCGTTGCCGCGCGTGCCGACCGCCTTGACGAAGCGGCCGTTCTTGTCGAACTTCACCACTCGCGAGTCGCCGTAGCCGTCCGAGACGAAGATGTTGCCCTGCGGATCCCAGCCGACGTCGGTCTGGCGGTGGAACGTGTAGGGACGATTCGCTCCCGAGTACTGCCCGCCGCCCGGCATCGATCGCCAGCTGCTCGAGCGGATCGGGCCGCTTGCCGAGCACCATCAGGAGCTTGCCGTCCGGGCTGAACTTCTGGATGACGTTCGTGCCCTCGTCCACCGCCCAGACGTTGTCGTCCTTGTCGACGCGGACCGCGTGCGCGAACGCGAACCCGTAACTGCCGACGCCGAACTCCTTGACGAACGTGCCGTTCTGATCGAACTCGAACAGGCGGGTTTCGCCGCTGCGCGTGAACACGAACACGTGGCCCTTCGAGTTCGTCGCGACGCCGGTGCCCTCACCCATGTAGAGCCCGGGCGGCAGCTTGAAGAAGTTGGCCGCGGAGTCGAAGGGAATCTCCGGAGTGGTGGCCTTGGCCTTGGCTGCCTGGCCGAAGGCGGGCGCTGCGCCGATCAACAGGCCGAGGACGACGCATGAAAGACGCCGCATCATTTCTTCCTCCGATGCATTGAAGAACCGTAAAGACGAGATGTGCGAAGCCTAGCCAGATCCAGGGTCCAAGTAAAGGACGAGACGTGTTACTCGGCGCGCAGGAGCGTCGCCGCATCAGCTCGTGCGGCGTAGCGCGACGGTAGCCAGCAGGCGATCAACGCGACCAGGCCGACGCCGAGCCCAGCCGCGGCGATCGTTGCCGCGTCGGGACGATCGATCGCGATGGACACGTTCTCGAGCAGCACAGGCGCCACGGCGACCGCCAGCAGCGTGCCGATCGCGACGCCCGCCAGCACGAGCCGCGCGCCGCTCTGGAGCACGAGCCGCGTAATCTGCCTGGCGTCGGCGCCAAGCGCACTGCGGATCGCATATTCGCGGCGCCGCGCGCTCGCCACGTAGCGGACCACGCCGTAGGTTCCGGACAGCGCGAGGACCAGCGCGAGCCCCGCAAAGAGGATCATCAGTCCCAGGAAGATGCGCAGCTCCGACAACGAATCCGCCACGATCTGTTCCATGGTGCGGACGTTGAACACCGCGTAGGTTCCGTTGTCCGCGCGAATCGCCTCGCGAATCGGCCCGATCATCGCCTCGGGCGGTCCCTCGGTGCGCACGACCAGCGACATCCCGAGATCGGGCACCTGCGACCAGTTCTGCGCGATCGGATAGTAGATCTCCGGCTCGGCCGGGCGATCGAGGGCCGCCTGCCGGACGTCGGCGACGACGCCGACGATTTGCCCGCGCGTGGTCACCGCGCCGATTGGATCGGCCTCGCCAAACGAGCGGCGCGCCAGCGCCTCGTTGATCAGAATCACCGGCGGAGCGCCCTGCTCGATCGTGATCATCAAACGCTCGCCCGCGGCGGATCGGAATGCGCAGCGTTTCGAAATACTCCGGCGTCACGTAACGCAGGTTGATGAGATACATCGCGGTCGCCGGCGTCCCGCCGCGGACCTGAAAGTCGGCGGAGTTGCTCGTCCATCCCCAGTTCTGAAGCGGCAGCAGCTGCGTGACGGCGGCGCTCTGCACGCCGCGCAACGCCGCGACGCGATCGACGACATCGTAGAACTGCTGGCCGTTGTCCCCCGGCACCATCTGCTGTCCGAGGTGGAACGTCACGACGTTGCGGGAATCCAGACCGATCGGCGTCTGCCCGAGCCGCACCGCCTCGCGGACGATCACCGCCGCGCCGACCGCCAGCGTGCAGGCCAGCGCCACTTCGACCACGACCAGCGTGTCGCGCACCCGCCCCTGCCCGCGGGTCATCGTCGCTCGCGCGTCCGATGCCGGCGGAGCGGCCAGCGCACCGCCGCGCCTGGTGGCGACGATCGGCGCCAGGCTGACGAATACCGCCGCCAGCACGCAGACGCCCGCCAGAAACGCGAAGACGGTCCAGTCGAACCCGATGTCGTCGGCGCGCGGCAGGTACGCGCCGGCGACTCGCGCCATGACCGACGCGCCCCAGCCGGCGAGGAGCAAGCCAATGCCTCCGCCGATCAGCGCGAGCAGGCCGTGCTCCGCGAGCAGCTGGCGCGCGAGCCGGCCGGGCGCCGCGCCGAGAGCGGCGCGCACCGCGAGTTCCTGCCGCCGGAGCGTCGTTCGCACGAGCGACAGGTTGGCGATGTTCGCGCAGGCAAGCAGCAGCACGAGGATCACGGCGCCAAAGAGCAGGAACAGCCGCTGTCGCACAGCCGGCGCAACCACTTCGTCGGCGAGCGGCGAGACCCGATAGCCGCGCAGGGCATTCAACGGGCGCGGCGCGTCCGCGGCGATCCGCGCGGCGACCACGCGAAGCTCGCTTTCGGCGTTGGCGATCGATGCGCCCGGCGCCAGCCTCGCCACCACGCTCGAGCGGCCCTGCAGAATCTGGCCAGGCGCGCCGATTGGACGCCAGAGATCCGTCCGGCCCTCTGACACCACGCCGGGCAGGAGCGATGCCGCGCGATAGGGAAACTGGAACGCGTCAGACATGACGCCGACGATCGTGAATGGTTCGCCGTCGAGAAGCAAGTGCCGCGCCGATCGCCGCAGGACGGCCGGCGAGGTGCTCGCGCCGGAATCGCTCGGATACGATCGCCACGTTGGCCGGATCATCAGGACGGAAGGTGCGTCCTTCGATCGCCTGGACGCCGAGCACGTCGAACAGCGTGCGGTCGGCATCCGCGGCCATCACGCGCACGCGTTCGTCACCATCCTGGATGTAGCGCGCGTTGACGCCGAAGCGTGAGAGCGACTGAATCGACGCGACATCGCGCCTGATGCGCTCGACGTCAGCCGGAGCGAGCACGGCCGATCCTTGCGGCGACAAGGCGGTCTGCTCGAACAGCTGAATCAGCCGATCCGGATCGGCAAATGGCAGCTGGCGCAGCAGCACGCCGTTGATCACGCTGAAGATCGCCGTCGCCCCGCCGGTCGCGAGCGCGAGGATGAGGATGACGCTGGCCGCGAACCCGGCGCGCGCCCGGAACGCCCTGACCGCATAGCGCAGATCCTGGGCAAGGTCTTCGTACCACCGCCACCCCAGCGCGTCGTGCGTCTGCTCCCTGATCCGCAGCGTGCTGCCCATTCGCCGGCGCGCGTCCGCCTGCACGGCCGCTTCATTGGCGCCATCGCGCCCGGCGCGCGCACGCAGAAATTCCTCGTGGCTCCGCAGCTCGGCGTCCAGATCGCGATCGACGCGCCGCCAGTGCGCGAACATCCACATCCGCCGGCCGATCTCCCCCAGCGACGGCATCGTTACGAGGCCTCGACGACGCGGGCGATCGCGCCGACCACGCGCTCGAATTGCGCGACCTCGGTGTCCAGCTGCTTGCGGCCCGCCGGCGTCAGCCGGTAGTAGCGCGCGCGCCGATTTTCGCGCGTCGTGCTCCACTCCGCCTTGACCCAGCCCTTCGCCAGCATGCGCTGCAGGGCCGGATACAGGGAGCCTTCTTCGACGGTCAGGACGTCGCCCGAGCGCTGCTCGATCGACTCGGCGATCTCGTAGCCGTGCATCTCGCCGCCCCGGGCGAGGGTCCTCAGGATGAGCAGGTGCATGGTGCCCTGCGGGATGACGTCTCGGGCCATGTAGTCGCTAGTCGCAGGTCGCCTAGTCGCCAGTCGCCTAGTCGCTAGTCGCCAGTCACAAGTCGCTAGTCATCAGTAGCGGCGAGTCGGACTCGCTGACGACTTGCGACTGACGACTTGAGACTGACGACTGACACTGAGACTAGCATAGACACCCTATGCCAGTCTCGCCTCTGGCACGCGTGTTGTTAGTTCACGGTCCATGAGCGGGCGTTCGCCCATCGGCGACCGCAAGTGAGAACCCAAGGGGACACGTTATGAACAGCGACGAAATCAAAGGCAAAGCTCAGGCGGTAAAAGGCAAGGTCAAGCAGGCCGTCGGGCGCGCGATCGACGATCCGGTTCTCGAGAACGAAGGCATCGACGACGAAACGGAAGGCGAAGCGCGCGACACGGTCGGCCACGCCCGCCGCAAGGTCGGCGAGGCGGTCGAGAGCGTCGGCAAGGCCATCAAGAAATAAGTGAGTTCTAAGGCAGGGCGGCTATAATCGGCCGCCTTGCCTACCCCATCTGCGGCGCCGCCGCGCGAGCCGTCCGCCAGCCTCGCGCTGGATCCGGCCGCCGTGCGCAGGCAGATGATCAGGGCGGTTGCGGCCTCCACCATCGGCACCACGGTCGAGTGGTACGACTTCTTCCTCTACAACGCGGCATCCGCGCTGGTTTTCCCGAAGGCGTTCTTTCCCGGCTCCGATCCCTACGTCGCGACGCTGCTGTCCTTCTCGACGCAGTTCGCCGGGTTCGCCGCCCGTCCGCTGGGCGCCGCGATCTTCGGTCACTTCGGCGATCGCATCGGCCGCAAAGCGCTCCTCGTCACGACGATGATGCTGATGGGGATCGCGACGACGCTGGTCGGCCTCGTCCCGTCGTATGCGTCGATCGGCATCTGGGGCGCGGTGATTCTGACCGTTCTCCGGTCGCTGCAGGGCATCGCCGTCGGCGGCGAATGGAGCGGGTCGGTCCTCATGGCCGGCGAGTGGGCCGATCCCAAGCGCCGCGGCTTCACGACGAGCTTTGCGCAGATGGGCGCGCCGCTCGGACTGGTCCTGGCCAACGGATCGCTGTCGCTCATGACCTGGCTGGTCGGCGACGAGGCGCTGATTCAGTGGGGCTGGCGCCTGCCGTTCCTCGCCAGCATCGTGCTGGTGGGCATCGGTCTCTACGTGCGGATGGGCGTGCTCGAGTCGCCGGTGTTCGCGCGGCTCAAGGATCTCGGGAAGGTCGCGCACGCGCCCGTTCTGCTGGTCATCAAAGAGAACTGGCGCGAGATCGCGCTGTCCACCCTGCTGCGGACCGGACAGCTCGTGCCGTACTACGTCTTCACCACCTACATCCTCAGCTACGGCACGCGCGTCCTCGGGCTGCGCGAGCGCGACGCTGCTGGCGTGCCTGTCGCTCCGCTCGCTGACGTCCATCGTCATGATCCCGTTTGCCGGCCACATGTCCGACATCTACGGCCGCAAGAAGATCGTCGCGATCGGGCTCGTCGGCATCGGATTGTTCTCGTTCGTCTACTTCCAGATGCTGGCGACGAAAGCGGTGTCGCTGGTGTTCCTGGCGATGGTCATCGACTCGGTGCTGCAGGATCTGCAGTACGCGCCGCAGGCCGCGCTCATCGCCGAGAACTTCCCCGCCTCGCGGCGCTACAGCGGCTCAGGGCTCGGGTATCACCTGGCCTCGATCACCGCCGGCGGTCCGGCGCCGATCATCGCCACGTCGCTGTACCAGCGGTACCAGTCGCCGTACGCCATTGCCGCGTTCGTCCTGGTCAGCGCGCTCATCAGCCTGGCGACGCTGCTGGTGCTCAAGGATCACTCCGGCGACCTGGATCACACGTGATTTGGGGTCAGATGGGTGTCAGATGGGTGTCAGACACCCATCTGACACCCATCTGACCCACATACTGCTGACAATTTGTGCGGGCGGAGATCCGGGAGGCTGGCAGAAACTGACGACTTACCAGTTCAGGACGCGCGCGAAGACCAGCGGGACCACGATCGTCGCGTCGGATTCGATGATGAACTTCGGCGTCTTCTCGCCCAGTTTGCCCCACGTGATCTTTTCGTTGGGCACCGCCCCCGAATAGGACCCGTAGCTCGTCGTCGAGTCGGACACCTGGCAGAAGTATCCCCACAGCGGGATGTCAGGAAGCCGTAAGTCCTGATGCAGCATCGGCACGACGCAGATCGGGAAATCGCCGGCGATGCCGCCGCCGATCTGGAAAAAGCCGATGGACGTCGCCGGACTGGTCGCGCGATACCAGTTGGCCAGCTCCATCATGTATTCGATCCCGCCCCGCATCGTCTGCGGCGACTTGATGCGGCCGGACAGGCAGTGCGCGGCAAACACGTTCCCGAGCGTCGAGTCCTCCCAGCCGGGCACGAAGATCGGCAGGTTGGCGTCCGACGCGGCGAGCAGCCAGCTGTTCTTCGGATCGATTTCGAAATACGGCTTCAGCGTGCCGGCGCGCAGAATGCGATACAGGAACTCGTGCGGAAACAGCCGCTCGCCGCGCTGGTCGGCGCCCATCCACTCTTCGAGGGCGATCCGCTCGATCCGGCGCATCGCTTCCTCTTCGGGAATGCACGTGTCGGTGACGCGGTTCAGGTGACGATCGAGCAGCGCCTGTTCGTCGGCCGGCGTCAGGTCCCGATAGTGCGGGACGCGCTCGTAGTGCGAGTGCGCCACGAGGTTGAAGACATCCTCCTCGAGATTGGCGCCCGTGCAGCAGATGGCGTGGATCTTCCCCGAACGGATCATCTCGGCCATCGAGATCCCGAGTTCCGCCGTGCTCATCGCCCCCGCGACGGTGAGCAGCATCTTGCCGCCGCCTGTTACGTGACGGATGTACGCGTCAGCAGCGTCCTTCAGCGTCGCAGCGTTGAAATGGAGATAGTGGCGATCGATGAAGGCAGAGATGGGGCCTGTCGACATCAGCAGCCGCTAGTTTACCCTGTTGGCGCGGAATTAAAAGCCCACGATGTCATCGAGGCGCCGCGTTCGAGCAGACGCGCGCTTCCGCCAGGGGTTTGTCGTGAGCCGCGCGGGGAACTAGGATGAAGCGATGTTCGTGGCGCAACCCGTCATGCCGGAACTCGCCTGGATAAAGCCGGCCCGCGCCGGCTGCGGCATGCTGGCACTCGCGCTGTGGCTTGCCTTCCCCGCGCACCTCTCCGCACACGATCCCAACGCGGAACCAGTCGTGGACATGACGATCCGCGCGGAGGCCAGTCAGCTCGTGGTGTCGGTCACGCTCCCCGAACCGGCCCTCTCGGATGCCAATCTTCCGACGGAGAACGACGGCCTGCTCGCGGCACAAGGCCTGGAGCAGCCGCTCGAGGTCGTGGGACGCGGCATCGCGAACACGCTGGAACTTCGGCAAGCCGATGTGCTCCTGCCGCCGCCGGCGATTCGGGCGGCGGTCGGACCGGATCGCCTGTCGGCGCTCATCACCCTCGTCTATCCGTTCAACGCCGCGAACGGTTCGCTGTCGGCGAGGCTTCACACCTTCCGCGGCAGCGGCACGCTCATCCGCACACTGGTCCATTACGAGCCATTGTCGGGAGCCGCTCGCACGTTCGACATCACCGGCGACTACGAACGCGTGCTGTTCGAGCCTCAGGCCGGCGACGTGGTGAAACAATTCGTCACACGGGGCACGACGACGCTGCTTGGCGGCAGCCTGTATTTTCTCGTCGCGTTGTGCCTGATTGCGCCGCTGCGCTCCGCGCGCACGCTGACGACCACCGTCGTCGCACTGGCCGGCGGGCAACTGATCGCCAGTGCCGCCGCTACGCTCGCCGGCTGGTCACCGGGCGCGACGACGCTCGCCACGCTTCAGATCGTCGAGGCCTCGACGTGTCGTCGTGCTCGCCGCTCAAGGCGTCCTGAGTCCTGAGTCGCGATGGCTGCCGGCGCTCGGCCTCGTCTTCGGCCTGGTGTTCGGGGCGGAGCTCGGCGCACAGTTCACGCAGACGGCGGCGTTTGCGGGGGCGCATCAGGCCGCAGGATTCGGCACCTACGCGCTGGTGCTCGGTACTCGGCGAAGCGTGGATCGCGGCACTCATGGCCTCCGCAGCGGGACTCATTTACCGCTGGCCGCGTGTGCCGGAGCGTTGGACGACGCTGATGCTCGCGGCGATCGTCGCCCACACGGCGCTCCATCGGGTGTCGGACAGCAGCCAGCGGTTGACGGATGCCGGGGTCACCGGCGGATCGGCTCCTGATGACGATCACGCTCGGCTGGGCAGCCGCCATTCTGTGCGCCGGGATCGCCGGCTCGCTGTTACGCACTCCCAGTTCCGCGAGTACGCCGACCTGGTCCGATGCCGGCGGAAGCCTTCGATGACCGTACAGGAAGTTCGGACCGGAGGTCAGGGCGCGGCGTCGAGCGAGCGCGCGCGAGTGATCGTCCTGGCGAGCCTGGTGATTGGCGCCATCGCGCTGTATGTCACGTTTCGCGCCTCCGGTGACGTGGGCAACAGCCAGAAGGACCTGCTGCCCTTCCAGACGCTCGCGCGCACGCTGCCGGAATCGGAGCAGACGCTCTTTCGCACGCTGCGACAGGGCCTGCTGCAGGTAGAAGCCGAGCGCGCAAGACTCTCGCGCTGGCCCGAGCCCGCGGCGCTCGCTTCAGCCGAGGTCGCGCCGTTTGCCGGCGGCAGCGGCTACACCTGGCAGCTGTTCCGGCAAGGCGTGGTCGTCAGCTACCTGGGGCTGCCGGCAGACGCCGCGGCGCCGGCCTGGATGCTGACGATCCAGGAGCCGGAGCCGAATTCGCCGCCTGACCGGTCGCCCAATGACGAAGAGCACCATCGCCTGCCGGACGGCACGACCCTCCACATCTACGTGTGGCGCCACCAGTTCGGCGGGCGCGTCTCCGCAGCATTCATCCCGCAGCCACAGGCCGACGGATGGACCCAGGTCTATTCAGCGCCCCCCAATCCCGTTCTTCCCACGAGGCCATCATGAAGACTCGCGTTCGGCCCGCGCACGCGATGGCGGCGGCGATCGTGGCCGTCTTGCTGTGCGCCGCTCCACTGCCGGCACAGGCGCCGCGGACGCTGAAGATCGGCGTCACGCTGCACCCCTACTATTCCTGGACGAAAAACATCGTCGGCACCCTGCCGGGATACGAGGTGCGATCGATCCTGCCCGGCGAGATTGACGCCGGCGACTATCAGCCGCGACCGGACGACATCAAGAAGCTCGTCGATCTGGACGCGATCGTCGTCAACGGGATCGGCCACGACGACTTCATCATGCCGATGCTCAAGGCGTCGGCCAACACGCGCATCACCATCATCCGGCCGAACGAGCAGACGCCGCAGATCCATTCCGCGCACGGCAGCGGCGTCAACTCACACACCTTCATCTCGTTCACGAACGCCATCCAGCAGACCTACGCCATTCAGAAGGCGCTGGCGGCGCTGCGGCCGCAGGATGCGGCGGCCCTTCAGCAGAACGCCGCCGAGTACGCGCGGCGGCTTCGCCTGATCAAATCGAAGGCCGCGCAGCAGCTCGCCGAGGCGAAGATCACACGCGTGGTCACCGTGCACGACGGCTACGGCTATCTGCTCCAGGAATTCGGGCTGGAAGTCGCCGGCGTCGTGCAGCCCGCGCACGGGCTCACGCCGTCTGCCGCGGAGCTGCGCGACATGGTCAAGCTGCTGCAGCGTGAAAAGATTCGCGTCGTGTTCAGCGAAGAGACGTTTCCCGCGCCGCTCCTGAAGGTGCTGCAGGACGAAGCCGGCGTCAAGGTGTACACCATCACGCACATCGCGTCCGGCGAATACACGGCCGACAAGTTCGAGCGTGAAATGCAGCGCAACGTGGACACGATGATTCGGGCACTGGTCACCGAGGGATGAGCGCCGAACCGGCCGACGGAGCCGCTCCTCACGATCGAGCGGCTCGTCGTCCGCCCTCAGCGCGAAGCGCTGCTCGACGAGGTGTCATTCTCCGTCCGGCGCGGGACGCTGCACGTCATCGCGGGACCCAACGGCGCCGGCAAGAGCACGCTGCTGTCAGCGGTGCTCGGCCTCATCCCGTTCACCGGGCGAATTCTCCTGAACTGGTCGGGCTCCGGACGCATCGGCTATGTCCCGCAGAACTTTCCGGTCGATCCGACGCTTCCGGTCAGCGTCGAGGACTTCCTGGCGTTGACTCGCCAGTCACGACCGGTTTGTCTCGGCATTGCCCGCGCCACGCGGCTGCGGGTCGCGAAGCTGCTCGCCGGGGTCGGCCTGAGCGGCCTCGAACAACGCCCGCTCGCCGTCTTGTCGGGCGGCGAAATCCGCCGGGTGCTCCTCGCCCACGCGCTCGATCCCGAACCCGAGCTGCTGCTCCTCGACGAACCGACGAGCGGCCTCGACGAGACCGCCGCGCGCTGGTTCGAAGAAACGCTCCTGACGCTGAAACGCGAAGGCCGGACCACCATGGTGATGGTCTCGCACGACCTCGAACAGGCCCGGCGCATCGCGGACACCGTGACCGTCCTCGATCGCCGCGTCGTCGCCAACGGGCCGGCCGCCGAGATCCTCGCCACGGCCAGCGTGCGCGACCTGCTGCCGTCCGCGCAGGCGCGGTGGGCCCTCCGATGACCGCGTTCTACGAGTGGGTCGCCCAGCTGGCGCGCAACGGCACCCTGCCGAGCGATTTTCAGTATCCGTTTCTCATCCGCGGATTCTTATGCGTGCTCGTGCTGGCGCCGATGCTCGGCGGACTCAGTCATCTCGTCGTCACGCGCCGGATGGCGTTTTTCAGCGCGGCGCTCGGCCAGGCGGCGCTGACCGGCGTGGCCATCGGGCTGCTCATCGGCGAGCCGTTGAACTCGCCGTACGGCGGGATGTTCGGGTTCTGCCTGATCGCCACGCTCGCCATGGTGTTCGTGAAGCGGCACGCCACGCTTCCGCCTGACACGCTCATCGGCGTGTTTCATGCGCTCACGCTCGGCCTCGGCCTGTGCCTGCTGGTCGCGGTCACACGCCAGTTCAACGTGCACCAGGTCGAATCGGTACTCTTCGGCAGCCTGCTGACCGTCACCGATGGCGACCTCCTGCTCCTCGTCGCCGTGGGGATCATCGTGGCCGCGCTGCTCGTCCGGCAGTACAACAAGCTGCTGCTCGACAGCCTGAATCCGCCGCTCGCGTCGGTGGCCGGCGCCGACTCGGCGTTTCTCGAATACTTCTTTGCGCTCCTGCTGACGGTCGCCATCGTCGTCAGCCTGAAAATCATCGGCGCGCTCCTGGTCGAAGCGCTCGTGGTCGTTCCTGCTGCCGCCGCCCGAAACGTCGCGCGCGGTACGCGCAACTACCTGGCGTGGAGCGTCGCGGTCGCCTTCCTTGCAGGAGCCGGCGGCCTGGCCATCTCGACCAAGCTGCTCGTCCCGACAGGCGGAGCGGTGGTCCTGGCCGTGAGCATGATCTTTTTCCTGACGCTGGCGATCACCAGGCTGGCGCGCCGGCGGCCCGCGGTCTCGTAGGGCCATGGCGTCAGTTGCGGCTGCGACACCGTCGTTCCGGCAAGTCCAGGTCGAGCGCCTCTCGGTCCGCAACGAGCTGGCGAACGTTTTCCGGCTCGAGCGTGACCGTCGTGCTCGGCGTCTGGCTGTATCTGGCGTCGGGCGCCGGCGCCAGTCCGGGCGCCCGCCGCAATCTCCTGCCCTACCAGGCGCTGATTCAGAATCAATCGACCATCGAGCAGCGCGTCTTCCGCGAGCTCCAGGAGGGGCTGCTCGAAGCCGAAGGGATCAGATCGACGGAGAGCGCCTGGCCGTCGATCGACACGCTCGCGCGGGACGGGATCCCGCCGTTTGCGGCCGACCCGACCGCAAGGGCGCGCCTACCAATGGACGCTTCTGCGCGACGGCAACTACATCAACTATCTCGGTGTCCCCGCCCAACCCAACGTGCCCGCGTGGCTCGTGCTGATTCAGGAGCCCGACAAGGGCACCGTGCCGGATCAAAACTTCGAAGACGAGGAACATCACCGGTTGCTCGACGGCACGATGCTCCACGTGTCCACATGGAAACGTCCGCAGGGCGTGGCAGCGGCCGGGGCGATCGTCCGGCTGCCACAAGCCGAGGGCTGGACGCAGATCTACGCCGTCGGTCCGGGCCGCCTGACGCCTCAGACGAACGGCCTATAATTCGTCCGTGCTCCCACGATCGCGATCCGCGATCGCCGCCTCGCTTCCCCTCTGGATCCTGCTCGCGAGCGCTCCGGCCTGCCGTTCGCGCGTTGACGTCCCGGTCAGTCCCGCGCGGCTCAGTGCTCCGCCGCCGCATCCGCAGCTGATGTTCGTCAGCGTCGCCAGCGACGAGACGTTTCACCGCGTCTCAATCGCCGCGCTCAGCGAACCTTCGGCGGCCGCCTTCATCACGCCGCTGTCGTGCCTGCGCGTGTACTCCGGCGGCAACCGCGGCATCTGCCTGACGTCCACCGTCGAGGAGATCAAAACGAACTGGTGGGCACAGATCTTCGACGAACGGTTTCAGCCGCTCCAGCGGCTGCCGCTGACCGGCGAGCCGAGCCGGGTCCGCGTCTCGCCTGACGGCCATCTCGCGGCCGCCACGGTCTTCGAATCCGGTCATTCGTACGCCGATCACGGCTTCTCGACCCGCACCACCATCGTCGATCTCGTCAACGGCACCCTGCTGGGCGATCTCGAGCAGTTCGAGACACGGCGGGACGGCAAAACGGTCCGCGAGAAGGACTTCAATTTCTGGGGACTGACGTTCGCGCAGGACAACGACACCTTCTACGCGACGCTGGATACGAAGGGCGTCAGTTATCTCGTCAAGGGCAGCGTGCGGAATCGCCGCCAGGAAGTGGTCAAGGCCGGCGTCGAGTGCCCGTCACTCTCGCCCGACAACACGCGCATCGCGTTCAAGAAGCGGGTCGGCGCCCGCTCCCGCGGCTGGTGGCAGTTGACGATCCTGAACCTGGACACGATGGCCGAATCCATCGTCAGCTCGGAAACGCGCAGCGTGGACGATCAGGTGGAGTGGCTTGACGACCAGCGGGTCGTCTATCACTTGTCGAGCTCGACCACGTCCGCCGACCTGTGGGCCGTGCGCGTCGACAACAGCAGCCCGCCGGAGCAGATCCGGACGTCCGCCTATTCGCCGACAGTTGTCCGCTAGATAAACAGCGCGTCGTCGTCTTCGCCGCGCGTGCGGGGGCCGGTGTTCCGGCCGCTGCGAAGAGCGCTCAGGATGGCTCGAAAACCGGCGAGGAGTGCGGCGCCTTCGCGGGCGGGCCCGGCGACGGCGGCCTGGACCACGTTCAACGTCTCGCCGACGCGATACGCGACATCGGCAAACAGATCGTCAACGCGCTCGACCTGGACGGCGGCAAGCGCGGTCGCCCTCGAGGCGTCCCTGGCGATGGTATTCAGGTGACCGAACAGCGGCTGCAGTTCGCGCTCGACCTGGTCGGTGAGGCGCGCAAGCCGGCGCGCCAGGAGCCCGGCGGCCACCAGCACGCCAATCTGGACGATGGCTGTCGCCAGCGTCGCCACGGCGATGATCCCCAGGAAAATCTCGGCCCGTGTGCTCACGCGTTCTCCCGGGCCCTCGCCGCCTGATAGGCCTCGCGGCCGCGCTCGATAGCCGTGGACAGCGTGTCGCGTCCCTGATGGAGGGCCTCGCGTCCGCGCTCTGCCGCCGCGTTGGCGCGCTCGCGTCCCTCGCGCGCCTTGTCCCCGAGGAACTCGCGCGTTTCTTTACCGGTCGCCGGCGCATACAGCAGCGCGACTGCCGCGCCGCTTACCGCGCCAAGAATGAATGCCAGAAAAATGCTTCCGGCGCCCGCCCCTTCGTCCCTCGCCATTGCATCCTCCGTCTGCGTCACCCCGCCCCGAGCCCCGAGCCCCGAGCCCCGAGCCCCGAGCAAATCTAAAACACGCTGACCCTGATGTTCAGGTACTTGCGCGGATCCTTGTTGATGTTCGCAATCAACGTGCGCAAGTCGTTCACCGCGCCATTAATGTTCTCATATAACTGCTTGTCTTTCAGCAGCCGCCCCATCGTTCCCTCGCCGGAATTGAGATCGGAGATGAGCCGATCGAGCTTCTGCGTCACGGCATTCAGCTGGTCGTAGACTGCCGGGTCCGTGATCAACTTGCCGGCGGTCCCCTCGCCCCGGTTCAACTTGGCGACCAGCGTGTCGAGATTGGTCGTGGCGGACGTGAGCGTGCGCGAGAAGGTTTCGTCGTGCAGGAGCTTGCCGAGGCTGCCCTCGCCGGCGTTCAGCTGGCGCGTCATCTCCTCGATGTTCGCAAGCGAGGCGGCCAGCGCATTGGCCGCCGCCGGGTCGTTGACGAGTTTCCCCAGCGTGCCGCGGCCCTGCTTGATCCCGTTGGTCAAATCGTTGGCGGAGGCGACAAACCGGTTCAATTCCGCGTAGAGCGCTTCGTCGGTCATCAGCTTCCCGACCGTTCCGCGCCCTTCTCGCATGTCGTGAATCAGCGCAGTCAACTCGGTGATGCCCTGGCTGGCCGAATCCGTGATGTCCGACAACTGCGCGGCCGGCTTGCCGGTCGGGACGTAGCCCCAGTCCGGGATCGGCGTGCCGGTGCTGGTCGGGGTGATGTCGACCGCGCTCTCGCCGAGCAGCGAGACCGACCCGAGCTTGGCGATCGACTTGTCCGTGATGTGCGCGCGGTGTTTCTTGTTCAACTCGAACACCACGTCCACCTGGTCGCCGACCAGGATGACCTCGGTCACCGATCCGACGCCGATGCCCGCCACGCGGACCGGCGATCCGGGATTGAGGCCGGCGACGTTCGAAAAGCGGGCTTTCAGCGAGTAGCGCTGCCAGAAGAACCCGGTGCCGCCGGTGAGCAGGAAGATCGTGATCATCGTGATGACGATCGCGGCAACCGTGATCACGCCGATTTTCAGTTCCGACCAGGCCAGGGATCGTGTTCGCGGCATATATCAGTCCTTCACGACAGGAACGTCTGCAAATAGGGATCGGTCGACTTGCGCAGCGACTCGGCGTCGCCCTCGAAGACAATCAGGCCGTCGCGCAGCATGATGAACGCCGCCTCCCGCTCCTTGTCTTTCGTCGCCCGCACGATCTTGACGTCGCCCGACGGGTCGCGCACCGCCATGTTCTCGGCGACGTAGAACGCGTCCCGCAGCTGGTGCGTGACGACGATGGAGCTGACTTCCTCGAGATCGCGCAGCTTGCAGATTTCGTCGTCCACCGTCGTCGCGGTGATCGGATCGAGGCCGGTCGTGGCCTCGTCGTAGAGCAGAATCTTGGGCTTGAAGGCCATCGCCCGCGCGATCGCCACGCGGCGCCGCTGGCCGCCTGACAGTTCGGACGGCATGCGATCGAGGTAGTCGCCGAGACCCACGAAACCCAGCACCTCTTTCACGCGCGCGTCGGCTTCCGGGATCGGCATCCTCAGTCTCTTCATACAACTTGTAACCGACGTTCTCGCGGACCGTCAGCGAGTCGAAGAGCGCGCCTTCCTGGAAGATCATCCCGAGATCGGCCCGCACCGCCATCATCTCCTGTTCGGTCAACTGGTCGACGCGCTGTCCGTTGACCGTAATCGCCCCCGCATCGGCGCGCAGCAGGCCGGTGATGATCTTCAGGATCGTGGACTTTCCCGATCCGCTCGCGCCGAGGATGATCTTGGTCCGGCCCGAGAGCAGCGAAAAGCTGATGTCCTTGAGCACGACTTTCTCGTCGAACGCCAGCTCGACATGCTCGAAGACGACGACCGGCTGGTCTTCCTGGCTGAGCGTCGCTTGCGCCGATCCGGTGTCCGTCCTGGTCTCCGCCATGGCTAATAGATCAGCGAAAACAGCAGTCGCGTGATGACGAAGTCCACGGCGATCACAGCGACCGAGCCGGCAACCACGGCATTCGTGGTGGCCTTGCCCACGCCTTGTGTGCCGCCGCTGGTCCTCAGTCCGACGTGACAGGCGACGCTGACGATGACGAAGCCGAGCGCGAACGGCTTGATGAGGCCCATCCAGATGTCCTGCATGTAGATGCCCTCGATGATCGACGACCAGTAGACACCGCTGGCCACCTGCAGCTGGAACCTGGCGACCATCCACCCGCCGAAGATGCCGACGAAGTCGGCAATGACCGTGAGGATCGGCGTCATGAAGATTCCGGCAAGCATTCTCGGCACCACGAGCTTGCGGATGGGATCGGTGCCCAGGGCGCGCAGCGCGTTGATCTGGTCGGTGACCATCATCGAGCCGAGTTCGGCGGCGATGCCCGACCCGACGCGGCCGGTCAGCATCAGGCCGGTCAACACCGGCCCGAGCTCCTTGATCATCGAGGCACTGACGAGGCGCCCGACCACCGGGCGCGCCCCGAACTGATCGAGCGTCTTGCCGCTCTGGAGCGCGAGCACGGCGCCGGTGAAGAATCCGGTGAGCAGGACGACGGTCATCGACGCCACGCCGATCGCGTCGAACTGCTCCACGATGTCGTGGCTGTAGCGCGGGGGCGTGACGACGGCGCGCATGGCCGCACCGACCATGCGGGAGTACTCCTGCATCTCCTGCGCGACGCTCTTGGCCCAGTTCTCTATGAGACTCGCCACTCGTCAACCCCTCCGGGCCGGCCATGGAAGGCCGAGGTCGGCGTCCCGAAGGCGTTTGATGTCGTCGCGCAGCGCAGCCGCCTTTTCGAAATCGAGGTTCGTGGCGGCGGCGCGCATCTGTTCCTGCAGCTTGTCGATGTAGGCGTCGAGCTCAGCCTGGGTCCGGAAGGTCTGGCCCGCCTCCCGAATCATCATGGCCGGCGTCATGTAGTCGCGCTCGTAGACGCTCGACAGCACATCGTCGATCTGCTTGATGATCGATTGCGGGGTGATCCCGTGCTCCTGATTGTAGGCTTCCTGGATCGCCCGGCGACGATCGGTCTCGCTCATGGCGTGCCGCATCGAATCGGTCACCTTATCAGCGTACATGATGACGCGCCCGTTCACATTGCGTGCCGCCCGGCCGGAGGTCTGGATGAGCGACCCGCCCGACCGCAGGAAGCCCTCCTTGTCGGCGTCGAGGATGGCGACCAGCGAGACCTCGGGCAGGTCGAGCCCCTCGCGCAACAGGTTGATGCCGACCAGCACGTCGAACGTGCCGCGCCGGAGATCGCGCAGGATCTCGACGCGCTCGAGCGTCTCGATGTCCGAATGCAGGTAGCGGACCCGGACGCCGAGTTCCTGGTAGTACTGCGTCAGATCTTCCGCCATGCGCTTGGTCAGCGTGGTGACCAGCACGCGTTCGTGCTTGGCGACGCGCGTGCGGATTTCCTGCAGCAGGTCGTCCACCTGCCCCTTGACCGGCCGCACCTCGATCGGCGGATCGATCAGGCCGGTCGGCCGGATGATCTGCTCGACCACCACGCCCTGTGACTTCGCCAGCTCGTAGGGACCCGGCGTCGCGGACACGAAGATCACCTGGGTCGCGCGCGACTCCCACTCCGCGAAGTTGAGCGGCCGGTTGTCGAGCGCCGACGGCAGCCGGAAGCCGTACGCGACCAGCACTTCCTTGCGCGCGCGATCGCCGTGGAACATGCCGCGGACCTGCGGCACGGTCTGGTGGCTTTCGTCCACGATGATCAGCGCATCGCTCGGCAGGTAGTCGAGCAGCGTCGGCGGCGGCGCGCCGGGCGGGCGGCCGGTCAGATGGCGCGCGTAGTTCTCGATGCCGTGGCAGTAACCGATCTCGCGCATCATCTCGAGATCGAACATCGTGCGCTGGTGGAGCCGCTGCGCTTCGAGCAGCTTGCCGTCCGCTTCGAGCTTCGAGCGGTACCAGGCGAGTTCTTCCTTGATGGATTCGACCGCGAGGCGGGTGCGCTCGCGGGGGGCGACGAAGTGTGACTTGGGATAGACCGCAATCTTATCGTGGCGCCGCAGCGTCTTGCCGGTGATCGGGTCGAACGACGCCAGATCGTCCACATCGTCGCCGAACAGTTCGATCCGGAGCCCCTGCTCTTCGTACGACGGATACACCTCGATGATGTCGCCGCGCACGCGGAACGTGCCGCGTCCGAACTCGTGATCGTTGCGCTCGTACTGGATCTCGACCAGCTTGCGCAGGATCTGCTCGCGGCCGATCCGCTGGCCGCGCTCGAGCGGCAGCAGCATCCCGTAGTACGCCTCCGGCGAGCCGAGGCCGTAGATGCAGGAGACGCTGGCGACGATGATGACGTCGCGGCGCTCGAAGAGCGAGCGCGTCGCGGACAGCCGCATGCGGTCGATCTCGTCGTTGATGGTCGCTTCCTTCTCGATGTACGAGTCGGTCGCCGGCACGTAGGCTTCCGGCTGGTAGTAGTCGTAGTAGCTGACGAAGTACTCGACGGCGTTGTCGGGGAAGAAGCGGCGGAATTCCTGGTAGAGCTGCGCCGCGAGCGTCTTGTTGTGGACCATCACGAGCGTCGGGCGATTCACCGCCGCGATGGTCTGCGCCATGGTGAACGTCTTGCCCGAGCCGGTGACGCCGAGCAGCACCTGATGGGAGTCGCCGCGGTTCAGGCCGTCGGTCAGCTCGCCGATGGCCCGTTCCTGGTCGCCGGCGCGCGTGAACTCGGAGACGAGGTGAAAGCGGTCGTAAACCGAGGGCATATGAACTGCCCATCGGTACTCAAGGTGGCGGGGTCGCGGCTAGGGGCGGCTGGGGGCGATAGAGCGCGAAGTATCCCTTGCGGGCCCGGAGGCGGGCGTCCGGAGCTCGACCGCCTCTGATTTTGATGTCGACCTTACGCCAGGCGCCGTTCAAGCGCGCGTTGGTCGAGAGGTAGCCGAGCGTGTACTGCGCGCGGATTTCGGCCAGGACCTGTTCGTACGCCTTGTCGAGATCCTTGATCGACAGCGGAAAGAACGCCTTCCCGCCGGTCGCGTCGGCGATCTGCCGGAGGACCATCTGCTGGTCGGCCCGGCCGGTCATGGAGCGCTGGTCGAAGACGCCGATCGCGTAGACCGTCACGTCGGAGGCCTTGAGCAGGTCCATGACGCCGGACAGCCCCATCGCGCTGCGCGTGTCGCCGCCGTCGGTGTAGAGCAGCATGACCTTGCGCCCCGTCTGGTCGGCCGCGCCGTCCAGGTAGACGCCGATCGCGTCGAAGAGCGCCGTGTCGCCGTGGGTCTTGCGCATGCGAATCCGCTCGACCAGCCGCGGAATGTCGGCCTGGGTGTACTGCACCAGGCGGACCTCGGTGTCGAAATCGGCGAGCGTGATGTCCACCGCCTCGTCCAGGGCGCGCACGAACCGGATGGACGCGGTCCGCGTGAACGCGATGTCGTCCTCCATGCTGTCGCTGACATCGAGGAGCAGGCCGAGGTGCATCTCGGGCACCGGGCTCGTGGCGTTGGCGAAGTACTGCACGGTCTGCCGGACGCCGTCCTCCTGCACGTCGAAGTCGTCGGCCGTCAGGTTGGTGATGAGGCGCCCCTGGCGGTCGGTGACGGTCACGCCAAGGCGGACCAGGTCCACGCCGCCGCGGTACACCGGCGGCCTGCTGCATAGCCAGGATTTGGCTGCAAAACAGCGTCACGGCGCCAAAGGTGACAATCCTGTGCATCTGCATCCGTCGAGCGCGTCCAGAATTGCACGGCTCGGCGTTCCCCCCAATCATCATTTTTGCCCCGGGGTCAGACACCCATCTGACACCCATCTGACACCGTATAATCGCTGGTTGAAACCCGATGCGGTGTCTAGCCGTCTGTCAGGACGAGCTGGTCATCAGGATGCTCAACGAAATCCTGCTGCCTGGCTTCGAAGTCGAATTCATCGTCGAAAAAGGACCTCTCGCCCGCCGGCTCCATGAAGCGGGCGTCAACGTGACCGCCGGGGATCCGCGCCGCACGGATACCTGGGTCAAGGCCGACCTCGGCCCCAGCACCTGCGTCATCGTCGAAGACAACGGCCGCCGCAGCCCCAAGAAGATCCTCGAAGCGATTGGCGATGCCGGCGGCACGCTGATCTACGTGCTCGGGATCGGCTCCGAGGCGACCGACCGCCGCGCCGAGGAGTTTCATACCGCGTTTCCCGACGTCGCCTACCTCTCGATGTCGGAGCTGTTCGGCGGACCGCTGGTCACCGAGTTCGCCCGCTCGCTGACCCGGGCGCGCGTGCAACAGTACCAGCGCTACCTCGCCGACGCGGATCGCGTGCTGATCATGCTGCACAACGATCCGGATCCCGACGCGATGGCCAGCGGCCTGGCGCTCCGCACCATCCTGCACCGCACCAAGCAGACCGCGATCATCGGCGCCATGCAGGGCGTCACGCGCCCCGAGAACCTGCGGATGATGAACATGCTCGACATCCAGGTCGAGCCGATCACCGCCGACACCCTCAAGGAATTCGACCGCATCGCGATGGTGGACGTGCAGCCGCACTACTTCGGCGAGATGATGGACCGCGTCGATCTGGTCATCGATCATCATCCCGAACAACCCGGCTACACCGCCGTCTACAAGGACGTGCGCGCCGACTACGGATCGACCTGCACGATTCTCACCGAGCACCTGCGCTCGGTCGACGTCAACATCTCGGAGCGCACGGCGACGGCGATGCTCTACGCGATCAAGTCGGACACGCTGTTTTTCAACCGGCAGGCCAACCGCGTCGACATCGAGGCGTTCTCGTATCTCTATCCGCTCTCCGACTCCACGCTGATTCGCAAGATGGAAGGCGCGGAAATCACCTCCGAGCGGCTGACCTACGTGATGAAGGCGCACACCAGCGGCAAGCTGGTCGATCAGGTGTTCAGCGGATTCCTCGGCGCGCTGCCCCGCGAAGACTTCGTCCCCTACGTCGCGGACTTCTTCCTGCAGCTCGAACACGTGAAGTGGACCATCGTCGGCGGCGTGGTGAACGACAACCTGATCATCTCGGTCCGCAACCTGGGCTACATGAAGAACGCCGGCGAGTTCGTCCGCCGCTACTTCTCCGACATCGGCAACGCCGGCGGCCACCGCGCGATGGCCAAGGCGGTCGTGCCGTTCCGGGCGTTCCGCGCGAAGTTCGAGCTGACCGATACCGACGACATCAGCGCACGCCTGCAGGATCTCGTGCTGCAGTTCCTGCACGAGCCGGCGACGCCAGAGAAAAAGCGCGAGACGGTCCGGTCCTAGCGCCTACGCGGACAGCGCCTGATCCAGGTCGGCAATCAGATCGTCGGCGTCCTCGAGCCCAATCGACAAACGCAGCATCCCTTTCGTGACCCCGGCTTCCCGCAACTGGGCATCGCTGTGCCCCCACTGCGAGGTCAGGACCGGCGGACTGACCAGGCTCTCGATCCCGCCCAGGCTCGCCGCGCGCTTGATGATCGTCAGCCTGTCGTAGACGCGCTCAGCCGTCGAGAAGTCGTCGCCGAGATCGACGCACACCATGCCGCCGAACCCGCTCATCTGCCGCCGCGCGATGGCATGGTCGGGATGCGAGGCCAGGCCGGGATACAGAACCTGGCGGACGCGCGCGTCGCGGGCGAGGAATTCGGCGACCGCCTGCGCATTGGCGTTGTGTCGCGCGATCCGCAGCGGCAGCGTCTTCAGTCCTCGGCCCAGCGCATAAGCCGGCGCCGGATCCATGACCGTGCCCAGCATGCGCCTGGCCTTCTCCACTGGCGCAAGCAGCGCCGCCGCACCGGCGACGACACCGCTCGTGACATCGCTGTGGCCGTTCAGGTATTTCGTGGCACTCTGCATCGCGAGGTCCACGCCGAGCGCCAGCGGCTGCTGGTTGATCGGGCTCGCAAACGTGTTGTCGATGACCGAGGTGACCCCTCTCGCCCGGCACGCGTCGGCGATCCGCCGGACGTCCACGCAACGGAGCGTCGGATTGATCGGCGATTCGAACCACACGAGCCGCGTCCGGTCGCCGATGATGCGATCGGGCTCCGCCAGCTCCTCGAGCGACACGAAGCGCGACGTCACGCTGAATTTCGCCAGCAGATCGGCGAGGAGATGCAGCGTGCCGCCGTAAATCGCGGCGCTGCAGACGACTTCGTCGCCGGCCTTCGCCAGTCCGATGACCGTCGTGGCGGTCGCCGCCATCCCCGACGAAAACACCAGCGCCTGCTCGGCACGATCGAGGGCGGCGAGCTGCGCTTCAACCGCCATGACCGTCGGATTGCCGTAGCGGGAATAGAGGAACTTCGACGACCGCCCCTCGTTGTAGGCGATCAACTCCTGCGCGTTGTCGAAGACAAACGTCGACGTCTCGTAGATGGGAATCGTGAGCGGCGCCGCCGCCGGGAAGTTGATCTGCGCGGCATGAATCAACTCGGTCGCCGGTTTCTTCTTGATCATGGGGTGCTCCTGCGCGCCGAAACCCCGATCGGGCCGCGCGACTCTCAGGCTTCCGTCTGCCCGACCCGTTCGCCGGATGCGCCGACCACCGGCTCGATGAACTGACGGTAGGCATCCTCGTAACCGCGGCTCATGAGCTCGGTCAGCGTCGAGTGGCGCACCGATCGATCGTCGAAGCCGCCGTCGAAATCGAAGGGACCGACCGGATTGTGGATCGGCCTGATCGCGAAAATCCGCGGGTGCGCGTCGGCGCTCATCTGCCAGGCCGTGACGACGTCGCGTACGGCCGCTGTTTCCGAGGACTGCAGGTATTCGCCGAGGCGCCCCCGTCCATCGAGCCTCGCCGCGGCCAGCGCGTGCGGGCCGCCCGGCTCCGGCGCCGCGGACACCAGCACGATCTGATCGACGTGCAGCGCGACGAGCTCCTGAATGATGCGCTCGAGACTGCCGGGGCGATCCGCCAGGCGGTGCTGCTCACCGCGCCAGTAGCCCTCGGCCGGGAACCCGGTGACGTGAAAGTCGGTGGCAAGCGGGATGGTCAGCGCCGCCGCCACCGCGTCCGACAGGAGATCGCGCCCCACGCCCGTCAGATCGATGACTTCCGCGCGTCGCGCGTCCGCGTCTTCGCTCCTCGCGCGGCGAATGAGCTCGCGGCGCTGCGGCTCGGCCACCAGGGCAAAGACGATGTCGCGACCCGCATCGATGTCGTGCGCAAGGAGCAGCAGTTCCCGAAAGCCCGGCTGACCGAGATTGTCAGCGAGGAGCTCCGTGTAGCGACGCGCCAGGTCGACGCGCGCCGGCGGCTTCAACTGGGTCGCGCCCCGCACGAGCTCCCACAGCTCCTGCCACACGTGATCGATCGCGGTCTCCGCGGACAAGGGAGCCGGCGCAAGACGCCACCAGGCGGCTCCGCGCTGCCGGCGCTGCATCGCCTGGAGATATCCGGAAATGGCCGCGGCTGCTGTCGCGGCGCCGAGCACGAGCAGAACGATGCGCGGCAACCACGTGGGAAACGCTGTCGGCGCGAATGCGGCCTCGGCCGTGTGCACGTACCACGTCGTCAGTCCGCCGGCCCCGGTCGCTCCGACCATTTTCAGGAGGAAGTCGATCGGGAAGACCACGAGGCCGCAGGCCATGACCGCGAGCGGCAGGACGACCACGGCCGCCGCCACCGCCAGCGCGAGGACGACAAACCGCCACGCCGAGCGCCAGCGATAGAGTCCATGGACGGCGCGCGGCCGCCAGAATCCCTTCTCGTCCCACAACCGCTGCGCGCCATCGACCGCCGCAAACAGCGCCCCGACCGCGCCGATGCCTCGTCCGGCCACGATATCGAGCTTGACCCCCGCCTCGTGTAGCGCGCGGAGCACGCCCGCATGATAGGCGCCGGCCGTGCCGATTCCGGAAAGTACGAGGGCGGTTCGACGTTGGGGCGAATAGGCGTCAGCCGACGGCGTGGGACCGCGGTCAATCATTCCCCGGCGACGTCGTGGATCGTGACGAGCTTGAGGAGCTCGAATTCGCGCGTGCCGCCCGGCGTCACGACCTTCACCGAATCGCCGGGCTCCTTGTTCAGGAACGCGCGGCCGATTGGCGAGGTGGTCGAGATGAGGCCTTTGGCGGCGTCGGCGTCCTCCGGCATGACGAGTTGAAACACCAGTTTGTCGCCGTTGCTTTCGACGACGTGCACCGTCGATCCGAAGCCGGCGCGATCGGACGGAATGCGGTCCACGTTGATGAGCGCGATCTCGGACACGCGCTTCTGCAGCATGCTGATGCGCGCCTCGACCAGGCGCTGACGTTCCTTGGCTGCCGAGTATTCCGCGTTCTCGCGCAGATCGCCGAGCTCACGCGCGCGCTTGATCTCTTTCGGCAGCTCGAGCTTCAGTTCGCGATCCAGCGTCGTGATCTCTTCCTGAAACTTCCTGAGCAGACGCTCTTTCATCGTGTCGGCCATGGTCCGTTCAGAAGATATCACAGTGCTATGCTTCAGCCGTGCGTCGCATCACCAGTCGCCAGAACAGTGTCGTGGCTCGCTACCGCGCTGCTGCCGCGCGCGACGCGGACGGCATCGTCCTGCTCGACGGCGCGCATCTCGTACAAGAGGCCCTCGCAGCCGGCGTGCGGCTCCGGCACCTGATGGCGTCGGTGGAAGCCATGGAAGATGAGGCCGTGGCCCGGCTCGCGTCCCAGGCCGAGGCATCCGGCTGCGAGGTCGCCGTCGCCACGGCCCCGGTGATGGCGGCGGTCAGTCCCGTCCGGTCGTCGAGCCCGGTCGTCGCCCTCGCGGACCGGCCTTCGGACAGTATCCGCATGTTCTCCGCTCCCACCCCGCTCATCGTCGTCGTCAGCCAGGTCCAGGATCCGGGAAACGTGGGCGCGATTGCGCGCGTGGCCGAGGCAGCCGGTGCTTCAGGGATGCTGGTGGCCGACGGGAGCGCCGACCCGTTCGGATGGAAAGCGCTGCGCGGTTCGATGGGCAGCAGCCTGCGGATTCCGATTGCGGTCCACGGCCGGACTGAAGATGCGGTCGAGGAAGCCAGAAAACACGGCTGCCGCATCGCCGCGCTGGTACCGCGCGGCGGCCGGGCGCCGTTCGACGCAAATCTCAAACAGGCGACGGCGCTCATCGTCGGCGGCGAAGGCCAGGGGCTCGCGGCATCGCTCCTGAAATCTGCCGACGAACAGCTGACCATTCCCATGCACGCGCCCGTCGAGTCGCTCAACGCAGCGGTCAGTGCGGCGCTCGTGCTCTACGAGGCGCGGCGGCAGCGGAACTGACGTGGACTCGCTCTTCCCCGACGAACCCAGCGCCACGCCCGCGCGCTCGCCATTGGCCGAGCGGATGCGTCCGCGGACGTTCGACGAATTTGTCGGGCAGGAGGAATTGCTGTCGCCCGGCAAGCCGCTGCGGGAAGCGATCGAACGCGACCTCCTGCAATCCATCATCCTGTGGGGTCCGCCCGGCACCGGCAAGACGACGCTGGCGCGGATCATCGCGGAGACCACGAGAGCGCGCTTCGTGTCGTTCAGCGCGGTCCTGACGGGGATCAAGGAAATCCGCGACGTGATGGCGGAGGCCGAGCGCCTTCGCCGATCCAGCGGGCGCCGGACCATCGTGTTCATCGACGAGATCCACCGGTTCAACAAGTCTCAGCAGGACGCGTTCCTGCCGCGCGTCGAAGCGGGCGACATCGTGCTCATCGGCGCGACGACCGAGAACCCGTCGTTCGAGGTCAACGCGGCGCTGCTCTCGCGATCGAAGGTGTTCGTCCTGCGCGGGTTGACCGAGGACGAAGTCGCCGCGATCCTCGATCGGGCGCTCGCCGATCCGGAGCGAGGGCTCGGGCGCGAGGAGGCGCGTGTTTCGACCGAGGCCATCCGCGCCATCGCGCAGTACGCGAACGGCGATGCGCGGGCGGCGCTCAATCTGCTCGAACTGAGCGTCGCCGCCGCGCCGCTGGCCGACGGCAGCCGCGAAGTCGATGCCGACCGTGTCCGCGAAGCGATCCAGCGGCGGATGCTGCTCTACGACAAGTCAGGTGAAGAGCACTACAACCTGATCTCCGCGCTGCACAAGTCGATGCGCAACAGCGACGCCGACGCGACGGTGTACTGGCTGGCGCGGATGGTCGAGGCTGGAGAAGATCCGATGTACATCGCACGGCGGCTGGTGCGTTTCGCATCCGAGGACATCGGCAACGCCGATCCGCAGGCGCTCACCGTCGCCGTCGCCGCCAAGGACGCGGTGCATTTCATCGGGATGCCCGAAGGCAACACCGCGCTCGCACAGGCGGCGCTCTATCTCGCGACGGCGCCCAAGAGCAACGCGGTTTACGAGGCCTACAACCAGGCCGCGGCCGACGCGCAAAACGACGTGGCCCAGCCCGTCCCTCTGCACCTGCGCAACGCTCCGACGAAGCTCATGAAGGATCTCGCGTACGGCAAGGGTTATCGATACGCGCACAACGAGGCCGACGCGGTCGCCGACATGTCATGCCTGCCGCCGGCGCTCGACGGACGCAAGTATTACCAGCCGACCGAGCGTGGATTCGAAAAGGAAATCAAACGCCGCCTGGATGGCTGGGAAGAAATCAAGCGGCGGCGCCGCGAGAACTACCGGCCCGAATAGACCCAGGTCTCGAAGAACTCCGAGAGACTGCGCCCGCTCGATTGTTCGACCGCCCGCTGAAAATCGATCGTCTCCACGGATTGTCCGGCATAGCGACGCGTGTACTCCCGAATCGCGCTCCAGAACACGTCGTCGCCGAGCTCGCGGCGCAGGAGGAACAATACATACGCGCCTTTGTGGTAGACGATGGTGCGGTCGTCGGCTGAAGGCGCGTTCCAATCCGAAAACACGAGCGCGCGATCGTGGCCGCGATCGCGAACCGCCTGGTATCGCTGATGCGAGTCCTCGATCTGACGCTCGTAAGCGTCGCGGCCAGAGCGCTGCTCCGTATAGGCTGCCGCCATGAAGGTCGCGAACCCCTCGTTGAGCCACATGTGGGTCCAGTCGCGGCAGGTCACCAGGTTTCCCCACCACTGATGCGCGAGTTCGTGAGCGCCCAGCGTTCCGCCCCCGCCGGCCGAAAGGACGCCGCGGCCGTAGCTCGCGGGAAAGACGGCAAAGTCCGCCATCTCCTGGCCGATGCCCGTGCCCGCCAGCACCTGCGTGTAGACACTGCCCCGATAGGGAACGCCCGCTCGCCGCTCGAAGAATTCGAGCGCGTCGCCGGTTGACGGAAACACCTGGCGCAGTTCGTCCGCCGAGAACCCCGCGCCGAGAGTCCGGACCGGCGCGCGTCCGCCGGATGCCGGCTCCGTGATCTCGGTCATCGTGCCCGCGGCAAATCCGAACGTGTACGACGGCATCGCGTCGCGCTCCTGCCACGTGACGGCGACCCTGCCATCCGGCAACGCGCGCCGTCCGGTCTCGCGGCCATTTGCGACGGCGCTGAGAGCTGGCGGGAGAATCAACTCGAGATCGAGCGTCGCCTTGTCACTCGGCGCGTCCACGCACACCAGCCACTGGCTGGTGGAGAACGACGTGAACACGAATGCGCCGCCTGGATCGAATTGAATGCCCCGGCGCGGCATGCCGTGATACTGGACCCTGACCGCACGGGACTCGCCCGCGGCCGCGGGCCGCGCCAGCGTAATCCGCAGGCGGCTTCCCTGCTTCTCGAACGCGAGGCCGGCGTTGCCCTCGCGGACCGAGTCCACGGTCAGCGCGCCGCTGTCGAATTCAATCGTCTGGCCGGCAGTCTCGGCTGTGAAATCGATCTCGACGATGCCGGTGATCGATTGTTGCGAGAGGTTGGGCTCGATGCTCGCCGCGTAGTGGCTGACGTCGAGGCGAATCGCCGGCGAGGCCGGCGTCTGCGTGAAGGATGAAACGCGTCCGAACGCAACGCTGACAGCCATCGCCAGAACGGCGATCGCCGCAGGGCGCCTGGCCACCCGCGGCATCAACTACGTCAGCGGAAACGAGCGAGCGAACAACATCTCAATAGCTGCACGGCCGTTCGGCTGCATCGTGCGCGTGCCGGTGCCGGTGAAATGGGGATGCGTGATGACCGGCCCCTCGGTCTTCGGCCACTGCTTCCATTCCTGCGTCGACCACGAGAACCACGCATCTTTGTCCTGGTCGAAGACGTGCAGCGGCTTGTTGCAGAGTTTCGCGAATTCCGCGCCCCAACCCGTCCCGCCACGCACGTGCCCATCGTCGAGCACCGTGCCGATGACGTAGATCTCCTGGCCGTTGTTCACCTGATACCAGATCGTCTGGAGGATCTTGCGAATGGTCGGCGCGTCGGTGTACCGGCGCGCCATCAGCTTCGACACGTACTCGAGGCTGACGTCGCCCGCCTGCAGCTCTTCGTGATTCAGCACGCGGACGCCGCGGTGCCGCGCCAGCTTGTGGCCTTCGAAGGTGAAATTGACTTCCTCGATGCCGTGCCGTTCAGCGCACGCGCCGAACTCGGCTTCCGCACCGGGAGCACCACCGCTGAAGAGGATGCATTCGCGAACGTTCATTTCGAAATCATAGCCCAGCTCCGAATCTTCCCTTCCAGGAAGCTGATCGGAACCGCGCCGTCCTCCAGTACACGATCGTGAAACGCCTTCATGTCGAACTGCTGCCCCATGGCTTGCTGCGCGCCGTCGCGAGCACGGCGAATCTCGAGCATTCCGAGCATGTAGGCGGTCGCCTGTCCGGGCCAGATGATGTAGCGATCGACTTCGGCGGCGATGTCCTCGGATGCTTCCGCGGTATGCGCCAGCATGTAGTCGATCGACTGCTGCCGCGTCCACCCCATCGTGTGAATACCCGAGTCGACGACGAGCCGCGCGGCACGGAAGGCCTGCGAAGACAACATCCCCAGCCGGTCGAGATCCGACGAGTAGAGGCCCATCTCGTCGGCGAGCCGTTCGGCGTAAAGACCCCAGCCTTCCGTGAAGCCGCTGTTGCCGAGGTAACGGCCTAACGGATGGATGTCCTTGCGTTCCAGCGCGATCGCGATCTGCAGGTGATGCCCGGGAATCGTTTCGTGAAACGCGGTGGATTCCGCCGGAGACCGCGGCTTTGTTCTCCGCCTGGTAGGCGTTGATGTAGAACAGGCCCGGCCGGCTGCCATCCTCGGCCGGCGCGTTGTATTCGTTCGACGCGTTCTTCTCTCGATAGCGAGGATACGGCTCGACAACGACGTCCGCCTTCGGCAGCAGGCCAAACCAGTTGGGCACCGCGGCTTTGGCGCGCGCGAGAGCCGCTTCCGAGTAGGCGATCAGATCCGCGCGATTCTTGAACAGGTACTGCTTGTCCGTCCGCAACGCCTGCATCAGCGCGGGAATGTCCTTCGTGTGAAACGTCCGCTCGCCGATGGCCGACATTTCGCTCATCAGCATGTCGATCTGCTGCAACCCGATCTCGTGCACCGACCGGGGCGCCACCGGGATCGAACTGAAGGCGCGTACCGACGCCGCATAGCACGCGAGGCCGTCCGGATTGGCCGCGACCGCAATATCCTCGCGCGCTGCCGGGAGGTATTCCTTCTCCAGAAAGTCGCGATAGCGCTTGAACGCCGGCACGAGCTGTTCTTTGTACATCGCGCCGTACGCGGATCCGAACGCCGGGTCCTTGTCGCGGGTGGCGGGCGACATGAAGGGCGAATCCGACGCGGCGCCATCGATGAGCGCATCCACCTGCGAGATGACGATGCGGACGTTGCTGCGGGGCGCGGTGTATTTCAGCCGCACGCCTTCGCGAAGATTGGCGATCTCGGTGTCGAGGTATTTCGGCAGGGCGCCCCACCGCGCGAGCGCGTCCTGCCTCGCCTCTGCGGTGCCGACCGGCTGAATGGTCACCAGGTAGCCGTCGCTGATGTGCCACCCGGTCGTCTGGCTCACGGTCCAGAGTTCGTTGCGGCAGACGCGCGCGGAGATGGAACTCTCGAGCGCCTCGCGCACGATCGCGTAGGTCGCGCGCAGGGGGCCGCCGGTGATCTTCGAGGCGTCGATTGCCAGCGCCTCGGTCAGCCACCCGTCCTCGCGCGCTTCCCAGGCCTTCAGGGACTCGAGCGAGTTGTCCGACATCTTGTCGTGACGCCGGCCCTGGATGCCGAAATAGGTGCCCTGCTCGGGATAGCGATCGAGATACGCCGCCAGGTAGGTGTCGGCCAGCGACTTGACCGCTGCGTCCGGCGGAATTCCCGGCGCGTGAGCCACAGGCGGCGTCGTTGAATTGCAGGCGACGCTCACCGCCGCGACGAAGCAACAGGCCGCAGACCCGAGTCGAAGCATTGAGCCTCTTTTCTTCACTGGCCGCGGAGCCCTACCCCCGCGAGCGCACTCACCCGCCCCTGCCTGCCCTACCCGCCCCACCCGCCCCACCTGCCCTACCCGCCCTACTTCCTGATCGCCCGCACCAGTCCCCAGCCGGCCAGAAATACCGCGACGCCGACGCCGAACAGCTTCGCATCGGGTCCCATGGGGCCGGCCATCGCGACATCGACCAGGAGAAGCCACATGCCCAGCATCTGGGCGCCGCGTCCGACGTAGTAGAGGATGGCCGCCATCTGCTCAGCCCCGGCTAGATTCTTTCAAAATTCCGCTCGATCTCGCGCCGGGTGATGCGCAGCATCACCGGGCGGCCGTGCGGGCAGATCGTGGAGTACGCGGTCGCTCGCAGCTCCTCGAGGATGTGCATCATCTTCTCGTACGAGAGCGGATAGTTCGCCTTGACCGCGGCGTGGCAGGCGGTCAGCGCCGCGATCCGCTGCAAGGCTTCCTGGACCTGCGCGCCGCGATCCAGCCCTTCGAGATCTTCGGCCAGCGCGAGCAGCGCCTTCGTGCTGTCCTCCGCGCCGAGCAGCGCCGGAATCGCCGCCACCTTGATCGTCGCGTCGCCGAACGGTTCGAGCTCGTAACCGAGCTGCTCGAGCTCCGCGGCGCGGCTCGTGAGCGCCTGGTGCGCCGCCGGCGGCAGGTCGATCACCATCGGGATGAGCAGCCGCTGCGACTCCAGGGGACCGGCGGTCAGCCGCTGCATCACGCGCTCGAACAGCACGCGCTCGTGCGCGACATGCTGATCGATGATCGCCAGCCCCTCGTCATCCATCGCGATGATGAACGTGTCGCGGAACTGGCCGAGCGGAATCATCGGCCGCAGATCGCGCGGAACCGCCTCCCGCGGCGGAGCGATCGCCCCGGCGGACATCTGCGCCGCGAGATCCGCGGTCGCCGTCCCCATGCGGAAGGCCGCGTCGCCCCGGCCACTCTCGATGGCCGCCTGCGGCGCCCAGCGGTTCGGATAATTCCCGCCATCGAGCACGCCGGGAATCGACATCGCCGCCGGCGTCTCTACGACCGTTTCGGGACGCAGCTGGAGCTGCGGCACGCCGCCGGCGCCGAGCGCGTCCATCAGGCCGCGGCGAACCACCTCGTGGACCAGCGACTGCTCCCGGAAACGCACTTCCGCCTTCGTCGGATGGACGTTGACGTCAACCGCCTCGGGCGGCATCTCGATGAACAGGTGAACTTCGGGACTGCGTTCCTTGATGGTGGCCACGCTGTAGGCGTCGATGATCGCGTGCGCGATGGTCCGGTCCTTGACGATGCGCCGGTTGATGAAGACGTGCTGCGGCCCGCGGGTCGGACCCTGATCCGCCAGCGCCGCGATGTAGCCGCTCAGCCGCAGCCCGCCGGCTTCCTTGTGCACTTCAAGCAGATCGTCCCGCTCGCCGTACAACTGATAGAGCCGGTCGCGCAACGAATGAGCCGGAGGACACTGCAGCACGGTGCGGCCGCCGCTGGTCAGCGTGAAGCCGATTTCCGGATACGCCAGCGCAAGCTGAGTGGTGACGCGGGACACCTGCGCTGATTCGGCGGCGTCGGACTTCAGGAACTTGCGACGCGCCGGCAGGTTGTAGAACAGGTCGTTGACTTCGATCGCCGTGCCCTCGGCGGCCGGCACTTCCGATTCCGACGCGACCACGCCGCCGTTGACGCGAATCTCCGTGCCGCTGTCACGGCCGCGCGCGCGCGTGCGCAGCACAAAATGCGAAACCGACGCGATCGACGGCAGCGCCTCGCCGCGGAATCCGAGCGTGCGGATGGCGGCCAGGTCGTCGGAGCGGCGAATCTTGCTCGTGGCATGACGCTCGATGGCAAGCCTGGCGTCCTCGGGCACCATCCCCTCGCCATCGTCTTCGACGCGGACCTGTTTCTTGCCGCCGAGTTCGACGTGGATCAGCAACCGGTGCGCGCCGGCGTCGATCGCGTTTTCGACCAGTTCCTTCACCACCGAGGCCGGCCGCTCGACCACTTCGCCGGCGGCGATCTGATTGGCCAGGTCGGTCGGAAGGCGCGTGATCTTGCCCACGGCTAGATCCAGTTCTTCCGTCTGAACAGGGCGAGCATCGCGACCACGATCACGCCCATGATGCCGGACAACCACCAGAACTGCGCGGCCTCCCCGCCGGGAAACATCGGCAGCTTGATGTTCATGCCCCACAGGCCGGACAGGAGCGTCAACGGCATGAAAATCGTCGACACGACCGTCAGCACCTTCATGACCTCGTTCAGCCGGTTGCTGACGTTGGTCAGGTGCGCGTCGAGAATGCCGCTGATCCGATCCTGGAACATCGTCGAGTCGTCCACGATCCGCACGATGTGGTCGTAGACGTCGCGGAAGCGGAACGAGAGATCGGTACTGATGTCGACGAAGTCGCGCCGCGCCAGCCGCGCGATCACGTCCCGCTGCGGCGCGATGATGCGCCGCAGGCTCGACACGTCGCGCTTGGTATCGAGGATCCGCCGGAGGAGGACCGGGCTGGGGCGCGCGAAGACCGCCTTCTCGATCTCGTCGATCCGATCCTCGAGCTTGTTCACTTCCGGACGGTAGTGATCGACCATCGAGTCCACGATCCGGTGGAACAGCGAGACCGGTCCCTCGCCGAGAATCTTCGGGTTCCTGGCCACGTTTTCCTGGAGCTCGGCAATCGATCGCGAGCGGCCATCGTGGACCGTCACGAGGTAGTGCGGCCCGATGAAGAAGTCCACGTCGTGGGTGGCAAACCCTGAGTGACCCGGCTTGAAATCGATGCCGTGGAGGATGGCGTACAGGTAGCCGTCGTACGCTTCGATCTTGGGCGAATGGATGTCCGCCCTCGCGTCCTCGACCGAGAGCGGATGGAACCGGAAGGTGTCGCTCAGGATCAGGAACTCAGGAATCGACGGCGCGGCCAGGTCGACCCAGAGATACACGTCGGTCGACGGATTCAGCCAGGCGCGATCGATGCTCGTGGCCTTCTCGGTCTGGCCGTTCCGGTGAACGTAGATGGTGACCGTGTCAGTCTCCGACTTTGACCGAGAGCGCCGCTTGCGCGGCGGCGAGGCGTGCGACGGGAACGCGGTACGGTGACGCGCTCACGTAGTCCATGCCGGCCTTCTCGAAAAAGTGGATCGACGCGGGATCGCCGCCATGTTCGCCGCAGACCCCGACCTTCAGATCCGGCCGCGTCTGCCGGCCGAGGCGAATGCCGATCGTCACCAGGGCGCCGACGCCCTCCACGTCGAAGGTCGCAAACGGATCCTTTTCCAGGATCTTCTTCTCCTGATACACACGCAGGAACTTGCCGGCGTCGTCCCTCGAGAACCCGAAGGTCAGCTGCGTCAGGTCGTTGGTGCCGAACGAGAAGAACTGCGCCTCCTGGGCGATCAGATCGGCGGTCAGCGCGCCGCGCGGCACCTCGATCATCGTGCCGACGAGATACTTGATCTTCACGCCCTTCGCCTTCATCGTCTCCGCCGCCACGCGATCGACGACGGCCTTCTGATCGCGCAGCTCCTTCACATGACCGACGAGCGGGATCATGATCTCGGGGACGATCTTCAGGCCTTCCTTGCTCAACTGGCAGGCGGCTTCGATGATGGCGCGCGTCTGCATCTCGGTAATCTCGGGATACGTGATGCCGAGCCGCACCCCGCGATGTCCGAGCATGGGATTGAACTCGTGGAGCTGTTCGACCCGCTGCAGCAGCTTGCGCTTTTCGTCCAGCACGTCGCCGTGTTTCTTGCCCATCTCGAGGCGCGAGATCTCCACCATCAGCTCTTCGCGCTTCGGCAGGAACTCGTGCAGCGGCGGGTCGATGGTCCGGATGGTCACCGGCGTGCCGCGCATCGACTTGAACACGCCGTAGAAATCGGCGCGCTGCAGCGGCAGCAGCTGATCGAGCGCCTTGCGCCGATCGGCTTCGTTGTCCGCAAGGATCATCTTCTGGACGATCGGAATGCGGCCTTCGCCGAAGAACATGTGTTCCGTGCGGCAGAGGCCAATGCCGCGGGCGCCGAAGGCATACGCGATATCCGCCTGATCGGGTTGGTCGGCATTCGCGCGAACGCCCATCCGGCGGAACGCGTCCGACCAGTTGAGCAGGCGCTCGAAGCGCTGGTAGATGTCGGAATTCTTCTTGGGCAGCGTGCCCTGAATCACCTGAAGAATCGTGCTCGGCTTCGAGGCGACGCGGGCCAGCTTCACTTCGCCGGTCAGCCCGTCGAACGAGATGTAGTCGCCTTCCTTGACCGTGCTGCCGGCGACGTGAAAGATCCGCGCGCCTTCGTCGATGTCGAGGCCGCCGGCGCCGACGATCGACGGCTTGCCCATCTGGCGGCCGACGACCGCCGCATGTGACGTCATGCCGCCGGTCGCGGTCAGGATGCCCTGCGCCACGAACATGCCGTGAATGTCGTCAGGAACCGTTTCACGACGAACCAGGATGACCTGCTTGCCTTCCTGCGTCCATCGCACCGCGGCATCGGCCGAGAACACCACCTGACCGCTGGCCGCGCCAGGCGAGGCCGGCAGCCCTTTCGTCGCCACCGGAATCTTCTTCCATTCATCCGGATCGAACCCCGGCGCCAGCAACTGGCTGAGCGAGTCGGGATCCACGAGCAGGACGGCTTCCTTCTGCGTGATCAACCGCTCGGCGACGAGATCCGTCGCAATGACCACGGCGGCGTGACCGGTCCGCTTGCCGCTGCGGGTCTGCAGCATGTAGAGCCGCTCGTCCTGAATGGTGAACTCGAAATCCTGGATGTCGCGATAGTGCTTTTCGAGCCGGGTCGTGATGTCGCGCAGCTGCTTGTAGGCCTTCGGCATCACCTGCTCGAGCTCGCGGATCGGCTGCGGCGTCCGGATGCCGGCGACGACGTCCTCGCCCTGCGCGTTAATCAGGAACTCGCCGTAGAACTCCTTGCGGCCGGTCGCGGGATTGCGCGTGAAACCGACGCCGGTGCCCGATCGATCGCCGGTGTTGCCGAACACCATCATCTGAACGTTGACCGCCGTGCCGATGTGATCGGGGATGTCGTAGATGCGGCGGTATTCCTGCGCGCGCGGGTTCATCCACGAACGGAACACGGCGTCGCGCGCCATGCGCAGCTGGTCACTCGGGTTTTGCGGAAATGGCTTTCCAGAACGCTTGTGGACGACGATCTTGTAGCGCTGGACGACGTCTCGCAGGGCGGCCTCGTCGAGCTCGGTATCGAGCTTGACGTTGTGGGACTTCTTGATCGCCTCGAATTCGTGCTCGAATTTTTCCTTGGGGATCTCGAGGACCACGTTGCCGAACATCTGGATGAAGCGGCGGTAGCTGTCGAACGCAAAGCGTCCGTTCTTCGTCCGCGCCTTCAACCCTTCGACGGCTTGATCGTTCAGGCCGAGATTGAGGATGGTGTCCATCATCCCGGGCATCGAAAACTTCGCGCCCGATCTGACGGAGACCAGCAGCGGGTTGTCGGTCGATCCGAGCTTCGCGCCCGCGGCCTTTTCGCAGCTTCTTGACGTTCTCATCGATCTCGCGATCGATGGCCGGCGGAATCTTCGCCTTTTCCTTGTAGTAGATCGTGCAGACCTCGGTGGAGATGGTGAAGCCCGGTGGCACGGGTAATCCGGCGTTGGTCATTTCCGCCAGGCCGGAACCTTTCCCGCCCAGCAGATCTTTCATGTTGCGGTTGCCATCGGCTTTGCCGTTGCCGAAAAAGTACACGTGCTGCTTGTTGGCCTTCGCGCTCAGCTTCTTCGCCATCGATGTCTGCTCCGTAAGGCGTCTGAAAATGTCAGGCTTTCGGTTCCGTGGTCCTGCTTTGACTGGTGCGCGAGGCGAGGTGCGAGAGATCGCCGAACTGCGACACGCAGTCGCTGAATCGTTTCAGCAGCTCGAGCCGCGCCCGCTTGAGTCCCTCGTCCGGCACGACGACGCGGACTTCGTCGAAGAACTTCGAGATCGTCGGCTGGATGGTGGCAATCGCGTCGATCGCCTGTTTGGGCTTGCCCGAACCGAGCGCAGTCGCCACCGTGGCGGTCACGCGATCGAGCGCGTCGCGCAGCGCCAGTTCGGCCGGCTCGGACATGCGATCCGGAGTACTGGCGATCGCCTGCACTTTGCCCAATTCCTGCTCGACGATGTTCTTCGCCCGCTTGTGCGCGTCGGACGCGGCCTGGAAGACCGGCGTGCCGACGACGCGCTTCAGTTCGCCGGCCCACGCGACGAGATCCGCGGCGCTGATGCTGCTGATGCGCGCGACATTGCCGGTGACCACCTGGATTTCGTCGTAGTCCAGGCCCCTGACCTGCATCAGGTGACGCAGCCGATCCATGAGGAATCCCGAGACCGCATCCGCCCCGGCGTCGGGGACAGCCGGTTGCCCGAGCACCTCGCGCGCCGCGGCAATCATCGGACCCAGCACCGGCTTGCTGGTCACACCGGTCAGCGCCGCGATATCCACGAGCACCTTGACCACACCCTGAGCCGCCCGGCGCAGCGCATACGGATCCCTGGAGCCGGTCGGTTTCTCGTGATCGTACAGACCGACGATGGTGTCGAGCTTGTCGGCGAGCGAGACGGCCGCCCACGTGACGGCGGCCTTCCCGAGCTGCGCGCGGGTCGGCGGCGCGTCCGCGTCGACGCCAATCGGCAGGTAGTGGTAGTAGATCGCCTTCCAGACTTCTTCGGGCAGGCCTTCTTCGCGAGCGTAAATCCCGCCCATGCGTCCCTGGAGCTCGGTGAACTCGCGCACCATGTCGGTCGCGAGGTCCGCCTTCGACAAGCGCGCGGCCTGCGCGGCGTAGTCGGCCACCTGATCGGATGCGCCGAGATGCTCCGAGGCAATGCGCCGGGCCAGCCGCTCGATGCGATCGGCCTTCTCGCGATAGGTCCCAAGGTTCTTGTGGAACAACAGCGTGGTCAGCCGTTCGAGCCGCGACTCGAGCGGGACCTTGCGATCCGCTTCCCAGAAAAAGCGCGCGTCGCGCAGCCGGGCGGACACTACGCGCTCGACGTTGCGCGCGATGGTGCGCTCGCTGTCCGGTTCCGTGTTGATGACCGCGAGGAAGGCGTTCTTCAGGTGACCGTCTTCGCCTTCGACCGGGAAATAGTGCTGATGATGAATCAGCGTGGTCGTCAGCACTTCCTCGGGCAATTCGAGGAATTCAATCGCGAAGGTACCAGCGACGACCGCCGGGTACTCGACGAGATCGGGGACTTCCTCGAGGAGCCCCGACTCGCTGCCGGCGCGGCTGACCCGGCCCTGCAGCCGCTGCGCCTTGGCGTCCAGCTCGCGCGCGATCTTGTCGTGCCGCTCGCTGCGCTCGAGCACGACGAAGTTTTCGAGAAGCCGCGCGCGATATTCGTCGAACGAGCGAACCTTGATCGCACGACCGGCGCGGCCACTCGTCGTAAGAAACCGGTGACCGTAAGTCGCGGCGCCCGAGGTGACATCCTGAACGAGCCCGCCCGCGGCCCCCGGCGTCCGCGCGATCGTGAACGGCACGACGCGGCCACCATAGGTAAACAGCAGCCACCGGATCGGGCGCCCGAACAGCAGGTCGCCGCGCCCATCGTCGAGCATGGCGTCCCAGTGCATCGCTTTCGGGAACGAGAGCCCGCGCAGCACGCCGCCCAGCACGTCGGGCAGCACGTCCACGGCCGTCTTGCCGCGCACCTTCCTGCGATACGCGAGATAGACGCCCTTGGGCGTTTCTACGCGCTCGAGCGCCGCCACGTCGGTGCCATTCTTCGCGGCAAAGCCGCTCGCCGCCGGCGTCGGCGATCCGTCCGGCTTGAAACTCGCCGAGACCGGCGGACCGTTCACGAGCTCTTCGAGGTCGGACTGCCGCTCGGAGAGTTTGGCGATGCGGACGGTCAGCCGCCGCGGCGTACTGTAGGTTTCAGCCGGCGCTTCCGGCGGGAGGCGCAGCGCGTTGAGCTGCGCGACCATGACATCGCCGATCTGCGACGTCAGGCCAGGCAGCCAGCTGGCCGGCAGTTCTTCGCAGCCGATTTCGAGAAGCAGCTCACGGTCCATCAGCGCACGGCCTCCGCGGGGGACGCCTCGGGGGCGGCCGTCGATTCCGCCACGTAGGCTTTCGCGATCCCGACGGCGAGCTGCCGCACCCGAAGGATGTAGGCGGTCCGTTCGGTGACGCCGATGCTGTTGCTCGAGTCGAGGATGTTGAAGAGGTGCGAGCACTTGAGACAGTGCTCGAACGCCGGCATGATGAGCCCGCTCTTCAGCAGCTGCCCGGCAAACTTGTAGTACTTGTCGAACAGGTCGCGGTGGAACGCGCCGAACTCCCCCGGCGGCATGTCCACCTGGCCGAAGACGTACTTGGACTGTTCGATCTCTTCGCGCAGCCTGACGTCGGCGTGCTTCACGCCCGGCGCCCACTCGATGTCGAAAATGCTGTCCACGCGCTGCAGCGACATCGCGATGCGCTCGAGACCGTACGTGAGTTCGGCCGACACCGGCGCGAGCTCGATCCCCCCGGCCTGCTGGAAGTAGGTGAACTGGGAGATTTCCATCCCGTCGAAGAGCACCTGCCAGCCGATTCCCCAGGCGCCGAGCGTCGGCGATTCCCAGTTGTCTTCCTCGAAGCGCACGTCGTGCTGGCGCGGGTTGATCCCGCAGGCCTCGAGGCTCTCGAGATACAGCTGCTGCACTTCGTCGGGAGCGGGCTTGAGAATGACCTGGAACTGCAGGTGCTTGAACAGCCGGTTCGGATTTTCACCGAAGCGGCCGTCGGCCGGACGCCGCGACGGCTGCACGTAGGCGACGTTCCAGTGCGCCGGCCCGAGCACCCGCAGGAACGTCTCCGGATGCATGGTCCCGGCGCCGACCTCGAGATCGAGCGGTTGCTGCAGCACGCAGCCGCGCGAGGCCCAGAACTCCGACAGCTTGAGAATCAATCCCTGAAGAGTCATCGAATCAATCTGGTCATCGAGTCATCGGGTCGATCGGGTCATTTAGGCATTGATCGCGTGACGTCGCGCCGGCGGACTCAACCGCGCCTGATCTCGCGCAGCACGCGAACCGACTTCAAGTCCTTCTCCAGGTGCATCGCGATCTGCTCACGATGCGTCTGCTCCAGTTCGCGCAGCGTCTTCGGCGTCACCCGCACCTCGCCGATCGCAAACGGGCTGCACGATCTGGCGGCTTCAAGAAACGCCTGCGCCTCGACCGACGACTGCGGATCCGGCTGATAGACCCCCTGCAGCCGCAGCAGCCAGAACTCGAAATACCGCGCGAGCGGCTCGATCGGCACGGCGTCGGCGATGGCATCGACCACCGAGGCCCCGAGGCGATACAGCGTCTCGCTCGGGTCGTTGTCCAGCGCCCACTCGTCGATCAGCTCGGCAAAGTAGCTCACGTAGCCGAGCGCGTCGCCGTCCACCGCCGCCAGCGGCGACCGGATCGGTCGCGACGTCCTGCAGAAACACGAGATCGCGGCGCTCCCGCTCGCGATACGTCACGCGTCCGCACGTCATCGGCTCGAGCGCGCCGCCGAAGCGACGCCGGCTCTGCCGCGCATTCTTGGCGACACCCCGCTTCTTGCCGCGGTCCCGCGTCAGAAAGACCACGATCCGATCCGACTCACCGAGCGGGTATGTCCTGAGGATCAGCGCGTCGGCAGTATGAACCGGCATTCCGCTGGGGAAAGTGTAATGTACTACACCTACCGCTCGTCGTCCTGTCGGTCCGGAGGACGCGACGATGTTTGCAGCACGCGATCGTCCTCGCGCCAGTCGGCGGCTACCTTCACGTGCAGATCGAGGAAGACGCGCGTGGCAAAGAACGCCTCCAGCTCCTGGCGGGCCGCCGTGCCGATCTGCTTGATCATGTCGCCGCCCTTGCCGAGGATGATCGGCCTCTGCGACTCGCGGTCCACCAGGATCGTGCAGTAGATCTTCAGCAGGCCGCCTTCCGCCGGCGGTTCCTCGAATCGATCGACGACCACCGCGCTCGAGAACGGAATCTCGGCGTGGGTGAACTGCAGCAGCTTCTCGCGAACCATTTCGCCCGCCATGAACCGCTCGGGCTGATCGGTCAGGTAGTCGGCCGGATACAGCGCCGGGCCCTCCGGCAGCCGATCGATGATCACGCGCTCGAGCCGCTCCACGTTGTCGCCGGTCTGGGCCGACACCGGGATGATCTCGGCAAACCGCCCGTCCTTCTGAAACGCATCGATCAACGGCAGCAGCTTCGACTTCTTCACCCGGTCGATCTTGTTCAGGATCAGGAACACCGGCGCCTGCACGTCCTTGAGCAGGTCGAGGACGTAGCGGTCGCCTTTGCCGGGCGGTTCGGTGACGTCCACGACCAGCCCCAGAACGTCGACCTCTTTCATGGTCTGGAGCGCGAGCTCCAC
Organism: uncultured Acidobacteriota bacterium; assembly: GCA_963712355.1. Lineage (GTDB taxonomy): Bacteria > Acidobacteriota > Vicinamibacteria > Vicinamibacterales > CAVVIG01 > CAVQHT01. The sequence continues at coordinate 98,544 of CAVQHT010000017.1, forward strand.
CATGCGGACGTTCATGCGGTGGAGCGGCCGGTGGATGCCCGGGGTGTCGAGAAACACGACCTGCGCGTCCGGATAGTTCCTGACGCCGAGAATCCGCGTCCGCGTCGTTTGCGGCTTGTCGGAGACGATGGCGAGCTTGGCGCCGACCAGGCGGTTGAGCAGCGTGGACTTGCCGGCATTCGGCCGGCCGACGAACGAGACGAAGCCTGATTTCACGACTGTCCCTGCGCGACCGCCGCCGTGTCCGCCGGCTCCCGCCGCGCGATGCGGACCTTGTTGATCCGCCGCCGCTCGACGTCCAGCACCTGGACGTGCAGGCCATCGAGCTCCATCTCTTCGCCGATGGCCGGCACGCGCCCGAGGTGCGCCAGCAGATAGCCGCCGACCGTCTCGAACCCTTCGCGCTCGATCGGCACGTTCAGGCGCTGCGTGACCTCGCCGATATCCACCTTGCCGGTGAAGACGTAGCGCCCGCCGCCCTCGTCCACCACCGGTTCGCTCTCGACGTCGTATTCGTCGCGGATCTCGCCGACGATTTCCTCGAGCATGTCCTCGATGGTCACGAGACCGGCGGTTCCGCCGTACTCGTCCACGACGATGGCGATCTGGGTCTGCTGGCGTTGAAACTGCTTCAGGAGCTCCGGAACGCGCTTGCTCTCCGGGCACGATCACCGCCGGCCGCAGAAGCGACGAGATCGGCCGGTTCGTGTCGCGCTGCTCGAGCGCGACCAGATCCTTCACGAACACGAAGCCCGCGATATTGTCGAGGCTTTCCTTGAACACCGGGAAGCGCGAATACTCCTGTTCGCGAAACAGCGCGATCAGCTCGCCGAGCGTCGCGCTGTCGCGAATGGCGACGATGTCGGGCCGCGGCGTCATGATCTCGCGAACGAGCGTGCCGCCGAAGTCCATGATGTTCTGCAGCAGCTGGCGGTCTTCGCCCGAAATGACGCCGTCCTGCGCGCCCGGCTCCGGAGCCGTGGCGGCGGCGTCTCCGGCCTCGGACGCCTCGTCCTGTGCCAGCGGCGCGGCCGGCCGTTTGCCCGCCTGCAGCACGCGGGAAATCCACTTCATCAACGGCGCGAGAGCGCGGGCGATCGGGCTGAACGTCGGCAGCAGCCAATCGAGCACTTTTTCCGGATCGCGCCCGACGATCAGCATCGGCAGCACGAGCTCGAACAAGCCGACGAACGCGGCGCCGCTGCCCATGACGATCGCGAACCGCGGCGCCCCCTGGAATCCGATCTGGATGCCAATCAGCGTCGTGGCCGCCACGGTCACGAGACCGAGCAGCAGGCGAACCGGCGCGAACAGCAGGATCGGATCGTCGAGGTATCCCGCCAGCGAGTCAGGACTATCGCTGCGCTCCGCCTGCAGGCGCAGCGACAGGCGCATCAGCACCGAGAACGCCGAACCGATGCAGCCCAGATAAATGGCCACGCAGGCGAGCAGGAAAATGACGAGAGGAATCATTGGCGTTCGATCAGCCCCTCGCGCAGGCCGCCCTTCTGCCTGAGGCGACGCTCGAGCCGCGCCATCGCGCCGCGATCGCGTTCGTGGTCGTAGCCGAGCAGATGCAGCAGGCCGTGCAGCGCCAGGACCTTGATCTCGGTGCTCTCGGCATGACCGGCCGCCTGCGCCTGTTTGCGCGCCACGCCGCGTGCGATGACGATGTCCCCGAGAAAACGACGAGCCACCGGCGCGTCAGCGGGCGCCGCCGCCGGAAAGCTCAAGACGTCCGTGGCGCGATCGACCTGCCGGTAGCGGCGGTTCAGGGCACGGACGCGCGCGTCGCTCACGACCGCGACATGCACCTGCCCGCGCGCGCGAGCCGGCGCGATGTTTTCGAGCCAGCGCGACAGGCCGGCGCGAATCGGCCGGCCGCGTTCGTCGCACACGGCCACGCGCACCCGCGGATCGGCGGGAACGGCGTCGGGTCGTAGGGTCAGCGTCCATGATCACGCACGCCGAATCGCGCTTTGCGCGTGCGCAGCCGTCCCGCCGGAAAACGCTTCGTAGGCTTTCACGATCTGCTGCACGAGCTTGTGCCGCACCACGTCGCGCTCGTCGAAGTAGACGAACGAAATGCCCTCGATGTCGTTGACGACCTTCATCGCTTCCATCAGGCCGGACATCCGGCCGGTGGGCAGGTCGATCTGGGTGATGTCGCCGGTGATCACGGCCTTCGATCCGAATCCGAGGCGCGTGAGAAACATCTTCATCTGCTCGCTGGTCGTGTTCTGCGCTTCATCCAGGATGACGAACGAATCGTTCAGCGTCCGGCCGCGCATGAAGGCGATCGGCGCGATTTCGATCGTGCCGCGCTCGATATAGCGCGCGACGCGCTCGACGTCGAGCATGTCGTACAGCGCGTCGTAGAGCGGACGCAGGTACGGGTTGACCTTTTCCTGGAGATCGCCGGGCAGGAAGCCCAGCTTCTCCCCCGCCTCCACCGCCGGACGCGCGAGGATGATGCGGCTGACTTTCTTGGCGACGAGAAACGAGACGGCCTGCGCCATCGCCAGGTAGGTCTTGCCGGTACCGGCCGGACCGATGCCGAACACGATGTCGTTGGTGTCGATCGCGTCGAGATAGCGGCGCTGGTTGATGGTCTTCGGGGCGACCCGGCGCTTCCCGCGCCGCAGTGCTGCCCTTGAGGAAGTGCTCGCGAAGATCCACCGACGCGTCCTGAGCCACCAGATCGGACGCGGTCTTCACGTCGGTGTTCGAAACCTTGTAGCCCTCGCCCATCAGCGCGGCGAGTTGCGTGAAGACCCGCTCGACATTGTCCGGGCCGGGCGCCTCGCCATCGACGAGAAGCTCGTGTCCCTGCGTGCGAATCTGTACGTTGAACAGCTCTTCCAGACGTCTGAGGTTTCCGTCGTAGGAGCCAAAGAGCGTTTCGACGCCGCTTTCTGGGAGAACAATCCGCTTCATTTACGTTCCAGCGTCCCCCCACGGCATGCGGTATCTCCTTCTATTGCAGTCACTTAGGCCGTCCATTATAGCCGCTGCCGAACCTGACAGGTAAGTACCATGGCTACAGACAGTTGCCGCGACCTCAGGCGGTCATTTCTTGGGCTCCACGACCCGGATATGGAGCTCGCGCAGCTGGCGATCCGTGGCCGGCGCAGGCGCCCCCATCAGGAGATCCTCCGCATTCTGGGTCATCGGAAACGCGATCACTTCCCGGATATTGGGCTCCTTCGCGAGCAGCATCACGATTCGGTCCACGCCCGGCGCCAATCCTCCGTGCGGCGGCGCGCCATATCGGAAAGCATTCAGCATGCCGCCGAAGCGAGCCTCAACCTCTTCCGGCTTGTAGCCGGCAATCTCGAAGGCGCGGAGCATGATGTCCGGCCGGTGATTGCGGATCGCCCCGCTCGAGAGCTCCACGCCGTTGCACACGATGTCGTACTGAAACGCCTTCAGCGTCAACGGATCGCGCGTGTTGAGGGCATCGAGGCCGCCCTGCGGCATGGAGAACGGGTTGTGGCTGAACGCGATCTGATTGGTCTCGGGATCGCGCTCGTAGAACGGAAAGTCGGTGACCCAGCAAAAACGATACGCGTTCGCCTCGAGGAGATCGAGCTCGCGCGCCAGGTGATTCCTGAGGCCGTCCACCGCGCGCATCAGTCCTTTCGGCGTGCCGCTCGCGAAAAACACCGCATCGCCGCGCTCGACGCCCGACCGCGCGGAAGATCTGCTCGCGCCGCTCGTCGGGCAGGTACTTCGCGAGCGGACCCTTCGGCGTCTCGGTGGCGACGATATACGCGAGCCCGCCGAGTCCCAGCGTCTCGGCCAGCCCCACGGTCTTGTCGAAGAAGCTCCGCGACCGTTCGGCGGCGCCGGGCGCGCGAATCGCGCGGACGACCGATCCCGATTCCACCGCTTTCGCGAAGACCGCGAACTCGGATCCGCGGAACAACTCGGTGACGTCGGTCGCCTTGATCGGGTTGCGCAGGTCAGGTTTATCCGTCCCGTACATCGTCATCGCATCGTCGTAGGCGATGCGCGGGAACGGAGTGTCCGAGACCGTCCAGTCCGAGAACTCGCGGAATACGCCGGCGAGCACCGGCTCGATGGCCCCGAAGACATCGTCCTGCGTGACGAACGACATCTCGACGTCGAGCTGATAGAACTCTCCGGGCGAGCGATCGGCGCGGGCATCCTCGTCGCGGAAGCAGGGCGCGATCTGGAAGTAGCGATCGAAGCCGGCCACCATCAGGAGCTGCTTGAACTGCTGCGGCGCCTGCGGCAACGCGTAGAACTTGCCCGGATGGATGCGGCTCGGCACGAGATAGTCGCGCGCGCCTTCCGGCGAGCTCGACGTGAGAATCGGCGTCTGGAATTCGAGAAAGCCCTGCTCCTGCATCCGGCGCCGGATGCTGGCGATGACCTTCGACCGCAGCACGACGTTGGCGTGCAGTTTTTCGCGCCGGAGATCGAGGAATCGATAGCGGAGACGCTGCTCCTCCGGCGTGTCCTGCACGCCGGCCACCTGAAACGGCAGCGGTTCGGCGGCCGACAGCACCTCGATGCTGTCCACGACGACTTCGACCAGCCCGGTCGGCAGCGTCGGGATTGATGTTCTCTTCGGTGCGCGCGATCACGCGGCCGGAGACGGCAATCACGCTTTCGAGCTTCAGCGCCTCGGCGGTCGGGAACGCCGCAGATTCGGGGGTGAACACGCACTGCGTGATGCCGTAGTGATCGCGCAGATCGATGAACAGCAGCTGTCCGTGATCGCGTTTGCGATTCGCCCAGCCGGAGAGGCGCACGGTTTGACCGACATGCTCGGGACGAAGAACGGAACAGTTGTGAGTTCGATAAGTTTGTGACATTACGTCTATGCCTTCGCGCTACGGCTCCACCAGCCGGACGCGCCTTGCGATCGCCGCCGCCGCCGACTGGCGCGACACGCTTTCCTGCTGGCGGGTCTGCAGGTCGCGCACCGTGACTTCGCCGCGCGCCTGTTCGTCCTCGCCGAGAATCGCCATGACCGGCACGTTCCGGCCGGCGGCGTACTTCAGCGATTTTTCGAGCTTCCGGCTGCCTTCCGGATAGATTTCCACGCGCAGCTTCTCACCGCGCAACTCGCCGGCGAGCTTCACCGCGTCGGCGCGCAGCCCGTCCCCGAGAAACGCCACCATGACGTCCACCGCGCCCAGCGAAATCTTCGCCGGGAACATGTTCCGCTCCGTCATGACGACGATGATGCGCTCGAGGCCCAGGGAGAAGCCGCAGGCGGGAACGTCCCGGCCGAGGAACATGCCCACGAGGTTGTCGTAGCGGCCGCCGCCGCCCAGACTGCCCGCGAGATCCGGCACGGCGATCTCCATGATCGCGCCCGTGTAGTATGACAGCCCCCGCGCGAGGCTCGGATCGATGCGAATCCGTCCCCCGGCTTTGGTCACCTCCGCCAGTTCGACGATCGATGCGAGATCCCCGATCGCGGCCATCCCGGCCTCGTGGCCGGCGACGAATCCGCGCAGTCGATCGAGCATCTCGGCCGGCGAAGCGTCCGGGCTCGAAGCAGCGAAAAATCTGAGGCAGGCGGCCGATGCATCGGGCGCAATTCCGCGGGCCTGCAGTTCCTTCTCGACCCCTTCGGGTCCGATCTTGTCGAGTTTGTCGAGCGCGACGAGCGCGTCGGCGTGCTGCGGCGCCTCGATACCGGCGACCTCGAGCAGCGCCGTCAGCGCGCGCCGGTGATTCAGCCGGATCACGAAATTATCGAATCGCAGCCGGCCCAGGACGTCGCTGACGGCCGCGAGAAGCTCCGCTTCGACGACCGGTGAGGTCGATCCGATGGCGTCGATATCGCACTGATAGAACTCGCGAAACCGTCCCTTGGCCGGACGGTCCGCACGCCAGACCGGCTGAATCTGGTACCGCTTGAAGAAGCGCGGCAGCTCCTGCTGATACTGCGCGACCACCCGCGCCAGCGGCACGGTGAGATCGTAGCGAAGCGCCAGGTCCGCTTCGCCGCTGGCCTCGTGCTCGCCGCGCTTCAGGATCTTGAAAATGAGCTTGTTGCCTTCTTCGCCGTACTTGCCGAGCAGCGTCTCGATGTTCTCGAAGGCCGGCGTTTCGAGCGGCTCGAAGCCGTAGCTCTCGTAGACCTCGCGCACGACGCGCATCACGTACTCGCGGCGGCGGATCTCGTCAGGCAGAAAATCGCGCGTGCCGCTTGGCGGCTTGGTGCTCATGACGGGCGGGGACTAGGGCTAGGTAAGGCAGGTGAGGCGGGTTGGCCGGATGGGGCCGGCAGGGTCTGAATTTCCCCACCAGGCCTACCTGCCCCACCCGCCCCACCTGCCCTAGTTATTCGCGTTCTGCGTGCCGGTCTTCGGGCTCGGTCCGCCGCGCAGCGTCAGCAGGTGATCCCGAATCGCATTCATCTGCTGATCGGCATCCCCGTTGAACTGCGGGTAGAACGACTTCGGATGATCCGGCCAGAACGACGGCATGCGCGTGCCGGGCAGGATGATCGCCGGGTTCTTCAACCAGTCAACAATCCAGTCCGCCTGCAGGCGCTCGGCCGACATCCGCAGGTCCGGCGCGAGGTTCGCGGTCGGCTGATCCTTCGGAATGGCGCCGAGCACGTGGCACTGCTGGCACTTCAGCAGCTCGAACAGCTGCTTGCCGGTCGTGAGATCGGCGGCCGTCCTGACCACGACGGCCGGCGACCGGAACGGGCCGATCGTGTCGGACACGGCGCCGAAGTAGCGGATGACGCCATTCAGGTTCGGATCGTCGAGACCGAAGGTCGGCATGCGGACGTTCAGCCACGGCCGGATGGTGATCGGTCCCTTGAGGAACGCATACAGCCAGTCCGGCTGCACACGCGCGCCTTCGGGCGTCAGCATCGGCGGGCCGAGCGACGGATCCGCGACGAGCTTGATGAAGTCGCCGCCATCGCCTTCGATGATGTGGCAGCCGACGCAGTTCCGGCGATGCACCAGCGTGCGGCCCTGCGTCTGGTAGTCGTACTTCGCCGAGCGCGCCGGATAGGCCGCCTGCGGCTGGATTTCGCGCTGGAAGCTCATGATCGCCGTCAACAGGCGGCCCACTTCCTCGTCGCTGAAATCGAAGTTCGGCATCCGCAGCTTGTCGAGCGGCGGCAGGACGCGTCCCTTGTCGAACACGCGCGGGTCGTGCAGCTTGGTCGTGAACCAGCCGATCTTCGACGTGTGCGGGATGTCCTCGATGAACGAGAAATCGAGGCGCGTCACCAGCTTCGTGCCTTCCTCCGAAAGGTCGGTGCCGATGGACTGCGCGTTCTCGAAGCCCTTGATGTCGTGGCAGCTGAAGCAGCCGTAGCGGTTGATCGCGCGGCGTCCGAGCTCGATCTGCTTCTCCTGCGGCTGCATCTTGGCCATCTGCGCCTTGGCGTCCTCGAACGGCACCACGGCGCGCAGATAGTCGAGCAGCACCGCATCGGTCGCGGCCGCGTCGGGCGTCGCCTTCGCCGGCGTCGCCGCCGCCGCCCTTCAGGCCCGAGAGGTAGGTCGCCACGTCGGCCACCTGCGCATCGGTCAGCCGCAGGTTCGGCATGTAGGTCGCCGGGCTGTAGTGCTTCGGATCGCGGACCCAGTTGTAGATCCACTCGTAGGTCGTCTTGTTGCCGATGTTCTCGAGCGGCTGGCCGAAGGTCCGGCGCGGGCTCAGCTCCGAGCGATTGCCCTCGCCGACGACGTGGCAGCCCTGGCAGCCGATGCCCTTGACGATCTCCTCGCCGTTCTTCGCGTCGCCGTGCGGCGGGTTCTTGACCGCCGGCTCGTACGTGGTCGGCGTTCGCGAACAGGTAGGCCGCGATCGCGTTGATCTCGGTTTCGTTGCGGACGGCGTCCTGCGGCGTCGCTGTTGTTCGAGTTGTACCAGAAGCGCGGCATCCAGGTCGTCGGCTTCACCGCGCGCGGATTCCGGATCCAGTTCTTGACCCAGTCCTGCGTCAGCTTGGCGTTGATCTTGGTCAGGATCGGGCCGGGCTTCCGCATGTTGGTGTCGAAGCCCTTGGTCTTGTGGCACGCGTAGCAGCCGGCGCGCTCGTAGGTCGCGTAGGCGATGTTCAGCGCGTCCGCATTCGGCAGATAGACCTGCTGCTTGTGGCACTTCGCGCAGGACGCTTCCGTCATGTTCGTCGGAAGCATCGGGTAGTCCCAGAGGTGCGGCTGTTCCCAGTGGTACTCCTCTTCCCACTTCGCCTTACTCTTCTTCGTTCGGCGGCGCGTGCGCCGCGTCGCGGAAGCTGACCGACTGGCCCATGCCCTCGTGGCACACCGTGCAGCCGACGCGGTCGATCGGATGCGGTGACGAGCCGCCCAGGAATTGTTCCAGCTTCGGGATGCGTCGTGAACGGCTGCGGATACTTCTCGTAGCCCTTCTTGTCGATCGCCAGGTGGCAGGTCTGGCAGCGGTCCATCTTCGCCACGCGCGTGAAATTCACATCGTCGACGACGTTGGGCAGGATGATCTGCTGCACCTTGATCGTCGGCGCCAGGAAGTCGAGCGAGCGGCGCGTTGCGGAAGTAGTCCTTGAGCGCGCTCGGCGCGATGACGTCGAGGCGCTTGGTGAGGCGCGCCTGCTCGGCGCCGAGGCTCGTCGATGTCCTTCTGAATCGACGACCATCTTGCCGGTGATGTCGGCGAGCTGCTTCTGGACGGCGGCCTTGTCCGCTTCGGCCTTCTCGCGCGCGAGGTTCAGCTCGGCGAGGCGCTTCTCCTCGTCGGCGGCCGTTCTCGCCCATCTTGTCGGAGCCGGACACGCCGCGGGCGCGCGCCGCTTCGAACTCGTAGCGATCCTGGTCGTAGGTCGCCTTCAGATACTGATAGTCCAGCGTGGCGCGATACAGCTTCGTGTCCGCGTCCTTCAGCTGGCCGTCGAGCTCGTCAGCTTCTGCTGGTTCGCATCGACGCTCTTGCGCGCTTCCGCTTCCTGCGCCTGCAACTGCGCGAGCTTGTTCTTGTCGACGCCCTTGGCGGCGGCATCGAGCTGCGCCTGCGTCACCTGATATTCCAGGTCGACGAACCGGCGCTGGGTCTTCTTCCACTCGCGGTTGAAGTCGTCCCAGACCATCCAGATGACGGACAGGAACAGGAACAGGCTGGACGCCGCAAACACGACGTTCAGGAAGTCGACGTTATAGGCGTGTCCGACGCCCTTCTTTTCAGCCATGGCTTATATGTTGAAAAAGAATTCCGGAATCGCCACGATGTACTTCAGGTTGAAGATCCACCGGGCGAGCATCTTCGTGGGAAGCGACATCATCATCAGGAACAGAATCACCGACGTGTAATAGCGCGGTGCGCCGAGCTTGTCGAAGTAGACCTTGAACGCGCGTCTTCGCCAGGATGACCGGCAGCGCGAAGACGTAGAACAGCACGAACAGGATCCCGACAATCTCGCGCACGAACCAGTTGGTCGGCAACGCCGATCCGAGGGCGCGCACCCAGACGTACTCGGACAGGTTCACGTTGGTCATCGCCGCCAGCTTGTGGATGTCCCAGAATTCGAACGGTCCGAAGAAGTTCCAGTTCGGACCGCGCAGGAACGTGCCCGAGCACGATCAGCGAGGACCACAGCACCGCGAAGCCGAAGAGGAAGATCGTGATTTCGGCCTTGCGCTCCTTGAACGTGTAGTAGCCGTTGCCCTTCGGGTTCTTGTCGACGTAGGGAATGGCGATCAGCCCGGCGATGATCAGCCCCGGCAGGACGACGCCGGCCAGCCACGGGTCGAAGTACACCAGCATCTCCTGCAGGCCGAGGAAGTACCACGGCGCTTTCGACGGGTTCGGCGTGTTCGCCGGATTGGCCGGCTGCTCGAGCGGCGCCTTCAGGAAAATCGACCAGACGATCAGGATGACGGAGCAGAGGATCAGCGAGATGAGCTCCGTGTAGACCAGGTCCGGCCACACCCACACGCGATCCGATTCTTCCTTCTCGATCGGCCCCAGCCCGGCCGCGATGCGGCGGTCGTTCAGCACGCCCTCGCGAATCGAGTACCAGATGAAGAACACGAGCAGGAAGATCAGGCCGACGATCGGCACGTTGTCCGGCTTGGTGACGATCAGCTGGAAGTTCGGATCGAAGGTTCCGAAGATGAAGAACACCGCCAGGAGGCCCAGCGCGCCGTATCCGACGGCGTTCGCTGACGATCTTCTCGCGCTTCCAGACGACCAGGATGAGCGCCACGACCGCCAGCAGGAAGAACAGCTTCGGGTCGGCGACCGCGTTGATGAATCCCTTGATGAAATCCATTGATTGATGCTCGATTACCTTCGAATTCTCAATCTCATTCTAGAGCGGACCGCTGATGCCGCCGTCTTTTCTGACGCGCCAGAAGTGCACGGCCATCAGCACGGCGATCCCGAGCGGCAGGCCGACGCAGTGCAGCACGTAGAACCGCAGCAGCGCGCCTTCGCCGACGAACGTGCCGCCGAGCAGCGCGAACCGCGCATCGTCGGCCGCGTGAATCAGCTTGACGTCGCCGAGCGCCAGCAACTGCGGCGCCGGGACCCTCGTGGCCGAGGAACGGTGTCGCGCGCGCCATGTTCGAGCCGACCGTGATGGCCCAGATCGCCAGCTGATCCCACGGCAGCAGGTAGCCGGTGAACGACAGCAGCAGCGTCAGCACGAGCATGATGACGCCGATCGACCAGTTGAACTCGCGCGGCGGTTTGTACGAACCGGTCATGAAGACGCGGAACATGTGCAGCCACACGGTGATGACCATCGCGTGCGCGCCCCACCGGTGCATCTCGCGCATGATGCCGAGCGGCACGTGCTCGCGCAGACCGACGATGTCGGTGTAGGCGTACTCGAGCGTCGGCCGGTAATAGAACATCAGCAGCAGGCCGGTGAACGTCAGCACGAGGAAGAGGAAGAAGCTCAGGCCGCCCATGCACCACGTGTAGCGCAGCTTCACGCCCGACTTGCGGATCCGCACCGGATGCAGGTGCAGAAACACGTTCGAGAGCATGACGAGCACGCGGTTGCGATCGGTGTCCGGCCGGTCGTGCCGGAACACCGACTTCCAGATTTGCGTTTCGGTCAGCCAGTTCCAGAACCGGGTGCCCGGGCCTTCCTGCGGAGCGACGGTCTTTGCGTCAGCCATAGGGGGATCCTGAGAATCTCAGGAATTGAGGAATTGAGGAATTGAGGAATTCGACTTCCTCAACCGATTCAACTCGACGATTCCCGAAACGCTTCACGCTGCTAACTCTCGATTCCGTAATTCCTATCAATTCCTTAAATTCTCCAAACTTCTCAATTTCCGCGTGTCACTGCCTAGGCCTTGAGAAACGCCTCGGGATCGGTCCACTGTCCGAGCTCGCGCTGGAAGTGGCGGCTCTTGTCGACGAGGATCTGCCCGTCTTCGGCGAGCACGACGCGCACGCGCTCGAGCGGACGCGGCGCCGGGCCTTCGAAATTGACGCCGGTCGTCCGGAAGCCGCTGCCGTGGCACGGGCACTTGAACTTGGCTTCCGCCGACAGGTAGTTCGGCGTGCAGCCCAGATGGGTGCAGGTGACGCTCAGCGCGTAGAACCCGCTCGCGTGCTGATCGATGTCATCCGGCGTGCGCACGATCCAGACGCCGAACTTCTCTTTCCACCGCTCGTCGACGCCCATGCCGTACTCGGTCGGGAAGCCGGCCTTGAACTGCTGCGGCGGCTCGTTGAGCACGTTCGGGAACATGAAGCGGCCGGTCGCGGCCAGGGCCGCCGCCGAGGCGGCCGAGAACGCGCCCCACGCGAGTCCCATCCAGGCGCGGCGGGTCAACAGCGGCGACGTGTCGTCGGCTGCGCGGCTCGAGGCCGCCGGCTTCGCCGCCGCCGGCGCGGTGGCTGCCTTGGCGGCCGCTCCGCCCGCCGACGCCGCGGTCGTCGTTCTTGCCAGCCAGATCGGGCAACGGCGCCGCCGGAGGACGCGGTGCTGCGGGTTTGCGGTGCCGCGTGCGCGGCCGCCGGCGCGGTATGTGACCGGCGCGGCCGGAGCCGCAGGCGTCTCGCCTGCCGCCGGGCCGTCGGTCTTCGGTCTCGTCAGCCATGAATCCCCTTCGTCCCCTTATCCCATCGCCTTCAGCGCTTCGAGCGCCGCCTGCCGGACCTTCATGCTGCGATCCTGCTGGCTCAGCCCTTCGACCGACGGCCTGAGCGAGCCGTCTTTCAGGCCGCCGCCGCGCGCAGGCCGCTGATCATGACGTCCGCCACCGGATCCTGGTCGCTGTCCGCGCTCACGTTGCGCGTGACCGCGTGCTCGACGTACGCGCGGTCCAGCATCTGTCTCAACACCGGCACGCCGTCGCGCGCGCCGTGCCGCGCCAGCGCGACCGCCGCATTCCAGCGCACATCGGGCGTGCCGTCCTCGAGCGCGGTCTGCAGCGTCTTGATCTGCGCGTCGCCCGGCAACGCCCCAAGGACGTAGACGACCATCTTCCGGATGCCCGCATCCGGCGACATATACAGAGGCATCAGCGCGGGCACGACGCTCGGGTCCCCGGCGGCACCCAGCGCCCAGATGGTGCTGATGTGCGCTTCGTTCATCTCGTCGGTCCAGCCGTTGATTCGCGACCAGACGTCGGGCGTCCACGGTTTATCGGGGTCAGCGAGCGATTTGAGGAGGACGTCGACCGCCTCGCGCGGCAGCGGCGGATCCAGCCGGCCGATGGCCAAAGCGAGGTATTTGCGGAGCGCGCGGGTCGCCGTCTTTCGCCTGGTCGAACGCCTGCACCAGCGCGACCGCTAACTGCTTGTCTCCGCGGACCTTCGGGTCGTCCATCAGCTGCGACAACTCGAAGGCGGCCGGCCACTGCCGGGCCATCCCGCCGCTCTTGATCTCGGCCAGGTAGTCCTGCGGCGAGCGCTCGTCGGTCAGCAGCGAACGGAACCCGATATAGACGAGCACCGTAATGCCGACGACGGCCAGCGGGATCAAAAAGAATTGAACAGCGAGGGCGGGCGCGGCGACCAGTGGGCTTCGAGTCGCGGCTTCGCGCTCGACAAGTTTGTCCATGTAACCGGGATGCGGCGCTTTCAGAGACGACTGAGGCGCGGCAAGTTTTTACTCTATTGCGGGTTACGGGTCAAGCGACGAGCCGGCTTTCAAGCCCCCGCCGCTGGTGTCAGATGGGTGTCAGATGGGTGTCTGACACCCATCTGACCCCTAAATTCTCGGCAGCGTGACACCCCGCTGAGCCTGGTACTTCCCCTTCTTGTCGCGGTAGGAGATCTCGCACGGCTCGTCGCTCTGGAAGAACAGCACCTGCGCGATCCCCTCGTTTGCATAAATCTTCGCCGGCAGCGGCGTCGTATTCGAGATCTCAATCGTGACGTGTCCTTCCCACTCCGGCTCGAACGGCGTCACGTTGACGATGATGCCGCAGCGGGCGTAGGTGGACTTGCCAAGGCAGACGGTCAGGATGTCGCGCGGAATCCGGAAGTACTCGATGGTGCTCGCCAGCGCGAACGAATTCGGCGGGATGATGCAGACGTCCGCCTTGATGTCCACGAACGACTTGGGATCGAAGTTCTTCGGATCGACCACGGTGTTGAAAACGTTCGTGAACACCTTGAATTCGTCGCCCACCCGCACGTCGTAGCCGTACGACGACACGCCGTACGAGACGACGCCGGCGCGCGTCTGGCTCTCGACGAACGGCTCGATCATCTTGTGCTCGCGCGCCATGCGCTTGATCCAGCGATCGGACTTGATTGACACAGATGCTCCGCTCTCGGAAATACAGACTGCAGACTTCGGGCTTCAGGCTTCGAGCTCGCGGCTTTAGGCATCTCTGAAGTCTGATCACTCTGAAATTTGTGCGCGATTCTATCCCGTCAGCGGCGGAAGAGCGAGAACAGCAGCGTCAGCAGGATGCTGAGGACGATGGAGGTGGTCAGCGGGAAGTAGAACGAGAAGTTGCCGCGCCGCACCGCGATGTCGCCCGGCAGCCGGCCAAGCGGCAGACCGAGCATCATCAGGACGCCGAGCCCCGCGATCACCAGGCCAACGACGAGAAGCGTTTTCCCCAAAAGCTTTACCACGGAGGTCACGGACAGCATTCGAGGACACGGTGCCTCCGTCGCTATTCCGTGCCCTCAGTGGTGAGGCTTTTCTAGACGAGATCGACACCCGCGAAGAAATACCCGATCTCGTACGCCGCCGTCTCCGGCGCGTCGGAGCCGTGCGTCGCGTTCCGTTCGATCGACTCGGCGAATTCTTTCCGCAGCGTGCCGGCATCGGCCTTCGCCGGGTCGGTCGCGCCCATCAGCGTCCGCCATTTCTTGATGGCGTCCTCGGCCTCGAGGACCATCACCACGGCGCCGCCCGACGACATGAACTCCGTCAGGCTCGCGAAGAACGGCCGCGCGCGATGCACGGCATAGAAGCCCTCGGCCTCTTCCTTCGTCAACCGCACGAGCCGCATGGCACGAATCTGGAATCCCGAATCCTCGATGCGCTGGATGATTCGACCCGCGAGCTTCCGCTCGACGGCGTCAGGCTTGATGATGGCAAGAGTTCGCTCGATCATTCCGCTCGATTATATCGCAGCCACCTGAGCCACTTTGACCGCGAGCCACCGCGGAGGACCACTTCATGACACAACCATTGAGCACGCCACCACCCACTGCCCATCCCGATCAGGACGCAAAGAAGGGCGCGGTGGAAGGCGACCGTCCGACCGACAAGCAGCACAGCAACCCGCAGGGCAAAGGCATCGACGAAAACGGCATGCCCAACGATCCGGTCGCGAGCGCGCGCGATCGCGAAGGCGCGAACGTCGATAAGCAGGGCGGGTACTTAGGGCTGGTAAGCCAGGTAGGGCCGGGTCGGGCTGGTAGGGCGATCGAACTGAACTGCAGGCGGCGGCCATCACGCTGACGGCCGCCGCACGATCTTCAGTCTAGCGAAGCGACTTCCATGATCTCCTCGAGCGCTTCCTGACCGGGGCGCACGCGCTCGAGCGGCAGGCTTGCGAGCGGTTCGTCGACGACGTTCAGCTGCGTCAGGAAATCGTCGCGATCCGGCTCGATATAGATGAGGCCGGTCGCGAACTCGCCGCGCCGCGCCACCTCGTGCAGGCGCTTCAGCGCGCCGATCTTGTCGGTCGCGTCGTAGTCCTCTTCGAGCTTCTTCAGGTACAGCTTCGATCCGTCGTGCATCGTCACTTCCTGGGTGCTGCCCGGGGCGTAGTCGACGCTGATGTCCTCGAAGTACGGCACGAAGCTCACTTCCTCGACCGGGTCGTCGTGATCCTTCACGTAGGCGTAGCTCTTGGTCGAGCCTTCGTGATCGTTGAACGTGACGCACGGCGACATCACGTCGAGCATCACCGTTCCGCGATGCGAGAGCGCCGCCTTGAGCAGCGACAGCAACTGCTTCTTGTCGCCCGAGAACGACCGCGCGACGAACGTGGCGCCGAGCTCGATGGCCAGCGCGCAGGTGTCGATCGGCGGCAGGTCGTTGACGACGCCGGTCTTCAGCTTGGAGCCGAGATCGGCGGTCGGCGAGAACTGCCCCTTCGTCAGGCCGTAGCAGCCGTTGTCTTCGATGATGTAGATGATCGGCAGGTTGCGGCGCATCAGGTGGACGAACTGGCCGATGCCGATCGCGCCGGTGTCGCCGTCGCCGCTGATGCCGATGGCGATCAGCTTCTTGTTCGCGAGCATCGCGCCGGTGCCGACCGACGGCATGCGGCCGTGCACGGCGTTGAAGCCGTGCGAGCTGCCGAGGAAGTACGCCGGGCTCTTGCTCGAGCAGCCGATGCCCGACAGCTTCACGACCTGGCTGGGATCGACGCCCATCTCGTAGAACGCGTCGATGATGCGCTCGGAGATGGCGTTGTGGCCGCAGCCGGCGCACAGCGTCGTCTTGCCGCCCTTGTAGACCTGCGGCTCGAGACCGATTCGATTGACTTTGAGTGGTGTCGCCATTATTCGCCGCCCGTCATGCCCGCGCCCGCGACGCGAACGGTAGTTTTCTTCGCGACCTCGTACCCTTCCTGCGCCATGACATCGTCGGTGATGCTGCGCGCATCGATGGGCAGGCCGTTGTAGTGGAGCACGCTGCGGAGCTTCAGCTGCCGCTCCGGCGTGAGGTCGAGCGCCATGAGCTGCTTCATCTGCGCGTCGCGGTTCTGCTCGATGACGTACACGCGTTCGTGCGCGTCGATGAACTTCACCAGTTCGTCGTTGAACGGATACGCGCGCAGCCGGAGGTACGACGTCTTCAGGTCGACTTCCGACCGGAGCTGATCGCGGCTCTCGCCGATCGCCCAGTGTGACGTGCCGTAGCCGATGAAGCCGATCTTCGCGCCGGCGCACGGTGTCGACCACCGGTGCGGGCACGTGCGAACGCGCCGTCTCGAACTTGCGGTTCAAGCGGTCCATGTTCTCCACGTAGTCGTCGGGACGCTCGCTGTACTGTCCCTTCGCGTTGTGGCCGGAGCCGCGCGTGAAGTACGCCGGCATGCCGTCGCCCGGAACGGTGCGATACGGAATGCCGTCGCCGTCCACGTCGTCGTAGCGTCCCCAGCTTCCAAGCTTCTTGAGCGCGTCCGCCGTCAGCCGCTTGCCGCGGTTGATCGGCTTGTCCGGATACTTGAACCCGTCGGACATCCAGTTGTTCATGCCCAGGTCGAGGTCGAGCATCACGAACACCGGCGTCTGGAAGAGCTCCGTCAGATCGAACGCTTCGATCGACATGGAATACGCTTCCTCGACCGAGCACGGGATCATCATGATGTGCTTGGTGTCGCCGTGCGACAGGAACGCGACCTGCAGGAAGTCGCCTTGCGCCGTGCGAGTCGGCAGGCCGGTTGACGGCCCGACGCGCTGCACGTCGAAGATGACCGCGGGGGTTTCGGCGTAGTACGCCAGGCCCGCGAACTCGGACATCAGCGAGATGCCGGGGCCGGCCGTCGCGGTCATCGACCGCGCGCCCGCCCAGCTGGCGCCGATGACCATGCCGAGCGAGGCAATTTCATCCTCGGCCTGCACGATCGCAAACGTCGCCTTGCCGGTCTCCTTGTCCACCCGGTACTTCTTCATGTACCCGATCAGCGACTCGCAGAGCGACGACGAGGGCGTAATCGGATACCAGGCGACAACGGTGACGCCCGCCATCATGCAGCCGATGGCCGCGGCCGCGTTGCCTTCGATCAGGATCTTGCCGGCGGTTTCGTTCATCGGCTCGATGTAGAACGGATCCTGTTTCGTGAATGTCGCCGCGGCGTAATCGAAACCCGCCTTGAGCGCGGCCGCGTTCAGCGTGACCGCCTTGGCCTTCTTGCCCAGCTGCCTGGTCAGCGCCTTTTCCATCAGGCCAAGGTCGATGCCGAGGATTTTCGCGAGGATGCCGTCGTAAATCATGTTGCGCACGAGGCGGCGCAACTTGGCATCCGGGCAAACCGGCGCGACCAGCTTGTCGAACGGGACCGGATAGAAGACCAGATCGTCCCTGAGCGTATTGAGCTTCAGGGGTTCGTCGTAGACGACCGCAGCACCCGGCTCCAGCGTGAGCACGTCTTCCTTGGCGGTTTCGGCGTTCATCGCAACAAGGAAATCGACTTCCTTCTTGCGGGCGACGTAGCCGTGCTTGCTGGCGCGGATGGTGTACCAGGTCGGCAGGCCGGCAATGTTCGACGGGAACATGTTCTTCCCGGACACCGGCACACCCGACAACAGGATCGAGCGCAGCAGGACGATATTGGCCGTCTGACTGCCTGAACCGTTGACGGTGGCGACCTGAATACTGAAATCGTTGACGACGCGCTGGCGATGGGAGGTGGCGTGAGTTTCCTGAACCGCTAGATCAGTCGGAGACATTCGTTTAAGTCCTTACGGCCTCACAGATTAGAGGATACCCGTGGGCACTCGCCTGGTGGGTAGATCCGATTAATGATACCACGCAGTAGTTTCGGCCCGGCAGCCCGGCAGATTCAGCCTTGGCGGGAGCCGCGCAGGCGATCCTGGATGGCCTTGCCCATATCGGCAGGACTCT
This sequence comes from uncultured Acidobacteriota bacterium, assembly GCA_963712355.1. Classification (GTDB taxonomy): domain Bacteria; phylum Acidobacteriota; class Vicinamibacteria; order Vicinamibacterales; family CAVVIG01; genus CAVQHT01. The sequence goes on from CAVQHT010000017.1 coordinate 116,548, forward strand.
TCACAACGGTCACCCCCGCCGCCGAAAGCGCCGCCATCTTCTCCGCGGCCGTGCCCTTGCCGCCGGCGATGATCGCGCCCGCATGTCCCATGCGGCGTCCGGGCGGCGCGGTCTGGCCGGCGATGAACGCCACGACCGGCTTCGTGAAGTGCGCCTTGATCCAGGCCGCGGCTTCCTCTTCGGCGCTGCCGCCGATCTCGCCGATCATGATGACCCCTTCGGTGTCGGGATCGTCCGCAAACAGCTTGAGCGCGTCGATGTGCGTGGTGCCGATCAAAGGATCGCCGCCAATGCCGATGCACGTCGTCTGGCCCAGACCGAGCTTCGTCAGCTGGTGAATCGCCTCGTAGGTCAGCGTGCCGCTCTTCGACACGACGCCGATGCGCCCTTCGCGGCAGATGTTGGCGGGAATGATGCCGGCCTTGCCCTTCCCCGCCGAGATGATGCCGGGGCAATTCGGGCCGATGAGCCGCGTTTCGGGATGCGCCTTGAGGAACGTCATGGCGCGCATCATGTCGAGGACCGGAATGCCTTCGGTGATGCAGACCGCCAGCGGAATCCCGGCATCCGCGGCCTCCATGACGGCGTCAGCCGCAAACGCCGGCGGCACGAAGATGACGGTCGCATTCGCGCCGGTCTTCTTCACCGCGTCGTGCACGGTATCGAAAACCGGCCAGCCCTCGTGCGTCGTCCCGCCCTTGCCCGGAGTCACGCCGCCGACCACGGTCGTGTGGTACGCGGCCGCCTGCTTCGCGTGAAACGTGCCCTCGCGACCGGTCAGACCCTGGACCAGCAACCGTGTGTTCTTGTCGATCAGAACAGCCATAGTTCCTGACAGAACGACCACGAAGACACGAAGGCACGAAGAAATCATTCAGGAACGATTTCGTGCGCTTCGTGTCTTCGTGGCTCGAGTGACTATCCCGCCAGTTGAACCACTTTGTCGGCCGCCTCGCCCATGCTGTCGGCGGTCGCGAAATTCATGCCGCTCTCTTTGAGCAGCCGCTTGCCTTCGTCCACGTTCGTGCCTTCCATGCGGATGACGATCGGCACCGGCACGCCGAGCTCTTTCACCGCGGCGATGACGCCCTGCGCCAGCACGTCGCAGCGCAGGATGCCGCCGAAGATGTTGATGAGCACCGCCTTCACGTTCTTGTCCGACATGAGGATCTTGAAGGCGTTGCGAATCTGTTCGGCGTTGGCGCCGCCGCCGACGTCGAGGAAGTTCGCCGGCTCGCCGCCGGCCAGCTTGATGATGTCCATCGTCGCCATGGCGAGGCCCGCGCCGTTGACCATGCAGCCGATGTTGCCGTCGAGGTGAATGTAGTTCAGCGAGAACTTCGACGCCTCGATCTCGAGCGGATCCTCTTCGCCGAGATCGCGCAGTTCGCGAATGTCGGGATGGCGCGACAGCGCGCTGTCGTCGAAGTTCATCTTGGCGTCGAGGGCGAGCAGATTGCCGTCGGCGGTGACCACGAGCGGGTTGATTTCGAGGAGCGATGCGTCGGTGGCGACGAACGCCTCGTACAGCGCGCTCATCAGCTTCACGGCCTTGTTGACCTGCGGACCGTCGAGGCCAATCGCAAAACCCAGATCGCGCGCCTGGAACGGCACCAGGCCGACGCCCGGCTCGATGTAAATCTTGTGAATGCGCTCCGGCGTCTTCGCCGCGACTTCCTCGATGTCCATGCCGCCGTCGGCGCTCGCCATCATCACGGGCTTGCCCGCGGCGCGATCGAGTACGATGCTCAAGTAGAGCTCGCGCGTCATCTTGAGGCCTTCCTCGACGAGCACGCGCGACACGACGCGCCCTTCGGGGCCGGTCTGATGGGTGACGAGCGTCATCCCGATCATCTGGCCGGCGAGCTGCTCCGCTTCCGCCGCGGACTTCGCGAGCTTCACGCCGCCGCCTTTTCCGCGGCCGCCGGCGTGGATCTGCGCTTTGACGACGACCACCTCGCCGCCGAGGCGCCGGGCGATGTCGCCGGCCTCCGCGGGGTTGAAGGCAACGTCGCCGCGCGGCACGGGCACACCATGACGCGCAAGAATGGCTTTCGCTTGATACTCGTGGATTTTCATGACGTCAGGAAACTCCTGATGCTATTCGCCAAACCGACACTTCGTCAATGCCACCCGGCGCCGTCGAGCGCGGCATGACCGCACTGGTTCTCGATTCGCAGCTCGACGATCTGCTGTTTGGATGCCTGCGGCGCGATATCACGCCGCTCGTTCAGCACCAGACCGTCGGCGACGCGCTCGCGCTCATCCGGTCCCAGGGCCTCGGCGAGCGGATCGTCTACTTCTACGTCGTCGATGACGACGAGCGTCTGGTCGGCGTGATCCCGACCCGCCGCCTGCTGACCGCCGATCCCGCCACGCCGCTCGACCGGCTGATGGTGCGCGAGGTCGTCACGCTGCCGGCCAACGCGACGCTGCGTGACGCCTCCGAAGCGTTCGTCCGGCACAAGCTGCTCGCCTTGCCGGTCGTGGACGGGGACGGCCGGCTGCGCGGCGTCGCGGACGTCGGCCTCTTTGCCGGTGACGTCTCCGACGCCCTGGCGCGGCAGAACGCGCAGGACATCTTTCAGATGATCGGCCTGCGGGTGGCGCGGGTCGCCAGCCCGTGGGCCGGATTCCGCGATCGGTTTCCGTGGCTGTTGTCCAATATTGGCGGCGGCCTCATCGCCGCGGTCATTGCCGCGGAATACGAATCGCTCCTGAACCGGATCATCGTGCTCGCGCTGTTCATGCCGGTCGTGCTCGCGCTCAGCGAGAGCATCAGCATGCAGTCGGTCACCCTGACGCTGCAGAGTTTTCGCCAGGCCAGTGTGGACTGGCGTCTGCTCCGCCGCGGTCTCTGGCTCGAAATGCGTACGGCGGTGCTTCTCGGCCTGGCGTCCGGCGCGGTGATCGGCGGCGTGGCCGCCGTGTGGCAGGGACAGCCCGCCGTGGGGGTCGCGCTCGCGTTGACGGTCACGAGCGCCATGACGATCGCCGCGGTTTTCGGCGTCGTCCTGCCGAGCGTGCTGCGCGCCGCGCAGCGCGATCCGGGAATTGCGGCGGGGCCGATCGTGCTCGCGCTCGCCGACTTCATGACGCTGCTGGTCTACTTCAACATCGGTACGATTCTTTTGAGGTAAACTCTTCGGTTGATGTCTTCACGAACACGCCCGCTCGACTCATCGGTCGGCACGAAGATCCTCATCGGCATCACCGGCCTCGGTCTTTTTATTTATCTCCTCATCCACATCACGGCGAACCTGACGGTTTTCGGCGGCCCGGCGTTCTTCAACGGCTCGGCCGACAAACTCGAGAAGCTGCCGATTCTCCCCGTCATCGAGCTCGGCCTGCTGCTGGTCTTCGTCCTCCACATCTACAAGACGGTCGCGATGTACTTCGGCAACCGGCAGGCGCGACCGGTCGGCTATGCGATGAAGAAGGGCGCGGGCCACACCAGCCGCAAGTCCTTCGCGTCATCGACCATGATCTTTTCCGGGTTGTGGCTGCTGGTCTTCCTGATCATTCACGTCAAGGCGTTCAAATACGGTCCGGAGTACGACTACCAGGGCATGCGCGATTTCTACCGGCTGGAAATCGAAGCCCTCAGCAATCCGCTGATCGTCGCCTTCTACGTGCTCAGCATGCTGGTCGTCGGATCGCATCTCTGGCACGGCGCGTCGAGTTCGCTGCAGTCGCTCGGATTCGACCATCCCAAGTGGACGCCGCGGATTCGTGTCGCGGGAAAAATCATCGCCGTCGCGATTGCCGGCGGGTTCATCGTCATCGCGGTCTGGGCGTATCTGGTCGCGACGCAGGTCATCCTATGATCCTCGACGCCAAGATTCCTTCAGGACCGATTGCCGAGAAGTGGGACCGTCACAAGTTCCACCTCAAACTGGTCAACCCGGCCAACAAGCGCAAGTACACGATCATCTGCGTCGGAACCGGACTGGCCGGCGCGTCGGCGGCTGCGTCACTCGGTGAGCTCGGGTACAACGTCCTGAACTTCTGCATCCAGGACAGCCCGCGCCGCGCCCACAGCATCGCCGCGCAGGGCGGCATCAACGCCGCCAAGAACTACCAGAACGACGGCGACAGCGTGTACCGGCTGTTCTACGACACGGTCAAGGGCGGCGACTACCGCTCGCGCGAAGCCAACGTCTACCGGCTGGCGCAGACGAGCGTCAACATCATCGACCAGTGCGTGGCGCAGGGCGTCCCGTTCGCGCGCGAGTACGGCGGCCTGCTCGACAACCGGTCGTTTGGCGGCGCGCAGGTGTCGCGCACGTTCTACGCGCGCGGCCAGACCGGGCAGCAGCTGCTCATCGGCGCCTACCAGTCGCTGATGCGGCAGGTTCACGAGAAGCGGGTCAAGCTGTTCGCCCGCCGCGAGATGCTGGATCTCGTGCTCGTCGACGGCCGGGCGCGCGGCATCATCGTCCGCAACCTGACGACCGGCGAGATCGAACGCTACGCCGCCGACGCGGTGATCCTGGCGACCGGCGGCTACGGCACCGTCTACTACCTGTCCACCAACGCGGTGAACTCGAACGTGACGGCGGCCTGGCGCGCGCACAAGCGCGGCGCGCTGTTCGCCAACCCGGCGTTCACGCAGATTCATCCGACCTGCATTCCGGTCAGCGGCGATCACCAGTCGAAGCTGACGCTGATGAGCGAGAGCCTTCGCAACGACGGCCGCGTCTGGGTGCCGAAGCAGCAGGGCGACAAGCGGCCGCCGGAACAGATCCCGGAAGAGGAACGCGACTACTACCTCGAACGGAAATACCCGAGCTTCGGCAACCTCGTGCCGCGCGACGTCGCGTCGCGCAACGCCAAGGAAGCCTGTGACGCCGGGCGCGGCGTCGGCGACAGCGGCCTCGCCGTGTACCTGGACTTCAAGGATGCGATTCAGCGCGTCGGCGCCGACGCGATGAAGGAGAAGTACGGCAACCTCTTTCAGATGTACCAGAAGATCACCGACGAGGATCCGTACAAGGTGCCGATGCGCATCTACCCCGCCATCCACTACACGATGGGCGGCCTCTGGGTGGACTACAACCTGATGAGCAACATCCCCGGGCTGCACGTCCTGGGCGAGGCGAACTTCTCCGACCACGGCGCGAACCGGCTGGGCGCCAGCGCGCTGATGCAGGGGCTGGCCGACGGCTACTTCATCATTCCCTACACCATCGGCGACTACCTCGCGAGCAACCCGCTTCCGAAGATCACCACCGATCACGACGCGTTCAAGGAGGCGGCGAGCGCGACGCAGGATCGGATCAACCGGCTGCTCGCGGTCAAGGGCAAGCGCGGCATCCGCGAGATCCACCGCGAGCTCGGCCGCATCATGTGGGACGACGTCGGCATGGCGCGCTCGGAAGCGAGCCTGACGCGCGCGTTGACCGCCATCCCGAAACTGCGCGACGAGTTCTGGCACAACGTGTCCGTGCCGGGGACGCCGAACAATCTGAACCAGAGCCTCGAGTACGCCGGACGAGTGGCCGACTATCTCGAGTTCGCCGAGCTGCTGGCGCTCGACGCGCTCGAACGCCGCGAATCCTGCGGCGGCCACTTCCGCGAAGAAAGCCAGACCCCCGAGGGCGAGGCGCTGCGGGACGACGACCATTTCACATACGTCGCCGCGTGGGAGTTCACCGGCGTCGGCCAGCGGCCGGTGATGCACCAGGAGCCGCTCGTGTTCGACGAAGTGCATCCCACGCAGCGCAGTTACAAGTAGGGGCTTGGGCTTTAGGCTTTAGGCTTTGGCGGCTTTGGGATTTGGCACGGCTAGAGCCCAGAGCCCAAGCCCAGAGCCAACGAGGATCAAACGATCGTGAGACTCAAACTTCGAATTTGGCGCCAGGCCGGTCCTGATGTGGCTGGAAAGCTCGTGGACTATGCGGCCGACGATGTCTCGCCCGACATGTCGTTTCTCGAGATGCTCGACGTGGTCAACGAGGGGCTGGTCAAGAAGGGCGAAGACGCCATCGCGTTCGACTCCGACTGCCGCGAAGGCATCTGCGGCATGTGCAGCCTGGTCGTGGACGGCATCCCGCACGGACCGGACCGCGGGACGACCGTGTGCCAGCTGCACATGCGCCGGTTCAAGGACGGCGAAACCGTCACCATCGAACCGTGGCGCGCCAAGGCCTTTCCGGTCGTCAAGGATCTCGTCGTCGATCGCAGCGCGTTCGATCGGATCATCGCCGCGGGCGGCTACTGCTCCATCAACGTCGGCGGCGCGCAGGATGCCAACAACATCCTGATCCCCAAAGCCGTCGCGGACCTCGCCATGGACTCGGCCGCCTGCATCGGCTGCGGCGCCTGCGTGGCGGCGTGCAAGAACGCGTCGGCGCACCTGTTCGTGAGCGCGAAAGTCTCGCACCTCGCCCTGCTGCCCCAGGGCCAGATGGAGCGCGAGAAACGCGTCGTCGCGATGGTCGATCAGGCGGACGCCGAGGGCTTCGGCAGCTGCTCGAACGAAGGGGAATGCGAGGCGGTCTGCCCCAAGGAGATTCCGATCTCGAACATCGCCCGCATGACGCGTGAGTACGCGAAAGCCGTGCTTGCCAGCGACTAGGCGCCGGGGACCGGCCGCTCTGCCCGCGCTGCCCTATGCGTGACACTCTCGCCCTGCTGACGGCCGGAGTCGGCATTTTCTTCCTCGGCCTCGATCTCGTCAGCAGGACCCTTCAGGAAAGCACGTCCCGCACGCTCCGGTCGCTCATCCGGCACTCCACCAAGAGCCTCTCGTCCTGCGCCGCACTCGGCATCGTGGGCGGCGCGATCATGCAGAGCACGTCGGCCGTCGCCACGGTCCTCGGCAGCATGGCGGCGACCGGCATGATCTCGCTGCGCCAGGCGCTGCCGATCGTCGCCTTCGCCAACGTCGGCACGACGATTCTGGTCTTCGCCGGCGCCTTCGACATCCGGCTCGCGGTGCTCTTCGCGCTGGGCATCGGCGGCGTCAGTTCGTCGCTCCTCCAGGAATTCCGCTGGAAGGCGCTCGCCACGGTCGCGCTCGGCATCGCGCTGCTGCTCTACGGCGGCAATCTCGTCGCGGGCGCCGCGTCGGACATCGAACGGGCCGGATGGCTGTCGATGTTCCTCCAGTCCTGGTACGGATCGTCGGCGATGGGTTTCGCGCTCGGCGTGATGGCGTCCTTTATCGCCCAGTCCACCACCGCGGTCGCGCTGATGACGGTGGCGCTCGCCAGCGCCCGCCTCCTGGACCCCGGCGAGGCCATCGCGATGATTTACGGCGCCAACCTCGGCTCGACGCTGATGCGCATCCTGCTCACGCAGCGATCGACCGGCACGCTGCGACAGGTCTCGCGTTTTCAGGATCTCTTCAAGATCGCCGGCACGGCCATCTTCGTGGGGCTGTTCGCCGTCGAGAGGTTCGCGCATGTGCCGCTCGTGGAAGCCCTGGTGGAGCGGACCATGTCCCATCTTCCGCTGCAGCTGGCGGCCGTCAATCTGATCTTCAATGGATCGATGGCGCTCCTCGCGGCGGCATTCGCGAAGCCGATCGAGCAATTTGTCGCACGGACCTGGCCGCCGAGCTCGGTGGAAAACCTCTCGGTGCCCAAGTACGCGGTCCACGAGGCGATCGGCGATGCGGCGACGGCCATCGATCTCCTGGAGAAGGAGCAGATGCGGGTGCTGAAGCGCACCCGCGACTACCTGGCGCCGATCAGGCCGCACGCGCCTGACCCTGGCAAGGCGGACGCCGCGTCGCTGCACCGCAGTTTCGCGACGCTCTTCCGGGAAATGGAGCACTTCTACGTCGCGCTGATCAGCAAGCACCTGGACGACACGACCTCGCAGCGGCTCGGCAACGTGCACGGCCGGGAAAAGCTCCTCGAGCTCATCGAGGATTCGATGTATCAACTCGCCACCAGCGTCGCGGCCGGGCCGAAAAGCGCGAAGCTCAACCCGCTCGTCGAGAATTTCACCGAGGCGCTCGACTTCCTCCTGATGTTCACCGGCGACGCGACCCGGACGCTGGACCGGGAACGCGCCGAATTCGTGTTCGAATTGAGCAGCGACCGCGGCGAAATGATGGCCGGCATCCGCGTCATGTATTTCGCGCCCGATCAGGCGCTGACCGCGCCGGAGCGAGCGCTGCTCCTTCGCCTGACCAGCGTGTTCGAACGCATCGTCTGGATGGTGCAGCGCTACGCGGAATTGCTGCTCAAGAACGTCGAGACCGTGTCGCAGTAGACTCGTGTGACTTTTCGGGAGGCGGACCTATGAAACGTGTGACGACGATCCTTGCGGCGGTGACCACGATACTGGCGGTGACGTTCATGGTGCGCGCCGGCGCGCAGGCGCCCGCGGCCTTCAAGCGGACGGTGCTGCAGCAAGGCGACCTCTCCGCTCCGGGCCGCGAGGCGGTGATGGCGCTGGCGGAAATTCAGCCGAACGGCGCGTCAGGGCGTCACACGCATCCCGGCGAGGAGATCGCCTACGTGCTGGCGGGGCCGATCGTGCTCGAGATGGACGGGAAACCGGCGAGGACACTGCAGACCGGCGAAGCGTTCCTGATCCCGGCCGGCACGATTCACAACGCGAAGAATGCCGGAACGGGGCTCGCGAAGGTCGTGGCGACCTACGTCATTGAAAAGGGCAAGCCGGTCGCGACGCCCGCGCCCTAGCGACGCATTCGTTCGCGTTTATTTCAGTTCGAAGACGATCGCGCGCGGCGCACCGTCGGCGCCTTCTTCGGTTTCGACCGAGCCGCGCGCGAGATAGCGCATCCGGCCCGGTGACGCCTCGAGCGTCCCCGGCGCGCCGTTCTGCGGTGTGAACGTCACGGTTCCGTCTCCGAGATACACGACCACGGTGTCGTGCCCGGTCCGGTACGTGAAGCGCGGCGTGCCCGGCTTCCACGTGTAATCCCAGATCGTCACCCGCTCGTCGTCGAGCAGCTGCTTGGCGCCGGCGCGGGGAAACGCCGGCGGCAGATCGCGTGATACCTCCGGAAGCCCGGACGGTCCTTCCTTTTTCAGCTCGATGAACACGGCACGCAGAGGCGGCACGGTCGTCCCCTCCTCGATGTGCGTCGTCCCCTTCTTCGTCGTCGACAGGCTGCCCGTTTCAGTCATCGCCGGCCGCGACGTGCCGTCGGGCATCGTGATCAGCCGGCCGCCGCGCGCGTAGTACGTGCCGACCTGGTCGTAGACGTGCCGGTGCATCGCCGTCGGCTGCCCCTTGGGCCAGACGATGTCCCAGACCACGAATCGATCGGTTTCGAGCAGCTTGGTCGCGTTCGTCCGGGGAAATGCGGGCGGGTACGTCTTGTCCGCAGACTGCGCGGCCAGACCGGCGACGCCGATCAACAGCAGCGCGAGCGCCATGACGATGTTCTTCATCAGTCCCCAGTCCCCAGTCCCCAGTCCCGAGCCCCGAACCCCGAGCCCCGAGCCCCGAGCCCCGACTCAGACCTTGATCACGTCCACCAGTTCCTTGACCGCGGCGGCCGACTTCTTAAGCGCGGCGTCTTCCTCCGGCGTCAGCTTGATCTCGATGATCTGCTCGACGCCGCGCGCGCCGAGCTTGACCGGCACGCCGACGAACAGATCGCGGACGCCGTACTCGCCCTGCAGGAACACCGAGCACGGCAGGATCTTCTTCTTGTCCTTGAGGATGCACTCGACCATCTCGGCCGCCGCCGCGCCCGGCGCGTACCAGGCGCTCGTGCCCACGAGCTTCGTGATCTCGGCGCCGCCGTCGGCGGTCCGCTTGCAGATCGCCTCGACCCGCTCCTTCGACATCAGCTCGGTGATCGGCACGCCGGCGACCGTCGAGTAGCGCGGCAGCGGCACCATCGTGTCGCCGTGGCCGCCGAGCACGAACGCGTGGACGTTCTCGACCGACACGTTCAGCTCCATCGCGATGAACGTGCGCATGCGCGCCGAGTCGAGCACGCCGGCCATGCCGATGACGCGCTCGCGCGGGAAGCCGCTCAGGCGGTAGACCGCCTGGCACATCGCGTCGAGCGGGTTGGCGACCGGCACGATGATGCAGTTCGGCGAGTGCTTGACGACCTGCTCGGTGACCGCCTTCATGATGCCGAAGTTGACGTTCAGCAGATCGTCGCGGCTCATGCCCGGCTTGCGCGGCACGCCGGACGTGATGACGACCACGTCGGAGTTCGGCGGTCTGCGCGTAGTCGGAGCCGCCGATCACGCGGCTGTCCGAGCCGGTGATCGGACACGACTCGAGCATGTCGAGCGCGATGCCCGGCGGCCTTCTGATCGGCGATGTCGACGATCACGACATCGGCCAGCTCCTTGTCGGCGATACAGCGGGCCACCGTCGCCCCGACGTTCCCGGCCCCGCCCACCACGGTCACTTTGCGATTCATCATCGTCTCCTGGCACGACGATCACGCAGGCACGGAGATCGCAGATGCCAAAGGCCTCGAGATGCTCTGCGCGCTCCGCGTAGCTCGCGTGATCGTTTACATGTTGCTGGATAATCGCGTCCGCCGAACTCCGACGTCTTCAGCTCCGTCGCGCCGGCCATCAGGCGCGCGAAGTCGTAGGTGACCTGCTTGGCGGCGATCGCGCCGTCCATGCCCTTCACGATCAGGTCGGCCGCTTCGTTCCAGTCCATGTGGCGCAGCATCATCTCGCCGGAGAGGATCACCGACCCGGGATTCACCTTGTCCTGGTCGGCGTACTTCGGCGCCGTGCCGTGCGTCGCTTCGAAGACCGCGTGGCCGGTGACGTAGTTGATGTTGCCGCCCGGCGCGATGCCGATGCCGCCGACCTGCGCGGCGAGCGCGTCCGACAGATAGTCGCCGTTCAGGTTCGGCGTCGCGATCACGTCGAACTCGTCGGGCCGCGTCAGCACCTGCTGCAGCGTGATGTCGGCGATCGCATCCTTGATCACGATGCCGGCGCCCGGCTTGCCGTCCGGAATCCGGCACCACGGCCCGCCGTCGATTTCCTCGGCGCCGAAGAACTGCTTCGCGACGTCGTAGCCCCAGTCGCGGAACGCGCCTTCGGTGAACTTCATGATGTTGCCCTTGTGCACGAGCGTGACGCTCTTCCGCTTGTTGGCGATCGCGTAGCTGATCGCGCTGTGGACCAGGCGCTCGGTGCCGAGATAGCTGATCGGCTTGAAGCCGACGCCGACCTGGACGCCGACGCTCGCGCTTCGGCGCGCCGATCGCCTTCGAGCTGCGCCTGCCACTCCTGCGACGCCTGCGTCGGTGCCGAAGCGGATCTTCTTGAACTCCTTCGGAAATTCCTTCGCGAAGAAATCGAGCACCTTCTGCGCCTCCGGCGTGCCGGCGGCGTACTCGATGCCGGCGTAGATGTCTTCCGTGTTCTCGCGGAAGATCACCATGTCGACCTTCTCCGGATGCTTCACCGGCGACGGCACGCCTTTGTACCAGCGCACCGGCCGCAGGCAGACGAACAGGTCGAGCATCTGCCGCAGCGCGACGTTCAGCGAGCGGATGCCGCCGCCGACCGGCGTCGTCAGCGGTCCCTTGATGCCGACGAGATAGTGGCGGAACGCGTCGACCGTCTCGTCGGGCAGCCAGTTGTTGAACTGCTTGAAGCTCTTTTCGCCGGCGTAGACTTCCATCCACGCGATCTTCCGCTTGCCGCCGTAGGCCTTCTCGACCGCGGCATCGAGCACGCGCACGCTCGCGCGCCAGATGTCCGGGCCGGTGCCATCGCCTTCGATGAACGGAATGATCGGATTGATCGGGAACGACGAGCTGGCCGTGCTGTCGCGTGATGGCGGTTCCGGTCGCAGGTGGCGTGAGGGCGCTCGTGTGTGTCATAGGCTCGTGTGTCTTTTAGGTCAGTTCCCCGGCCGCGTCGCAGCGATTCTCACAGAAACTGTGGAAAACTCTGTGGAAAAGGGTGCGAGTTTACGGCGTTGTGATGCGCATTTCGAATGTTTTAGCGAATTGCACCACAGCAGGGCGAGGTCAGCAGCCGACGGCTACGTCGGCGACCAAAACCTCGGGATTATACTGTAGGGACGGAGGGATCGATCGATGCGTTCACAGCTCGCACTGTTCGCTGGCGTTCGTCGCGGTCACGGCATGGGCGTGCCGGCGATCGCCGCACAGGATCACGATCACGCGGCCGGTCAGCACGAGGCCGGCGCGCATACCCACCCGGAGGCCGCGGCGCATGAAGAATCCGGTCAAGGCGACGCCGGAGTCGATCGCCGCCGGCAAGAAGATCTACGACACGCAGTGCGCGACCTGCCACGGCGCGACCGGCAAGGGCGACGGCAAGATGGCGGCGTCGATCACCAGCGACCCGAAGCCGTCGGACCTGACCGACGCCAGCTGGAAGCACGGTCGACCGACGGCGAAATCTTCACGCTCATCCGCGACGGCTCCAAGGGCACCGGCATGCGCGGCTACGCGCTCAAGGATGAAGACAGACGACATATGGAACGTGGTCAACTACTTGAGAACGCTCGGCCCCAATCCACCCAAGTCTCATTGAAAATCGTCGTCGCCGACGACCTGCCGGAATCGGCGCTGGAGCTGCTGCGCGCCGAAGGCTGGCAGGTCGACGCCCGGACCGGGCGAAGCCCCGCCGATCTCGCCAAGGATCTCGCCGACGCCGACGGCCTGCTCGTCCGCAGCGCGACCAAGGTCACCAAGGATCTGCTCGCCGCCGCGCCGACGGCTGCGCATCGTCGGCCGCGCCGGCACCGGCGTCGACAACATCGACGTGCCGGCCGCCAGCGGGCGCGGCGTGCTGGTCGTCAACGCGCCCGGCGCCAACAGCATCAGCGTCGCCGAGCACGCGCTGCGCGCTGATGCTGGCGCTCGCGCGCATGGTGCCGGCCGCCGACCAGGCGATGAAGGCCGGCAAGTGGGAGAAGAAGCGGTTCCTCGGCAACGAGCTGCGCGGCAAGACGCTCGGCATCGCCGGCCTCGGCCGCATCGGCCAGGAAGTGGCGCAGCGCGCGCGCGTCGTTCGGCATGCGGATCGTCGCGCACGATCCGTTCATCTCGCGCGAAATCGCCGCGGGGCATCGGCGTCGAGCTGCTGTCGCTCGACGAGTTGTGCATGGCGTGCGGACTACCTGACGCTGCACCTGCCGTCGACGCCGGAGACGCAGCACCTGTTCAACGACGACCGGTTCGCGCGCGTGAAGCCGGGCATCCGCATCATCAACACCGCGCGCGGCGAGCTGATCGACGAAGCGGCGCTGCGCCGCGCGATCGAGAGCGGGCATCGTCGCGCGGCGCCGGCCTCGACGTGTTCGAGAAGGAGCCGCCGGCCGACTGGTCGCTGGCGCAGCTCGCCGAAGGTCGTCGCCACGCCGCACATCGCGGCGTCGACCGAAGAAGCGCAGGAACTGGTCGGCCTCGACACGGCCGCCGCGGTCCGCGATTTTCTGCGCGACGGCGTCGTGCGCAACGCGGTGAACTTCCCGTCCGTGCAGCCGGAAGAACTGCAGCGGCTGCAGCCGTGGATTCGCCTGGCCGAGAGCCTGGCCGCGATCGTCGTCGCAGATGGGCGCGGCGCGCGTCGAGACGATCGCGCTGCGCTACTACGGCGCGCTCGCCGACAGCCGCGCCGCCGAAATCCTCGCGTCGAGCGCGGCGGCCGGCGTGCTGCGGCCGATTCTGTCGGGCGGCGTGTCGATCGTGAACGCGCGATCGGCCGCGCGCGAGCGCGGCATCGAGATCATCGAGTCGCGCAGCACGCGGCCGCGGCACTTCACGAGCCTGGTCTCGCTCAAGCTGCACACGAGCGACGGCGAGCGCTGGGCCGAAGGCACGGTCTTCGAGCCGAACAGCCCGCGGCTGGTCTCGGTGCGCGGCGTCAACGTCGAAGCGCCGCTCGCCGGCACGATGCTGATCATCTGCAACGACGATCAGCCGGGCGTCATCGGCGAAGTCGGCACGATTCTCGGGCCGGCACGGCGTCAACATCGCCAACTTCGCGCTCGGCCGCAACGAAACCGGCGCGGTCGGCGTGGTCAACGTCGACGAGGAAGCCGAGCACCGCCGGCGCGCTCGAGGCAGCGGTCGAAGCGATCCGCAAGATCCCCGCCGTCCGCGACGTCTGGCTGGTCGGCTGACGTCCTAGCTCACCACGGCAACGCGTAGCGCGCCGGGATGGACGCGCGACGTCGAGCGCGCGTCCCGCCGCTCTACGGTTCGCCGTCGACGTGGAACGTCATCGGACGATCGCTTTCGATCGACGCGTCCTGCCGATCTGCCGCATCGACACGCCGCGCGCGCGGTCGAGACCGCTCCAGGAACAGCCGCGGCATCGCGCCGACCGTCGCCAGGCGCGAGCGTTCCTCGAACACCACCAGATCCAGCAGCCCATCGTCGAGCCGCGCGCCGCGGCGCGATGCGCGCGCCGTTGCCGAACTGCGCCGAGTTCGCGAGCGTGACGAGCAGCGCCCGGCGCACGCTCACGTCCGTCGATGCGGTAGTCGCCGGCAGCGATACCGCCACATCTCGCGACGCGTCATGCCGCGCGTAGGTCGGACAGGCCGCGGCGCCCGGTCGCATCGCGGTCGAAGCAGGCCGCGACGTGCGCGTCGAAGCCGACGCCGGCGATGCTGAAGAACAGGCGGCCGCCGATCTCGCCGGCGTCGATCGTCGCGGCGGTGGCGCGCGAGCGCGTCGAGAATCGCGCGCTCCGGCTTGCGATCGACGCCCAGCTCGCGCGCCAGGCCGTTGCCCGACCCGACGGCACGATGCCGAGCGCCGCCGGCGTGCCGCACGAGCGCCGACGCGACCTCGTTGACCGTGCCGTCGCCGCCCCACGCGATCACCAGGCGCGCGCCGCGCGCGCACGGCGGCCGCCGCCAGGTCGCGCCGTGGCCGCGCCGCTCGGTGACGAAGACATCGCCGTCTTCCGCCGCCGCACTGAGAACCTGCCGACGCGCAGTTCGGCGCGGCGGCGTCCCTGCCGCGCGTGGCGCCGCCCGACAACGGGTTGATGATGATGGCGACGGACATTGATGAACGCGGAGGACCGGCCGCAGTCGCGACGCCGGCCGCTACTTGAGTGGAATGTGCAGAGACGTCGTCGGTCGGCGAGGTCGAGCAGATCGACGCCGTCCGGCGCGACCGTCACGACGCGGTAGCGCGTGCCGACCATGTCGCCTTCCTTGACGAGGAACAGATCGCCGAGCCCGGAGAGGATCGCCGTGCGGTCAACACCGCGTCGACCGTGCAGTCTTCGGCGATACCGACAAGCTTGAAGGCGAAGCGACGCGGCAGGCACCGCCAGCGGTTCCGGCGCGATCACGACCGGCGCGGGATCGAGCGGCTGCGGCCGACGGCCGCGCTGCGTAGCGGAACAGGTCGCGCGTCTGATCGGGCGCAGCGGTCGGGCGCAGCCGTTCGTGCAGCCGCGCGATTTCAGCGGCGAGCGCCGCGCCGGATCGATCCACCACGCGTCGGCCGCGCGACGACGGCCGCCGGAATCGCGCGGGACGCGCGACGTCGCCGCCGCGGCGAGCCACACCACGACCGCGCCACCGACGACGCCGAGCGTCACCGTCCGTTTCACGTTCATTGCGTTCGCTCGGCGATCGTAGCACGCGGTCAAGACGGCTGTGCTATTATTCGTCGTGCACCCTGCATCGACTGGCTCTGCGGTCGATAACGCTTCCTTCGCTCGACATCGTCGCCGTCATTCCCGCTCGATTCGCCTCTACCCGCTTCCCCGGCAAGCCGCTCGCCGACATCGACGGCCGTCCGATGATCGAGCACGTGTACCGGCGCGCCGCAGCGTCGCCGGTCGTGTCGCGCGTCATCGTCGCGACCGACGATCTGCGCATTGCGACGACCGTCGCGCGGCTTCGGCGGCAACGTGCGGCTGACGCGCGCCGATCATCGCGTCCGGCACCGATCGCCTGGCCGAAGTCGCCTCGACGCTCGACTGCGACATCGTCGTCAACGTCCAGGGCGACGAGCCGCTGCTCGATCCGCGCGCGATCGCCGAGGTCGTGGCGCCGTTTGCCGATCCGACGGTCGTCATGACGACGCTCTATCGGCGCATCCACGATCCGTCCGAGCTGTCAGACCCGAACGTCGTCAAGGTCGTGCTCGATCGCGCCGGCTTCGCCCTGTATTTCTCGCGGGCGCCGATCCCGCACGCGCGCGATCCCCGCGGCGGCTGGCCGCCCGCTCTATCGACATATCGGCGTCTACGCGTATCAGCCGTAGTGCGCTGCTCGTGCTGGCCTCGCTCGAGCCGACGCCGCTCGAGCGGACCGAGGCGCTGGAGCAGCTGCGCGCGCTCGAACACGGCATCCGCATCAAGGCCGTGGAAACCGCCTACGACTCGATTGGCGTGGATACGCCGGCGGATCTCGAAGCAGGTCCGCCGGCTGCTGGCAGCGACCAGCTCGAATTGAGGACTGCATCGATGACACGGGACGAGAACAACTCATGACAGCCACCAAATACATCTTCGTCACCGGCGGCGTCGTGTCGTCGCTCGGCAAGGGACTCGCCGCCGCGTCGATCGGCGCGCTGCTCGAAGGCCACGGCTACACGGGTCACGCTGCAGAAGTTCGACCCGTACATCAACGTCGATCCCGGGCACGATGAGCCCGTACCAGCACGGCGAGGTCTACGTCACCGACGACGGCGGCGAGACCGACCTGGATCTCGGCCACTACGAGCGGTTCACGAACACGCTGACGACGCGGAACTCGAACTGGACGACCGGCAAGATCTATCAGAGCGTCATCCAGAAGGAGCGGCGCGGCGACTATCTCGGGCGCACGGTGCAGGTCATTCCGCACATCACCAACGAGATCAAGGACGCGATTCGCGCCGGCGCGAAGGACGTCGACATCGTGCTGGTCGAGATCGGCGGCACGGTCGGCGACATCGAGAGCCTGCCGTTCCTCGAAGCGATCCGCCAGTTCCGGCAGGACGTCGGCCGCGACAACACGCTCTACATCCACCTCACGCTGGTGCCGTTCATCGGCACCGCCGGCGAGCTGAAGACCAAGCCGACGCAGCACAGCGTGCGCGATCTCCGGTCGATCGGCATTCAGCCGGACATCCTGCTGTGCCGCACCGATCGATTCCTCGATCCGGACCTGAAGCGCAAGATCGCGCTCTTCTGCGACGTGGACGAAGAAGCGGTCATCACCGCGAAGGACGTCGTCGACGATCTACGAAGTGCCGCTCGTCCTCGGCGCCGAGGGCCTCGATCGCATCGTGCTCAAGCGCCTGCACCTGCCGCAGACCGAGCGGCGCATGCAGGCGTGGGAGGATCTCGTCGGACGGATCAAGAACCCGCTGCGACGAGATCACGATTCACGTCGTCGGCAAGTACGTCGGCTACGAAGATTCCTACAAGAGCCTCAACGAGGCGCTCTACCACGGCGGCTTCCCGCACCGGCTGAAGGTGAACATCAAGTGGATCGAGGCCGAGGCGCTCGAAGAGCCGGACGGCGCGTCGCTGCTCGACGGCGCGGACGGCATCCTCGTGCCCGGGCGGATTCGGCGATCGCGGCACGCGCGGCATGATGAAGGCCGCGCAGATTGGCGCGCGAGCGCGGCATTCCCTACTTCGGCATCTGCTACGGATTCCAGTGGGCCACCGTCGAGTACGCGCGGAACGTCGCCGGGCTGCACGACGCGGATTCGACCGAATGCGCGCCCGACACGCCGACCAAGCTGATTTACAAGCTGCGCGATCTGCTCGGCGTGGACGATCTCGGCGGCACCATGCGGCTCGGCTCGCTACGCGTGCGAGCTCGACGCCCGGCTCGCTGGCGCAGCGGGTCTACGGCGCGACGCGTCATTCACGAGCGCCATCGCCACCGCTACGAGTTCAACTGCCTGTACGAGCGGACGCTGATCGAGCACGGCCTGCGGATTTCGGGCCGCTCGCCGGACGGCAAGTTCGTCGAGATCGCCGAGCTGCCCGGGCACCCGTGGTACCTCGCCGTGCAGTTCCACCCCGAGTTCAAGTCGAAGCCGACGCGCCCGCATCCGCTCTTCGCCGCGTTCGTGGAGGCGAGCTACCGCGCACAAGACCGCGGGCGTGCAGCGGCCGGCAACCGAGTCGGTGGCCTGATCGGTGCCCGCCGTCACGCTCCGCGACATCGTCTTTGGCGGCGGCCAGCCCGTTCGTCCTGATCGCCGGCCCGTGCGTCATCGAAAGCGAAGCGCACGCGACCGGCCTCGCCGAACGACTGGCCGACATCGCCGCGCGCGTCGGCGTGCCGTTCATCTTCAAGGCGTCGTACGACAAGGCGAACCGGACCTCGGGCCGATCGTTCCGCGGGCCCGGCCTCGAAGAAGGCCTGCGGGTCCTCGCCGCGATCAAGTCGACGACTCGACGTGCCCGATCCTGACCGACATTCACGAGGCCGAGTCAGGCGGATCGCGGTCGCCGACGTCGTGGACATCCTGCAGATTCCCGCGTTCCTCTCGCGGCAGACCGATCTCATCGTCGCGGCGGCGCGGACCGGCCGGATCGTGAATATCAAGAAGGGCCAGTTCCTCGCGCCCGACGATGTGCGACACGCGGTCGCAAAGGTCGTCGACGCCGGCAACTCGCGCGTCATCGTCACCGAGCGCGGCACGAGCTTCGGCTATCACAATCTCGTCGTGGACATGCGCGGCTTCCCGATCATGCGCGAGCAGGGCTTTCCGGTCGTCTTCGACGTCACCCACAGCCTGCAACTGCCGGGCGGCGGCGACGGCGTCACCGCCGGCCTCGCGCAGTACATCGCGCCGCTGGCGTCGGCGGGCGTCGCGGCCGGCGTGGACGGCGTCTTCCTCGAAGTCCACGAAGATCCGGCGCGGGCGCGCAGCGACGCGCAGAACGCGCTGCGCCTCGATCTGCTCGAACCGCTGCTCCGCCGGTTGATGGCGATCGACGCGATCACCAAGGCTGCGGAAGACGCCGCCGACCCGGGCCGGCGTATCATCCGCACATGGCTGATCTCGCCCTCGCGCGGCAGGGTCCTCGAAACCGAAGCCGCCGCCATCCTCGCGCTCGTGCCCCGGCTCGACGAGCGGTTCGATCGCGCGGTGGACCTGCTGCTCGAGTGCCGCGGCCGGGTGATCCTCACCGGCATGGGCAAGTCCGGCATCATCTGCCAGAAGATCGCCGCGACCCTGACGAGCACCGGCACGCCCGCGCTCTTCCTCCACCCGGCCGAAGCGATCCACGGCGATCTCGGCGTCATTCAGAGCGACGATGTCGTGATCGCGCTTGTCGTACAGCGGCGAGACGGCGGAAACGCTCCGGCTGCTCGAGACGATTCGCCGGCTGGGCGCGAAGCTCATCGCGATTACCGGCGTGCCGCGCTCGACGCTGGCGGAAGCGGCGGACGTGGCGCTCGACTGCAGCGTCACCGAGGAAGCGTGTCCGCTGAATCTCGTCCCGACGGCGAGCACGACGGCGGCGCTCGCGATCGGCGACGCGCTCGCGATGACGCTGCTCGACGGCCAAGGGTTTCAAGCGAGCAGGACTTTGCCAACCTGCATCCCGGCGGCAAGCTCGGGAAGCGGCTGATGCGCGTCGAAAGCCTGATGCACGGCCGGCGAGCGCTCGCCCGATCGTGCAGCAGGACACGCCGATGCGCGACGTGATCTACGAGATGTCGCGCAAGGCGCTCGGCATGACCTGCGTCGTGGACGGCGACGACGCGCTCCTCGGCATCATCACCGACGGCGACCTGCGGCGGCATGATGGAGCGCGAGGTCGCGATTCTCGAGATGACCGCCGGCGACGTGATGACGCGCCACCCGGTGACGATTGCGCCGCACATGCTCGCCGTCGAAGCGCTCAACATCATGGAGCAGCGCAAGATCACGTCGATCGTCGTGGTGAACGACGGGCAACGCGTCGCTCGGCGTCGTCCACCTGCACGATCTGTGGCGGACGGAGATGGTGTGACTGCGGGCTGCTGGGCTCTGGGGCTCGAGGCTCTGGGACTGAGGCTCGAGGCTGGGTCTGGACGAAACGAGACTGTGTCGATAGAAGACAAAGCCAGGCGGATCAAACTGCTGCTCTTCGACGTGGACGGCGTCCTGACCGACGGGCGCGTCACCATCCACGCCGACGGCACCGAGAGCAAGAGCTTCGGCATTCGCGACGGCATCGCGATGGTCTGGGCGCAGCGCGCCGGCATCAGGGTGGGATTGCTCTCCGCGCGGCTCTCCGCGACCACCCCGCATCGGGCGGCGCAACTGGGGATCACGCTCGTCTACCACGGCGTCAGCAGCAAGCTCGCAACCTACGAACAAGATTCTCGCCGACCTGGGACTCACGGACGAGGACGTCGCCTACATGGGCGACGACGTCGTGGATCTGGCGGTGCTGCATGCGCGCGGGGCTGTCGGCCGCGCCGGCCGACGCGGTGCGACGAGGTCCGGTCGCGCGTCACTGGGTCAGCAGCCGGGCGGCGGTTGACGGCGCCGCGCGCGAACTGGTCGAACTGGTCCTGAGCTCGCAGAACCTGTGGGACGGCGTGGTCGCGTCGTATCTCGACGAAGCCCGCGTTCGCCACGCCCAGCCGCAAATGAGCTGGTACGCCCCACTGCTGGCGGCGCTCGTCGCCCTCCTCGTCGGCCTCACGGTCGGCAAGGCGTGGGAGCGATACAAGCTGCGCGGCGGCACGTGGATCGATCGCCGGCGCGCGCGGCAGTCGCCGCATTACATCCTCGGTCTCAATTTTCTCGTCGCCAACCAGATCGATCTGGCGATCGAGGAGCTGACCCGGGCGGCCAGCGTGGACGAGGACGCGCTCGAAGTCCACATGATTCTCGGCAACCTGTATCGCGAGAAGGGTCAGGTCGGCAAGGCGATCACCGTGCACCAGGCGCTGCTGCAGCGGTCGCGCCTGAGCCGCATCGAGCATGCCTACGTCCTGCTCTGCCTCGGACTCGACTACAAGCGCGGCGGGTTCGTCGATCGTGCGCTCGACGCGTTCAACGAGGTGCTGCGCCTCGACGCGAGCAACGAGTACGCGCTGGTCAACCTGCAGAAGCTGCACGAAGAGCAGCATGAATGGATCGAGGCCTACGATACGCGTCAGCGGCTGAACAAGCTGGCGGCGTTCGAATCGCGGCCGCAGAGCCAGGCGATTCTCGCGTTTCTCGAAAACGAGATCGGCCTCGAAGCGATGCGGCGCAAGGACTATCCCGAGGCGATCCGCCGCTTCCAGGCCGCGATCGATCACGATGGCCGCGCCGTTCCGGCCTATCTGAATCTCGGCGACGTGCGCGTCGCCCAGGGCAACGAAAAGGAAGCGGCCCGCATCTGGGAAACGCTGGTCCAGGTCGCACCCGATCGCGCCTACCTCGCGTTCGATCGCCTCGAAGCGCAGGCCGTGCGCAGCGGCAACCCGGAACGCTTCACCGAGCTCTGCCGCCGCCTGATGGCCGACACCCCCCAGGACTGGCGCGCTCGCCTCGCGCTGTCGCGTCATCTCATCGGCAACCGCCAGCCGCAGGAGGCGCTCGATCTGCTGTTCGTCGCGCTCGTGCAAAACCCGCATGCCCTCAGCATTCACCAGGCGATCTGGCGCGCGCTCGCCCAGCTGCATCACCCGACGTCGCTGGTCGATCGCTACAGCGAGCTGACCGAGCACGCGGTGTTCTACCTCGATCCGCACGTCTGCATGCGCTGCCGGTACCGCAGCACGGAACTGCTCTGGCAGTGCCCGCATTGCCACGACTGGAACACGTTCGTCGAGGAACGCATCGCGCCGGCGCAGGACCTCGCGAAGAGCGACGCGTAGGTGAACCTCGGAAAGTTAGGGAAGTAAGGAAGTTAAGGAAGTAGAGGAACTTACGAGCGTGCGCTTCCGCGCGCAGCGCGGTGACGACGCGATCGATCTGCGCGTTTGTGTCCTCGAAACTGCCGCCGGTATCGATCACGAAGTCGGCGCGCGCCGCTTTCTCCGCCGTCGGCATCTGTGCCGCCAGGCGCAGTTTCGCGTCCGCCACCGATAGTCCCCGCGCCTGAAGCCGCGCCAGCTGAGTCTCCTCCGGGCAGGATGTGACGATCACGCGAGCGAAGTCCTGCTGCTGGTGCGTCTCGAACAGCAACGGAATATCGACGACCGCGATTGGCGAATCGCCGACCAGTTCGAACGCGCGCAAGCCGGCGGCAATCGCGCGACGGACCGCGGGGTGGACGATGGCTTCGAGGTCGCGGCGGGCGGCCGGGTCGGCGAAGACGATCGGACCCAGCTTGCGCCGATCGACTGCGCCGGCCGCATCGAGGATGTCCGGGCCGAATCGCTCGGCGATGGCCTGGGTCGCCTCGGTTCCGGCTGCGGTCACGCCGTGCGCGAGCTCGTCGGCATCGAGACACGGGATACCGCGGCGCGCGAAGCTGGCCGAGCACGTGGCTCTTCCCCGTCGCAATGCCGCCGGTCAGTCCGACCCGCTTCATGTGATGACTTTCCGCTGAATCGTCAGAGACGCCGGCTGCGCTCGAGCCGTGACCGCGCCGCCGACACCGTATTTTTCAACAGCATCGCGATCGTCAGCGGTCCGACGCCGCCGGGCACAGGCGTCAGCGCGCCCGCGACGGCCTCCACGTCGGGATGCACATCTCCGAGGACCAGAGCCCCGCGCCGCTCGAAGGCCGTTGCGCCGCTTCGATCCCTCCGGAAACAAGCGCTCGACCAGCGCTCTGTCCTCGACCCGCGTGGTTCCAACGTCGATGACGGTCGCGCCAGGTTTGACGAAATCCGCCGTGACAAATGCCGCCCGGCCGAGCGCCGCCACCAGGATGTCCGCCTCGCGCGCGACCGGCCGGCAAGTCCCTGGTCCGCGAATGGCACACGGTCACGGTGGCGTGCCGATGCAGCAGCAGCAGCGCCATCGGTTTACCGACGATGTCGCTGCGCCCGATGACGACGGCGCGGGCGCCGGCGATTTGAATGCCGGAGCGATCGAGCAGCTCGATGATGCCCGACGGCGTGCACGCCACGAGCTCCGCTCTCCCCTGCACCAGCCGCCCGACATTGACGGGATGAAAACCGTCGACGTCCTTGTCGGGCGCGATCGCATCGAAGACGTGGCGCTCGGCCTCGGCACCCATCGACGCCGGCAGCGGCGACTGCACGAGGATCGCGTCGCACGCCTCGCTGCGGTTCAGGCGCTCGACCAGCGCAAGCAGCTCGTCGAGCGACGCCGAAGCCGGCAGGCGCTCGATGTCGGCGCGCAGTCCGCTCTCGCCTGCCGATTTCAGTTTGCTGCCGACGTAGAGCTCTGAGGCCGGATCGTTGCCGACGAGGACGAGGGCGAGCCCGGGCGGGCGGCCGGCGTCGCGCGTAAACGCATCGACCATCGGCCGCACGTCCGCACGGATAGCCTGGCCGACGGCCACGCCGTCAAGAATCCGGGCAGACATGACAGGGTCGGCTCAGGCCCGCGACGTGCTGCGCGCGCCCACCATCTGCTCGTGTTCGTGCTGCTTGCGCAGCTCGCTGTGCTTGTAGCCGTACGAGAAATACAGGACGAAGCCGATCAGCATCCAGACGATCAGGCGGTACCAGTTTTCGACCGGCAGCGAGAACATCAGCAGCAGGCACGAGAGGATGCCGAGAATCGGCACGACCGGGTAGAACGGCGCGCGGAACGGACGATCGGCGTTGGGGTTCGTGCGGCGCATGATCAGCACCGCCGCGCACACGATCAGGAACGCGAACAGCGTGCCGATGTTGGCCATGTGCAGCAGCGCGTCGATCGGCAGAAACCCGGTCATCGTCGCCACGAACGCGCCGATGAGGATCGTCGAGCGCCACGGCGTCCGGAACTTCGGGTGCACGTCACCGAAGAATCCCTTGCGGGACCATGCCGTCGCGCGCCATCGCGAGGAAGACGCGCGGCGCCGACAGCATCATGACGAGCAGCACGGACGTGATGCCCGCCACGCCGGCCGCGGCGATGATGAACTCGGCCCACGGCAGCCCGGCATGCTTGAACGCTTCGGAGACGCCCGCGTCCACGCTGATTTCCTGGTACGGCACCATCCCGGTCAGGACGGCGACGACCGCGATGTAGAGCACGGTGCAGAGCAGCAGCGACGCGATGATGCCGATCGGCACGTCGCGGCGCGGATTCTTCGCTTCCTCCGCATGCGTCGACACCGAGTCGAAGCCGATGTACGCGAAGAAAATAATCGCGGCGCCGGCAATCATGCCTTGCGGTTGTCCGCCGGCATTGGTCTGCCCCAGCAGCGGGTAGCCGAAAAAGCTCACGCCGGTCAGGCCGTAGGGAGCGAACGGCGTCCAGTTGGCGGGATTGATGTAGAAGGCGCCGACCAGAATGACGAAGAACACCGCCGCCAGCTTGATCGCCACCATCGTGGCGTTGAAACCGGCGCTCTCCTGGATGCCCTTCACGAGCACGTAGGTCACGATGGCCGACGATGATGACCGCCGGCAGATTGATCGATGCCGGCCGTGCGCACGAAGGCGCCTGCCGCCGTGTCGTAGACGATCGGCGGACCGGCGAGCGCCGCCGGAAAGTGCCAGCCGAACTTCGCGATCACGCTCTGGAAATAGCCGGACCAGCCATTGGCGACCGTTGCCGAGCCCACTGCGTACTCGAGCACGAGGTCCCACCCGATGATCCACGCGAACAGTTCGCCGAGCGTGGCGTAGGCGTAGGTGTAAGCCGATCCCGCGACCGGCACCATCGACGCGAATTCCGCGTAGCACAGCGCCGCGAAAATGCAGGTCACGCCGGCGACGACGTACGACAGCATGAGCGCCGGCCCGGCGACGTTGTGCGCCGCCGAACCGGTGGCGACGAAAATACCCGCGCCGATGATGGCGCCCACGCCGAGGCTGGTCAGCTGCAGCGGACCAAGCACGCGCCGGAGCCGGTTCTCCCCGGCCATTTCGTCGAGCAGCTGTTTAAGCGATTTCGTCGCAAATAGTTGGCTCATTTTCGGGGTTTCTCCGCTGACGTCTGGCTCTGGCTTGGCGGGATTATACCCTTGAAAGAAGAGCCAGATAGGCCTCAACACGCGCGCGCGGATCGTTCGTCACCAGCAGATCGGTGATGACGGCAACGGAGTCCGCGCCGGCATCGATGACCGCCTGCGCGCGGTCGAGCGTGATGCCGCCAATCGCCACAAGCGGGATCGGCCGGCGGTGCGCCTCTTCAGCCGCAGCGCGCACACGATCCAGTCCGACAGAATCGTAGCCCGTGTCCTTGGTCGAGGTTCGAAAGACCGGCCCGATCGCGAGATACGAAATCGGCTCCGCCCGCGACGCGACCAGTTGCTCGGGCGTGTGCGTGGACCATCCCACGACGGCATCCGGTCCGACGATGCGGCGTGTGGCGCCCGGCGGCAGATCGTCCTGGCCGACGTGCACGCCCGCCGCACCCGCCAGCCACGCGATGTCGGCGCGATCGTTGACGATGATCCGGCCGCGTCGTACGCTGCGGCACGGCGGACGATCGCCTCGGTCTGCGCCAGCAGCGCACTCGACGATTCCTGCTTGGCGCGAATCTGCAGCAGCGTCGCGCCGCCGTCGAGGCATGCCGACGCAAAGTCCGTCGAGCGTCCATCCGGCGCGCGCGCACGCGTCGGCATCGCAGATGACGTAGAGGCGGGAGGGAAACACAGTCATTCAGACAGGACGATCAACGCTAGACACGACGATCAACGCAGAGCGCGCTGAGATCGCAGAGATCCATGAGATCGGCGTTCTCTGCGGCCTCGGCGTTGAACGTCGTCGTGTCAGACCGCTTCGGCCAGCTGACCGCCGCGCGGCCGTCTGGCGAGGAACTGCTCCATGAACGCCGTGCTCAGGCGCCCGGCGACGAAGTCGGGATCGTTGAGGATCTTGAGGTGGAGGGGAATGCTGGTCTTGATGCCTTCGATCACCGTCATCTCCAGCACGCGGCGCATGCGGGCGATCGCTTCGGTGCGATCGCGGCCGTGCACGATGATCTTCGCGATCATCGAATCGTAGTACGGCGAGATGGTGCACTCGGAATGCGCGAGCGTTTCGACGCGCACGCCGGGTCCGCCCGGCACGCTGAACACGTGAATGATGCCGGGCGACGGCACGAAGGTCTCGGGATCCTCGGCGTTGATCCGGCACTCGATGGAATGCCCGGTGAACGTCACGTCACCCTGCTTGAACGCGAGCCGCTCGCCCGCGGCGATGCGGATCTGCCACTTGACGATATCGATGCCGGTCACCATCTCGGTCACCGGGTGCTCCACCTGGAGCCGGGTGTTGGCTTCCATGAAGTAGAAGCGCCCGCTCGGATCCATCAGGAATTCGAAGGTGCCGGCGTTGGTGTACTGCACCGCCTTGGCCGCGTCGATGACGATGCTGCCCATCTTGCGGCGGATTTTCTCGTTGATGGCCTGCGACGGCGACTCTTCGAGCAGTTTCTGGTGGCGGCGCTGGATCGAACACTCGCGCTCGCCGAGGTGCACGACGTTGCCGTACTGATCGCCGAGCACCTGGAACTCGATGTGGCGCGGCGACTCGACGTACTTCTCGATGTAGACGTCGCCCACGCCGAACGCGGCTTCGGCTTCGCGCTGCGCCGTCTTCACCGCGTTGGACAGTTCGCCCGGTACACGGACCACGCGCATGCCGCGGCCGCCGCCGCCGGCGGTGGCTTTGACGATGACGGGATAGCCGATTTCCTTCGCGACTTTCAGCGCCTTCTCTTCGCTCTCGACCGGGCCGTCGCTGCCCGGCAGAATCGGCACGCCCGCCTTGCGCATCACCTTGCGCGCGCGCGACTTGTCGCCCATGAGGCGAATGACCTGCGGATCGGGTCCGATGAACTTGATGTGGCACGCCTCGCAGACCTCCGCGAGGTAGGCGCTCTCGGACAGGAACCCGTATCCCGGGTGGATGGCGTCGGCGCCGGTGATCTCGGCGGCGCTGATCACGGCCGGCACGTTCAGATAGCTGTCGGCGCTGCGCGCCGGGCCGATGCAGACATCTTCGTCGGCGAACCGGACGTGCAGCGAGTTCTCGTCCGCTTCCGAATACACGGCCACCGTCTTGATGCCCAGTTCGCGGCACGCGAAGATGATCCGCATCGCGACTTCGCCGCGGTTCGCAATGAGAATTTTCTTGAACATCGTTGGGAGGACCTCCGTCGGTCCGCGCTACTTGGTCCGGATCGCGAAGAGCCGTTCGCCGGTACTGAACCGGCTGCCCGCTCTCGACGTAGACGCTGACCACTTCGCCGTCGTACTCGGAGTCGATTTCGTTCATCAGCTTCATCGCTTCGATGATGCAGAGAACCTGCCCCTTCTTGACGGTCGCGCCGACGTCCACGAACGAGGGCGCGCCCGGCTCCGGCGAGCGATAGAACGTGCCGACAATCGGCGACTTGACCACGGCCAGCTCGATGTCCGCTTCATCGACGGCCGTGGGAATTTGCATGGTTGATGCCGCCGGAGGCGGCGCCGCGGCGCTGGCTGCCGGCGCGGCTGCGACCGCCGCCGGGACAGACACGCTGGCGACGGCCAGGGCCGATACGCCGCTGCGCACCTTGAGCCGCAAGCCGTCCTGCTCGACTTCCAGTTCCGACAGTTCGTGCTCGCGAACCAGATCGAGGATCTGTTTGAGGGTGTCGATGTCCATCTAAGTGATTGTTGAAATTGAGGAAGTTGAGGAAGTAAGGAATTAAGGAATTGGCTGCCGGTGCCGCCAATGCCTTTCATTCCTCAACTCCTCAATTCCTGAATTCCTCAATTCTCAACTGCCTGTTAGCTCCAAGAGTTCAGTCGTGACGTGCGTCAGCAGTTCGACGCCGCGTTCCGTGACGACCACATCGTCTTCGATTCGCACGCCTCCCCAGCCGGGGAAGTACGCGCCGGGTTCGATCGTGAAGACCATGCCCGGACCGACAAATTCGTCGCGGGCGTCGACGTCGGGCCGGCGCCGCACGATGCGGGGATCCTCGTGAATCTCGAGGCCCAGTCCATGCCCTGTCCCGTGCCCGAAGGCCTCTCCCATTCCCGCGGCAGCGAGCACGTCGCGTGCCGCCGCGTCGATGGCGAACCGCGACTGCCCGGGTCCGGCGGCGGCGACCGCGCCGGCGTGGGCGGCAAGCACCGCGCGATGCACGGCGCGGCTGCGATCCGACGCCGGTCCGATGGCGACCGTCCGCGTCAGGTCGACGCAGTATGAGTCGTAGACCCCGCCAAAGTCCAGCACCACGAGGTCGCTTTCGGTCAATCTTCGCTCGGTTGGCCTGGCATGGGGCAGCGCCGAATTGGGTCCGCTGGCCACAATGGTCTCGAACGCCGGTTTCGAAAAGCCCGCGTCGCGCAGGCACGCTTCGATGTGAAACGCGGCGTCGCGTTCGGTCATGCCGCCGTGGATCTCGCGGAGCACGCGCTCGGCGGCGACGGACAAGCGGCGTCCCGCTTCCCGGAGCACGCCGAGCTCGTACTCGTCCTTCGTGACCCGCGCGTGCTCGGCCAGCCCCTCGGTCGGGATGAGCGTCGACGCCCGCCGCGCGCGTCAGCTGTTCCTCGAACCAGCGGAAGCGGCTGACCGTCAGGTGCGCGGCCTCGAATCCGACGCGCTGCCAGCCGCGCTCGCGGATGGTCTGCGCGAGCGCGCCGTCGTACGAGCCCGCCACGACCACCACGTCCAGGTCCGGGCACGCGTGATCGGCGGCCTGCGCGTCGGCCAGCGCGGTGACATAGCGCGAGTCGGTCAGGAAGATCACGCTGCGTCGGCGTCAGGACGACGATCGCCGCGGTGCCGGTGAAATTGGTGAGATACGTGATGTTGGCGAGCGACGTGACGACCAGCGCGTCCAGCGACACGGCGTCCATCTCCCGGCGCAACTGATCGTGGCGATGTTTAAGAGAGGCTTTGGGCGCGCGTGACATGTATGGCGAGGAGCCACTGCTCCATGACGGCGAGCTCGCGACGGGCGTGTTCCCGGTCCGTGGTATCCAGCGAGCGCGCGAGGGCCTGGTTCAACTCGGTGACCGCCCGCTCGAGCTCGGGATCGTTGGGCGCCAGCATCAGCGCGCGCTCGTAGGTGGCGATCGCCTCGGGCAACGCGCCCTGCTGATGATGAATCTCGCGCCAGGCCGCGAATCGCCGCCAGGTTTTCCGGTGAGGTCTGAAGGACGATCTCGAGCTCTTCCCGTGCTTCGGCCAGGCGTCCCAGCTGCAGAAGCGCCCGGCCGAGCGTCACTCTCGCCGACAGGTAATCAGGATGTGTGGCAAGCCCGGCGCGGCTGGTCTCTATCGCGCTCTCGAACTGCCCCGCCCGGCGGTACTCTTCCGCAAGCTGCGCGAACGCAATCGACGCCGGATCCTTCTGGACCCGGCGTCGAAGATCTTCAATGCGCGAACTCTCCGGCATTCACCGACATTATTCCACCATTCGCTACGGAACGGTGACGCCCTGCGGCGAGCTCGTTGCCGTGCGGCCGAGGCTGTCGGTGATCGTGACGCGAATCGAGTAAGGCGTCGCACTCGCCGTGAACGTGTGCGACGAGGTCGGAACCGTGGTCGTCGTGTCGGGTCCGCCATCGCCCCACGACCAGACGTAGGTCGTGATCGTCGCGGTGCCCGTCGCCGTCGAGCCGCTGGCATCGACGTGGACCAGCGTCGGCGTGACCGCGTCCTTCGTGTAGAAGAAGGTCGCGGACGGAAGACCCGAGATGACCGCGACGTCTTTCGAGACGGTGCCGATCTGCCCGGCCTCGTCCGTGACGGTCAGCAGCACCTTGAACGAACCGCCCGTCAGGAAGTCGTGATCCTGGAGCGGACTGCCGCTGGCGGCCGACACGTCGCCGTCGCCGAAGTTCCACTGGTAGCTCACGATGGTGTGGCCGGCGCCCGGCCGCGAGTCGCTCGCGTCGAAGAACACCTGGGCCTTGACGGTCGGTGCATTCGGCGAGAAGACGAAGTTGGCGGTCGGCCCGTTGCCCGCACCGACGGTGACGGTCTTGGTCGCCGACGCCGTGCCGCCGCGATCGGTGGTCACCGTCAGCGTCACGCTGTACGGCTGCTGGTTGCGGAACGAATGCGACGCGGTCTTGCCGGTGCCGGTCCCGCCGTCGCCGAAGTCCCACGCGTATCCGACGATCGTGCCGTTCGGGCTGGTGCTGCGCCGAGGCGTCGAACTGCACGGGCGAGTTCGCCGCAGGCGCGGACGGCGTGAACGTGAACGAGGCCGTCGGCGTGCCGGCAGGCGGAATGATGACGCCCGTCGGCATCAGCCGGATGTCGACCGACTGCGGTATTCGCGCCGGCGAAGTCGGTGCCGATCGGCGTGGCGACGATTTCCACGCACGCGCCCGGCACGGTCACGGTGCTCTGCGCCCGGCAGGTCGGCGTGCTGCTGCCCACGGGCGGCGCCGGCGGCGCCGTGTAGACCGAGGACGCCCGGCCTTCGCCGTTGGTCACGATGTTCTTGAACGACAACGTGCCGTAGTCGCCGACCTCGCCGTTCACCCGCATGTCGAGGCGGAACGTCACGCCCGATTTCGGCCGGCCGTTGGCGTCGAACGCGTTGACGACGACCGAGGACTGCGAGCCGCCGTCCTGGTTGATCGCGTCGGGCGTCGCCGTGATTTTGAACGACTGCGCGAACTCAGAGGGCCCCGACAGTTCGGGCGTGTCGGTCGAATGGACCGTGCACCCGACGAACGGCGAGCGTGAGCGCGAAGACGGAAGCGAGACGAACGAGTAACGACTTTGGCATGGCCGTATCAATCCCCGAAGTTTCCAAAGTCAACGCTGATCGAACCCATGACCGATGATTTCATTGCCCACAACGTCCTGTCCATAGAATGTGATGTCGGCGATGGTCGAGATGATCGTCGGGCTGTCGACCAGCTGCACGAGCGGCGACTCTTCCTTCGCCACGTGCCGCACCAGCTCGAAGCCCAGGGTCAGCGTGCCGCCGCTGGCGATCGTGCCGGTGGCCGCGCCATCGAATGGGTACGGGACGTCGACGCCCGGCTTGTTCCGCCCGTCGGAGCGGCGGAAGACCACGTGATAGCGGTTGAACGTGACCTCGTTGTTGGTCGACGGCGTCGTCGGGTTGGCCACCGTGCCGATGTCCTTCAACACCATGCGCAGCGTCGACGCTGCCCGAGTCGTTGAACACGGTCGGGCACGGCGCCGTCGCCGAGCACGGCGCCGGCGACGTGACGATGGTCAGCACGTCGGAGTTGCAGCGAATGCCACTCGCCGTGCCGGTCGACGTGCCGCCGCGCGACGCGGTCAGCTTGTCGATGACGAGCAGAACCGGCGAGCCTTGCCGCTCCGAACGACGTCGCCGCACGAGACGCACGCCGACACGACGGCCGCGATGCCCAGAAGCTTGCTGAAGTGGCGCAGATGGGAAGTCATGTTCGATCCCTAGCTCTTGATGATGCGCGGCGTGATGAAGATCAGCAGCTCGCTGCTTTCGTCACGGACCTGTTCGCGCTTGAAGAGCCAATTGATGATCGGCACCTGACCGAGACCGGGCGTCCGATCGCTCTTGTTGTCCTGGTTGCTCGTGTAGATGCCGCCGATGACCGTCGTCTGCCCGTCGTTGACGAGCAGCGTCGTCAGCGCGCGCTGGGTGTTGATCGGCGGAATCGCCGCCGGGCCGGCCGCGCGGCTGAAGTCCGGCGTCGAATTCTCGAGCGAGACTTTCATGATGACCGTGCCGGACGCGGTGATCTGCGGCGTCACTTTCAGCGTGAGCGCCGCGTCCTGGAAGGTGACCGTGACGGTGTTGTTGGCGATGGTCTGCAACGGAATCTGGACGCCCTGCGTCATCTCGGCTTCGACGTTGTTCAGCGTCGACACGCGCGGCGTCGAAAGAATCCGCCCGTTGCCGGACGACTCGAGGGCGCTCAGCGCGACGTCCAGGTTGAACGCGCCGTTGACCGAGCCGAGCGCCAGGCCGACGGCGCTGGTCGCCGCGCCGACGCCAAGGCCGACCGCCGTCGGCTGATTGGTCGGCCCCTGCGTCGGTCCGAGCCGGCCGCCGAGCGCGCCGTTGTTCGGGAACGCCAGGTTGGTCGTGTTGCCGAGCGCGGGATCCACGCGGCCGTTGAATCCCCAGTTGACGCCGAGCTGACGCGCAAAGTTCTTGTTGGTCTGGACGATGCGCGCTTCGATCTCCACCTGCGGCTGCGCCGTGTCGAGCGTGTCGATGAGCGATTCGGCGCGTCGTCGAGCCGCTCCGGGAGGTCGGAGATGATCAGCGTGTTGGTGCGCGCGTCGACCTGCACCGTGCCGCGCTGCGACAGGGCGCTCTTGGTCAGAAGCGGCTGCGAGCTCCTCCGCTCTCGCGTAGCTGAGGGTCTTGGTCAGCACCTTCAGTTCGCCGGAGAGCGCCTGCTCGTCGGCGAGCTTGCGGCGCTGCGACTCTTCGTCGGACAGCACGCTCAGCGGCGCGATGCGGACGATCGTGCCGTCGACGAGGTAGCCGAGCTTGTTGGCGCGCAGGATGATGTCGAGCGCCTGATCCCACGGCACGTCTTTCAGCGCGACGTCAACCGATGCCCTGCACGGCCGGGTCGATGACGATGTTGAGCCCGCTGATTTCGGAGAAGACGCGCAGCACCGCGCGCAGATCCGCCTGCTGGAAGTCGAGGCTGACCGGCGTGCCGGTGAACGCGCGCGACCCGCTGCGCGAGGAGACCGGTTGGTCCTGCCCGGCCGCCGCGGCTGCCGGCAGCATGGCCGCTGCGGGACCGGAGGTGGTCGACGGACGCGCGACCGCCGGACTGGCGGCAGCCGCCGTCGGCGACTGAGCGGGCGCGGCCTGTTCGGCCAGGCCCAGCCCGAGCGCCGCGATCGGATCGACCGCCGGCGTTTCGATGCGCGGCGCGTTCTGATCCGACTGGCGCGAGGCCGGCGGCATCACAAACGGCGGCCCTTGTCCGATGCCGTCGAAATCGACGACGACGGTGTTGCGCTGAGCTGCGCACGTGATGCGCGAGCGGCCGCGACAGCGAGATGCGCACGCGCGAGACCTGCGCGCCCATCGAATCGACCGACTCGAGATCCACGCCGGCGATCGGGCCCTTCGGATCGGGCTTGGCGATCGCCCCGAGGCTGTCGGCGGCGACGTTTCGGAAGTTCGAGCACGACCGTCAACGGATCGGGTCGGGTCGCGACATACGGCACCGGCTCCGAGGCCTCGATCGTGAGCGACGCGCTATGCGCGTTGACCCGCGACGTGATGGCGGTGAGCCGGGCTTCGGAGACTTTTCCTGCGCCGGCGGCGGCGCGGGACACAGTGCCCCACGTAGCGGCCAGGGCGAGAGCGATAGAACAGGGCGGGGCCCCTCGTCACAGTTACTCCTTCGCGTCCTCGAGCGACCGCAACAGCTTGCGGACTTCTCGCTGCTTCTGCACCGAAAGCGGATCGCTGATGTCCTGGACGACGACCAGCCCTTGCGGCGTGACGTTCTTGATCACGCCGTCGGCCAGCTTGTCGCCCTGGTGAATGAGATACGTTTTGTTGTCCGGTCCCTGCACCATCGCGACGAGCGCGCCGCGGCTCTGCATGACGCCGCGCACCGAGATGTCGCCGACCATGAATCCGGCCGGCCCGTCGTTGCGCCGCGTCGGGGCGTGCGCATCCGGCCCCGTGCCGATCAGGCTCGAGAACGGATCGCGCCGGCCGTCGGGCCGGTACGCGTAGTCGTCGCCGGCGGCGGCGCCGCCACGGTGCGGCGGGCGCGCGGCGCGGTCGACGGCCGACGCCGAGTTCGGAGCCGCGGCCGTCGCCGGGGCCGAATGGACCTGGGCGTGCAGCCCGCGGTCAGCGACGCGAGAAAGAGACTCGTGAGCAGCGTGCGCATGTCAGGCCACCTTCTTGGCGAGGCGCTTGCGTTTTCGCCTCGGCCTTCTTGGGCGGATTGGGTTTGTCGAGCAGCACGAACGTCGTCGCGACGCACGTGGCGGAGATGGTGGCGTTCGAGTCCGACTTGTCGCGGCCCTTCACGTCCAGGCCGCTGATGTTCACGATGCGCGTGAACTTGCCGAGCCGATCGAAGAACAGCGCGAGGTTGTGATACGTGCCGTGCAGCTCGAGGTTGATCGGCCACTCGGCGTGCAACTGTTTGGTCACGACCGCCGCCGGCTTGAAGCTGGTGATGGTGAGGTTCGGACTGCGTCGCCACCGTCTGCATGCGGCGCAACAGATCGGCCGCGTCCTTCTCTTCCGGCAGCACCGCGCGCAGGTTCGCGAGGCGCGCTTCGAGGTCCTCCACCTGGGCGCGGAACTCGGGCAGCTTCTTCGCCGTCGCGAGGCCCTTGTCGATGTCGGCGCGCAGCGCGTCGAGCTGCAGCTGGCGCGCGGCCATGTCGGCGCGCAGCGGCATCTCGTAGTAGTAGTAGAAGGCGCCGACGCCCACCACCGAGAGGATCAGGAAGGCGACGACCTGGCCGTACCAGGGAAGTTTGCTGAGACTGATATCCATGGCGGCTACACTCCGCTCCGCGGCGCCGCGGCGCTGGCGGTCGTGCCGGCGGGCGCGGGCTTGGCGTCCTTATCGCCCGGGGTCTTGAACACGGCCTTGACCTGGAACTTGACCATCTCGCCGGTCGCCGTCGACGGACTCGCTGACGCTGCTGACGATTTCCACCGAGCGCTGGAAGTAGCCGGTCGCTTCGAGGTTGGCGACGAAGTCGGACAAGCCCGGTGAGCGAGGTGCACTTGCCGTCGATCAGGACCTCGTTCGCCGTCGGGGTTCTGCTTGAGTTCGGTCAGCCAGAGCATCGGCGGCAGCGCGCGGCTGATCTGATCCAGCATGTGGACCGGACCGGTCTGGTCCTTCCGCAGCTGCTCGATCAGGCTGACGCGCTGCTGCAGCTGCGCCTTGCGCTGCTCGAACTGCTGCACCTGCGCGATGATCGAATGGAGACGCGACGGTTTCCTGCTGCGCGGCCGACAGGTCGGCGTCGAGCTTCTTCGACGCCTTGTCCGTGCTCCAGTAGCGCCAGCCGATCGAGCAGCGCCGAGCTCACCAGGATGAAGCTGCACGCGACGGTGAGCTTCTGGGCGAGGCCGACGGTGAACTTTTTCTTGACCGCTCGGCGCTCGCCGAGCAAGTTGACGCGAATCACCGGTCGCCTGCCTTCCTGAGCGCGAGCCCCACGGCCACCGCGCCCGTCGAGGTCAGCTGCTGGATGTCTTCGATCCCGAGCTTGCCGGAGTCGCACGCGATCTTCTTGAAGGGATCGAACATCTCGACCGGCGCGTCGAAGCGCTCTTCGAGCGCGTGCATGAAGCCGTCGACCCACGCGGCGCCGCCGCTGAGGAAGATGCGGTCGATCTTGTCGGAGGCGGCGGTCGCCTTGAAGAAGTCGAAGGTCTTCTGAATCTCGAGCAGCACGTTCTCGGTCATCGCGTGCAGCACCGGCCGCACATCGTCGAACGTGACGCCCTCGACCGGCTGCCCCTTCTTCGCGAGCTCCGCGTTCTCGAAACTGAGATTCAGCTCGCGCTGCACGGCTTCGGTGTAGGCGTTGCCGCCGAGCGAGATGTCGCGCGTGAAGAGCGACTGATCGCCGCTGAGGATGTTGATGTTGACCGCGCTGGCGCCGGCGTTGATGAGCACGACGACCGTGCCGGCGCTGAGGCCGTAGTTCACCTCGCAGGCGTTCTGCAGCGCGAAGGCGTCGACGTCCACGACGACCGGCACGCAGCCGGCCTGGGTGATGACGCCGGTGTAGTCGGCGATCTTTTCCTTCTTCGCCGCCACCAGCAGGACTTCCATGGCGCCCTTCGACGTCAGGCCCGGTGCCCGCGGTCG
Organism: uncultured Acidobacteriota bacterium; assembly: GCA_963712355.1. Classification (GTDB taxonomy): domain Bacteria; phylum Acidobacteriota; class Vicinamibacteria; order Vicinamibacterales; family CAVVIG01; genus CAVQHT01. The sequence goes on from CAVQHT010000017.1 coordinate 152,301, forward strand.
AGAATCTGGTAGTCGAGATTGACGTCCTGGATGTCGAAGGGGATGTACTGTTCGGCTTCCCAGTAGATCGATTCGGAGAGTTCGGCCTCGGTCATGACCGGCAGGCTGATTTTCTTGACGATCACGGCGTTGCCCGGACAGCGACGCGGCGACGTCCTTGGTCTTGAACGCCTTGCGCTCGAAGACGCGGCGGATGGCCGCGGCGACGGCGCCGCCGTCCATGATCGCGCCGTCCACGATGGCGTCGGGCGGGCACCGGCTCGATGGCGACCGCGGACGACCTTGTAGCCCTTGCCGGACGGCTTGAGTTCGACCGCCTTGACGGCGCTCGAGCCGATGTCGAGCCCGACGACTGCTTTTGATCTGGTCAACCCAAACATGTGTTGTTCGCCCGCTTCATGCGCATGAACGGCGCGCGTGCCGGTTACCGCAAACCGAATACCACCCAGAAATTCGAGCCTTTTTCGAGAAATCGGCGTCACCTTCTGGCAACTTTTGCAATCGGCGGCGGCGGCGGGCGCTGCAGTCGAATTACAACTTCGTGCGTCGATCACGGTTTCGCACGCTGGCCAGTACCGGTCTGCCGTGAAGAACTGTGCGAAGATGCAGGTGGCTTTCGCACCCTGGCCGCGGCCAACCCCTCTGTCTGGCCTTATCGGTATCTGGCGCGCGCACCTTGACAGTGCCCAGAACTGCTCGTATGATTTGGGTTTACCGTTGCCTGGACCTGCCGGACAGGCGTCCCCTTTCAACGGTTTCACTCGGAGAGGCTTTTCGGGAATGTCAACGTTCATGGCGACGGCGCAGCACGCCGCGGAAAACAGCCGCTGGCACGTCATTGATGCGGACGGCGAAGTCCTCGGCCGCATCGCGACGGTGGCCGCGCGTCTGCTGCAGGGCAAGCACAAGCCGACTTACACACCGTTCATCGACGTTGGCGATTTCGTCGTCGTCGTCAATGCGGCGACCGTCAAGCTCAGCGGCCGCAAGGAAGACCAGAAAATCTACCGTCAGCACTCCGGCTACGAGGGCGGCCTGCGCGAAGAGCGCGCCCGTCTCGTGCGTCAGCGCAAACCGGAGCGGCTGGTCGAAGAAGCCGTGCACGGCATGCTGCCCAAGACGAAGATGGGCGAAGCCATGTATCGAAAACTGAAGGTGTACGCCGGTCCGGATCATCCGCACGCGGCGCAGAAACCCACCAAGCTCGAGGTCGCGTAACGTGGCAGCAGCTCAGTATTACGGAACCGGCCGTCGGAAGACTTCCACCGCCCGCGTGTTCCTTCGCCCCGGCACCGGGGCCATCAGCGTGAACCGTCGCGCGTTCGACGCGTTCTTCCCCACCGAAGCGCTCCGCGTCCAGATTCGCCGGCCGCTTCGTCTTGACCGAAACCGCCGAACAAGTTCGACATCCTGGCGACGGTCGCCGGCGGCGGCGTGTCGGGACAGGCCGGCGCGGTTCGCCTCGGCATCTCGCGCGCGCTGGTCGCGTACAACCTCGAGTTGCGCAAGAAACTGAAAGAAGAAGGACTCCTGACGCGCGATGCGCGCGCCAAGGAACGCAAGAAATACGGCATGGCCGGAGCGCGCAAGCGCTTCCAGTTCAGCAAACGCTAGTTTAGGAGGACTATTGGCCGCGATCGCGATGAAGGATCTGCTGGAGGCGGGGGTTCACTTCGGCCACCAGACCAAACGGTGGAATCCGAAGATGAAGGAATACATCTTCGGCGAACGAAACGGCATCTACATCATCGACCTGGGCAAGACGGTCAAGCTGTTCCGGTCGGCCGAAGAGTTCATTACCAACCTCGCCTCGGAGGGTCGCACGATTCTCTTCGTCGGGACGAAGCGCCAGGCGCAGGACGTCATTGCAGAGGAAGCCCAGCGCTGCAACATGTTCTACGTGAACGAGCGCTGGCTCGGCGGTCTCCTCACCAACTTCGCGACCATTCAGCGCAGCCTCGGCCGGCTGCGCGATCTGGAAACGATGGCGACCGACGGCCGCTACGACACGCTGTCGAAGAAGGAAATCGCCCGCAACGAGAAAGAGCGCCGCAAGCTCCTGAAGAACCTCGAAGGCATCCGCGGCATGTCGCGCCTGCCCGACGCGGTGTTCGTCGTCGACACGAAGAAGGAAAAGATCGCGGTTGACGAAGCGCGCAAGCTGAAGATTCCGGTCATCGGCATCGTCGACACCAACTGCGATCCGGACGAAGTGGATTTCGTCATCCCGGGCAACGACGACGCGCTGCGGGCGATTCGCCTGTTCGCCTCGCGGATTGCCGACTCGGTCATCGCCGGCCGCGACATGAGGCGAGACCGCGAAGGACGACGCCGCCTCCGAGGACGGCGCCGACGATCCGAGCCGCCGGGGCCCGCGCGCTCCGCGTCGGCCGCGCGAAACGGCCACCGCGACCGCCTGAGCCCGCGCACGCAACTTCCCTGCTGACGCCGGCCCCGCGGCCGGCGTTTTTTCGTACGTAGAGCACGACGAGGCAACGCAGATAACGCAGAGTCCGCAGAGCAGACAACCTCGATTGCTCTGCGTGCTCCGCGACCTCAGCGTTGATCGTCGTGACATCGGAGATGACCTATGGCAGTCAGTGCAGCAGAAGTGAAAAAGCTTCGCGACCAGACCGGCGCGGGGATGATGGATTGCAAGTCGGCGCTCGAAGAGGCCAACGGCAACTTCGACGAGGCGACGACGCTCCTGCGGAAGAAGGGGCTCGCCAGCGCCGCGAAGAAGGCCGGGCGGACGACCAGCGAGGGCCTCATCGGTCATCGTGTGTCGGCCGACCACACCAGCGGCACGCTCGTCGAGGTCAACTGCGAGTCGGACTTCGTCGCGCGCACCGACGACTTCCAGAAGCTGATGTCGGACATCATCACCGAGATCGAGAAGGCCGGCAGCCACGGCCAACGACGCCTGGCTGAAGGATCCCGAACGGGCCCGTTCATCTGCTCGTCGCCGCGGCCATCGGGAAGCTCGGCGAGAACATGGCCGTGCCGCGGTTCGTCCGCTACACGGGCGGCAGCTACGTCGGGCCAATACATCCACCCGCCGGGGAAGATTGGCGTCCAGGTTGAGTTTGCGCGGGGTGACGCCGGCCGAAGCCGGCCACGAGGAGTTCCTGTCGCTCGTGAAGCACATCGCCATGCAGATCGCCGCCGCCAGCCCGTCCCACGCCGCGCGCGCGCACGTCCCCGCCGAGGCGCTCGAGAAGGAAAAGGCCATCTACCGGGCGCAGATGGAGAACTCGGGCAAGCCGCCGCAGGTCATCGACAAGATCGTCGAGGGCAAGCTCGGAAGCTACTACTCGCAGGTCGTGCTCCCCGACCAGCCGTCCATCCGCGATCCCAAGCAGACCGTGGCCGAAGTCATCGCCGCGGCCAACAAGGTGCTGGGCACGCAGATTACGGTCACCCGGTTCGTGCGCCTCAAGGTCGGCGAGACCGCGGCGCAGTAGACGCGCTCGGGCTCTAGGCTCCGGGCTTCAGGCTTTCAGGCTTCTGGAACTTGGGCTCTGGCGCAGGACTCGCCCGGCAGCCCGGAGCCCGAAGCCTAGAGCCCAGAGCCATCTATAATCTCTCCCCGTGACCGCCCCCGCCTCTCCTGTCTACAAACGCATCCTCCTGAAACTCTCCGGCGAAGCCCTGATGGGCGGCCAGACCTACGGCATCGATCCGGCCGTCGCGACGCAGATCGCGAAGGACGTCGCCGAGATTCAAGGGATGGGTGTCGAAACCGCCATCGTCATCGGCGGCGGCAACATCTTTCGCGGCGTGGCGGCGAGCGCGCGCGGCATGGACCGCGCGACCGCCGACTACATGGGCATGCTGGCCACCGTGATCAACGCGCTCGCCCTGCAGGACGCGCTCGAGCAGCAGAACGTCGTCACGCGCGTGGTGACGGCCATCGAGATGCGCGCGGTCGCCGAGCCGTTCATCAGGCGCCGCGCGATTCGCCACCTCGAAAAAGGGCGCGTCGTCGTCTTTGGCGCGGGCACCGGCAATCCCTACTTCAGCACCGACACGGCCGCGGCGCTGCGCGCGATGGAGATCAAGGCGGACGTCATCCTGAAGGCGACCAAGGTCGACGGGATCTACAATGCCGACCCGATGACCCACCCGGACGCCTCGCGGTTCGAGCGCATCTCGTATCTGCAGGTGATCGAGCAGGGCCTCAAGGTCATGGACACCACGGCGATCTCGCTGTGCATGGACAATCGCCTGCCGATCGTGGTCTTCAACCTGCGCACGCCCGGCAACATCAAGCGCGCGGTCACGGGCGAGCCGATCGGGTCGCTGGTCACGGCCTAGGTGACGCTTGAAATTGAGGAAGTAGGGAAGTTAAGGAATTAAGGAATGTAAGGGACTGAGACGATGGATGTGAATGACCTCAAGGGTCTTTTTGCCGAAGTGAACAAGCGGATGAGCGCGGGCATGGAGCACGTGCGCCACGAACTGGCGGGCGTGCGGACCGGCCGGGCGTCGGTGACGATTCTCGACAACGTCCACGTCGAGGCGTACGGCTCGAAGATGCCGCTCAACCAGCTGGCCGGTCTGTCCATTCCCGAACCGACGCTGATCGTCGCGCAGCCGTTCGACCCGTCGCAGCTTGGCGCGATTGAGAAAGCGATCCGCGCCTCGGACCTCGGCTTGAATCCGTCGAACGACGGCAAAGTGGTGCGCATTCCGCTCCCCTCGCTCACCGAAGAACGGCGCAAGGAGCTCTCGCGGCACGTGCACAAGCTGACCGAGGACGGACGCAACGCCATCCGCCAGGTGCGGCGCGACGCCAACGACCGCCTCAAGAAGCTCCTCAAGGACCACCAGATTTCCGAGGACGACGAAAAGAAGGGCCTCGACGAGGTGCAGAAGCTCACCGACAGCCACGTGAAGCAGATCGACGATCTGCAGAAAAAGAAGGACGCCGAGCTGCTCGGAAAATGACATTTCAGAGTTCGGATTGCAGAGTTCAGATTTCACTCTCCAATCTGCAATGCAATCTGAAATCTGCAATCTGAAGTCTGCAATTCCCTGCATGTCGTATTTCTCCCACCTGGAATGTTCGGTGCCGTGCGGGGCGCCAACGCTCGATCCGCGCCAGCGCCATCATCTGTGCGTCTGCGGAGCGCCGCTGCTCGCGCGGTACGATCTGCGGGCGGCCGCGCGCCTGGTCGCGCGATTCCCTGTCCGGCCGGACACCGACCATGTGGCGCTATCGCGAGCTGCTGCCGCTCTTCGACGGCGAAGAGCCGGTGTCGCTCGGCGAGGGTTTCACCCCGCTCTTTCATGCGCAGCGCCTCGGCGCGGCCATCGGCCTCGATCGCCTGTACATCAAGGACGAATCGCTCAACCCGACCAACTCGTTCAAAGCCCGTGGTCAGTCGGCGGCGGTCACGCGCGCCAAGTATCTCGGCGCCGAAACGCTCTCGGTGCCCTCAGCCGGCAACGCCGGCAACGCCATGGCCGCTTACGCAGCCAAAGCCGGACTGGCGGCCAAGGTCTTCCTGCCGCGCGACGTGAAACCGCCCTTCGAGCGCGAGTGCCGCCTTTACGGCGCGGACGTGACGCTGGTTGACGGGCTGATTACCGACGCCGGCCGCATCGCCGCGGAACGCGGCGGACCGCTCGGCTGGTACGACGTCTCGACGCTCAAGGAGCCGTACCGCATCGAGGGGAAGAAGACGATGGCCTACGAGCTCGCCGAACAGCTCGGATGGTCGTATCCCGACTGGATTGTCTACCCCACCGGCGGCGGCACCGGCATGGTCGGCATGTGGAAGGCGTTCGAGGAAATGGAGACCATCGGGTGGATGCCGCGCACGCGGCGGCCCCGGATGATCTCGGTGCAGGCGGACGGCTGCGCGCCGATCGTGCGGGCGTTTCAGCAGGGCGCCGAGAAGGCGCCGATGTGGGAAGGCGCGTCGACGATTGCCGACGGCCTGCGCGTCCCTCGCGCGATCGGCGACTTCCTGATCCTCCGTGCGGTGCGCGAAAGCGGCGGCACCGCCCTCTCGGTCCCCGACCAGGCAATGGTCGAAGGGATGATCGCGATCGGCAGCGCAGAAGGCGTCAGCGCGGCGCCGGAAGGCGGGGCCGCGCTCGCCGCCATCAAGGTTCTCGTGGCCGGACAAGACCATCAAGCGCGACGAGTCGGTGGTCTTGTTCAATACCGGCGGCGCGCTCAAATACCTCGACGTCCTCTGAGCCCCGCCGTCAGTCCCCGAACGTCACGCCGAGCGCTTTTGCGGCCAGCAGCAGGTCCGAGTCCGGCGGCACGGTCTTGATGCGCCCCACGACCTCGTCGAGCGGGCGTGCAACGATGTCCGGCGGAGCGAAGGCGACCATCGTCCCGAAGTCGCCCTGCTTCACGAGATCAACCGCCTTCGCGCCAAATCGCGTCGCGAGCACGCGGTCGAAGCTGGTCGGCGCGCCGCCGCGCTGCAGGTGGCCGAGCACCACGGATCGCGTTTCTTTCTTCGCCAGCCGCCCCAGCGCATCGCACAGCGTCGCGCCGATGCCGCCCAGCCGCTCGGCGTGCCCGTCGTGCGCCTCTTCGAGCAGCGCCAGTTTGCCGCCCTTCGGAAATGCTCCTTCCGCGACGACGACGATGCTGAAATGCGCGCCCAGCTTGTCGCGTTCGCGCAGGCAATCCGCGACGAGCGACAGATCGAATGGAATTTCCGGAATGAGGATGGCGTCGGCGCCGCCGGCGACCCCCGAATACAGCGCAATCCAGCCGGCGTAGCGCCCCATCACCTCGACGACGATGATGCGCCGGTGTGCTTCAGCGGTGGTATGAAGGCGGTCGATGGCGTCGGTGGCGAACGCCACCGCGGTGTCGAAACCGAAACAGTTCGTCGTGCCGACGATGTCGTTGTCGATGGTTTTCGGGACGCCGACGATCGGGATTCCGCGCTCCGCGAACTGCTGCGCGATGGCCAGGGTCCCGTCGCCGCCGATCACCACGAGCGCGCCCAGTCCCATCTTGTGGAACATCTCCACGACGCGGTCCGAGTAGGTCTTCGCGCCTTCGGAGGTCTGGATCGAGTTGGCGAAGGGGTTCCCGCGGTTCACGGTGCCCAGAATGGTGCCGCCGAGCCGCATGATGCCGCGGACGTCGCGCGGGGTCAGAATGCGGGATCGGTCCGGTTCGAGCAGGCCGTCGAAGCTGTCTTCGAGGCCGAGGCACTCGATGCCGCTATTGTTGGCGGATTTGACGACCGCTCGGATGACCGCGTTGAGGCCTGGGGCATCGCCGCCGCCGGTGAGAACGCCGATTCGCGAAATGGGAGCCATACTCGACTATATCAGGACATCGGCCGCAGGTTGCTGGGGTTGAAAACGGCGTGTTAAACTGTTTGTTCGCGAGACGGACGAAAGTGTCCGCCAAGCGTCATCTTCAAACGAGTGGGCGGCTAGCTCAGCTGGGAGAGCGCCGCGTTCGCAATGCGGAGGCCGGGAGTTCGATCCTCCCGCCGTCCACCAATCTTCGTTTCGTTCCACGCGAAGGTTCCTCCTCCGATTCTCGACTCACGCTGTCACGTCAGCGTGCCGATCCAGGCCCCAATCCAGTGTTATCTTCTAGGCCCCTTTCGACGCCCGGTGGATACCCCATGAAAAAGATCGTCGTGTTCAGCGGAAAAGCGCACCCGGAGCTCGCCGCGAAAATCTGCAAGCGGCTGCGGACGCCAGTGTCGCGCGCCAGCCTCACCCGCTTCAGCAACGACTGCCTCGGCGCGCAGCTGAAGGCGAACTGCCGCGAAGCCGACGTCTTCATCGTCCAGCCGCTCGTGCCGCCGGTGCAGGAGCATCTGATGGAGCTGCTGCTGATGCTGGACGCCGCTCGCGGCGCATCAGCGGCGCGGCTGACGGCGGTCATCCCCCACTACGCGTATGCCCGCTCCGACAAGAAGGACGCACCGCGGATCTCGATCGCCGCCCGGCTGGTCGCCGATCTGCTCGTGACCGCCGGCGCCAACCGCGTGCTGACGATGACGCTGCATTCGCCGCAGGTCCACGGGTTCTTCAGTGTGCCGGTCGATCACATGAACGCGCTCGGTGTGCTCGCGCGCCATTTCCGCCGCCGCAATCTCAAGGACACCATCGTCGTGTCGCCCGACCTCGGCAACGCCAAGGCGGCGTCACACTTCGCGCGATCGCTCAAACTCCCCGTCGCGGCCGCCAGCAAGCAGCGCCTGGCCGACGACAAGGTCGTGATCGACTCGATCGTCGGGCCGGTGGACGGCAAGGACGTCATCGTCCTGGACGACGAAATCGCCAACGGCGGGACGATGGTGGAGGTGTTGTCGAAGCTGCGCGAACGGAAGGTCCGGAATATCACGATCGCCTGCACGCACGGACTGTTCACCGGGAAGGCGATCGAGCGGCTGCGCGCGCAGACGGACGTGACCGAAATCGTCACCACGGACACGGTGCCGCTCGCGCCGGAGAAACGCCTCCCCAATATGCGCGTCCTCTCGGTGGCGCCGCTGCTCGGCGAAACCATCCGGCGCATTCACGGCGGCGAATCCGTGAGCGCGCTGTTCGACGGCGACCAATCCTGACGCGTCAGCCGAGGACTTCGAACACTTCGAGCGGCGGCGTCCCGGCCGCGCAGCGTCTTGCCGCCGAGCGAGCGAAGCTCGAAGGCGCTGCCGATCCGGTCGCGCGTGTTGGCGGAAATGACGATCTGATCGGGCTGCGCGATCTGCGACTCGATCCGCGACGCGGTGTTGACCACGTCGCCGAGCACGGTGAACTCGCGGCGCTTCGGCGATCCGATGTCACCGGTCAGCGCGCGGCCGCTGTTGATGGCGATGCGCATCCGCAGCGCACGATTGGGATTTTCGGCGTTCGCGCGCGACCAGCTCGCGCTGCATCGCCAGCGCCGCGCCGACCGCCCGGGTCGCGTGATCGGCCTGCTCGAACGGCGCCCCGAACACCGCCAGAATCGCATCGCCGATGAACTTGTCGAGCGTGCCGTCGTGCTCGAAGATCACTTCGGCCATGCGGCCGAAGAAATCGTTCAGCAGGTCGCCGATCTGCTGCGGCTCGGCGTGCTGGCACATCGACGTGAAGCCGACGATGTCGCAGAACATCACCGAGACATCGCGCTCCTGCGCGACGAACGCGCCTTCGGCCTCGCCTTCCTGCAGGATGCGGTTGATCACGCCCGGCGAGTGATAACGCGTCAGCCGCTCGCGCCGGCGCGTTTCCTCGAGGAGCGTCAGCGACAGCCGCGCCTGCTCGATGGCCACCGCGGCGTAGTTGCAGAGCGCGGCAAAGACCTCGAGATCGTCGGTGATGAACTTCTTGCTGCGCGGGTTGTCGCAATACAGCACGCCGATCACGTCGTTCTGGTTCCAGAGCGGCGCGCACATGAACGAACGGACGTTCATCGACTGGATGCTGTCCGAGGCGTGCAGCCGGGTGTCGTAGAGCGCGTCCTTCGCGAGCATCGCGACCCGGTCGCGCATCACGGCGTTGACGATGGTGCGGCTGATCGACACCTTGGTCGGCGTCGACCCGTCGCGATTGCGCATGACCCGCGCGCTGAGCGGCTGATCGATGGCATCGCGCAGCAGCAGGAACGCGCGCTCGGCCGGCACCACTTCGAACACGAGCTCGACGACGCGAGCGAGGACCTTTTCGAGCGGCTGGAGCGTGACCAGCGTCTTGCTGATCTCGGTGAGCAGCCGGAGCAGGCGGCCGCCGCGGCGATCGCGGCCCGATCGGCGATCTCCCGCAGGGCGGCCCAGATCGCCCTTGCGGCGATCGACACCGGCCCGCCGTTCAGCAGACGGTGTAGCGGCCATTCTGAGGGACGGCTGCGGCGCTGCGGCCGAGACAGCCGGCGCCGATCCAGTCACGGCCGCCGGCTGCGGTACGGCCCGCCCGGGCGTCGGCGCGGCCTTCGGCGCAGCCGCGGGCGCGGGCGCGTCGGCACGGCGCGAGGACGGCCGACGGCGGCAGTTCGAGCTGGTCGAGGCGTTTGACGATCGTGCCCGACTCTTCGAAGATCTGGTGGTTCTCCGAGAGCACTTCGCTCTCGTGAACCTCGCGATCGAGCGTCAGCGTGACCGGACCGAGCGTGAAGCTGTCGCCCGGCGACAGTTCCTGCTCGCCGGTCAGCTTGACGCCCTTGAATGTCGTCCCGTAGGTGCTGCCGGCGTCCCGCAGATAGACCTTCTTGCCGGGTTCCACACGGACGCGCGCGTGCTGGCGCGACATCAGCGGCGCGGTAATCACCAGGTCGCAGGATGGGGCGCGGCCGATGACGGTCTCCCCCTCGCGCAGCTGGTGCGCGCGCGGCACAGATCCGTCCATGAAGGTGAGTTTGAACAAGGGCGATTCAGTCCTTCGGACTCTTCAGCCGCTCGAGCGTCAGCCCCGTGTGCGTCTGCAGGCCCTCGCTCACCCGACCGACGGCATCATCGTCAACCCGGACGACCAGCAGCGATTCCCTGGTACGCAGGCCAAACCAGTTGCGCTCGCCTCCCTTGAGGAAGCCAAACGCGCCGCCTTCGACGCGCATGGCTTCGGCCGGGCCATCCGGCGAGTTCCACAGCGGTTGTTTTGAATTCGAGTACGTCAGGCCCACCAGTGTATCCAGTGGCACGACATAAAGCGCCTTGTCCGCCTTGTCTTTTTCTTTCACCGTCACGGTGCCGTCGGCCAGGGTCACGAAGACATCGCGCTCGCGCCGCTTGTCGCCGTCGGCAACAACCGCCTTCGCTTCGAAGCGAAACGGCGTCGGGTCCATTTTCCGCGCCGGGATCGGCGCGGCGGCCAGAGGCGCGGCGCGGGCGCAGGCGCCGGCCGCGGCGCCGGTGCAGCTGCGGGAGGCAGCACGAGCGGCGGCGCGGAGATCTCGACGGGCGGCGCGGTGCGCCGCGGGCGGCGGAGTATCGACGACGACCGGTGCCGGGGCCGGTTCGGGCGCCGGTGCGGCGGCTGTCGATGAACTCGCCGGCGCCGTCACGACGGCGGTCGCGGGACGCCGCAGGACGATGATCGCGAGGACGATGAGCAGGACGACCAGACCGGCAATGACCGCGCCGGCAGCGGCGAACTGGTTTTTCTTGAGGACAAGCGTCTTACCGGTGGCCATCGACGGCGGGGCGACCTGGGTCTCGGCGGGCGCGAACGTCGCCGGCACCGGCGAAATCGACGGCGGAGGCGTGGAGTGCCGCGACGGCCGCGTCGGCACGGTGAGCGGTTCGGCAGCCGGCACGGACAGGATGGCGGTGACCGCGTCGGGCGTGATGTGCGTCAGCGGCGGCGCGCTCGGCAGCCGCGACGGTCGGATAGATGCCGGTCGTCTCGGTCGCTTCGCTAATCGCGGCCAGCAGGGCCGCGCGAAACGAGTCGGCGGTCGGGAATCGATCGTCCGGGGCGCGCGCCAGCGCGCGGTCCAGGATGGCCTGCGTCCAGCCGGGAAGATCCGGGCGGTACTTCTGCGCGCGCGTGGCGGTGTCCTCGAGCTGCTTGCGCACCATGTCCAGCGGGTTGCGCGCTTCGAACGGGACATGGCCGGTCAAGAGACGATAGAACAGCACGCCCGCCGAGTAGACGTCCGCGCGCGCGTCGACGTCCCGGCCGACGAGTTGCTCCGGCGCCATGTACGACGGCGTCGCGAGCGTAAAGCCGTCGGCGGTCATCTGATCGGCCGTCGCCACGCGGACCATGCCGAAATCGGTCACCTTCACGCTGCCCTGGTCGGTGACCATGACGTTCGACGGCTTGAGATCGCGGTGGAAGACGCCCGCCTTGTGCGCCGCTTCGAGCGCGCCCAGAAGCTGCGCGACCAGGTACGCGGCACGCTCGGGCGGCAGCGGCCCGCACCGAATCGCCAGTTGCTCGAGGGTTTCGCCGGACACGAACTCCATGACCATCAGGAGGTCGGCATCGACGCGTTGAAATTCGCGGAAGGCGACGATATCCGGATGATTCAGCGCGGCGAGCGTCGCCGCCTCCGACTGAAAGTGCTCGACCAGGCCGCTGTTGCTCGCATCGACGTGCAGGACTTTGATCGCGACCGGGCGACCCAGGCTTTCGTCGACGGCTCGGTAGACGGTGCCCAGGGCGCCGTGGCCGAGTTCCTCGACGAATCTGTACTTGCCGATGGTTTTTCCGGTCATGCGGTCCGATCACTGACCAAGGCTGGGTAAGAAACTCTATGTCGCAGGTGAAATGCCTGTCAACGCAATCAGCCGCCCGATCGCGCGCCGGCTGTGCGCCGCACCGGCCCGGCGCGCGGCGGTTGACACCACCGCGACCGCGCGGGGACAATACCGGCCGTGGCCGTCCCCCGAATTTCCAAAGAAGATCTCAAACAGCAACTCGATGGCAGCACGCCGCCGGTCATCATCGACGCGCGGCTCAAGTACCCGTACGAGCACAGCACCGTGCGGCTGCCCGGCGCCATTCGTTACATCGGCGAAGGCCCGACGCCCCCGCTACCTCGCGACCGCGACATCGTCGTCTACGACTCGGATCCCAACGAGCTCGCGAGCACGAGCGTGGCCGCTGCGTTGATTCGCCAGGGCTTCCGCGCCGCCGCTCTCAAAGGCGGGATCGTCGAATGGCTTGACGGGAAGATGCCGACTGAAACGAAGGACGCCCCGAAACAGGCGCCGCCCGAACCAGGAGCGCTGAAGGGCTAGTCCGGCTGCCTTTGATCACCCCTCCGGCCCCCGCGCCACCTATTCCGCTTGGGCGCGCGGCCGCGATCGCCGAACCCTTTCTCACAGGACTCCGCACGACCGCCGGCGTTTACTGGGTCACGCCCGCCGGCGGACTGCGCCGCGGTGCGGAGCTCATCGACCGTATCGAGATCGTCGTGTGCACCGACGATCCCGAACGCGTGCGCCGTCAGGTCTTTGAGATAGCCGGCGTGAGCGTCACGGTGGTATCCGATCGGGTCGAATTCGTCCGCGACGGCGCGGCGATCAGCGTCACCTGCGCGTCGCCGGAGGCCGCGGGCGCCACGCTCCTGGATCTCACCGGCAGCACGTGGCACGTCGATGCGCTGCGCGCGTACGCCGCCGATCGAGGCCTGCTCCTGTCGCGCGGCGGACTCTTCGAGGGCGAGCGGCGGGTGGCGTCAACCGAAGAGGAGATCTACGCGGCGCTCGGACTGCCGTTCATCCCGGCGGAAATCCGGGACGGCGGCGAGGAGCTCGCCCGCGGGCGGTTGAACCGCATTCCGGCGCTCGTCTCCCGGGACGACATCCGCGGCGATCTCCACATGCATACGCGGTGGAGCGACGGACGCGACTCCGTCGAAGACATGGTGCGGGCCTGCGTGGCGCTCGGCTACGACTACCTCGCCATCACCGACCACTCGCAGAGCTCCGCGGCCGTCCGGAATCTCGAAATCGACGCGGTCGCGAAGCAGGCTGACGAGATCGCCAGGATCAGGCAGCGCTATCCGCAGATCGCCATCCTGCACGGCTGCGAGGTGGACATTCTTCCCGACGGCCGCCTGGATTTTCCGGACGCAATCCTCGAGCAATTCGACATTGTCCTGGCCTCGCTGCACGACCGCGCGGGCCAGTCGCCGGACGAACTGCTGGACCGCTACGAGCGCGCCATGCGTCATCCCCGGGTGTCGATCGTCACGCACCCGACCAACCGCGTGTTCCCGACGCGTCCGGGCTACGAGCTGGATTTCGATCGGCTGTTCGAGCTCGCCGTCGAAACCGGCACGGCCCTCGAAATCGACGGCGCGCCGTCACATCTCGACCTCGATAGCGTGCTCGCATTGCGGGCGCAGCTGGCCGGCGTGACGCTGACCATCGACAGCGACTGCCACCGCACGGAAATGCTCGGCCTGCAAATGGACACCGGGATTCGCCTCGCACGCGGCGGCTGGGTCGAGCCGCGGCACGTGCTCAACACGAGACCGCTGTCCGCGGTCCTCGCGTGGATACAGGACAAACGACACTAGACGGTGCGTTGGTGCGAGGTGCGTGGGTGCGGGGTGCGGTGCGTCGTGCCGGGTGCTTGGTGCGGACGTGCACTGCACCGCGTCACCGGCTAACACTGAAGCACTAAAGCACGAAGCACTGAAGCACCCGGCACTGCACCTAAGCACCCAAGCACCTAAGCACCCGAGCACCGCACCAGCACCCCGGCACTGCACCTAAGCACCTGCGCACCTACGCACCCCAGCACCGACAAGGTTCAGCGTACGTGCTACCGTTAGTTCATGAGACTTGTGACACGCGCGGGCGTCGTCCTGATCGCCGCGTGCGCCGCAGTGGTGCAGCCCAGAGCCGCTGATCCCACGGCCACCGAGCTCGCCCAGGCGCTCCAGAAGAAGTACGACACGATCCGCGACTTCTCCGCCGACTTCGTCCAGACCTACAAGGGCGGCGTCGTGAAGCGTCAGCTGACCGAGAAGGGGCGGATGCTCATCCGCAAACCGGGCAAGATGCGGTGGGAGTACGACACGCCCGAGAAGAAGCTCTTCGTTTCGGACGGACTGAAGATGTACTACTACGTGCCGGCGGACAAGCAGGTGACGGTGACCACCGTTCCGCCCGACGACACCGCCTCCGGACCGGCGCTCTTCCTCTCAGGCAAGGGCAACCTCATCCGTGATTTCCAATCCACGCTGACCGAGGTCCCGGCCAGGCTTCCCCGCTGGGACGAAGGCCCTAAAACTTGTACCGACCAAGCCACAGGCCGAGTACGATTGGCTGCGTCTGATGATTGATGGGACCAGCTTGACCCTTCGCGGCCTGGAAGCGACGGACGCTCAGGGTGGCATCTCGACCTTTGCCTTCACGAACCTGAAGGAAAACGTCGGACCGTCCGATAAGGAATTCGCGTTTACGATGCCACGCGGGGTTGATGTTGTTACTGATTCCGGCCGGCGCTAAGCGCCATCTGCTCGTTCTCGTCGCGCTCGGGCTGGCCGCCGCCAGCTGCGCGACCTCCTCGGCGCTCCGCCGCGGCCAGGACGCGGAGCATGCCCAGGACTACGACCGCGCGGTCGCCGAGTACACGACCGCGCTCAGAAAAAACCCCGATGACGGAAACGCGCGCTTCGGCCTGGAGCGGGCCAAGGTCCGCGCCGCCACCGAACACTTCCAGAAGGGCCGGCGCCTCGCGAACACCGGGAAGTTCGAAGCCGCGCTCGTCGAGTACGAGCTCGCCTCCGAGCTGAACCCCGGCAGCGTCGAAATCGACGAAGCGCTGCGCGACACGCGCAATCAACTGCGCGCCCGCGTCGCCGTCACGCGCGAAGGCAAGACCGAGCTCCAGACCATCGTCGAGCGCACGCGGGATCTGCCGCCGCTCGGCCTCGACCTGCAGTCCGACGCGAAGATGCCGGCCTCGCTGATCTTCCGCGACGCCAGCAGCCGCGACGTCTTCCTGGCGATCGCGCGCCTCGCCGGCATCAGCCTCGCGTTCGACGTGACGTTCCGGGAAACACCCGTCACCGTGGACCTTCGCAACGCGTCGCTCGAAACCGCGCTGAGCCAGGTCGCCGACGCCACGCGCACGTTTTTCCATGTCACGTCGCCCAAGACGGTCCTGGTCATTCCCGACACGCCGGCCAAGCGGCGCGAATACGAAGAAGAGGTCGTCCGCACGTTCTACTTGAGCAACGCCGACCTGAAAGAGACGCAGGATCTGATGCGGCTGGTGCTCGACGCGCGCCGCGTCTCGCCGACGACCGCCACCAACGCGCTGACGATCAAGGACACGCCCGAGCGGATCGCCGCGGCGGCCCGTCTCATCGCCGCGATCGACAAGGCGCGGCCCGAGGTCGTGATTGACGTGGAGCTGCTCGAGGTCGATCGCACGCGGCTCAAGGAGTACGGGCTGCAGCCGGCGTCGCCGGGATCGCCCGGGCATCGACGGCAGCATTTCCATCGATGGCGGCGCCACGAACACGCTGACGCTGTCCAAGCTGCGGAACCTGACGCAGGCCGACATTCTCCTGGCCAATCTTCCGGCGCTCTACTACAGGCTGCTGAAGACCGACACCAACACGCGGACGCTGGCGAATCCGCAGCTGCGGACCGCCGAAGGCATGCCGGCGCAGGCGCGCTTCGGCGAACAGATCCCGGTCCCGGTGACCGTCTTCGCGCCGATCGCCACCGGCGGCACGCCGCAGCAGCCGATCACCTCGTTCAACTACCAGAACATCGGCGTGAACATCGACATCACGCCGCGCACGCATCACAACGACGAGGTGTCGCTGGCGCTGAAGGTCGCGGTCCAGAGCATTTCGGGCACCGGCTTTGGCGGGCTGCCGACGTTCGGCAACCGCGAGATCAACACGGTCATCCGCCTGCGGGACGGCGAGACGAACATGCTCGCCGGGCTGATTCGCGACGATGAACGGCGCGTGGTCGAAGGCGTGGCCGGGCTGAGCGACGTCCCGCTCGTCGGGCACATCTTCGCGCACTCGCGAACGGAAACGACGCAGACCGACATCATCCTGACGCTGACGCCGCACATCGTGCGCGTGCTCGACGTCGAAGAAGAGGACCTGCGTGCGTTCCGCGTCGGACGCGACTCGGTCGCGCCGGTCTCCGAGCTGCCGACGCCGATCGAGATCCAGCGCCCTGTCGGAACAGCCGAACGCGGCGCCGGCGCCAGCGCCAGCGGCCGGTGCAACCGATACAGCCGCCCCCGAACGCGCCGGCGCAGCCCCCGCCCGCGCAGCCCGCGCCAACGCAGCTGCCTCCAACGCAGCCGCCGCCCGGCAACCGCTAGTCCACTTTCTCGACTTTCGCTCCCAGTCCGCGCAGCCGCTCGACGAGATGGGCGTAGCCTCGCTCGACGGTCTCGAGCGGCGCGATCCGGCTCTCCCCTTCCGCCGCCAGCGCCGCGGCGATGAGCGCCATGCCGGATCGGAGATCCCGGCTGTCCAGCGGCCGGCCGCGCAGGCGGCGCGGTCCGGTGACGATGATGCGGTGCGGGTCGCAGAGGAACAGATCCGCGCTCATCCCGCTCAACTGTTCCAGCGCGAAGAGCCGCAATTCGTACAGCCAGTCGTGGACCAGCGTGCGGCCCTCGGCCTGCGTCGCGAGCACGGTGACGAGGCTGACGAGGTCGCTCGGAAATCCCGGCCACAGCCCGGTCGTGATGCGGCCGGCCGCCTCGGGCGTCGATCGCTCGACGCGGAACACGTCGCCGTCCATGGCGCACTTCACGTTCAGCCGCTTGAGCACCGCGGCCACGACTTCCATGTCGGCCGCGCGCGCGCCGCGGACCTCGATCTCGCCTTTGGTCACCGCAGCCACGACCGCCCAGCTGCCCGCCTCGATATAGTCGCCCCACAGCGTGTGCGACGCGCCGCCCAGCTTGCCGCCGCCTTCGACGCGGACGGTCGGCGTCCCGATGCCGGTGACGTTCGCGCCCAGCTTCTTCAGGAACTCGCAGAGTTCGACGACGTGCGGCTCGCACGCCGCGTGGCGGATTTCCGAGACGCCCGGCGCGGCGGCTGCGGCCAGGAGCGCGGTCTCGGTGCCGGTGACCGACGCCTCGTAGAGATAGATGGACGTCGGCTTGAGGCCGGCCGGAACCTCCAGCACGTGCCCCGGCGCGTCCACGACCCGCGCGCCCATGGCGATGAGCGCGTCGAGATGCGTCGCAATCGTCCGGCGCGCCGGGAAAGTCTCCTCCGGGAGGCGCCAGGCGCGCGCGGCCGATGCGCGCGAGCAGCGGGCCGAGGAGCAGCACCGAACCTCGCAGGCGTCCGACGAGCGCGGGGTTCGGTTCGTCCTTGACGACCTCCGGACACCGGACGCGCAAGGTCGTCGTGCCGACGCCTTCGACATGCGCGCCCAGGTCCGTGAGCAGCCGGCACATCACCTCGACGTCGAGGATGCGAGGCACATTCGTCAGGACGCACTCTTCCGTCGTCAGCAGACATGCGGCGAGCAGCGGCAGCGCGGCGTTCTTGTTTCCTTCGACTTCCACGGTTCCGGAGAGCCGGCGACCGCCTTCGATCAGGAGTGAGGACATAGTTGATACTTGTCGGCTTCGGGCTTCGGGCTTCGGGCTTCGACTTGGGCTCTAGGCTTTGGGCGCTCGGCTTTGGCCGGACTCAAAGTCGCCGAGATAGACGATCTCTTCTCGCAATTGGACACCGAATCGTTCGTGAACGGCGTGACGGCAGTGTTCGATGAGGCGATGGATGTCGCTGGCGGTGGCCGAGCCGTCGTTCACGATGAAATTGCCGTGGGTGCTCGACACGGCGGCGCCGCCGATTCGGTAGCCCTTGAGGCCGGCTCGATCGACGAGCGCGCCGGCGGACCACGGAATGCCTTCCGGAACCGTGTCGCGCCCGCGTGCCGGATTCTGAAAGACGCATCCGGCGCTCGGCGTATCCAGCGGCTGGGTGCGTTTACGGAACGCGAGCGATTCGCGGGCGGTCTGCCGGAGGATCGCGGGGTCGCCGGGACCGACGCGGAAATCCGCCGACAGCAATACCTCTCGGGTGTCCTGCAAGCGGCTGCGATCGTAACCGAACGCCATGTCGTTCGCGGTCAGTGCATGAACCACTCCATCGCGCGTCACGAGCTCGACGCCCGTGACCAGGTCGCCAATCAGCCGGCCGCCGAAATGGGCGTTGCCGAAGATGGCGCCGCCGACCGTGCCCGGCGTCCCGGCCCACGCCTCCAGTCCGGCCATGCCGCGCAGGATCGTCCAGCGCACGAGTCCGTTGACCGTGACGGCTGCATCCGCGCGAACGCGCGTCTCGTCCAGCGTTCGCACGTCGCCGCCGCGCGGCCGGATCACCAGTCCGCGCACGCCTCGGTCCGCCACGAGCACGTTGGAGCCGCCGCCAAGAATCGTCGCCGGCATTCCGCTGTCGCGCGCGATTTGGAGCGCCTGGACGATCTCGCGGCTCGAACGCGTTTCGATCAGCCAGTCCGCGGGACCGCCGACGCGGAACGTCGTGTAATCCGACAGCACAACGTCCCGCCGCACGCGATCCGCACCGAACGCTTCGGCGAGCGCGAGACCGGGATCGGTCACTGATTCAGCGCCTCGATCGCCATCAGTTGCCGTTCGCGCGCGATCGACGCGGCGAGCGCCTCCTTCTGGCTGCAGACGCAAAACGACAGCGTGTCACCGGGCGCCGCCTGGCCGGCAATACCAAGGTCCGCGCGGATCACCACGCCCATGCGCGCGTAGCCGCCGGTCGTCTGGCAGTCCGCCATCAGCAGGATCGGCTGGCCCGATTCCGGGACCTGCAGCGTGCCGCACGGCGTGGCATCCGAGATGATGTCCGCCTTCGACGGCAGAACCGCGGGGCCGGTCAGTCGATATCCCATCCGATCGGAATCATTCGCGACCACGTACGTTCCGGCCTGAAGAGCCTCGAATGCCGACGGCAGAAAGCGGTCCGACTCTGGTCCGGGCATGACCCGCAACTGTCCAGCCGGCGTGGACCGGATGGGTGTCAGATGGGTGTCAGACACCCATCTGACACCGGAATGACCTGTAAGGCGGACAGGGTGAGGCGGTCCGAGGGGAAGACGATCTCCTCTGAGCGAGCGCCCGGCCCTGCCAGCCGCCGATACGACAGCGAACGTGGGTCGAGCGACTGCCGAGCACGACGGGCGTGTCGAACCCTCCGGCGACCGCCACATACGCGCGAGCGCCCGTCGTCCGCGCGCCAAAGCGCAGGCGGCCGTGCGCGCCGACGACAAACGGGCGCTCGTGCGGCACCTCCTGCCCGTCGACCGACAGGCTGAACACCGCGCCGGCCACCGCGACCACCCGCTCGTCATCGAATTCGAGTTCAGGACCCGTGAGCGCAACCTCCAGCGTCGCCGCATTACGCGGATTCCCGGCGAGCGCGTTGGCAAGACGATGCGAAAACGGATCCATGGGGCCGGCGACCGGCACACCGCGCGACTGGTAGCCCCATCGCCCTTCGTCCTGCACGGTCGTCTGGAGCCCGGCCCGAAGCACGTGGACAGAACCTGGGATCATGCCGGCCGCCGCCCACTGTCAGCGAGCGTGTCGAATTCGGCGCGCTCGATCGCGTAAAACTCCACGCGATCGCCCGGGCTGAACAGGCAGGCGGAATCGCGGCCGGCGTCGAATGGCTTGAGGGGTGTCCGGCCGATGACCTGCCAGCCGCCCGGCGTCTCGAACGGATAGACGGCAGTCTGGCCGCCGGCGATCGCCACCGATCCCGCAGGAACCCTGGCGCGCGGGACCGCGCCGCCTGGGGACCGCGAGTTGCGCCGGCACGGGGCCGAGATACGCGAATCCCGGCAGAAATCCGAGCATGAAGACGCGATACGACGCCCGCAGCATGGAGACGGGCCGTCTCGTCCTCCGACAACTGCGCGAAACGCGCGACATCAGGCAGATCCGGGCCGAATTCACCGCCGTAGCACACCGGCACGCGAACGGTCGCACCGGCGGAGGCTGGCGGACGCCGGAAGCGCATCCGCGAGGTCGCCCAGACGCTCGAGCAAGCCGTGACGTGTCCGTCTGCAACGGATCGAAATACACGGCGACCGACCGGTACGCCGGCACGACATCGCGCACGCCCGGCAAGGACGCGCGCTCGATCGCGCTTCGGCCATCGCGATCGCGCGGGCGTTGACGGCCGCATCGATGCGCTCGTCGAATTGCACGATGACCGCGGCGTCGCCGGCCGTCACGATGCGGCAGGACGTCCTCACGTCAAGCGCCTGTATCAGCTTGCGATGAATCCCGCCGAATCCGCCGTTGGACATCAGGACCACGAGATCGCCGGAGCGGTGGTCTCTGACGATCGTCTCGATGATGTCGTCGATCGAAGCCGCTTCCCTCGCCGACTGGCCGTTGCACCGGAGGTCGTGCACGAGCCGGGGAATCGACAGCCGCTGATCCTCGGGCAGGGACGATCGAAACACCGGGGCGAGGATCACTTCGTCGGCGCCCGCGAACGCGCGGGCGAAATCGTCCTGAAAGACCGCGCGGCACGACGACGCCGATCGCGGCTCGAAGACGGCCCAGATGCGCGAGCCGGGATGCGATGCGCGAAGACCGGCGATCGTTTCGGCGACCGCAGTCGGATGATGCGCGAAATCGTCGTACACCGTGACGCCTTTGACGGTGCCGATGATCTCGAGGCGGCGCTTGACGCCGGCAAACTCGCGCAGCCCTGTCCGGATGCGCTCCGAGTCCACACCGACGTCGGTCGCCACGGCCAGCGCGGCCAGCGCGTTCCGGACGTTGTGCGCGCCTACCAGCGGAACGACGAATTCGCCGAACGGCAACCCGTTCCGGCGCACGCGAAACGTGGTCATCTCGCCCGCCGATTCGATGTCGTGCGCCTGCCAGTCCACGTCCTCGCCGGTGCCGAACGTCTGGACGCGCGATTTCGCCGCCGCGGCGAGCGCGCGCGCGGCCGGACTGTCCGCGCCGATCAGCAGAAGCCCTTGCCGCGGCACGAGGTTGACCAGCCGGCGAAACGCGAGCGTCACCGCGTCCATGTCGGCGTAGATGTCCGCATGGTCGAACTCGACGTTGTTGATCACGGCGATGTCGGGCAGGTACTTGAGGAACTTCGCCGTCTTGTCGAAGAACGCGCTGTCGTACTCGTCACCCTCGATGACGAAGTCGCGCCCCTGACCGAGGCGATAACTCGATCCCTGTTCGCCGAGGTTGCGCGCGATACCGCCGACGAGCACGCTCGGGTCGAGACCGCCGTGCAGGAGCAGCCACCCGGTCAGGGACGTGGTGGTCGTCTTGCCGTGCGTGCCGGCGATGACGATCGAGCGCGCGCCCCAGAGAAAGTGCTCGCGAATCGCTTCGGGCAGCGAGCAATAGCGAATCTTGCGGTCGAGGACTTCCTCGAGCTCGGGATTGCCGCGGGAAATGGCGTTGCCGACGACCACCAGTTCCAGATCCGACGTGATGTGCTCGGCCTTGTAGCCGCTGAGGGCCTGAATCCCCTCACCGGCCAGGAAATCGCTCATCGGCGGATACACGTCCTGATCGGATCCGCCGACGTTCAGTCCCTTTGCGTTTCAGCATGGCCGCGAGCGTGGCCATCGCGGTCCCGCAGATGCCGATGAGATGTACGCGCGTGCTCACTGAACGGCTGTCTCCTCGACAATCACCCGTGGATGCGGCGCCGAGAGGACCCGGACCGTCACGCCGAAAGGCAACGTCATCGCCGGACCGGTCGTGTGGCCGGAAGGAAATCCGAACAGCACCGGGCCGGGAAAGTCTCCAAACAGTTCCTTCATGACGCCTTTGCCGGTCACGACGCCCGATGGCTCGTCACATCGCGGCAGCTCGCCGATGATCACGGCGCTGGCGCGTGCCAGCAGCCCGGTGTGAAGGAGCTGGGTGACCATCCGATCCAGGCGGTAGGGCCGCTCGCCCACTTCATCCAGGAACAGGACGTAACCGGCTGGCGGCTTGAACTCGTACTGCGTGCCGAGCGACGCCAGCACCTGCGTCAGCGTGCCGCCGACGAGCGTGCCGCTCGCTTCGCCGGGCGTGATGGTCTCGAGCCCGGGAGGCGCCAGCTCGCCCATCGGCGCGACCCGGCAGAGCGCCTTCTCGAAGGTGTCGCGGTCGTAGCCGTCGCCGCCCTTGCCAAGACGTCCGGCCAGCATGGGCCCGTGAAACGCGACCATGTCGCAGTTGAAGTTGAGGAAACCGAGCATCGCCGTCAGATCGCTGTAGCCGACAAACGGCTTGCACGCGGCGCGCGCTTCCTGCGGGTCGAGCAGCGGCAGAACCTGCGCGCTGCCGTAGCCGCCGCGCACGGCGACGACGCCCGCGACCGAAGGGTCGCGCCACGCCGACCGGATGGCGGCCGCGCGAACCGACGCAGGACCGGCCACGTAGTCGCTCTTCGCGAACACCGACTCGTCGTAGACAGGTTCGAACCCGAGGTTCTGGATCTCGGCGATCCCCTGATCGAACTCCTCGCGATCGAAATGGCTGGCCGGAGCGACGATGGCGAGGCGATCGCCGGAGCGAAGGGCGTGCGGCTTGAGCATCACACGAAACGAGCCATCTCGTCGGCGATCCGCCGATGCGCGTCTTGTCCGACCACCTGGCTGAGGGCCTTCTCCCCCAGCGGCCGGGCGGCGACGGGCGCAGCCAGAAAACGCTCCTTCGCGCGCTGCTGGCGTTTGAGCGCGTCCTCGACGCGGGCCGAGCGGCAGCCGCTCCTCCTCGACCGCGTGGACCAGCGCTTCGAGCGCCGCGGCCTGCGTGTCGGTGTCCCCGGAGCAAATCAACACGCCGTCGCATCCGGCGCCGATCGCCAGGACGGCGGATTCCGCCACGGCATAGTCGTTCGCCAGCGCTTTCATCTCGAGGTCGTCGCTCAGGATGACGCCCTCGTAGTTCAACTCTTCGCGCAGGATGCCGGCCACGATGCGGCGCGACAGCGTCGCCGGCCGCTTCTCGTCGAGGGCGGGGACGAGGACATGGGCGGTCATGATGGTGGCCACGCCGGCCTCGATCGCCGCCCTGAACGGCGCGAACTCGACTTCGCGGAGCCGCTCGGGCGGATGCTCGACGAGCGGCAGCTCGAGGTGCGAGTCGGTGCTGGTGTCGCCGTGCCCGGGAAAATGTTTACCGCAGGCCGCGACGTGCCCGGCCTGCAGCCCGCGAATCAGCGCGCCGCCGAGACGCGCGACCACGTCCGCCCGTTCCGCGATGGCGCGGTCGCCGATGACCGGGTTTCGGGGATTGGTATGGACGTCCAGCACCGGCGCGTAGTCCAGCGTGATGCCCACGGCCCTGAGCTCGGCCGCCAGCGCGCGGGCAAATCGCTCCGCCAGCGCCACATCGCCGCTCCGTCCGAGCGTCGCCATCGGCGGCCATTCGGTGAACGGGGCTTTCAGACGCGCGACCCGCCCGCCTTCCTGGTCCACGCTCACCCACGCCGGCATGTCGGCCGTCAACCGGGCCGCATCGAACGACAGCTCGGCGACCTGAATTGGTTCGGCGATGTTCCTCGCGAACAGAATCACGCCGCCCAGTCCGAACTCGCGGGCCAGCGACCGCAACTCGACCGGGATCGCCGTGCCGTTGAATCCTGCGATCAGCAGCTGTCCGATCTGACGGCGGAGCGCGGCGGGTGACATGAGCGCTCAAATTCTAACCCTATATAATTCTCGCGTGCTCGCCTCCTCGGCGCCGACCCGCATCGATCTCGCCGGTGGCACGATCGATATCTGGCCGCTGTATCTGTTCCACGATGGCGCGACGACGCTCAATGCGGCGATCAGCCTGCGCGCTCACGTGCGCATCGAACCTGCCGACAGCGGATTGACGCTGCGCTCGATCGATACGAACCGCGAAATGCGGGCGACGCACTGGAACGAACTGTCGGATGCCAGCTCGCTGCCGCTGCTCGCGCTGCTCGCGAAGCATTACCGCCTCGAAAACGCGGTCCTCACGACACGCGGCGAGGCGCCGGCCGGCGCAGGCATCGCCGGCTCGTCGGCGCTGACGATTGCCGCCTGCGGCGCCCTCGCGCGCTTCACCGGCGCATCGTCGGACGCCGAGGATCTGCTCCGCGTCGCGATGAACGTCGAATGCCAGACGATCCACGTCCCCACGGGCGTCCAGGACTATCGTCCGGCGCTCTACGGCGGCATCGCCGCGATTGAACTGGGCGTCGGCGGCATCGGTCGTGTCGCGCTCGACGTCGACCCGCTCGAGCTCGAACAACGCATCGTCGTCGCCTACACGGGTGAGCCGCGCAACTCCGGTACGAACAACTGGGACATCACCAAGCGGCATCTCGACGGCGACCGCCACATCTTCGATTGCTTCGAGCGGATCCGCGACACCGCGGTCCGAATGCGCCATGCGCTCGAACAGGAGAACTGGGACGAAGTCGGACGGCAGATTGCCGTCGAATGGGACAATCGCAAGCGGCTGGCGCCTGGCGTGACGACGCCGGCGATTGACGATCTCCTGCAGCGGGCCGCGGCCGCCGGAGCCACGGCCGGCAAGGTCTGCGGCGCGGGGGGCGGCGGCTGCCTGTTCTGCTATGGTCCGCCCGCCGCGAGGCAGGCGATTGCCGAGGCGCTGGCCGCCGGCGGCGCGCGTGTGCTCGACTATCACATCGAGACCGAGGGGCTGCACGTTGGATAACCACGCCATCGCGCGCGTGCTCGAGGAGATCGCCGATCTCCTCGAGATCAAGAACGAGAATCCGTTCAAGATTCGCGCGTACCGTAACGCCGCCGACATCGTCGCCAACCATCCGCACGAGCTCGCGACGCTCGATGCGACCGGCTTGCGCGAAATTCCCGGCATCGGCAAGGACCTGGCGGCGCGGATCCGCGAAATCGCCGAAACCGGCGGCTCGCGAATATCACCGCGGCTTGATGGCGGAGTTTCCGCCGTCGATTCTCGACATGATGCGGCTGCAAGGCGTCGGGCCGAAAACGGTCGCCATGCTCCATCGCGAGCTGGGCGTGCAGACGCTCGACGACCTCGAGCGGGCCGCGCGCGACGGCCGCGTGCGCGCGATCAAGGGGATGGGATCCAAGAAGGAAGCGCTCATCCTGAAGGCGATCGACGAGCGGAAACAGCACGCCGGCCGCCATCTGCTGGCGACGACGGATGCGGTCGCGCGGGCGATCGTGGCGCATTCTGCAGGCACTGTATCCGGCCGCGCAGATCGCTCCGGTCGGCAGCCTGCGCCGCGGCTGCGAGACCTGCGGCGACATCGACATCCTCGTGTCAGGCGCCGACCAGTCGATCATGTCGGCGTTCATCGAGTATCCAACCGTCGAGCGGGTGCTCGGCCAGGGCGAGACGAAATCGAGCGTGCTGATGCGCGGCGGGCTTCAGGCCGATCTGCGCCTGGTCCCCGCCGAGAGCCGCGGCGCGGCCGAACAGTACTTCACAGGCTCCAAGGCGCATAACATCGCCTTGCGCGACCGCGCCATCGGGCTGCGGTCTGAAGCTGAACGAGTACGGACTCTTTCGCAACGAGGACAACGTCAAGATTGCCGGGGACACCGAGCAGGGGATCTACGAAGCGCTGGGGCTGGCGTGGGTCGCGCCCGAATTGCGCGAGGCCCGCGGCGAGATCGACGCAGCCGTCGGCCGCGCGCTCCCCCGCCTGGTCGCTCGCAGCGACCTGAAGGGCGACCTGCACATGCACACGACGGAGACCGACGGGCACGACGATCTCCGCGCGATGGTGCGGGCCGCGCGCGAGGCCGGACACGAATACATCGCGATCACCGATCACAGCCAGTCGCTCGCCATGGCGAATGGCATGGACGAGAAGCGCGCCCTCGCGCACGCGGCCAGGATTCGCGCGCTCGACCGCGAGGAAGGGATCCGGGTGCTGGCCGGCGTCGAATGCGACATTCGCCTCGACGGCACCATGGACCTGGCCGACGACTGCCTCGCGGCCCTCGACATCGTGGTCGCGTCCGTTCATTCCGGCTTCAACCAGGATCGCCAGCAGATGACCGACCGCATCCTCCGGGCGATCGACAATCCGCACGTGGACGTCATCGGCCATCCGACCGGCAGGAAGATCCTCGCGCGCGCCCCCTACGCGCTGGATCTCGACGCGATCGTGGGAGCGGCTGCGAAACACGGCGTCGCCCTCGAGATCAACAGCCAGCGTCAATCGCCTCGATCTCAGCGACGTCAACGCCCGGCTCGCGCGCGAGCGCGGTGTCCGGATCATCATTTCCACGATGCACACTCGCGCGACGAGCTCAGGGCGTCTCGCGTGGGGCGTGACGGTCGCACGGCGCGCCTGGCTCGAGCCGGACGACGTGCTGAACACACGGCCGTTCGAGGCATTCCGTGCTCTTCTTCGCCGGAACCGACGATGACACCGCTCAAGATGCTGTCCACCGACGACAAGATCGCGGAAATCCGCCGCCTGTACTTTCAGGCGACGAAGCACACGATCCAGGACGACCTCGCCAAGGCGCTCGATCTGCTCAAGTCGATGCACTCCGAGGAGGAGCGCGAGCGCGCGACCGTCTTCATGGAAGGCCTGGCCGAGATGCGCAAGGACTGGGCGCGGGAGAGCAAGCCAAGGGCGGGTGGGGCGGCAGGACAGGTGGGGCAGGTAAGGCTGGTGGGGCTGGTAGGGCCGGCAAGCGCGGCAAACGCTGATAAGCGTCAGCAGAACGCTGATTCACGAAGCTCTGCCCGCCTACCCGCCCTACCTGCCCTACCTGCCCTACCCGCCCTACCCGCCCCACCTGCCCTAGCGCTTCTGCTGTCCCATGACGACTTTGCGTCGCGCCGCGGTTCTGAGCGGCTCCGGGATGTTGCGGTCGGTTGACAGCGTATTCACGTCGCGGTCGTTCAGACGGTTCAGGAGATTCAGCGACAGCGCGATCGGCGCCTTCGGGTTCCGGCACAACGAAAACACGACGCCGTAATTCTTGGTCCAGGCGCGGTTGCTGCCGATGATCCGGAGCACGTCTTCCGAGACGTTGGTCATGCGCGCGTACGACTCGACTTCCTGCTCGGAGAGCTTCGGGCTGCTCAGCACGGACGCCGCAATCATCTTGTTCGGATCGCGGATGAGGATATTGCCGGACCTCGCGCGAGCCCTTGACGGCGGCTTTCAGCCGATCCGTGAAACCCATCTTCTGAAGTTTCTGAACAATCGACGAGCGCTCTTCTTCGTCGAGAGGTTTCTCGTCATCCGCCGTTTCTTCCTCGGCGGCTTCCGTGTCGATCAACGGCTCATCGACGATGATGGCGGGGATTTCCGCGGGGAATACGCCACGATCGGCGAAGAACTCCCGCACGCCAATCGGCACGTCGGAGCTCCCGAGCACCCCGGCCAACGCCTCGACCGGGATGCGATCGATCGTCTGCTGCGCGGTCGAGCGGATCTCCGGATCGGCGTCGTCAAGCAGCAGCACGAGAATCGACAGCTGCTCGATGGCCCGCGGCGCCAACGCGCCGGCGGCCGCCAGCAGTTTGACGTCGCGCGCGACTTCGCCGCGCTTGAAGAAATCGAGAAGCGGAGTCGGCGGGCTCACCGTGTGATCAGGTAGTCGCGATAGTTGTCGAGCGTCAGGTGGACGGCGGCCGGTGTACCAGCCGGCCCGAGCCCGCGGCCGGGCGTCCCGTTGACGCTCCACTCGATGGCCGACGGATCGTCGACCGTGAACGACAGCCGGCGCTCGGCGTCGAAGACGCGCTGGTTGCCGGCGGCGAAGCGGACATCGACCGCCGGACAGGTCGTCGACGATGGCGGACACGACCGCGTCGCGGTGCGCCGTCAATTCGACGACGAGGCGTTCACTCGGCGCGCGCTCGGCGCGTCTCTGCACCGGCAGTGGCACTCGCCGCGCCGGATGGCGCCACGGCCGGACGTCCCCTGGACATGCCGAAATACGCCAGCAGGACGATCAGCGGGACGCTGACGGCGATCAGCCGGATGACGACCGTCGCCATCCGCTTGTCGCTCTCGAACGAATCGACATCGTCTCCGCCGGACGCGGCCGGATGGCCGGCGGTGACCGTGTCGTGGGGAAACTGCTTGACGAAGTCCTCGACCGCCGACCTCCGGGTCGAGACCGACTTGCGCTGCGTACGAGCGGACGAACGACCGGCTGAAAATGCCGCCCGGCAGATGGGAAATATCGTTCTTTTCGAGCGCTTCGAGGACGCGGACGGAAATGCGCGTCACCTCGGCAATCTCGCGAAGGGAGACGCCGCGTTTCTCGCGCGCTTCACGAAGCCGGGTCCCGAAGTTCTCGGACTTACGCTCGGCAGCCATGACTGAACGTTCGCAGTTATGTTAGCGCGATCCGGACGTGTCAAACCGCGCGCACCGCGGCGACGATATCGCGGAGCGATTCGGCTCGACAATCTGCGCCGGGCGATGCATTCATGAACAGCCCAATCGCGGCAATCCCGGCGCCCCCGAGCGCCGCCACGGTTCGTGCCCGCGAGACGGTCACCCCGCCGATCGCCAGCACGGGAGCTCGTACGGCACGTGCGATCCCGCTGAAGCCTTCCGGTCCGAGTAACGCGTGGTCCGCCGGCTTGGACGCGCTGCTCCAGACGGTCCCGGCGATCAAATAGTCGGCGTCGGCCGCCGCGGCGGCTTCCTCGAGACTGTGCACGGACCGTCCGACGATGAACGGCGGAGGGGCGAGGCGGCGCGCCTCGGCGACGGATATCGAATCGCCGCGCAGATGCACGCCGTGCGCGCCGGACGTGACCGCGACATCGAGCCGGTCGTTCACGAGGATCCGCGTGCGGCTGCCGCGCGCGCGCCTGACCATTTCCGTCACGAGGTCGGCGAGCAGGGCGCCGCCCAGATCGGGCTCGCGAACCTGCACGTAGTCGATGCCGGCATCAATCGCGTAATCGGTCTGCGTCAGGAGGCACTCGCGGGCCGACGTCGGGTCCGCTTCGCGGATCTGCGCCGGCGGTCAGCCGGCGGCGATCCGTGACGAGGTGCAGGATCATTCGCGGGGCGCGAAGACAGGGGCGAGCTCCGACAGACCAGCAAGCAGATTCAGGACGCCGAGACCGCTGACCGCGCCGCGCACAAAGTTGTTCGTGAGCAGCGGGACGAGCACCGGCCACAGCGACGCAAAGTAGTTGCGCTCCCAGAAAGTGGACCACGGGAGGACCACCAGGAGGAGTCCGACTTCGATGAAGAATGCGACGAAGAGGAGCCGGCGCAGCACGTGGTTACCCAAGAGCCTGAACCTTGACGAGCCGCTCCACGCGCGCGGCCACGTCTTCGAATGAGCCGGCGTCGGCCTGGAGCTCGAGGCAGATCGCCAGGGCGCGCGCTGTCTCGCCGGCCGATTCGAGCAGGTCGGCAAGTTCCAGCAGCAGGCGATGCCCTTCGTCCACCGAGGAAGCCGGCGCCTGGGCCGCGCGCTCGAACCACTCGATCGCCGGCCAGGTCTGCCCGCGCGCACGGCAGATCCGTCCCAGCGCCAGCGCCGCGTCGAAGCGATGATGCGCGGTGCGCGAGGCCCGCTCGAGCGCCGGAAACGCTTCGTCGAACTTGCCGGCGTGGTAGAACGCCATCGCGCGCTGAAAATCCTGCTCGCCTTCGTCCATTTCAAGGCGACGCGACGCTTCCTCCCGCATCTGGGCGAATACGCTGTCGAGATCGTTCGGCAGGGCGGAGAGATCGGTGCGGCGGATGTTGTCGAGGATGACGCTCAAATCCACTTCGACGTTCTGCGCCCGTGCGGTCGCCGTTGGAGGCGCCGGCGGCGCAGGCATCGCCGCAGGCGGGACGACCGTCTGGGGGGCCGGTGATCGACCTCGCTCACCGCCGACGGAGCCTCGGGCGGGGCAATTGCCTCGCTATGCTCCTCGGCCCCCGCGGCGGCGGCGCTGAGCCGCTCCTCGATGATCGCATCGGGATCGGGCTCGCCAGTCAGCTCCAGCACCTGCCGCCAGCGTGCGCGCCTGACCGTGTCGGACGGATCGCGAAGCGCGAGATCCTCGGCAATGTATCGGGCCTCGGCCGCCGAACCGCGGGCGATGTGGGCATCGGCGAGCCGCGCCTGGGCGCGGTCGATGCGATCGTCGAGGCCGCCGTCCACGCAGATCTCAACGAGTCTCATGAGCGCGGGAATGTTCGCCGGGGCTTTGTCCAGGAATTCCTCGAGCGACGCCGCGGCCGCGTTCCAGTCGCCACGCGCCACCGCCGCATCGGCGAGTTGCGCGACCAGGGCCTGCGCTTCCTCGTCGCTTCCGGTGCTGCCCGCTGCGCTGAGCGTTTCGGCGAGCTGCGCCGTGACGTCCAGGTTCGCGGGGTCGAATCGGCCCGCTTCCCTCAGCGCGTCAAGCGCCTCGGGCGCGCGACCGGCCTCGACGAGTTCCCTCGCCATCGATTGCAGATCGGCAACGGCCGCCGCGTGGTCGCCCAGCTCGAATCTGGCGCGGGCGCCCGCCATCCGCTGCTCGTAGTCAGCCGGATCGAGCGCTGCAAGCCGGACGGTGGTCTGGAGAATGCCCTGCTGATCGCCGCGCGCGCGCTGACGATCGCCAATCGCGTTCAGGAATTTCCGGGCGTCGACGAGAATGCCCTGCTTCGCGGCGATGTCCGCCGCCTGGCTGAGCGTGTACTCGTCGTCCGGCTTGAGCTTGAGGATCTTGCGGTACAGCGCGCCGGCCTTCGGAAGGAATCCCTCGGCGATCAGGACGTCGGCGCTGCGCACGAACAGTTCGGCGGCGTGGTCCGTCTGATTCGCGCGCAAGTAGAGATCGCCGAGGATGTTGCCGGTGTTCCAGTCGCGCGGGTGTTCGTCGACGACGCGCCGGTATTCCGCGATCGCCTGATCGAGCTTCCCCTGCCGCAGCAGTTTTTCGGCATTTCTCAGCGTGGCGGCGCGATCGATAGGCACGGCTCAGCCAATCGTATCAAACAGCGTCTGGCGGCCGGAACGAGCGGCGGTGGGCGTCGGAGTAGCCGAAGCGCGCGACGGCGTCGAGATGATCGGCGGTCGCGTAGCCCTTGTGGCGGTCGAAGCCGTAGCGCGGATCGAGGCCGTGCAGTTCGATCATCTGGCGATCGCGAATGACCTTGGCGACGATCGACGCCGCGGCGATCGCGGCGCAGCGGCGATCGCCGTGCGGGACGCCGCGCTGCGCCATCGGCAGTTCCGGCACGCGGAACGCGTCGACCAGCACGATGTCGGGCAGCGGCGCGAGCGCCAGGACGGCCCGGCGCATCGCCGTCAGCGATGCCTGGTGGATGTTGATGTGATCGATTTCGCGGGGATCGGCCGAGGCGACCGCCCACGCGACCGCATGGGCGGTGATTTCCTCGAACAGCTCTTCGCGCTCGTCCGCCGGGACCGACCTTCGAGTCGCTGACGCCGGGGATGTGGCGATCGGGATCGAGCATGACCGCGCCGGCCACCACCGGCCCCGCCAGACACCCGCGCCCGACCTCGTCGACGCCGGCCACATGGCAGAAGCCGACGCGCCGCAGCGCGTTCTCCAGCGTGCGCGATGGCCGGAACACGGACCATCGGGCGGAGCCTGCGGTCGGACTAGCCCTTGGCCGACGTCCTTCATGCGCGCCGCCTTGCCCTTCAGATCGCGCAGGTAGTACAGCTTCGCGCGACGGACCTTGGCGGACCGCATGACTTCGACCTTCTGAATCGTCGGCGAGTGCAGCGGGAAGATGCGCTCGACGCCCTGGCCGAACGACACCTTGCGGACGGTGAACGACGCGCGGGTGCCGCCGCGATGCAGGCCGATGACGACGCCCTCGAAGATCTGGATGCGCTCCTTGTCGCCCTCGCGCACCTTCACGTGCACGCGGACGGTATCGCCCGACTTCATCGCCGGCCGTTCGGCCAGCTGCGACTTCTCCACGAGTTCCATGGCGCCCATTGTCCTGCTCCTTCTCTGCCCTACTTCTGCCCGTGCTGCGCGATCGAACTCGCGCAGAATTTCCCGTTCTTCGTCGTCGAGCGCCGCCGACGTCCAGCAGGTCCGGCCGCCGCGCCAGCGTGCGCGCCAACGCCTCCCGTTTCCGCCACCGCCGAATCTCGGCGTGGTTGCCCGACAACAGCACGTCGGGCACCTGCAACGCGTCCGATATGGTCCCGTCTGCCCTGCCGCGCCGCCGTCGATCTCCGCCGGCCGCGTGTAGTGCGGAAAGTCGAGCAGCCCGCGGCTGAACGAATCGTCCGCCACCGACTGCTCGTCGCCCACCACACCGGGCACCAGCCGCGCCACCGCGTCGACGATCACCAGCGCCGGCCAGTTCGCCGCCGCTCAGCACGTAGTCGCCGATCGAAATTTCCTCGTCGACCCGCGACCGCACCCGCTCGTCGACGCCTTCGTAGCGGCCGCACAGCAGCACCAGCTGCGGCGCCGGCTCAGCCGCTCGGCGACCTCCTGCGTGAGCCGCGTGCCCTGCGGCGACGTCAGCAGCACGCGCGGCGCCGCGCCGATCTCCGTCGCTCGATCGCGTCGAGCGCCCGAAACAGCGGCTCCGGCTTCAGCACCATCCCCGGCCCGCCGCCGTACGGCACATCGTCCACGACGCGATGCCGATCGGTCGTGAACGCCCGCAGGTCGTGCACCCGCACGTCCAGCGTGCCGCGCTCGATCGCGCGGCCGACGATGCCGGCGCCGCAGCGCCTGCTTCGACCATCGCCGGAAAGATCGTGACGATGTCGAACCGCATGCTCATGCCCGCCGTTCGTTCAACTCGAGCAGCCCGTCCGGCGGCGCGATGACGATCCGCTTCGCCGCCGGGTCGATCGACCCGGCAGATGTCCGCGACGAGCGGAACCAGCACTTCGCCGCGCTCGCGTCGCGACGACCAGCCGGCTGCCGCCCAACGTCCCCTCGACCGCCGTCACGACGCCGACACGCTCGCCGTCCGGCGTCTCCACGACGCAGCCGACCAGATCGTGCCGGTAGAACGTGCCCGGCGGCAGCGGCGCCAGCTCGCTCGACCGGCACGCGCAGCTCGAGGCCCGCCAGCGCGATGGCGGCGTTCATGTCGTCCACGCCCGCGAATCCGATCACCGGCCGCTCGTGCTGAAACCGGACCGTCGTGAATGGTCAGCGTGTCCACCGCACCCGACGGCCGTTTGACAAACAGCGCCGCACCGTCCTGAAACCGTTCGTGCGGAAAATCGGTCTCGAGATTCACGATGACCTGGCCGCGGATGCCGTGTGCGCCGGGCGATGCGCCCGACCACCGCCATCTCGTCCCAGGTCACGGCCTGCCGTCGCGGATCTCGAGCGTGACCGTCTTGCCTTCCTTCTCGCCGGCCGTCGCGGCCAGCGTGCGCAGCGCGGCGGCGGTGCGTCCCTGCTTGCCGATCACCCGCCCCAGCTCGCCGGGCGCGACGTACAGCTCGACGAGCGTCGTGCCGCGTGTGCTCGGACTCGACGACCTGCACCTCGTCGGGCCGATCGGTCAGCGCGCGCGCCAGCACCTCGACGACGTTGCTTGACGGCGCTCACTTTGCGTTTCTGCCGCGGCCGGGACCGCCGCCGGCGGCGCCGGCGTCAGATGCCGCGCGATCAGCGTCCGCACCGAGTCGGACGGCTGCGCGCCCTTGCCGATCCAGTAGCTCACGCGCTCCTGTGTCGATCTTGACCACGGCCGGCTTGCGTGCGCGGATTGTAGTGTCCGAGGATTTCGACGAAGCTGCTGTCGCGGGCGGCGCGGGAATCGGTGACGACGACGCGGAAGAACGGACGCTTCTTGGACCCTGCCCGACGCAGACGAATGACAACCATCGTGACTCTCCTGAATACGATTCGAGGCTCGCACCCGAACCGAGATTACGCTGCGCATGATCGTCGACGGGTCTAAGCCCGCCGCAGTCGGCGGGTCTGAGACCCGCCCGAGCACTGTCGAGCCCGGCGCTAGCGCCGGTTGCGCAGCATCTCCATCGCCCGGCGGCGCGCATTCTTGCCGCCGCCGGCCAGCCCGGCCATTCCGCCGAGCTGCTTCAACATCTTCTGCATCTGCACGAACTGCTTCAGCAGCCGATTCACTTCCTCGACCGACGTGCCGCTGCCCTTCGCGATGCGCTTGCGGCGGCTGCCGTTGATGATGTGCTGCTTGCGCCGCTCGTCCGGCGTCATCGAGCCGATGATCGCCTCGACGCGCGCCATCTGCTTCTCGTCCGGCTTGTTCTCCGCCAGCGCCTTGAGGTTGCCCATCCCGGGCAGCATCCCCATGATCTGCTCGAGCGGCCCCATCTTCCGGATCGTCTTGAGCTGATCGCGAAAATCCTCGAGCGTGAACTCGTTCGCCCGAATCTTCTCTTCGAGCCGCTCGCGCGTCCTCGCGATCGATCGCCGCTTCGGCGCGTTCGATGAGCGACAGCACGTCGCCCATGCCGAGCACGCGCGACACGACGCGATCCGGATGGAACGGCTCGAGATCCTCGAGCCGCTCGCCGCTGCCGACAAACGCGATCGGCACGCCGACGACCGACACCACCGACAGCGCCGCGCCGCCGCGCGCATCGCCGTCGAGCTTCGTCAGCACGACGCCGGTCACGCCGACGCGCCGGTTGAACTCGCCGGCGCTCTTGATCGCGTCCTGCCCGGTCATCGCATCGGCGACGTAGAGCAGGTCCGACGGCGTCGGTCACGTCCTTGATCGCGACGAGCTCCGTCATCAGCTCGTCGTCGATGTGCAGCCGGCCCGCGGAGTCGACGATGACGACGTCGAACCCGAGGTTCGTCGCCTCGGCCAGCGCGCCCTTCGCGCGCGCGACCGGGTCCAGCTCGCCCGGCCGGATCGTGCACCCGACACCGACGCCTTCTGCGCGACGACGTTCAGCTGCTGGATCGCCGCCGGCCGCTTGACGTCGGTCGAGACCAGCAGCGGATGCTTGCCCCTGCTTCGTCAGCCACTTCGCCAGCTTGCCCGCCGTCGTCGTCTTGCCCGCGCCCTGCAGCCCGAGCAGCAGGATCGACGCGCGGCCGCTTGCTTCGTCGCCGGCAGCCCGCCTTCGGCATCGCCGAAGAGCGCCAGCATCTCGTCGCGGACGATCTTGACGACCTGCTGCGACGGCGACAGGCTGCGGAGGACGTCCTGCCTCCATCGCCCGGTCGCGCACGCGGTCGATGAACGCCTTGACGACCTTGAAGTTGACGTCCGCCTCGAGCAGCGCGAGACGAATCTCGCGCAGCGCGGCCTCGATGTTCTCGGGCGTCAGCCGCCCCTGGCCTCGCAGCGACTTGAAAGACGTCCTGGAGGCGTGTGCTCAGGGAATCGAACATCGCGTTTTCAGGACCGGGCCACCCCGGCAGACGCGCTAACGTGCTCTAGCGCAAACGCTTATCGTATATCAAACGGTAAATTTAGTCTGGCATCGAGTCATCGGGTCATCGAGTCAGTCATTCATTGGGTCATTGACCCGATGACTCAATGACCAAATGACCCAATACAGGTCTTTAGACAGACGAGAGCTTGTGCCCGAGCTTGTCCTTCTTCGTCTTCAGGTACCGGCGGGTCGAGTCGGACGCCGGGATCTCGAGCGGCAGCCATTCGCTGACCGACAGCCCGTAGCCCTCGATGCCGACGAGCTTGCGCGGGTTGTTGCTCAGGAGCCGCATCGACCGGACGCCGAGCTCCCGCAGAATCTGCACGCCCATGCCGTAGTCGCGCTGGTCGGCCTTGAATCCGAGCCGCTCGTTGGCCTCGACCGTGTCGAAGCCTTCGTCCTGCAGCTCGTACGCGCGAATCTTGTTGGCCAGGCCGATGCCGCGCCCTTCCTGATTCAGGTACAGCAGGACGCCGCGCCCTTCCGCGGCGATGCGCTCCATCGCCGCATCGAGCTGCGCGCCGCAGTCGCAGCGGATCGAGTGCAGCACGTCGCCGGTCAGGCACGACGAGTGCACGCGGACCAGCACGTCCTTGCCCGTCGCCGATGTCGCCGCGCACCAGCGCGACGTGCTCCTGCTTGTCGAGCTGATTCTCGAACACGTGAACCTGGAAGTCGCCGTACTCGGTCGGCAGCTTCGCCGACGCGACGCGCTTGACCAGCGACTCGGTGCGGATGCGGTACTTGATCAGATCCGCGATCGTGATCATCAGCAGGCCGTGCTTCTTCGCGAACTTCGCGAGCTGCGGCACGCGCGCCATCGTGCCGTCTTCGTTCATGATTTCGCAGATGACGCCGGCCGGATAGAGCCCGGCGATCCGCGCGAGATCGACCGCCGCCTCGGTCTGCCCCGCGCGCTCGATCACGCCGCCGGTGCGGGCCCGCAGCGGAAACATGTGGCCGGGCCGCGCCAGATCCGACGGCTTGCGTCGCCGGATCGATGGCCGCCAGCACGGTCGCCGCGCGGTCGGCCGCGGAGATGCCGGTCGTCGTCCGGCCCTTCGCTTCGATCGAGCACGCAGAACGCCGGTCTCGAACCGCGACGTGTTCTGCGAGACCATCAGCGGAATCTCGAGCTCGTCGAGCCGCTCGGGCGTCATCGACAGGCAGATCAGCCCGCGGCCGTGGCGCGCCATGAAGTTGATCGCTTCGGGCGTGACCTTCTCCGCCGCGATCGTCAGGTCGCCCTCGTTCTCGCGATCCTCGTCGTCGACGACGATGATCATCCGGCCGGCGCGGAACGCCTCGACGGCGTCCTCGATCCGGGCGAACGGACCGTGCGCCTTGCGGGCGCCTTTGGCGATCTTCATCTTTGTCATCATGGATCAATGCCTCACCTGGCCCGCGCGCACCGGGTCGAGCGACAGCCCGGCCAGCTCCGCCGCGCGCACGACGTACTTGCCGACCATGTCGCATTCGAGGTTGACGCGGTCGCGAACCTGCGCGCGGCTGCAGGTTCGTGTGCTCGAGCGTGAACGGCACGACCTGCACGTCGAACCGATCGTCGCCCAGACCGGCGACGGTCAGGCTGATGCCGTCAACCGCGATCGAGCCCTCGATGCACGATGTAGCGGCGCCAGCTGCCGGCGGAAAGCTGACCGTCAGCCAGTGGAAGTCCGCGTCGGCGCGCAGCTCCTCGATGTGGCCGACGCGCGTCCACGTGGCCCTGCACGAAGTGGCCGCCGAACCGGCTGTCGGCGCGCAGCGGCCGTTCGAGATTGACGAGCGCCGTTGCGCGCGAGTCGCGCCGAGCGTCGTCACGCGCAGCGTTTCCGGCCCGACGTCGGCGTGGATTTCTGTCGCCGGCCGCCACGATCACCGTCAGGCAGACGCCGTTGACCGCGAGGCTGTCGCCCGGCGACAGTTCCGCCGCCAGCGGCGTGGCGATGCGCAGGCGCACGCCGCCGCGTCGTCGGCTTCGACTCGACGATCTTCCCGACCGCTTCAACGAGGCCCGTGAACATAACCTTCCATCAGCACGTCCGGCCCGAGCGGCTCGATTCGCGAGTCGATCAGGTCGCGAGGCGAAAACTGCCGGCCGTTCAGAAACTTCAACCGCCCGGGCCGAGCACGTGCGGCGTGCACGTAGAGCCGCACGAAATCGACGACGCCCTCGTCCCAGGCCGCCTCGTGAATCGCCGGCGCCGCCTTCGAGCAGAAGCGAGCTGACGCCGCGAGCGCCGAGCGCCTGCAGGCTGGAGCGAAGGGTGCCATCCGTGATGACGAGATCTGCGCCGCGAGCCTCGAGCGCGCTGCGCGGCCGCCGCCCGGGCCGCGCCCTCGGCCGTCGTCACGATCATGACAGGCCCGGCGTCGCGTGTCGAGAGCACGCGCGCGTCGGGCGGCGTGCGCAGAGTGCCGGTCGAAGATGACGCGGAGTGAGCGGCCGCTCGCGGTACGCGCCGCGCGCCGTCAGCAGCGGATCGTCGGCGAGGACCGTGCCGACGCCGACGCCGATCGCGTCGACCTCGGCGCGGATGCGATGCGCGTGGCGATTGGCGGCGTCCGAGGTCAGCGCCGTCCGCACGCCCGGCGCCTCGGCGATGCAGCCGTCCAGCGCTGATCGCCGCCTTCAGCGTGACAAACGGCCGCCCTTCGCGCATCAGCGTGAAGAACGGCTGGTTGAGCAGCGCGGCCGCCGCGTGCTCGACGCCGACCTCGACGGCGATGCCGCGCGCCCGCAGGAAGGCGA
The DNA here is from genome assembly GCA_963712355.1 of uncultured Acidobacteriota bacterium. Classification (GTDB taxonomy): domain Bacteria; phylum Acidobacteriota; class Vicinamibacteria; order Vicinamibacterales; family CAVVIG01; genus CAVQHT01. The sequence continues at coordinate 190,815 of CAVQHT010000017.1, forward strand.
AGCCGCGGCCGCGGACGAGCGGGTTCGGGATCCTCGACCGCCGCCACGACGCGCGACGATGCCGGCGTCGACAATCCGGTCGACGCACGGCCCGGTCCGGCCGGTATGGCAGCACGGCTCGAGCGAGCAGTACAGCGTCGCGCCGCGCGCCTGCTCCCCGGCCATGTCGAGCGCGTGCACCTCGGCGTGCGCCTCGCCGGCGCGCGCATGGAAGCCCTGCCCGACGACGACGCCGTCCGGCGACACGACGACCGCGCCGACCACCGGGTTCGGACTCGTGCGCCCGCGCCCGCGGCGGCGTGAAACAGCGCGCGGGCCATGTAGTCGGCGTCGGTCACGTCACCACTTCTCTTCGAACAGGCCGTCGACATACTCCTCGGCGGAGAACGGCACGAGATCGTCGATGCCCTTCGCCGACGCCGACATAGCGGATCGGCAGCTTCAGATCGTTCGCGATGGCGACGGCGACGCCGCCCTTCGCCGTGCCATCGAGCTTCGTCAGCACGATGCCGTTGACGCCGGCGACGTTCGTGAACTCGCGCGCCTGCGTCAGCCCGTTCTGGCCGACCGTCGCGTCGAGCACGAGCAGCACTTCCTGCGGCGCGCCCGGCACCTCGCGCGACGCGATGCGGCGAATCTTGTCGAGCTCGTTCATCAGGTTCACGCGCGTGTGCAGCCGCCCGGCCGTATCGACCAGCACCGGATCGCGCCCGCTGCGCCTTCGCCGACGAGATGGCATCGAAGACCACGGCCGCGGGATCGGCGCCTTCGCGCGCCCGGACCATGTCCACGCCGGCGCGGTCCGCCCAGATCTCGAGCTGCTCGACGGCCGCCGCGCGAAACGTGTCGGCGGCGCAGATCAGCGGCTGCCGCCCCTCGTTCTTCAGCAGATTCGCCAGCTTGCCGACCGTCGTCGTCTTGCCGGTGCCGTTGACGCCGACGATCAGCGTGACGTGCGGGCGACGGCGGTCACGGCGAACCGGTGCGTCGACGGCGTCGAAGATAGCGCGGATCTCGTGCTTGACCAGATCGCGGAGGCTCTCGACCGCTCGCGTGACCGCGCCTTCGACCGCCGCGATGATCCGGTCGGTCGCCGCGACGCCGATATCGGCGGAAATCAGCAGTTCTTCGAGCGCCTCGATCGTTTCGACGTCGACGGGACGCGAGCGCCGCTCCGGCGCGTCGGCGCGGCGGACGATCTCGTCGAAGCGCTCGACGATCTGCTGCTTGGTGCGGGAGAGGCTGTCGCGGATCCGGCCGAACAGGCCCATTGGAGAAATCTTATCCCGTCGCGGGCGCGCGGGTGTACGGCCGGGCGGACCGGCTGCCTACGCGATTTCCGAGCGCTGCGGCCGGAGCATCAGCGCTTCGACCGCCGATTCGCACGTCAGATCGTCCGTCGAGCACCGCGGCCATCTGCGTCGCGATCGGCAGCTCGACCCGGTAGCGCTCGCCGAGCGCCAGCGCCGCGCCGTCGTCTTCACGCCCTCGGCGACCATCTTCATGCCCGCCAGGATCTCGGGGAGCGAGCGTCCGCGCGCCAGCTCGATGCCGACGTGGCGGTTGCGGCTGAGGCTGCCGGTGCACGTCAGCACGAGATCGCCGAGTCCGCTCAAGCCGGCCGGCGTTTCGCGGTGGCCGCCGGCGGCGCAGCGCCAGCCGCGAGATTTCCGCGAGGCCGCGCGTGATGAGCGCCGCCAGCGCGTTGTGGCCGAGGCCGAGCCCTTCGACGACGCCGGCCGCGATGGCGATGACGTTCTTCAGCGCGCCGCCGATCTCGACGCCGACGACGTCCGACGACCCGTAGAGCCGGAAGAACGGACCGCGGAATTCCGCCTGCACGAGTTCCATCGCGTGCGCCGTCGTGCGACGCGGCGAGCGACGGCGGTCGGCAGCTGGCTGCGCGACTTCGATGGCGAAGCTCGGGCCCGACAGCACGACGACCGGTCGATCGCCGCCGGTCTCCTGGGCGATGACCTCGGACATCCGCAGCAGCGTCTCGGTCTCGAGCCCCTTGGTCGCGCTGACGATGGTGGCGTGCGGCGACAGATGCGGCGCGGCCGCCCGCATCACCGCCCGGCAGCCGTGCGACGGGATCGCCGACACGACCAGTTCGGTGCCGTGCAGCGCGTCGGCGAGCGAACTGCTCGCCGTGACCGTCGTCGGGCAGCGAGAGGTCCGGCAGATACACCGCGTTGGCGCCGCGCCGGGCAATGTCGTCGGCGAGCGCCGCGTCGCGCGCCCACAGCCGCACGTCGTGACCGATGCGCCCGAGATGGACGGCGAGCGCCGTGCCCCAGCTGCCCGCGCCGAGTACCGCGACTCGCCGCGTCATGCGCGGGCACCCGAGCCGGCGTTCGGTTCCGGCCCAGACGCGCGCGGCATTCGAACGATGCCGAGCAATCACGAGAAGCGACGTCGCGATGGCGGCGATCGACCGGCGTCGGGACGCCGGTCGCGTACCGGCGATCGGCAGCAGTCAGCGCCGCGGCGAGACGAACCGACCGAAACATATCGGGTCAGCCACGCGCCAACGATGAACATGACGACGCGCCGCAGCCAGCGCGAGCGGCGCGAGCACCGCGAAGCGCCGCACGCCGTCGCGACGCCCTTGCCGCCGCGAAACCGCAGCCAGATCGGATAGACGTGGCCGACAACCGCCGCGAGGCCCGCGGCCGCGGCCGTGGCGACGTCCGCGCCGGTCAACCGCTCGGCCAGCAGCACGCCCGCCGCGCCTTTGCCGATGTCGAGCAGGGCGACGAGCACGCCGGCGCCGGCCCCGACGACGCGCAGCGACGTTGGTCGCGCCGAGGTTGCCGCTGCCCTCGCGCCTGCAGATCGGGCGTGCCGCACCATCGCGCGAGGAGCAGCGCGAACGGCAGCGAACCGAGCAGATACGCGAGGAGGATGCTGAGGACGCGCACGCGGCCTTCAAGTTTAGTGCAGCTTCGGATCGCCGAGCTGCGCATCGAGTCAGCCAGCAGGCGCAGCATGTTCATCGCGGCCTGCGCCGACTGAAACTTGACCATGTCGCGGCCGCCGAGGAACTGGAACGTCCGGACCTCGTCGCCGCTCGGCGTGACGCACCGCGATCGACGACCGTACCGACCGGCTTTTCCGGCGTGCCGCCGCCCGGCCCGGCGATGCCGGTGATGCCGATCGCCGACGTCGGACCCGGCGCGCGTCCGAATGCCCGTCGGCCATCGCCCGCGCCACCGGCTCGCTGACCGCGCCGTGCGCGGCGATCAGCGGTTCCGGCACTCCGAGCCAGTCGATCTTCGCTGCGTTGCTGTAGCAGACCGCGCCGCGATCGAAGTAATCCGAGCTGCCGGGCACATCCGTCAGCCGCGACGACAGCAGGCCGCCGGAACAGGACTCCGCGACCGCGATCGTCAGATCGCTTCGCCCGCAGCAGATCGCCGATGACGGCTTCGAGCCCGCGCCCGTCGGTGCTGTAGACCATCGGGCCCAGGTGCTGCGTCAGCTCGTTGACCGCCGCATCGAGCGCCTCGTCCGCGTCTGCCTTGTTCTTCGCGCTCGCCGACAGGTGCAGTTCGATCTGGCCCATCACCGCGAGAATCGTCGTGGCGATCGGCACCGGCGCGGTCAGCCAGCGGCCGTAGATCGGCTGCGCGCGCGCGTCGACGTCCGATTCCGGCTGCCCGGTGATCTTCAGCACGCGCCGGAACAGGCCGGCGCCGCTGGTTTTCGGCGCGAGGCGATCGACGACGAGCGCCTCGAGCATCGGCTTCATCTCCCGCGGCGGCCCCGGCAGCAGCGCGATGCCGGTCCCGTCACGTTCGATCCAGAGGCCCGGCGCGGTCCCGCGCGCGTTCTCCAGCACGATCGCGCCGCGCGGAACCATCGCCTGGCGCCGGTTGATCGCCGGCATCACCATGCCGCGCCGCTCGAACCGGCGTTTGAGCTCCTCGGCGATCGCTTCGTCGAGGTCGAGCGGCACGTCGAGGACGCGCGCCAGCGCGTCGCGCGTGATGTCGTCTTCGGTCGGGCCGAGGCCGCCGGTGCAGATGATCAAATCGACGGCGCCGATGCCGCGCCGCAGGACGTCGGCCAGCGCGTCCACATCGTCGCCGACGACGGCCTTGAAGCGAACCTCGCAGCCGATCGCGTTCAGCCGCTCGGTGATCGCCAGCGAGTTGGTGTCGACGCGAAAGGGCGTCAGCAGCTCGCTGCCGACCGCGACGATCCAGGCTTTCATGCGACACCCGATCCCAACGCCGCGCGCGCGACGATCATCACCACGTGCAGCGCGAGGTTCGCGTAGACCGCCGCCATCGCATCGTCGGCCATCACGCCCACGCCGCCGGTAAAGATGCTCGAAGCGATTGGCCGGATACGGTTTGACGATGTCGAACAGGCGGAACAGGAAAAATCCGGCGACGGCGCGCGAACCAGCCGACCGGGAACATGAACAACGTGATCAGCATCCCCATCACTTCATCGATGACGACCTGCCCGGGATCGGTTTTCGCGAAGGCCTGCTCGGCGACCGTGGCGCTCCAGGAACCGATGACGAAGAGCGCGAGGATCGCAGCGGCCTGGACGGCGGCGGACGGCGGGAGGAACCACCAGAGCACGAGCCCCGCGAGCGACCCGAACGTGCCCGGCGCGACCGGCACGTAGCCGACGCCCAGGGAGGTGGCGAACGCAAGGGCGACGGCGCGCATGGGCAGGGAGCGTACTCGAAGTCGTCAGGCGCCGGCGCGGACGACTCGCGTGTCGGCCCAACGGTCGTGCAGGCCGCGGTGGTCGCTGTTGAAGAGCGCCGTCAGCAGGCCGAGGCCGGCGGGAATGGCCAGCACCAGCCAGACCACCGTCCGGAGCAGCGCCCGCCGCAGATCCGGTGACACGTCGCGGTCGTTCGACACGACCTTGATGCCGAGCGCCATCTGCCCGAGCGTCTGGCCGCCGACGGTGAAGGCGACGAAGTAGCTGAAATTCTGGAGCGTGAGGAACGCGATCAGCGGCACCTTCGGGATGATGTCAATCTCCGCGAAGCTCAGGCCGCAGATCTGCAGCGTGAAGTACACGACCGCCGCGTCGATGCCGGCCAGGATCATCGCGTCGAGCACGACCGCGACCACGCGCGCGACGACGCCGGCCGTTTCGGAGGACTCGTCCTCGGCCTGCGCCGCCTGCTCGTCCTGCGCGGCGCGCACGCGTTCGACCGCCGGTGCCGGCGTATTTCGGCGCGTATCCGGCTCGAAGTCGGCCAGGTCGAGCATCGGCGCGCGCGCGTCGCTGCGCACACGAGGCACTTCGGGCGTCGCGCGACGCACCGCGAGCGGCGTCCGCGGCGGGGACGCCCGCGTAATCAGCGGGACATCGTCAACGATTGGCCCGCCAAAGAGCGGCAGCTCGGGAGTCGGCTCGTCAACCGACTTCAGCGAGACCTCACGCTCGCGCACCGCGGTTGGATTTCAGCTGATCCGGCCGCGCCGGATTCAACGCGGCATCGACGAGCTCGAGATCCGCGAGCGGCTGGACTTCGTCGGTGCGGCTGGAGCGAATGGACAGGTCAGGAAGGCTGGACGAGGCGCTCAACGAAAAGTCGTAGCCGCAATTGCGGCAGCGTTCGACGTGTTCGAACCCGAGATATCCGCACTTGGGACACTTCATGGTGCGGGCGTATCCCCCTTGGCCTCCGCGCCACCGGACGGTACGCGGCGAGCTGAATCAGCTGCTTCTGAATCTCGGTCTTCAGCCGGTCGGCATCCGGCCGTTGCGGATCGGTCGCGCGCACGCCGTCGAGCGCCGCCAGGGCATCGCGCAGACGGCCGCTCGACACCAGGGTCTGGGCGCGGGCCAACGCCATCTCACCGCGCCGCGGCAGCGACGGCGCACCGTCAGCGGTCGTGCGGAACGGGGCGACCGGCGACGGCGCCGGCCGCTGCTGCAAGAGGCCTCGCCAGTCGGACCGGAACGCCCCGGCACCGAAGGCGGTGGCGACGATGATCACGAGCACGAGCAACGCGAGCGCGACCCAGGCCGCGCGCGAACCGCCGAATTGGCTGTGGGCGCCGGACGCCGGGCGAATTCGTGTGCGCGCCGGCGAGGGCGTATTGGCCGGGCTGCCCTGCTCCAGGCGGTTCAAGCGATCGAGGACGGCCAGCGCCTGGTCCGGCGGCGCACCCTGGCTGATGGCGGCCTGCAGCAGGCGGCGCGCCTCGCTGCCCTCGCCCCGTCCGAACGCGTCCACGCCGTTCTGCAGCAACTCTTCCGACTCACGCTGGCGCTCGGCGAGCGCGCTGCGCGCGCGCTCGATGTAGGCGCGCGCCCGCGCATGGCTGCGGTCCAGAAACAGCGCCCGCGTCCAGACGTTGATGGCTTGTTCGTAGCGCGCCGAAAAGTAGTGGTCGAGGCCCGCGAGCAGGAGTTGTTCGATCTTGGCGTCGCGATCCACGTCCGCAGCGGGCTCGGCCGCGCGCGACGGGTCAGTACGAAGCGGATCGGACATAAATAGATGGCTGAAAGACGCCGGAATTATACCCGAGGACCATAAGATTTCGCAGTGCAGATCCCGAAGCTTCAAAGCCCAGAGCCGCAAGCCGGACGCCTGAATCGAACCTGAAGTCTGAACTCTGAAATGTCTGTCCCCCTCATCGAGTGTGTCCCGAACATCAGCGAAGCGCGCCGCGAGCACGTCATCGACCGCCTCGCGGACGAGGTTCGCGCCATCGATGGCGTTTCGCTGCTCGATCGCTCGAGCGATGTTTCCCACAACCGATCCGTCTTCACGATCGCCGGGACGGCGGCGGCGCTCTCCGACGCGGTACTCGGCCTCATGTCCGTCGCGGTGGAAACGATCGACCTGCGCGTCCACGACGGCGTGCACCCGCGCATCGGCGCCGTGGACGTCGTCCCGTTTGTGCCGCTGGCGAACGCCACGATGGCCGACTGCGTGGATCTCGCACGCAGTGTCGGCCGGCAGATTGCCGATCGATTCGGCGTTCCGGTCTACCTGTACGAATACGCGGCCCTCGATCCGGCTCGGCGGCGCCTGCCCGACATCCGCCGCGGCGCAGTTCGAGGGGCTCGCGGAGAAAATGACGCGCCCGGAGTGGCGGCCCGATTTTGGCCCGGCCCATCCGCACCCGACCGCGGGCGCCACGGTCGTCGGCGCGCGCGAGATCCTGGTCGCCTACAACGTCAACCTCGCGACCGGCCGCCTCGAGGTCGCGCGCCGAATCGCCTCGCTGATTCGGGAGCGCGACGGCGGCCTGCCAGGAGTCAGGGCGCTGGGCCTGTCGCTGCCGCACCGCGGCATCGTCCAGGTATCGATGAACCTCGTCGACTATCGCACGACGGCGCTGCGCGTCGTGTTCGATCGGATCGCAGCGGAAGCGGCGCGCGACGGCGTCGATGTCCTCGAGAGTGAGATCGTCGGGCTGGTTCCGTCGGCCGCGCTGGCCGACACGACGCCGGAACATCTGCGGCTGAGCGGATTCTCCGACAGATCAGGTCCTCGAGGCGCGGCTGCGCGCGGCAGGCTTTCAGATCTAGGACGCCGCGCGCCGGTGCGTCAGACCGGCTCTTCCTCAGCTTCCGCTCTTCGTGCCGGCGCAATGCCGAACGCGCGCATCTTGCGATAGAGATTGCTGCGCTCGACGCCGAGCACGTCCGCGGTCCGCGACATGTTGCCCTGCTGATCGGCAAGCGTCCGCAGGATCAGCTCACGCTCGAAGCGGTCGCGCGCCTCGTGCAGCGTGAGGCGTTCGGACGTCGAGACGGCCGCCGGCGGACGCGCGGCGGCGTTGTGCTCCAGAAAACTGAGATCCTCGGCGGAAATCGAGTCGCCCGGCACCATGATCATCAGCCGCTCGATCACATTGCGCAATTCGCGCACGTTGCCCGGCCACGCGATAGCGCTCGATGACTGAGCACCGCTGACGGCTCGAAATGCTTCAGACGCCGGCCGTACTCGCGCGCGAACTCCGCCATGAAATGATCCGCCAGCAGCGGAATGTCTTCCTGGCGCTCGCGCAGCGGCGGCACGAAGATCGGAATCACGTTCAGGCGGAAGTACAGATCCTCGCGAAAATTGCCGCTGCGGATCTCCGCCTGCAGATCCTTGTTCGTCGCCGCGAGCACGCGCGCATCGACGGTGATGCGGTTGGTGCCGCCGACCGGCTCCATGGTCTGTTCCTGCAGCACGCGCAGCACCTTGGCCTGCGTCTTGATGCTCATGTCGCCGATTTCGTCCAGGAAGATCGTGCCGCCGTCGGCGACTTCGAACTTGCCGCGGCGATCCGCCACCGCGCCGGTGAACGCACCGCGGACGTGACCGAAGAGCTCGCTCTCGATCAGGTCTTCGGGAATCGCGGCGCAGTTGACTTCGACGAACGACGCGTTCCGGCGGCGGCTGAGTCCGTGGACGGTGCGCGCGACCAGTTCCTTGCCGGTGCCGTTCTCGCCGTAGATGAGCACCCGCCCATTGGTCGGCGCCGCCATCGCCACCTGCTCGCGAAGCTGCCGCATCGCGTAGCTCTCGCCGACCATCGTGCGCGTCTTGTCGACGCGCGCCCGCAGCGCGCGGTTCTCGTCTTCCAGCCGCCGCTGCCGCAGCGCGTTGCGGACGACGAGCACGGTCTTGTCGAGCGACAGCGGCTTTTCGACGAAATCGAACGCGCCGAGCTTGATGGCGCGGACGGCCGATTCGATGTTGCCATGGCCGGAGATCAGGACGATCTGGGCATCGACCTGCCGCTCGCGCAGCCGCGCGAGCGTCGCCAGGCCGTCCATGCCGGGCAGCCACACGTCCAGGACGATCAGATCGACCGGTGCGCGCGTGACCCGCTCGAGGCAGGCTTCCCCGCTCGACGACAGCTTCGACGCTGTAGCCCTCGTCGCGCAGCACGCCGGTCAGCGAACTGCGGACACCCGGTTCATCGTCAACGATCAGGATGGTCGGCTTCATTAAGACGGCAGCTCAATCGTAAACCGGGTGCCCGCGCGGCGTGTTGTCGCCGGCGTCGATGCTGCCGCCGTGCTCGGCGATGATCCGCCGGACGATCGCCAGACCGAGGCCGCTGCCCCGCCGTTTGGTCGAATAGTACGGCAGGAACAGCTTCTCGCGTTCCGCGGGCGGAATGCCCGGGCCGTCGTCGGCCACGACAATCCGTACGACGATGGTTGCCGGGATCGCACTGGGTTTCGACGAGGATCCGGCCCTTGCGTTCCATCGCCTCGATCGCGTTGTCAATGAGGTTGATGATGACGCGGCGAATCTGTTCGGTGTCGAGCCTGACGAGCGGCAGGTCGGGCGCGAACTGATGCTCGATCGTCACGTCGGTGAACAGGCCGTCGTAGAGCGTCAGCGTGTCCAGCGATCAGCCGTGCAGATCGCTCGGCACGGCGCGCGGCGTCGGCATGCGCGCAAACTGCGAGAACTCGTCCACGAGTCCCTTGAGCGACTCGACTTCGCCGACGATCGTGCCGGTGCATTCCTCGACCAGCGCGCGGGCCCCCGACGGCGCATCGGCGAAATGCCGCCGCATGCCGCTCGGCCGACAATTGGATCGGCGTCAGCGGATTCTTGATTTCGTGGGCGAGCCGCCGCGCGACCTCCCGCCAGGCCGCCACTTTCTGCGCGCGGATGAGCGGCGTCACGTCGTCGAGGACGAGCAACTGTCCTTCCGCGATGCCGCGCGTCACCGACGAGCGCGGTCGCCACGACCGCGAGATGCATCTCCTGGCCATCGCGCGAGATCGCGACTTCCTGGGCAACCGGCGCGCTCGCGCGTCCCGCGCCGCCGAGGAGCGTGCCGAAAGCCCCGCAGATCCTGCTGCTGCGCAAATACCGAGCGGAGCGGCTTGCCGATGACCGACGGATCCAGGCTCAGGAGCCGCAGCGCGGCGCTGTTGATCGTGGTGACGCTGCCGGTCGCGTCGAGCGACACGACGCCGGTCGTGATGCGCTCGAGGATCGTCTCGATATAGCGGCGGCGGCGTTCGACTTCGAGATGCTTGCGCTCCAGCTCGATGGTCGAGCGTTCAACTTTGCGCCGGCTCGTCGCGAGCTCGCCGGCCATCGCGTTGAAGGCTTCGGTCAGCGCGCCGAACTCGTCGTCGCTCTGCGGCTCGACGTGCTGATCGAGGCGCCCGGCGCCGATCTCCCGCGCGGCCGCGGCGAGCAGCTGCACCGGGCGCGTGATGCGTTTCGCCAGGTACAGTCCCATCCAGATCGCGCCGACCAGAATCATCAGCGTGACCAGGAGGAAGAACGACAGGTAGACGCCGGTCAGCGGCCGCTTCAGGACCCGCAACTGGCTGTACTGCTCGAACGCCGTCGTCAGGCGGCGCGAGCGCGCGGCCAGATCGCCGGTCAGGAAATCGGTCACGACCACGACGCCGGTCGGCTGGCCGTTGCCTCTCTGCCGGATCACCGTCGCGGCGTGCAGCAGATCGCCCGGCGTGCCCAGCGCTTCGATCGATGGTCGTTTCCGACGATCCCGCGAGCACCTGCGCGGCGAGCCGTTCCGCCGCGGCCCGCGAGTAACCCGGCGGAAGCGTCGAGGCGGCAACATCGACACCGGCTCGAGCGACTGGAGGTCCCGACGCCGTGCTCACCCGATAGACCTCGACCATCTGCACGCGGCGCGCCGTGACGTCCGGGGCGATGAGGTCGCGGAGCCGCGCCACGTCGGGCGTCTCCAGGTCGGCCGTCGCGAGCGTTCGCGCAATCCGCGACGACTGGTCCGCCACGAGCAGCTGGCGTTCCTGGTAGTAGTCGCCGGCAATCTGATTCGCGGTGGACAGGATGTCGTCCATCGGCGCGTTGAACCAGCCGTCGACGCTGTTGCGAATCAGCTCGCTGCCGAACGCGAGCACGAACACCGCCGGCACCAGCGTCATGCCGAGCAGCAGCGCGACCAGCTTGGCCCGGAAGCGCGCGAACGGCAGCCCGCCGCGCCGCTCGACGATCAACTTGACGACGTTGCGCGCGAGCACGAAGACCAGCGCCATCAGCATCGTGAGGTCGGCGGCGGTCAGCGCGTAGAGGACGAATTCCGAGGAGAAATCCGGCGAGAACCGCGGCGATCGATTGGCGACGGTGAGGATCGCGACGAGCGCGGCAACCAGCACCGCGATCCCCGCGAGAATCAGCCGCGGGTTGTCGCGGAACGGACGCCGCCCGCCAGGAGGGTCGGGCGCGGGCTGCCCGGCACTGCTACGTCGCGGTGAGATGGACGTGACGCTCGCGGGCATTCGCTTCAGGCTTCAGCTTCTCGGTCAGGGCTTCGGACTCGGGCGTCGCGCCCGGGTCACTCCTTCGCATTCAGCAGGTCTTTGAGTTCGTCCATGAACTCTCCGATGTCCCTGAAGTGACGGTACACCGAAGCGAAGCGGACGTAGGCGACTTTATCGAGCGTCCTCAGCTCGTCCATGACGAACTGCGCCGATCTCGACGGTCGCAATCTCGCGCTCCGGCCGTTCCTGCAGCGTGCCTTCGACGCGATCGGCCACGGCTTCGACCGCCGCCAGGCTGACCGGCCGCTTCTCGCACGCCTTGAGGAGTCCGCCAATCAGCTTCTGGCGATCGAACCGCTCGCGCGAGCCGTCCTTCTTGACGACCATGTACGGAATTTCGTCGATGCGCTCGTAGCTCGTGAAGCGCTTGCCGCACTCGAGGCATTCGCGCCGCCGGCGGATGACTTCGCCTTCCTTGCTCTCACGCGAGTCGACGACCTTGTCGCCGAGATGGGCACAGTAGGGACATTTCATCGGCTACACCGAACGCTCCGGCTCCGCGTGGTCGGCCAGCTGTTTCATGCTGGCGATGCTGAGCCCTTCTTCCGCGGCAAAGACCAGACCCGAGCATCAACTGCGATCCAATCGTGATGGCATGGAGCACGATCGCGGCTCCGACGGCGGCGTCATTCGACGCCGCGAAAAATGTCGTGGCGCCGAACCGGAACGCCCAGTGAAAGCCGCCGACTGCGCCCGGCGTCGGCACAGCGACGCCGATCACGAGGAGCGCAATCAGCAGGAACGACCCGGGAAACGGCACCGGCAGGTGAAAGCCGCGCGCCACCGCCCAGATTCCGACGGCGATCGACAGCCAGAGCGGAACCGACAGCACCAGCGACGACGAGCAGACGGCTCGGGCGCCTGATGACGCCCAGTCCCATCGCAAACTTTTCCGCGACGCGCGCGAGCAGGCCGGCCAGCGCCGACGGGAGCACATGCTCGAGACGCGTCAGCGTCTGGCCGAGGCGTGCCGGATTGCCCGCGAGCACGAACAGTACGCCGAGCGCCGCCACCGCGCCCACCGCCGCCGTTCCGCCGGCCCAGGTGACGCGCACTGACCGCGCTCGGCGCGGTCGATGTCAGCTGCGAGCGCCAGAACACCAGGTAGACCGCGAGGAGCGCCGACACCGTGAGCATGTCGAGCAGGCGCTCGAGAATCACCGTCGCGAACGCGCCGGTCGCACTCAACGGTTCGTGCCGCGACAGAAAGTATGGGCGAATGACCTCGCCCGCCCGCGCCGGCAGCACCGCGCTCGCCGCGAACCCGACCGCGGTCGCCTTGAACGCGTTCACGAAGCTCGGCATCCCCAGCGGCTCGAGCAGATACTGCCACCGCCAGGCGCGGATCGCGACATTCACGAACATCGTCGCCAGCGACAACGCCAGCCACTCCAGCCGCGCGTGCACGATTTCCCGCGCGACGCCACGTAAGTCGACGTTGTAAAGAAAAAGTACGACAAGGCCGGCGGCGAGCGCCAGGACAACGAGCGTACGCAGGTGCGATCGCATTAATGGGGACGAAAACGTCTCCTACTATACCGCTCCAGCGCGGTCGCCCGGCGTTTCACCGCTATATGTTGTTGTTGTCACGCCGCAACTCCCCTTGTAAGATTCCGTGCTTCTCCCATTCAGCACGAGGATTCCTGTTGCCGCTTGCCTCTCCGCTCCTCCAGGCCAGCCTGCCGAATCGCGCGCCCGATCGCCACGGCAAGGTCCGCGACATTTTCGACCTCGGCGATCGCCTGCTGATCGTCGCCACCGATCGCATCTCGGCGTTCGACTACGTGCTCGGGTCGGGCATTCCGGACAAGGGCAAGGTCCTGACGCAGATTTCGTCGTTCTGGTTCCGGCGGACGACCGGCATCGTGCCGAACCACGTGATCTCCACGAACGTCAGTGATCTGCCCGCCGAATTTCGCGGCGCGGCGGCGCTCTTCGCGGGCCGCTCGATGCTGGTCCGGAAGACCGAGCCGCTGCCGATCGAATGCGTGGCGCGCGGATACCTTTCCGGGTCGGGCTGGAAGGACTACGTCGCGTCCGGCCAGGTCTGCGGCATCGATCTGCCGGCCGGTCTCATCGAGTCATCGCGCCTGCCGGAACCGATTTTCACGCCGGCCACCAAGGCTCAGTCCGGCCATGACATCAACATCAGCGCCGACGATGCCTCGCAGTTGGTGGACCCGGCCGTGCTGGCGCGCGCGCAGAGATCTGACGCTGGCGCTGTATCGCGAAGGCGCGGCGCACGCCGAACGTGCGGCATCATCGTGGCGGACACCAAGTTCGAGTTCGGGCTGCTGCCCGAGGACGGCCGCAGCGCGCGCCGATCGCCTGATTCTGATCGACGAAATGCTGACGCCCGACTCGTCGCGGTTCTGGCCGGCCGACGAATACGCGCCGGGCGGCCCGCAGCCAAGCTTCGACAAGCAGTTCGTGCGCGACTACCTGGAGCACATCAAGTGGAACAAGCAGCCGCCGGTTCCCGCGCTGCCAGACGACGTCGTCGTGAAGACCCGGGAGAAATATCTCGAAGCGTTCCAACGCCTGACTGGCACGGAACTGGCGTGAGCCTCGCGCACCGTAGCCGATCATGATTAGCGAGCGTCTCGAGAAGCTGGTCGAGGACATGGTGGACAAGGGCGTCCATTTCGAGGACGCCGTCCACGAATTCGAAAAGCGCTTCATCGCCCGCGTGCTCGGGTGCTGCGACGGCAGCCTGACCAAGACCGCCGACCAGCTCGGCATCCACCGCAACACGCTCACCCGCAAGATGTGCGAGTACAAGATCAAACGACGGACGTAGGGCAGGTGGGGCTGGATGCGGCTGGATAGGGCGGGTGGGAAATCCTTCCTGCGGCCTACCCGCCCTACCCGCCCTACCTGCCCCAGCCCTACCTGCCCTACCCGCCCTACCTGCCCCAGCACGTTAGCACTCGCGGGTTGACACTGCCAGCCCGGACACTATAGATTTAGCAGTCGCCAGGAGCGAGTGCTAATGCACAGATGCGCCCCGGGCACCAAGATTCCAAGGTTTCCGCAAGGATCCCAAACCTCAAGCCAGACGGAGAACAACGCATGAACGCCAGACCGCTGCATGATCGAATCATTGTTCAGCGCCTCGAAGAAGGCGAACAGAAGATCGGCGGGCATCATCATCCCCGACAGCGCCAAGGAAAAGCCGCAGCAGGGCAAGGTGATTTCCGTCGGCGCCGGCAAGACCAAGGACGACGGCAAGCGCATTCCGCTCGACGTCAAGGCGGGCGATCTCATCCTGTTCGGGAAGTACTCGGGACAGGAAATCAAGCTCGATGGTGAGGAGTTCCTCATCATGCGCGAAGACGAAGTGCTGGCCGTCATCGAAGACAAGAAGAAGTAGTGCGGGGGGTTCATCCCCGCCCTCGAGTGAAGGCGGACTGACAGTCCGCACTACAGGAGACAGGATAAAAAGCTATGGCAAAACAGATTGTGTACGGCGAGCAGTCGCGCCAGGCAATACTGCGCGGCGTGAATCAGCTGGCTGATGCGGTGAAGGTCACGCTCGGCCCCAAGGGCCGCAACGTCGTCCTCGACAAGAAGTTCGGCTCCCCCACCATCACCAAGGACGGCGTCACCGTCGCCAAGGAAATCGACCTCAAGGATCCGCTCGAGAACATGGGCGCGCAGATGGTCCGCGAAGTCGCGAGCAAGACGTCGGACACCGCGGGCGACGGCACCACCACCGCGACCGTGCTCGCCCAGGCGATTTACCGCGAAGGCGCGAAGAACGTCGTCGCCGGCGCGAACCCGATGGACATCAAGCGCGGCATCGAGAAGGCCGTCGAAGCGATCACCGCCGAGCTGAAGAAGATGTCGAAGCCGGTCAGCGGCAACATGGTCGCCCAGGTCGGCACCATCTCGGCGAACAACGACGAGACGATCGGCAAGATCATCGCCGAGGCGATGGACAAGGTCGGCAAGGACGGCGTGATCACGGTCGAAGAAGCCAAGAGCATGGACACGTCGCTCGACGTCGTCGAAGGCATGCAGTTCGATCGCGGCTACCTCTCGCCCTACTTCGTGACCGATCCCGAGCGCATGGAAGTCGTGCTCGAGAATCCCGGTCATCCTGATCCACGAGAAGAAGATCAGCTCGATGAAGGACCTGCTGCCGGTGCTCGAGCAGGTGGCGCGGCTCGGCCGCCCGCTGCTGATCATCGCCGAGGACATCGAGGGCGAAGCGCTCGCCACCCTGGTGGTGAACAAGCTGCGCGGCACGCTGCAGGCCGCGGCCGTCAAGGCGCCGGGCTTCGGCGATCGCCGCAAGGCGATGCTCGAGGACATCGCGATCCTCACCAACGGCAAGGCGATCACCGAGGACCTCGGGATCAAGCTCGAGTCGATCAAGCTCGACGATCTCGGCAAGGCGAAGAAGGTCACCATCGACAAGGACAACACGACGATCGTCGAGGGCGCGGGCACGCAGGCGTCCATCGAAGGCCGCGTGAAGCAGATTCGCGCGCAGGTCGAGGACACCACCTCGGACTACGACCGCGAGAAGCTGCAGGAGCGGCTGGCGAAGCTCGTCGGCGGCGTCGCGGTCATCAAGGTCGGCGCGGCGACCGAGACCGAGATGAAGGAAAAGAAGGCGCGCGTCGAAGACGCGATGCACGCGACGAAGGCGGCGGTCGAGGAAGGCATCGTGCCGGGCGGCGGCGTGGCGCTGATTCGCGCGTCGCGGGCGCTCGAGGGCATGAAGCTGCACGGCGACATGCAGATCGGCGTGAACATCGTCAAGCGCGCGATCGAAGAGCCGATGCGCTGGATCGCGACCAACGCCGGCCACGAGGGTTCGATCGTCGTCCAGAAAGTGCGCGAGATGAAGGACGCCGAAGGCTTCAACGCGCTCACCGACACCTACGAGGACCTGGTGAAAGCCGGCGTCATCGATCCGGCCAAGGTGGTGCGTTCGGCGCTGCAGAACTCGTCGTCGATCGCCTCGCTGCTGCTGACGACCGAAGCGCTGATCTCCGACATCCCCGAGGAGAAGAAGGAAGCGCCGGCCATGCCGGGCGGCGGCGGCATGGGCGGAATGTACTAGACGGACCTGGGAATGAAGAATTAGGAATGAAGAATTGGAATGAATTCAGAATTCCGAATTCCCAATTCCAAATTCTCAATTCAGCAAGTAAGAAAAAAGGCCCGGCGAGCGTGAGCTCACCGGGCCTTTTGTTTTTCGGTCTCTGCCTACCCGCCCTACCTGCCCTACCCGCCCTACCCGCCCTAACGCAGCGAGAACTGCATCTCGATCGTGATCTGGACGGCGACCGGCTGGCCCATGCGCGTGCCGGGCTGAAACTTCCATTGGCGCGCGGCGATGATCGCTTCCTGATCGAGGCCGAACACCGGATCGAGCGAGCGAACGACCGACACGTCGGTGACCGATCCGTCCGGACGGACGACGCACTGCATGAGCACGGTGCCCTGGATCTTCGCGCGCATCGCGTCGGACGTGTACTTCGGCTTGACGTCGCGAATCAGGCGCGGGAGCCCCACGCCGTTGCCCGGCTGGTAGACGCCGCCGCCGGTTCCACCGCCGTAACCCGGTCCGAGGCCCGAACCCGGTGCCTGGACCAACGCCTGACCCCGTGCCGGTGCCGGCGCCGCCGCCGGAACCCGATCCCTGCGACAGGGTCGGCGGACCCGCGGGCGCCGATTCAATCGCACCCGTCAGCACATCGTCGGCCGCCGCGAGCATCTTCGCGGGAATGTTGACTTGCTGCATGACCGGCGCTTCGGGCGGAGGGGTCGCCTTGGGGATCTCCAGCGCCGGCGGCTTTTCGACCGGCACCGTGATCTTGTCCTTGCCCTTCAATTCCGCGACGCGCGGCGGCTCTTTCATCTTGTTGCCGCCACCACCACCGCCGCCGCCCGGGCCGGGCTGCGAGAGCCAGACGATGTCCTTGTTCGGATCTTCGGGAAGCACAGCGGGCGAGGTCGCGAGATTGACCCCCATCCGGGTGAGAACGACGAGGAGGAGCACGAAGGCGGCGTCGAACGCGAACGACGCCGCAAACGCCAGCGGGAGCCGCCCCGACTGCCGGCCGACCATGAAGGTCGGACCCATCGGCACCAGGCCATCCGACGCGAACGGAAAGATGGTCGATGGACTGGCTCGCCAGAGGTGCAGCCGACTGAATGGTTTCGGACATTGGGACCGGAATCCGACTCGCCTAGCTATTGTCGCGCACGCTACTTGAGGGCTGCAACTGCAAAAGCAGTGCCTCAGTTTACGCGGCTATTACTAGGACGACGGGCAATGGAGAGCGGCCGGACTGTCCTCGAACGAAAGCGTTCGACGTACTTCGTGATGAGCCTAAACGCGGCCGGTCCAGGCGCCGATGGCCGCGTTACCGCCGCCATACGAATGCAGGACGGCGAGGGCATCCGCCGCGCGCGGCTCGCTGTGAATGGCCACGAGGACGCCGCCGCGCGCCGTGAGGGTCTCGAAAATCCGGCCGTCGTGCGCTTGAAATCCGACGCGGCGCATCGTGCCGGACAGCCCGAGCGTCGCAGAGATCGCGCGCCGAGCCCTGCAGGGCCGCGACCAGCGGACCGCGCGCCAGCACCGCGCCGGTCGCCGGCGTTTCGAGCCGCTCGCCGCTCGCGCCCAGCGCGCGCTCGATGAGGGCCGCGACATCCGGTGTCTCTTTCCCGAGAATCGTGAGCGCCTGCGCGGGCAGCCCTGCCGCCTTCAGCGCATCGATGCCCTTCTCCGCCCAGGCCACGTCCTGGAAAACCGCCACGGTAAATCGTCCAGCGTCCACGTCCATCATGGGCAGTAATCTATCACGCGCGAAATGAAATATGACGTGGCCGTCGTGGGCGCCGGACCGAGCGGCGCATGGACGGCAACCCTGCTCGCGCGACGCGGCGCACGGGTCGTGCTGATCGACCCGTCGCACCCGCGCGAGAAGCCATGCGGCGGCGGGATCACCGGACGCGCGCTCGCCCTCGTCGGCGACGCGATTCGCCAGGGCGAACTCCGCCTCGGTCCAGGTGCGCGCGGCCCGGTTCATCGAGTCGCGCACGAACGCATCCGCGGATGTGACGCTCGACGGCGGGGTCAACCGGCTCGTCGTGGCCAGCCGCCTGGCGTTCGACGGACTGCTGTACGAGCAGGCGGCCGCCGCCGGCGCCGACGTGCTCGTCACGCGAGTGTGCGGCCTGGCCATCGACGCCGCCGGCGTTCGCCTCGACACTGCGGACGGGCGCTCCGTGTCGGCGTCGTTTGTCGTCGGCGCCGACGGCGCCAACGGTCTCGTGCGGCGCCGCGTCGCGGGCGCGTTCGACGCGCGCAACTCTCGATTGCCACCGGCTATTTCGCGCACGGCGTCACGAGCGACGAGATCGTGATCGAGATGACGAGCCGACCCGCCGGCTACATCTGGTCGTTTCCGCGGCCCGATCATCTTGCGATCGGGATCTGCGCGCAGGCGGACGCCGGCATCACCGCGGAAACCCTGCGCGCGACGGTACGGGAGTGGATCGCGCGAACCGGCCTGGCGCGCGGCGCGCGCCTCGAGGCCTACTCGTGGCCGATCCCTTCCCTGTCGGCCGGCGACCTGACGTCGCTGCCGCTGGCCGGGCCGAGCTGGTTGACGGTTGGCGATGCCGCGGGGCTGGTCGATCCGATCACGCGCGAAGGGATCTACTTCGCACTGCAGTCCGCGGCGTTCGCAGCCGACGCGCTCATGTCGAACGACGCCGACCGGTCGCGCCGGTTCTCCGATCGCGTGCGCGAAGAAATCGGCGCCGAACTGGTGCGCGCGGCGCGCTACAAGGCCGGCTTCTTCCGTCCGCAGTTCACCCACCTGATGATGGATGCGCTGCGCGCCAGCGGCCGGATCCGCGCCGTGATGGCCGACCTCGTGGCCGGCGTCCAGTCCTACCGCGCAGCTCAAATGGCGCCTGGCGGCGACCCTGGAGCTGGGCCTGGCCTGGCGGTTGTTGCGCGCCGGGTCTGACCGGCTACTCCCTTAGCAGTCAACAACATAAGAAAGACGGAAGTGAAAACGCGCAGGCCAGGTGGTAGAATCCGAAGCAAGGAGTTAGACCATGGGACGCATCGGCCTGCCTGAACTGCTGGTCATCCTGGCCATCGTCATTGTGATCTTCGGCGCGAATCGCCTGCCCGGCCTCGGCAAGGGCATCGGCAGCGCCATCAAGAATTTCAAGGACGGAATGAAAGACTAGCGCGCTAGCGTTTTTTGCCGCGCCGCTTCTCTCGTTCCCGCCGCCCGGGCCGACCCTTTCCGCCCGGGCGTTCGTGTTTCGGGCGCGCCTTCGACCGGCGCGGCCCGCGCTCGCCATCCCGCACCCGCTCCAGAATCTCCGATCAGCCCCAGATCGATCTGCCGCACGTCCATGTTGACGCGGATCACCTGGACTTCGACCTTGTCGCCGAGCCGATACGCCTTCTGCGTGTTCTCGCCGCGCAGCATGTGCGCGCTCTCGACGAACCGGTAGTAGTCGTCCGCCATCGTCGACACGTGCACGAGCCCTTCGACGTAGTGCTCGATGAGCTCGATGAAGAGCCCGAATGCCGCCACGCCGGTGACGTAGCCCTCGAAGGTCGTCGCCGACCTTGTCGGCCATGAACTTCACCTTCTTCCACTGCAGCAGCTCGCGCTCGGCTTCGTCGGCGCGGCGCTCCATCTCTGAGGTGTGGCGCGCCACTTCCGGCAGATCCTCGGTCCACGCCTCGCGCTGCTCTTCGCTGAGTAGTGCCTGGCGTGCCGCGCGCAGCGCGCGGTGCACGACGAGATCCGGATACCGGCGAATCGGCGACGTGAAGTGCGTGTAGCTCGACGCGGCCAGCCCGAAGTGCCCGAGATTTTCTGGCGCGTAACGAGCTTTCTGCATCGTGCGCAGCATCAGAAACGCAATCGGCTTTTCCTCGGGCTTGCCCTGAATCCGCTCGATCAGCTGCTGGAAGTGCCGCGGCCGCAGCGCCGTGAGCGGCGCCCCGAGGCTGTAGCCGAAGCCTGAGATGAAGTCCTCGAACTTCGAGACCTTGAGCACGTCCGGCTCCTCGTGCACGCGGTAGAGCGCCGGCGCGTTCTGCGCGTCGAGATAGGACGCGACGGTCTCGTTCGCGAGCAGCATGAATTCTTCGATCAGCCGGTGCGCGACGTTGCGGTGGAGCGCGATGATCGCTTCGACCGTGCCGCCGGCGTCGATCACGACTTCCGCTTCGTTCAGATCGAAGTCGATCGAACCGCGGCGGCGCCGCGCGTCGTTGAGGATCTGGAACAGCTCGCGCATCAGCTCGAACATCGGCACGAGCGGCGCGTACCGCTGGAGCAGCTCGGGATCGCGGTCGGTCAGGATGCCGTTGACGCCGGTGTAGGTCATCCGCTCGTTGCTGTTGATCACCCCGTCGTGGAATTCCGACCGCACGACTTCGCCGGTGCGGTTCGACTTCCATGAAACAGGACTGCACCAGGCGATCGACGTGCGGATTCAGGCTGCACAGGCCGGTGGCGAGTTCAGACGGAAACATGTGCACGGCGCGTTCGGGAAAGTACACCGACGTGCCGCGGTCGTAGGCCTCCTTATCGAGCGCCGATGCCTTCGCTGACGTAGTGCGACACGTCGGCGATGTGAACGCCCAGCCAGTAGTGGCCGTTCGCCAGCTTGTCGATCGTGATCGCATCGTCGAAATCGCGCGCGTGCTCGCCGTCGATCGTGACGGTCACGAGGTTGCGGAAATCGCTCCGCCCGCGAATGTCGCTTTTCGGTGACCGTGGCGCCGAGGCGCAGCGCTTCGGCCACGGCTTCCGGCGAGTGCGCGTCGGGGATGCCGAACTTGCGGATGATGATTTCGGTGTCGACGCCCGGCGCGTCGATGTCGCCGAGCACTTCGGCGACCCGTCCGGCGGCGCCGCGGTTCGCCGTCGGGCCAGCGGGTCAACTCGACGGTGACCATCTCGCCCGGTGACGCGCCGCCCTCCTGCCCGGCCGGCACGAGGATGTCCGTCAGCACGCGGCGATCGAACGGCACGACGAAGCCCATGCCGTTCTCGTCGCGGTCGTAGCGGCCAACCAGCCAGCTGTTCTTGCGGCTCGAGGATGCGGATGATCCGGCCTTCGACCCGGCCGTCTTCCTTGACGCGCTCGATGCGCACGACCACGCGATCGCCGTGCATCGCTTCGTCGAGGTGCGCGCCGGACACGTAGATGTCGCCGCCGTCTCCGACCGCGCGCTCGGGCACGACGAAGCCGTAGCCCGCCGGATGCGTTTCGAGGCGCCCGACGTGCAGGTCCATTTTTTCGGGCAGCCCGAAGCGCTGGCCGCGAATCTGAATGAGTTCGCCCGCGGCGACGAGCGACTTGAGATGACGCCTGAACGAGGCGCGCTCTTCGCGCGGAATTTTGAGCAGTTGTAGAAGTTCACGAGTGCCGGCGGGATGATGAACCCGCTCGCGCATCTCCTGGAGAACCTGATCACGAGAAAGCATGTGCGTTGACTATACGTCCTTGAAAGAGTGGCAGGGCAGCCGCGAAATCCGGATAAGGCCGGACGGGCGCCCTCGCTACGAAATACTGAGAAATATCTGAAGATCCCCGACGTTGGTGCCGGTCGGGCCCGTGCTGATGAGATCGCCCAGCGCGGAAAAAAAGGCGAAGGAGTCGTTGGCGGCCAGCGATGCCCCCGGCGACAGCCCGGCGCTGCGCGCCCGGGCCGCGGTGGTCGAGTCCACGATCGCGCCGGCGGCAGGCGTCGGCCCGTCCACGCCGTCGGTCCCGACGCTGGCCATCGCCATCGATCCCGGGAACCCGGCGAGGCGCTCCACGGCGGCAAGCACGAACTCCTGGTTGCGCCCGCCGCGCCCCGCGCCGGTCACGGTGACGGTCGGTTCGCCGCTCGCCACGACGCAAACGGGGCCGGGCGCGGTCGCCGCCTCGCGGACGCATCGCTCGAGATGCGCCAGGCCGGCCTCGCGCGCTTCGCCGCGCAGCGCTTCGTCGACGACGACCGTGCGATAGCCTCGCGCGCGGGCCGCATCCGCGGCGCCGCGCATGGCATCGTGGCGGCCGCCGACGACGGTGGCCACCGAGCGCGCGAGCCGTGGATCGTGCGGCTTCGGCGTCTCCGGACAGAGGCCGCGCACGCCGTTCTCGAACCGTTCGACGATCGCGCGCGGATATGCGGCCGCGCCGCCGAACCGATCGAGGATGCCGAGCGCTTCGTGGAACGTGGACGGATCCGCAACCGTCGGCCCGGATCCGATGACGCTCAGATCGTCGCCGATGACATCGGAAATGGCGAGCGTGCGGCACGCGGCGCGCGACCGGGCCGCCAGCCAGCCGCCCTTGATCGCCGACGCGTGTTTGCGCACCGTGTTCAGCGCGTAGATGTCGGCGCCGGCGCGCATCAGCGTCTGCGCCGCGGCGCGCTTGTCCTCGAGTCGAATGCCTTCTGCCGGTGCCACCATCAGCGCCGATGCGCCGCCTGACAGCAGCACGAGCAGTTGCGCCGCGTCGGGCAGCGCATCGCACAGAGCCAGGACTTCGCGCCCGGCCGTCTCGCTGCCGGCGCCGGGCTCCGGATGCTCGCCTTGAACGAAGACGAGCGGCGGATCGACGGCAACGGGAACCGGACCGACGACCAGCCCGCCGCGAATGCTCGGCGCCGAGTTCCGCCTGCGCGGCGCGCGCCATCGCCGCCGACGCCTTGCCGGCCGCGACGATCCACGTGGGACGGCCGTCGCGCTCTCCGTCGGAGAGCGCGTCATGGACGATCCGCCCCGGATCGGCCGCACCGATACCGGCCAGTGCGATGAACAGGAGATCCTGTCGAAGACTGTCGAGCGAGTGTGTCAGTGCGTGTGCTTGTGATCGGACCAGGCAGAGAGCCCGGTCACGCCGTCGATTTTCTTGAGGAGGGAGCTGACCAATTCGTCAACGTTGTCTTTCGAACACATACTTTCGAGTTCGCCCATGATGCGCGCCAGGACGGCTTCGACATCAGTGATTGCGCCCTCTGAAAAATACGGTCGGTGCTGCTGGAGACAACGGTGATGCCGGACGAACTCTTGTCGGTAAAACTCGGTAATCGGTTGCTGCGCGCTGATCGGCCTTGAAGCGGTCACGATGCGTGGCATGCAGATCCCTCGAGTGGTGAAGCGATCCGAAGATAAAACCACTATAGAGCCGGTCTAAAACGGGTGTCAAGATTCTGTAACGAGATTTTTCACTGATTTCGCCGATCAGGTTCGCCGGCTCGCCAGCAGCCCGCCGAGGCAGCCGACCGCCATCCCCCCGGCCAGGAAGACCAGGCAGAGCCCGACTGACAGAAAACGTACGGACGAGAGGTTCACCGCTGCCGCGAGCGGGGTCAGATAGGGCCGCCTGAGGGCAAAGAACACGACAGCCAGCGCGGTCAGGGCGACCGCCGCCCCGGCGCCGCCCTGCAGGAGCCCCTCCATGACAAACGGACCGCGAACGTACGCCTGCGGGGCGCCCACGAGCTGCATGATTTCGATTTCGTCACGCCGGGCATGGAGGGCCAGCCGGACGACCGCCCCGACCGTGAGCGCGGCCGCAACGATGAGGACCGTCCCCAGCGCAAGGCCGACCACCCGCATCATGTCGACGATGGACAGCAGGCGGTCGAGCCATTGGCGGTCGTACCGGACGTCGGTCACGCCCGGGGCCAGCCGCAGTTTCGAGGCAAGGGCATCGGCCGACGCCGATCCACCCGCGCCGGGCTGGAAGCGGACTTCGTACGACGCCGGCAGCGGATTCGCTTCGAGCGAGCTGACGGTCGTCGCCAGGTCCGCAAAGGTCTGCTTGAACCGGACGAGCGCCTCTTCCTTCGACACGAATTCATAGCCGGCGACGACGCCGCCCGGCTGGAGCGCGAGCTCGACGCCTGCGCGATCCGCGGCGCTCGCCTCGTCGTCGAGGTAAATCGACATTTCCGCGGCCCGGCTCCACTCGTCGCCGAGCCGCTGGAGGTTCGAGGTGGCGACGAGGAAGCCGCCGAGCACGAACAGCGCGACGGCAATCGTGCCGGTCGAGAGCAGGCTCGACGAGCGGCCCCGCCACAGGCTGGCGCGCGCCTCCTCGAACGAATAGCGCAGCATCCGCCCTGCGCTCATGCGTTGTCCACGAGGCGGCCGCGCTCGAGGGTGATCGAGCGGTGACCGGTGCGGCGGATCATCTCGCGATCGTGCGTGGCGACGAGGACGGTGGTCCCCCGCGCGTTCATGTCGCGGAACAGATTCATGATGTCGAGCGCCAGATCCGGATCGAGATTGCCGGTCGGCTCGTCGGCGAGCACCAGGTGCGGATCGTTGACCAGCGCGCGGGCGATCGCCACGCGCTGCTGTTCGCCGCCCGAGAGTTCCTCGGGCCTGGCGTTCATCCGATGCTGCAGGCCGACCCACTTCAGAATCTGGAACGTCTTGCGCTGCTGCGTCTCGAGCTCGACACCCAGCACCCGCATGACGAACGCGACGTTCTGGAAGACGGTAAAGCGCGGAATCAGGCGGAAGTCCTGGAAGACGAAGCCGACCGAGCGGCGGTACGCCTGGATCTGCGGCGGCGTCATGCTCGCTCAGGCTGCGCCCGCCGACCAGCAGCGATCCCTCGCTCGGGACTTCTTCCCGCAGCAGCAGCCGCAGCAATGTGGATTTCCCGGCGCCGCTCGGCCCGGTCAGGAACAGGAACTCACCCTTGCCGACGGTGAGCGAAAGGTCACGCAGGGCGTAGATGCCGCGACCGTAGTCTTTCGAAAGGTTCGAGGCCTCGATCACGCTGGACTGTTATAGCACGCGGCATCAGGCGTCGAGCGCCTTCTTCAGCATTTCGTTGACGCGTTTCGGGTTGGCCTTCCCCGCCGTCGCCTTCATCACCTGGCCGACGAGGAAGCCGAACGTCGATGCTTTGCCGGCGCGGTATTGCGCGATCGCGTCGGCGTTGGCCTCCAGCACCGCGGCGATCGCGTCCTGGATCTGCGACGCATCGTCGATCTGCGTCAGCCCGTCGCTCTTGACGATGTCGTCGGCGGCGCGTCCCGAGGCAAACATCTTTTCGAAAACGCCTTTGGCGATCGCGCCGCTGATCGTGCCGTTCTCGATCAGCGTCAGCAGCCCGGCGAGCCGCTCCGGCGTCACCGGCGACTGCGCCAGATCGCGGTGGCCGGCGTTGAGCGCGCGCGCCAGCTCGCCCATCATCCAGTTGCTCGCGCCCTTCGGCGAGGCGCCGCGCTTCACGGTCTCCTCGAAGAAGTCGGCGAGTCGCGCGGGTCTGCGTCAGCTGCCCGGCGTCGTACTCCGGAAGGCCGTAGCCGTCGACGAAGCGGCGGCGGCGCGCGTCCGGAAGTTCCGGCATCGCGGAGCGGATGTCGTTGGTGCGCGCCTCGCTGACGACGACCGGCGGAAGATCCGGTTCGGGAAAATAGCGATAGTCGTGCGCCTGTTCCTTGCTGCGCATCGAGACCGTGACACCGGAATCCGCGTCCCACAACCGCGTTTCCTGCTGGATCGCGGCCGCCCGCGTTCAGCACGCTCGATCTGGCGTTCGATCTCGAACTCCAGCGCCTTCTGCAGGAAACGGAACGAGTTCAGGTTCTTCACCTCGGCCTTCGTGCCGAGCGCGCTCGGTCCCGACAGGGCGAATCGACACGTTGGCATCGCAGCGGAGGCTGCCCTCTTCCATGTTGCCGTCGTTGACGCCGAGCCAGACGAGGATCGCGCGCAGCCGGCCGAAGAACTCGGCGGCGTCGACCGCCGATCGCAGGTCGGGTTCGGTGACGATCTCGATGAGCGGCACGCTGCTGCGGTTGTAGTCGACGTAGGTCTTGCGATCCGAATCGGGGAAGCCTTCGTGCAGCGACTTGCCGGCGTCCTCTTCCATGTGAACGCGCGTGATGCGCACGCGCTTCGCCACGCCGCCGGCCACGTACTCCAGCACGCCCTCGCTCGCGAGCGGCTGCTCGTACTGCGAAATCTGGTAGCCCTTCGGCAGATCGGGATAGAAGTAATTCTTGCGCGCGAAGATCGACGTCTCGTTGATGCGGCAGCCGAGCGCGAGCCCGGCGCGGATCGCGTGATCCACCGCCGCGCGGTTCAACACCGGCAGCGCGCCGGGAAACCCGAGACACACCGGGCAGACGTTGGTGTTGGGCGGCGCGCCGAACGCGGTGCTGCAGCCGCAGAAGATCTTGGTCGCCGTCTGCAGTTGCGCGTGGATCTCGAGGCCGATGACCGCTTCGAACGTCATGCGCGGGGGCCGGCCGCCCGGACACCGGCGGACACGTGCGCGTCGAACGTCCGGAAGTTGTCGGCGAACATCTGCGCCAGCTTCGCGGCCTGCGCGTCGTACTGCGCCGGATCGCTCCACGTGGTGCGCGGCGTCAGCACGTTCGCGGGAACCGCCGGACACTCGCGCGGCACGTCGAGATTGAAGCGCGCGTCGCGGTCGTAGGCGACCTGGTCCAGCGCGCCCGACAGCGCCGCATGGATCATCGCGCGCGTGTGCTTGATCTTCATGCGCGATCCGGTGCCGTACGGACCGCCGGTCCAGCCGGTGTTCACCAGCCAGACGCGCACGTCGTGCCGGGCGATGCGTTCGCCGAGCATGCCGGCATAGCGGCTCGGCGCGAGCGGCAGGAACGGCGCGCCGAAGCACGTGCTGAAGGTCGCGCGCGGCTCGGTGACGCCCTTCTCGGTGCCGGCCACCTTCGCGGTGTAACCCGAGAGGAAGTGATACATCGCCGCATCGGGCGACAGCCGCGCAATCGGCGGCAGGACGCCGAACGCGTCGGCCGTGAGCATGACGATGTTGCGCGGATGCCCGCCCTGCCCCGAGGGCACCGCGTTGCCGATGAACGAGATCGGATACGCCGCGCGGGTGTTTTCCGTCCAGCGATCGTCATCGAGATCGAGACGCCGCGATACCGGATCGACCGCGACGTTCTCGAGCACCGTGCCGAAGCGCCGCGTCGTCGCAAAAATCTCGGGCTCGGCGTCGGGCGAGAGCCGGATGGTCTTCGCGTAGCAGCCGCCTTCGAAATTGAACACGCCGTGATCGCTCCACCCGTGCTCGTCGTCGCCAATCAGGCCGCGCGACGGATCGCTCGACAGCGTGGTCTTGCCGGTGCCCGACAAGCCGAAGAACAGCGCGACGTCGCCGTCCGCGCCGACGTTGGCCGAGCAGTGCATCGGCAGCACGCCGGCGAGCGGCAGGTAGTAGTTCATCGTGCTGAAGACCGACTTCTTGATCTCGCCGGCATAGCTGGTCCCGGCAATGAGCACGAGGCGCTTCGCGTAAGTTCAGCGCGACGACGACTTCCGAGTTGGTGCCGTGACGCGCGCGATCGGCCTTGAAGCTTGGCGAATCGACGATCGTCAGCGGCCGCTGGTCCTGGTCGGACGGATCGCGGTGGATGAACAGATTCCGCGCGAACAGGCCGTGCCACGCGTACTCGCTGATCACACGGACCGGCAGGCTGTAGCGCGGGTCCGCGCCGGCGAAACACTCCTGCACGAAAACGTCGCGCGCCTTCGAGCGATGCGAACAGATCGTGCTGCAGCGCGTCGAACTCGGCCTCGCCCATCGGCCGGTTCGGACCGCCCCACGCGATGTGCTCGTCGCTCGACGGCTCCCGGACGATGAACTTGTCGTTCGGTGAACGGCCGGTGTGCTCGCCCGTGCGGCACACCAGCGGACCATCGGCGCTGATGACACCTTCGCGGCGCGAGATCGCCTCTTCGTAGAGCGCTGGCGTGGACAGGTTCCAGAATACGCGCGCCGCGCGAATCCCCTCGCGTTCGAGGCCGATCCCGCGCTCAGTCTCCACACTCATCCGGCCGCTCCTAACATGCAAAAGACACAGTAACATAGGGCCACGCGCCGCACACCGCCGGGATTGCACGCGTCTGAACAATTCGGCGCGCGCTGGAGTAAACTGTAAACACGTGTCCAGCGGGGACGTATCCCACTTATGAGTGACCATCACGCTGTGCGGCACACCGACCCTGCGAGCCTCGCGGCCGCTGCGCCGGAGCCTGCGCGCGAGCGCCGCTCGCCGGCACAGCCTGCGCAGGACACGCAGCTGGCGGTCGCCATTCGCGAGCTGGTCCAGAGCGGCGAGATGGACGAGGCGCGGCGACCGCTTCGCCGGATTGGTCGCACGCCACCAGCGGCGCGCATCCCGCATCGCCTATCAGTACCTCCGCGACGCGGCCGAGGCGGACGAAGCGGTCCAGGACGCCTTCGTCAAGGTTTTCGGGCACATCTCCACGTATCGCGAAGCGTGGCCGTTCGAAGTCTGGTTCACCCGCATCCTCATCAATGGCTGCCTGGATCGGCGGAAAGCACGCGCCCGCCGCGACCGCTGGTTCGCGCCGGCCGACGCTGCCAGCCCGGCGGACGAAACCCGGATGGCCTTTGGCGGCACGGCCGAACTGGATCCCGAGGCGCGGCTCCTCGCTCGCGAACGCCGCGCGCGCCTGGCGTCGGCCATCGACCGGCTCGATGGTCGCCAGCGCACCGTCTTCATGCTCTGCCACTATGGCGACTGCACGCCGCGGGAAGTCAGCGCGATGACCGGGTTGAACGAATCGACCGTTCGGGTGCACCTGTTCCGGGCCGCGCGAAAACTGCGGGCGCTCCTCGGAGGCAAGCCATGATCGGCCGCCTGCACCATCTGAACGACGACCGGCTGGTCGAGTGCTACTTCGAAGCCGTGGCCGGCGAGGCGGTTCCACCGCCCGAAATCGAGCACCTCGCCGACTGCGCGAGCTGCCGCGACCGCTATGCCGAGCTGACGCGAGCTGATGGAAGGCATCCGCTCGGAAGCCGACGCCGAGAGCGACGAAGTGTTCACCGCGGATCGCCTGCGCCATCAGCAGGATCAGATCCTGCGCCGGCATCGAGCACCTGAACCGCCCGGCGCGCATCATCAGTTTCCCGGGCCGCGTCACACGCCATATCTCCGGCAACGCCCGCGTCGCGCCGCGCTGGCTCGCCGCCGCCGCCGCAGCCGGACTCTTCGTCGGCGTGGCCGTCGGCGGGATGTTCCTGCAGCCCGGCCTGCGCCGCTCGCTGCCCGTGATGCACGTCGCCGCGCGGCCGAGCCGCCGTGGCTCGCGCGACGCCGGCGCCTGCCGCCCGCGTCGCCAACCCGGTTCCGGTCACCGACACGTTCGACGACGACGTGTTTCTGCAGGAGCTCGAATTCGCGCTCGCCCGCCCGCACACGCGGGAACTGCAGCCCTTCGACGCGCTCACGCCGCACGTGCGCGAAATCGGCAGTCAGGTGCGGTAGTTCCGCGCGGGGAGGCCCCGGCCTCCCGCTGCCTGGTCCGATGCCCTCGCTCATCTTCCGGAAAGGTCTCGACCTGAAACATGCCGTCGCGGGCATGCTCGCCGAGAACTACCACAGCCAGGTCATCGAGCAGATCAAAGCGAACGATTTCACCTATCGGGTCGGGCCGCCTCACGCTGCACCTCGCGCGCGAGTTCGGGTTCTGCTACGGCGTCGATCGCGCGGTGGACTACGCCTACCAGACGCGCCAGCGCTTTCCGGATCGCGGGTCTTCCTGACCGGCGAAATCATCCACAACCCGCACGTGAACGACAAGCTGCGGGCCATGGGGATCGGCTTCCTGAGCGACGGCGACCTGACCATGCTCGCGCCGATGACGACGCGGCATCGACGGCTCGAGCCAGCGACGTCGTCATCCTGCCGGCGTTCGGCGTCACCGTGTCGATGCTGCAGCAGCTCGAACGCCGCGGCTGCACGCTCGTGGACACGACCTGCGGATCGGTGCTCAACGTCTGGAAAAACGTCAGGCGCTACGCCGAGGGCGGCTACACCTCGATCATCCACGGCAAGGTGTGGCACGAGGAGACGCAGGCGACCGCATCCCAGGCCGTCGATGTACGGCGGCCACTATCTCGTCGTCTTCGACGATCGCGAGACCGAGGCGGTGTGCGACTACATCGAGCACGGCGGCGATCGCGCCGCGTTCCTCGACCGCTTCGGCAAGGCCGCGTCGCCCGGCTTCGATCCGGACCGCGATCTGCAGCGCATCGGCCTCGCCAACCAGACGACGATGCTGATGTCCGAATCGCTGGCGATCGGCGAGATGTTCCGGAAGGCGATGGTCGAGCGCTGGGGCGCCGACGAACTCGAATCGCACTATCAGGCGTTCGACACGATCTGCAGCGCGACCCAGGATCGGCAGGACGCGGTCGTCGCGCTGCTGCGCGACCGCCCGATCGACCTGATGGTGGTCATCGGCGGCTACAACAGCAGCAACACCGCGAATCTGGCCCGGATCTGCGCCGATCGCGGCCCGACGTTCCACGTCGCCGATCCGGACTGCCTGCGTGTCGCCTGACGAAATCCGGCACCGCCCGATCGGGGCGAAAGCCGAGATCGTGACCACCGGGCTGGCTGCCCCGGACCGGGCCGGTCAATATCGGCCTGACTTCAGGCGCCTCCACGCCGGACAATCTGGTCGGCGCGGCGGTCGCCAAGCTCGAAGCCTTCTGCGGCTGAAAACCCATCGAACTCTTTACGTACCAGCAGGTTAGATCAGACTCCGCAAGCCCGGCCGGTACGATAGAATCGCTTGGGCTCCGGAGACGCGTCACGGCCGGACCGCACGGCTAAACGCAACGGGGCCTCGCATCGTATTTCCATCAAGAACAACCTTTTCAGAGGTTTTTTACGATGACGAAGACGATGCGCGGTCGGGTGCTGGCCGCGGCGCTGCTGCTGATGCCTGTCACACCGGCGTTCGCTCAGCAGACCGCTCCGCCGGCCTATGGCCAACCGCCCCAGCCGTTCGCGTGGTGGAAGTCCGAGCCGTTCAGGAAAGAGCTGGGCCTCACCACCGACAGGCGGCGCGAATCGACAAGATCTGGGAAACGACCCGGCCGGAGCTGCGGCAGGAGTGGGACGAGTTGTCGCGGCTCGAGGCCAAGCTGTCGCGGCTGATCCAGATCGACGCCGACGAAGCCGCGCTGTCGCGGCAGATCGATCGCGTCGAGACGGCGCGCGCCAACGCCAACAAGACGCGCTCGCTGATGCTGGTGCAGATGCGGAAGGTGCTGACGCCCCGACCAGCGGACGCAGCTTCGATGCCATGCACGCGCGCTGGGAAGCAGGAACAGAAGAAGCTGCAGCCGCCGCCCAGCGCCACGATCGCGCCGAAACCACACGAAGACTGACGTCAACTCGATTCAACGACAGAGGATTCTTTCGCATGAAGCGCACTATTCACGGCTGGACGCTGACGCTGCTCGCCGCGTCGCGTATTTTCGAGCTCGGTGGCCTCGGCGCAGCAGAAGATCACCGACGAGCACCTGCAGGAACTCATCCGCGTCGCCGCGGAACGCGCCGGCGTGTCGCCGCAGGGCGCCTCGTCACAGGGCGGGACCGCCGTCCCGCAGGCGCTCACCTCGCCCGCGGACACCCGGCCGGCGCTGCAGCTGACGCTCGACGACGCGATCAAGCTGGCGCTCGATCGCAACCTCGACATCGCCGTGCAGCGGCTGAACCCGCAGACGTTCGACTACTCGATCGCGAGCCTGCAGGCGATCTACAAGCCGACGCTGACCTCGCACGATCAGCCGCAGTCGGCGACGACCCCGTCGACACAGACGATCTCGGGCGCGTCGGCCGGCACCGGCATCGATCAGCGACGTCAACACCTTCAACGGCGGCCTCGCGCAGAACTTCCGCTGGGGCGGCGGCGCGCTCACCGCGACGCTCAACAACAACCGGCAGACGACGACCAGCCTCGACGGCGCTGTTCAACCCGCAGTACAACACCAACTGGTCGGCGCAGTACACGCAGCCGCTGCTGCGCAACTTCAAGATCGACAACAACCGGCAGCAGCTGGTCGTCACGAAGCTCAACCAGGACATCTCCGAAATCCAGCTGCAGGCGCTCGATCATCAACACGCGTCTCGAACGTGCGGAACGCGTACTGGGATTACGTGTTCGCGACGCAGTCGGTGGAGGTCGCGCAGCGCGTCGGTCGAGCTCGCCGACCAGCTCGTGAAGGACAACCAGACGCGCGTCGAAATCGGCACGATGGCGCCGATCGACGTCGTGCAGGCGCAGTCGCAGGCCGCCACGCAGCGGCAGAACCTGGCGACGGCCGAGGGCACGCGCCGGACGACCGAGCTGGCGCTGAAGCGGCTGATCGTCGGCGGCACCGAGGATCCGAACTGGAACGCCGACGATCGACCCGATCGATCGGCCCGACTTCGTCCCCGAGCCGATCGACGTCCCGGCCGCGGTCCGGCGCGCGCTCGAGAACCGCACCGACCTGCAGCAGGCGCGCAAGAACCTGGCAGGTGAACGACGTCACGCTGAAGTACCTGCAACAACCAGACGCTGCCGCAGGCGGACTTGGTGGCGCGCTACGGCCTGATCGGCCAGGGCGGCACGCAGTTCATCACCGCGGGCTCGGGCATCAACCGTCAGGTCGATCGGCGACAATTCCCGGCGGCTACGGCGACGCGCTGAGCACGCTGTTCCACGCGAACTACCCGACCTGGAACGTCGCGCTGAACGTCAGCTATCCGCTCGGCACGAGCGCCGCCGGACGCGACCGTCGCGCGCGCGCGCGTGCAGCAGAGCCAGGTCGAAGCGCAGCTGAAGCAGATCGAGCTGCAGATCGCGACCGACGTCACCAACGCCGCCGTGTCACGTGCAGAGCAACGTCGAGCGCGTGCAGGCCGCGCAGGCGGCGCGCGAGTTCGCGCAGAAGCAGCTCGAAGCCGAGCAGAGCAAGTTCGAAGTCGGCATGTCGACCAACTACTTCGTCGTGCAGGCGCAGCGCGATCTCGCGACCGCGCAGAACAACGAGCTGCAGGCGATTCTGGCCTACCGCCGGTCGCTGGTCGAGCTCGAGCGGCTGCAGCAGACGTCGCTCACGACCGCCGAACATCACGATTCTCGGCCGATAGTCGGCGCGGACCGCGACTCACGAAGACACGGAGCCTATGAAGCGTTCGATCATCGTCCTCGTCATCCTCGCAGCCGTCGGCGGCGGGCTGGCTACTACATGAAGCGCCGCGGCGGCGGCAGCGGCGACTGCGCGGCGCGCGCCGACGGGCAGCGCCGGCGGCGCGGCGGCCGTCAGGGCGGCGGCGGCGGCGGCGGCTTCGGTGGCCTGGCGGGCCGGGCGGATTCGGCGGCTTCGGCGGACCGCGCCAGCCGATGACCGTCGAAGCTGGCCGCGGTCAAGCGCGCCGACATGACCGAGAGCATCACCGTCGTCGGCAACCTGATCGGCGCCGCGACCGTCGAAGCCGTGCCCAAGGTCGAGCGGCCGCCTCGAAGACGGTGCACGGTGCGCCTGGGCGATCGCGTCACGCCGCGGCCAGACGCTCGCCAAGGTCGAAGACCGCGAAATTCATGGAACAGGTCAAGCAGGCGCAGGCGTCGTTCGAGGTCGGCGGCGGCGACGATCCGCCAGCGCGAAGCCGACCTCAAGCTCGCGCAGACCAACCTCGATCGCTCGCGCAACCTGTTCGAGCGCCAGCTGATTCCGAAGCAGACCTATCGACGACACCGACGCGCGCTATCAGGCGGCGGCGGCGCAGCTCGATCTCGCCAAGGCGCAGTACGCGCAGGCGCAGGCGCGGCTCGACGAGCTGAAGATCAACCTCGCGAACACGATCATCACCTCGCCGGTCAGCGGGTTCGTCGGCAAGCGCGCGCTCGATCCCGGCGCGTGGGTCACGCCGAACTCCGTCGTTCATTTCGGTCGTCGACATCAGCGATCGTCCGGCTGGTCGCGAACATCGTCGAGAAGGATCTGCGGCGCATCAACGCCGGGCATGAAGGCCGACGTCGAGGTCGACGCGTTCCCGGGCGAGAAGTTCGACGGGCCGCATCGCGCACGTCGCGCCGGTGCTCGATCCGGCGACGCGCACGGCGCAGATCGAAGTCGAGATCGACAACCCGCAGTTCCGGCTGAAGCCGGGGATGTACGCGAAGGTCAGCTTCACCGTCGAGCACAAGGAGAACGACGCTGGTCGTGCCGACCAACGCGGTCGTCGACGTGCCGGCAAGAAGGGCGTGTTCCTGCCCGGCGAAGGCGACGTCGCGAAGTTCCAGCCGGTCACGCTCGGCATGTCGCGGAACCGACGAACGTCGAAGTCGCCTCGGGTCTGACGGAAGGCGCGCGCGTCATCACGACCGGCGCGGCGGCGCTGCGCGAAGGCGACCGCATCGTGCTGCTCGGCCAGGGCCCAGCGCGGCAACGGCAGCGGCAACGGCGCCGGCGCGCGGCGAGGGGCGCGGCCGTCGCGGCGGCGGCAACCGGGCGCGGGCGGCGGCGGTGGCGAGCGCCGCGGCAGCTCCGCTGCCGACGAGCGGCGTCTAGTTGTCCCGCAACAGGCACAGTCAGAGCGGTCCAGGAGCCCGCATGAGCATTCCGCGTTTTGCGATTCAGCGCCCCGTCATGATGACGATGATCAGCTCGATCGTCATCCTGATCGGCGGCATCTCGCTGACGCGCCTGCCGGTCGACCTGCTGCCCGACATCTCGCAGCCGACCGTCAACGTCCGCGTGAACTACACCGGCGTCGGCCCGCTCGAGATGGAGGAGCTCGATCACCCGGCCGCTCGAGCAGCAGCTCAGCGCGGTGTCGGGCCTCGAGCAGATGAACTCGACGTCGCCAACGAGGGCAACGCCAACATCCAGCTGAACTTCACCTGGGGCACCGACCTCAACGAAGCGATGGACGACATCCGCACGCGCATCGATCGCGTGCGCGGCCGCCTGCCCGAGGACGCCGATCCGCCGGTGGTCCAGAAGTTCGACTCGAACGCGGCGCCGATCATGGGCCTCGCGCGTCGAGAGCACCGACGGCGCGCTCGATCGCGTGTCGCTGCGCGAGCTGGCCGAGAACGTGCTGTCGCCGCGCCTCGAGCGCGTGCCGGGCGTCGCCGCGGTGACCGTCGGCGGCGGCCTGCGCCGCCAGATTCACGTCGACCTGTCGCGCGAGAAGATCACCGCGCTCGACCTGTCGGTCGATCGCGTCGTCAACGTCCTCGCACCGAGAACCAGAACATCCCGATCGGCGAGGTCTACCGCGGCGACCGGTCGCTGCTGCTGCGCAGCCAGGGCCAGTTCCAGAACCTCGATCAGATCCGCAACCTCGTCGTCCTGACCAAGAACGGCGTGCCGGTCTACCTGAAGGACATCGCCGACGTCACCGACTCGACCGAAGACATCCGCTCGGTGCTGCGCATCAACGGCACGGCCCGGCGTCCGCATGCAGGTGACCAAGCAGTCGGGCACCAACACCGTGCAGATCGCCCAGGGCGTGCGCGCGGAGATCGAGCGCATCAACCGCGAAGTGCCGGGCGTCAAGCTGTCGCTGCTCGACGACAGCGCCAAGTTCATCGAGCGCTCGATCGGCGCCGTGCAGGAGCACGTGATGATCGGCTCGGTGCTGGTCATCCTGATCATCTTCCTGTTCCTGCGCAACTTCCGCTCGACGCTGATCGTCTGCACCGTCGATTCCGATTTCGGTCGTCGGCACCTTCGCGCTGCT
Source organism: uncultured Acidobacteriota bacterium (assembly GCA_963712355.1). Taxonomy (GTDB): domain Bacteria; phylum Acidobacteriota; class Vicinamibacteria; order Vicinamibacterales; family CAVVIG01; genus CAVQHT01. The sequence goes on from CAVQHT010000017.1 coordinate 226,666, forward strand.
CTACTTCGGCGGGCTGACGCTGAACACGATGACCTTCGGCGGCCTGGCGCTCGGCGTCGGCATGATCGTCGACGCGGCGATCGTCGTGCTCGAGAACTCGTTCCGGCACATGGAGCACCACGGCAAGGACCGGATGACCGCGTCGATCGACGGCAGCGAGGAAGTGTGGTCGGCGATTCTGGCGTCGATCCTCACGCACATCGCGGTGTTCGTGCCGCTGCTCTTCCTCGAGGGCGTCTCGAGCATCATGTTCCGGCAGCTGTCGGTCGTCGTCGTCTTCTCGCTGCTGATGTCGCTGTTCGTGGCGGTCACGCTCGTGCCGGTGCTGTGCTCGCGGCTGCTCGTGCTGCCGCCGCCGCCGGACAAGCGGAGCGGCATCGGCGGCAAGCTCTACGCGTTCAGCGAGCGGTTCCTCGAACGGCATGGACGAGGGCTACCGGCGGCTGCTGCACATGGCGCTGAACCACCGGCCGATCGGTCGATCGGCCGCGGCCGTCGCCTCGGTGGTCGTCGGCGATGGTGATCTTCCCGACGCTGCCGACCGAGTTCGCCACGCAGGCCGACGAAGGCCAGGTGCAGGTCAGCGTCGAGCTGGCCGCAGGGCACGCGCATCGAAGTCACCGATCCGGTGCTGCAGCGCATCGAGGACGTCGCTCCACGAGCTGGTGCCGGAAGCGACCGACGTCATCACCAGCGCCGGCGGCGGCGGCGGCGGCCCGGGCGGTCCCGGCGGCGGCAGCTCGGTGAACCGCGGACAGCTGCAGCTCCTGCTGAAGCCGAAGGACGAGCGCACGCGATCGAGCGATCAGATCGCCATGGATCTGCGGCGCCAGCTCGCCGGCATTCCCGGCGTGATCGTCCGCGCCAACGCGTCGGGCGGCAACAACCAGCTGAATCGGTTCCTGTCGGGCGGCAACAACGGCGGCGGCCGGCTCTCGCTCGAGATTCGCGGCGAGAGACCTCGACGACGCGCGCAAGGTCGCGCAGGCCGCGAAAGATCTGCTCGACACCGTGCCGGGCGTCGCCGACGCGCGCCTCGGCCGCGACGATGGCGCGGCCCGAGCTGGCGGTGCGCGTCGATCGCGCGAAGGCGGCGCTGCTCGGCGTCAGCGCGCCACGACGTCGCCAACACGATTCGCACCAACGTCGCCGGCACGCAGGCGGCGCTGTTCCGCGCAGGGCGGCAAGGAATATCCGATCATCGTGCGGCTGCGGGAAGACGAGCGGCAGGAGGTCGACCGACGTCAACGACGTGCTGGTCAGCACGCCGCAGGGCAGGTGCTGCCAGGCCAAGAACCTGATGCGCGTCGAGGACGCCGTCGGTCCGTCGCAGATTCAGCGCAAGAACCAGCAGCGCATCGCCTACGTCAGCGCCGAGCCCGAAGCCACGCTGAGCGAGGCGGTCGACGCCGTGCAGGACCGGCTGCCGCAGCTTCACGGCATCATGCCGAAGGACTTCATCGTCGGCTTCGGCGCCGAAGTCGAGCAGCAGGCCAAGGCGTTCGACCAGCTGCGGATGGTGCTGATCCTGGCGCTCGTCCTCGTCTACGCCGTGATGGCGTCGCAGTACGAGTCGCTGCGCGATCCGTTCATCATCATGTTCTCGGTGCCGACGGCCGCGATCGGCGTCGTGCTGGCGCTGAAGCTCACCGGCACGTCGTTCAACATGCAGGCCTACATCGGCATCATCATGCTGGCCGGCATCGTCGTCAGCAACGGCATCCTGCTGGTGGACTACACCAACGTGCTGCGGCGCCGCGACGGGCTGCCGCTGCGCGAGGCGGTCGAGCTGGCCGGCCGGACCCGGCTGCGCCCGATTCTGATGACGTCGATCGCCACCGGCGCTCGGCCTCGTGCCGATGTCGCTCGGCATCGGCGAAGGCAGCGAACTGCAGGTGCCGCTGGCCCGCGTCGTGATCGGCGGGCTGACGACGTCGCTGCTGATCACGCTGGTGCTCGTGCCGACCGTCTACACGCTCTTCGAGGAAGGCATCAGCGGCCTGTGGAAACGGTCGAAGAACGTTGAGACCGCAGAGGCATAAACGTCGATGAAAAAGTCGCTTGTCACGCTCCTGGTGCTGGCGCGTCATCGGGGGCTCGGCGTACGCGTACTATCAACTACAAGGACAACCGGACCGAAGTTCACGGTCACGACCGCCGCGGTGACCCGCGGCGACATCGTCGACACCGTCGGCGCGACCGGCACGCTGCAGGCGGTCACGACCGTGCAGGTCGGCACGCAGGTGTCCGGGCACGATTCAGAACGCTGTACGCCGACTTCAACTCGCTGGTGAAGAAGGGCCAGGTGCTCGCCCGGCTCGATCCGTCGCTCTTCCAGACACAGATCGAACAGGCGCAAGCGCGAACCTGATTCGCGCGCAGGCCGACCTCGAGCGCCTCAAGGTCGCGCTCGACGACGCGCAGACCAGAAGCTGACGCGGGCGCAGGAGCTGTCGAACCGGCAGCTGATTCCGCAGAGCGACCTCGACACCGCGGAGGTGAACGTGCGATCGGCCGAAGCGCAGATTCGATCGTCGGAAGCGCAGGTCACGCAGGCGCAGGCGTCGCTGAACCAGAACGAGGTCAACCTGGAGCACACGGTCATCGAGGCGCCGATCGACGGCCTGGTCATCTCGCGCAGCGTCGACGTCGGCCAGACCGTCGCCGCCAGCATGCAGGCGCCGACGCTGTTCGTCCTCGCCGCCGACCTGACGAAGATGCAGGTCGTCGCGAACCTCGACGAATCCGACGTCGGCCGCATCCGTCCGGGCCAGAACGTCACGTTCCGCGTCGACGCCTACCCGAACGAGACGTTCATCGGCACGGTCTCGCAGGTGCGGCTCGAGCCGAAGGTGCAGCAGAACGTCGTGACCTACGCGACGGTCATCGACGTGCCGAACCCCGAGCTGAAGCTGAAGCCGGGCATGACGGCGAACGTCAACGTCGAGATCGCGCAAGCAGCACGAACGTGCTGCGCGTCCCGAACGCGGCGCTGCGGTTCCGGCCGACCAACGAGATGTACGCGGCGCTCGGCCAGACGCCGCCGGAGCCAGCGCAGCGCGGCGACGGCGGCACGCGCCGCGGCGGGCCGCCGAGCACGACTGGCGCAGCTGCTCCGGCACCGGCAGCGCCACCGGCTCCAGCAGGCGCATCGAGCGCCGCACCGGCTGCCGCGCCTTCAGGACGGTCTGACGCGTCCGCGCACCAGGAACACGCCGACGCCCAGACGACGGCGCCAAGCGGCGGCGGTGAAGGCAGCGCGCCGCAGATCGCCGATGGCCGAGGCGGCAGCGGATCGGGCGGAAACAGCGGATCCGCCGGCGGCGGTCGCGGCGGTTCACGCGGCGGCAGCGACAGCGAACGCACGAATTCGCGCACGCAGAACATGACGCCCGAGGAGCGCGACCAGATGCTCCAGCGGATGCGCGCGCGCGGCGCGGATTCGGGTTCGGCGGTTCAGGCGGCAACGCTCCGGCGCGGCGGCCGCGGCGCGGCGCCGGCTGCGGCGGCTCAGCCGACGGCCAGTCCGGCCGGCGCGACGACGATCGACGCACTCTTCGGTCCCCTTCCCCGCGTCGAAACACGTCGGACGCGTCTGGCTGTACGCCGACAAACAGCTGAAGCCGGTGCGCCTGCGTCTCGGCATCACCGACGGGCAGAACACCGAGCTCATCGAGGGCGATCTGCAGCAAGGCACCGAGGTCGTGACCAACGTCACCACGGCGACCGAATCGACGCGGCCGGCGGCGACCGCCTTCCCGTTCGGCCAGCCCGGCCGGCGGCGGGCCCGGCGGCTTCGGGCCGGCGGCGGCTTCGGCGGACCGGGCGGCGGCGGCAATCGCGGCGGTGGCGGCGGCGGCGGCGGACGGGGCCGTTAGTTCCCAGGAGAACCCATGTCGCCGGTCATGACGTTCCGCATCGCTTTCAAGGCGCTCGGCCGCAACAAGATGCGGACCGGGTCTGACGATGCTCGGGATGATCATCGGCGTCGCGGCGGTGATCACGCTCGTCGCGATGGGCAACGGCGCGCAGTCGGTGATCGAAGATCAGATCAAGGGCGCCGGCACGAACATGATCACGGTCAACGCCGGCAACGCGTCGCAGGGCGGCGTGCGCGGCGGCTCGGGCACGTCGAGCACGCTGACCGTCGACGACGCCGACGCGATCCGGAACGAGATCGCCGGCGTGCAGTACGTCGCGGCCGGCGTGCAGATGCAGGCGCAGGTCGTGGCCGGCAACCAGAACTGGTTCACGCGCATCCAGGGCACGGACGTCGACCTGCCGCTCATTCGCGCGTGGCCGACGCAGCGTCGGCGCTTCTTCAGCGCGCAGGACGTGTCACGGCGCGGCCAAGGTCGCCGTGCTCGGCAAGACGGTCAGCGACACGCTGTTCGGCGTCGACGCGGATCCGGTCGGCCAGGTCATCCGCATCCGCAATCAGCCCTTCAAGGTCATCGGCGTGATGGCGGCCGAAGGGCCAGAGCGGCATGGGCCCGGACATGGACGATCAGATCCTCGCGCCGTACACGACGGTCATGAAGAAGCTGCTGCGGCGTCAGACCTACATCCGCGACATCACCGTCTCGGCGGCGTCCGCCGACCGAGACCAGCGCGGTCGCCGACCAGATCGCGCGTCCTGCTGCGCACGCGCCACAAGATCGTGCCCGGGCAGGACGACGACTTCTTCGTGCGCACCGCCGAGGAAATCGCCGACATCCGCACGGCGGCGATGGGCACGATGACGACGCTGCTCGCCGGCATCGCCGGCGTGTCGCTGATCGTCGGCGGCATCGGCATCATGAACATCATGCTGGTGTCGGTCACCGAGCGGACGCGCGAGATCGGGCTGCGCATGGCGATCGGCGCCAAGGGGCGCGACGTGCTGCTGCAGTTCCTGGTCGAAGCGATCGCGCTCAGCCTGATTGGCGGCGGCATCGGCATCGCGCTCGGCTTCGGCCTGGCCGAAGGCATGTCGCGCTGGATGTCGTGGCCGGCGAAGGTGCCGGCCAACGCCGTGGCGATGGCGTTCGGGTTCGCCGCGGCGACCGGCGTCTTCTTCGGCTTCTATCCCGCGCAGAAGGCGGCGCGGCTCGATCCGATCGACGCGCTGCAGGTTCGAATGACGCGACAACGACGTCGTCATCTCGATCAGGAACCTCGTCAAGACCTACGTCGTCGGCGAGGTCGAAGTGCGCGCGCTGCGCGGCGTGTCGCTCGACGTGCAGCGCGGCGAGTTCGTCGCGGTCACCGGACCGTCCGGGTCCGGCAAGTCGACGCTGATGCACATTCTCGGCTGCCTCGATCGTCCGACGTCGGGCCAGTACTTCCTCGACGGCCAGGACGTGTCGCAGATGTCGAAGGACCAGCTGGCCGAGGTGCGCAACGAGAAGATCGGATTCGTCTTTCAGGGCTTCAACCTGCTGTCGCGCACCACGGCGCTCGACAACGTCGAGCTGCCGCTGCTCTATCGCGGCGGCCGAAGCCGCGGCGTCGGAACGCCACAAGCTCGCGATGGAGGCGCTGACGTCGGTCGGCCTCGGCAAGCGCGCCGACCATCATCCGAATCAGCTGTCGGGCGGTCAGCAGCAGCGCGTGGCGATCGCCCGCGCGCTGATCACCAAGCCGTCGATCCTGCTGGCCGACGAGCCGACCGGCAATCTCGATACGCGAACCAGCATCGAGGTCATGGGGATCTTCCAGCGCCTGAACGTCGAGCGCGGCATCACCGTTCTGCTCATCACGCACGAAATGGACATCGCCGAGTACGGCACTCGCATCATCAAATGCCGCGACGGCCACATCGTGTCCGACAACGCAGTCGCCCACCGGCGCGTCGCTGACGACGAGCTGAAAGCGCTGCCTGAGGAGACGGTGGCCTGATGTGTCTTCCTGGGTACCTGACATGCGTCGTCTCTGGTTTGGTCTCGCGTTCGTAGTCGCCACGTCGGCCATCGCGGCTTGCACGGGATCGGAGGCGCAGGTCTCCACTCAAACTCAGCAACCAGCGGCCGGCGGGACGCGGCGGTGGCGGTGGCGGCAGCCGGGCCCGTGCCCGATCGAGGTCGGCCGGTCGGTCCGCAAGTCGGTGCCGCGCGAGCTCCGGGCCATCGGCACGGTCGAAGCCTCGTCCACCGTCGTCGGTTCACGCGCCAGATGACCGGCCAGCTGACGTCGGTCGGCTTCAAGGAAGGCGACGACGTCGCCGAAGGCCAGGTGCTCTTCACGCTCGACCGCGGTCCGCTGGAGGCTGCGCTGGCGCAGGCCGAAGCGAACCTGCAACGCGACACCGCCCAGGCGGCGAACGCGAAGGTCGCAGGCGGACCGCCTGGTCGAACTCGCAGCAGCGCGGCATCGCGACGAGAGAACAGGTCGAAACCGCGCGAGCGAACGCCGACGCGCTTGAACGGCACGCTCGGCCGCCGATCGCGCCGCGGTGGACAACGCGCGCATCCAGCTGCAGTACGCGACGATCGCGGCGCCGATCAGCGGACGCACCGGCGCCCTGATGGTCCACGCCGGCAATCTGGTGCGCGCGAACGACACGACGCCGCTCGTCGTGATCAACCAGATCGCGCCGGTCAACGTCGAGCTTCGCGATTCCCGAAGCGCAGCTGTCCGCGTTGAAGCAGTACATGGGCCGCGGCGCGTGTCTCGGTCGAAGTCGAACCGCCCGACGACGCGCAGGCGCGCGCCACGGGACGCGTCACGTTCGTGGACAACTCGGTCGATCAGGCGACCGGCACGATCAAGGTCAAGGGCTCGTTCCCCAACAAGGATCACCGCCTGTGGCCGGGCGCAGTTCGTCAACGTCGTGCTGACGCTCGCGACCGATCCCGACGCGATCGTCGTCCCGACGGCCGCCGTGCAGAGCGGCCAGAACGGCCCGTACGTGTTCGTCGTGAAGACGGACAGACCGCGGAACTGCGGCCGGTCAAGATTCGGCGCACGTCCGGCAACGAAACGCATCATCGCGGACGGATTGGCCGCTGACGAAGTCGTCGTGACCGACGGCCAGCTGCGGCTCGTGCCGGGCAGCCGCGTGACGATCAAGGGTGACACAGCGAGGTCAGGGCCATGAATCCCTCAGAGATCTTCATCAAGCGCCCGGTCACGACCATTCTGCTGATGCTGGGCCTCCTGGTCTTCGGCACCCTGGCGTACCGCGAACTGCCGGTCAGCGATCTGCCGGCCATCGACTTCCCCACCATCCAGGTCAGCGGCTCCCTGCCCGGCGCCAGCCCCGAAACCGTCGCCACCTCGCGTCGCGCTGCCGCTCGAAAAACAGTTCGCGACGATCGCCGGCCTGCAGACCATCAACTCGACCAGCGCCCAGGGCATCGACCAACATCACGCTGCAGTTCGATCTGAGCCGCAACATCGACGCCGCCGCCCAGGACGTGCAGGCGATGATCGCGAAAGCCGTCGCGCCAGCTGCCGCCGCAGATGCCGGCGCCGCCGTCGTACCAGAAGGTGAACCCCGGCGACCAGCCGGTGATGTTCCTCGTGCTCCGCTCGCCCACGCTGCCGCTCTCGACCGTCAACGAGTACGCGGAGACGACCATCGCGCAGCGCATTTCGATGGTGAGCGGCGTGGCGCAGGTCCAGGTATTCGGCGCCGCCCGGTACGCCGTGCGCGTCGATCTCGACCCGCGTCAGCTCGCGGCCTACGGCATCGGCATGGACGAGGTCGCCAACGCGATCTCCAACGCGAACGCGAACCTGCCGACCGGCACGATTTACGGCCAGGACAAGACGTTCACCGTGCTGGCGAACGGCAAGCTGCTGCGCGCCGCGGCCTACGGGCCGACGATCGTCGCCTACCGCAACGGCAACCCGGTGCGGCTCGACGAGGTCGCGCACGTCTTCGACGGCGTGGAAAACGACAAGACCGCCGCCTGGTTCACTCGACCGCGGCGCGCAAGCCGGACAGCCGCCGATCGTTCGGTGTTCCTCGCGATCCAGAAACAGCCGGGCACCAACGTGGTGGCGGTCGTCGACGCGGTGCGCCAGCTGCTGCCGACCTTCCAGGAACAGCTGCCGGCGTCGATTACGCTCGACGTCCGCAGCGATCGCGCCGGACCGATTCGCGAGTCGGTGCGCGACGTCAAGCTGACGCTGCTGTCGACGGTCTTCCTGGTCGTCCTGGTCATCTTCCTGTTCCTGCGCAACATCTCGGCGACCATCATCCCCAGCCTGGCGCTGCCCGGCTCGATCGTCGGCACGTTCACCGTGATGTACCTGCTCGGCTACAGCCTCGACAATCTCTCGCTGATGGCGCTGACGCTGTCGGTCGGCTTCGTCGTGGACGATGCGATCGTCATGCTCGAGAACATCGTCCGGCACATGGAGATGGGCAAGCCGATCCGATGACCGCGGCGCTGAACGGATCGAAGGAGATCTCCTTCACCATCGTCGCGATGACGCTGTCGCTGACCGCCGTGTTCATTCCGGTGCTGTTCATGGGCGGCGTGGTCGGACGCCTGCTGCACGAGTTCGCGGTGACGATCGGCGTGGCGATTCTCATCTCCGGATTCGTGTCGATCAGCCTGACGCCGATGCTGTGCAGCCGTTTCCTCAAGCCGCCGCACGCCACGCGTCACGGCATGCATGTACAACGCGATCGAGAAGATGTTCGACGCGTGGCTGCAAGCTCTACGACGTCACGCTGCGCGGCGCGCTCCGGTTCAGCGCGGTCACGATGGCGGTTTCGATCGCGCTGCTGGTCGGCACGGTCTATCTCTTCATGCGCGTCCCGAAGGGATTCCTGCCCAGCGAAGATCAGGGGCGCTTCAACATCAGCACGGAAGCGGCGCAGGGCGTGGCGTTCGACGACATGGTGCGGCACCAGCAGGAGGTCGCGGCGATCGTCGCGCAGGATCCAAACATCCTCAGCTTCACCAGCACCATCGGATCGGGCCCGGGCGGCAGCAACGGCTCGCTCAACACCGGACGCATCGGCGTCGATCTCAAGCCGCGCGACCAGCGGTCGATGTCGGTCGATCAGGTCATCGCGAGCCTGCGTCCGAAGCTCGCGCAGGTGACCGGCATGCGCGTGTTCATGGTGAACCAGCCGCCGATCAACCTGGGTGGTTCGCAGGGCGCACGAAGCCTCTATCAGTTCACGCTGCAGGACACCGATACCGACGAGCTCTACGAGTGGGCACCGAAACTCGAAGCGGCGATGCACGACCTGCCGGAAATCGAGGACGTCAGCAGCGATCTGCAGATCAAGAACCCGCAGGTCTTCGTGACGATTGACCGCGACAAGATTGCCACGCTCGGCCTCAACGTCAATCAGGTGGAGACGGCGCTCTACAACGCGTACGGCAATCGCCAGGTGACGCAAATCTACGCGCCGAACAACCAGTATCAGGTCGTGCTGCAGGTGGCGCCGGAATTTCAGACCGATCCGGCGGCGCTCGGCCTCCTCTACGTGCGATCCAACTCGGGGCGTCTCATTCCGCTCGACACCGTCGCCAAGGTCAAGACCGATGCCGGCGCGTTCGCCGTGAGCCACAGCGGACAGCTTCCCGCGGTGACCATTTCGTTCAACCTGAAACCGGGCGTCGCGCTCGGCGATGCGGTGGACGCGATCACGAGCACCGCGCGGCAACATGCTGCCCTCGACCATCGCGACCCGGTTCCAGGGCACGGCGCAGGCCTTCCAGGATTCGCTGCAGGGGCTCGGCCTGATTCTGGTGATGGCGATCGTCGTGATCTACATCGTGCTCGGCGTTCTTTATGAAAGTTTCACGCACCCGCTGACGATTCTTTCGGGTCTGCCGGCGGCCGGGTTCGGCGCGCTGCTCACGCTGTTGCTGTTCAAGACGGAGCTGAGTCTCTACGCCTTCGTCGGCATCATCATGCTGGTCGGCCTCGTGAAGAAGAACGGCATCATGATGGTGGACTTCGCCGTGGAAACGCAGCGCCAGAATGGGCGCACGCCAAAAGAAGCGATTCACGAAGCCTGTCTGGTGCGCTTCCGTCCGATCATGATGACCACGATGGCCGCCCTGGTCGGCACGCTGCCGATCGCGCTGGGCCTCGGCGCCGGCGCCGAAGCGCGGCGTCCGCTCGGTCTGGCGGTGGTCGGCGGACTGCTGGTCTCGCAGTTGCTGACGCTCTACATCACGCCGGTTTACTACGTATATATTGAGGGCGCGCGGCAGCGGCTCACGCGGCGCGCCGCACGCTCGCGACCGACCTCGCGCCGGCGTTTCCGAAGCTCGAACACGACAGCCCGACGGCCTGAACGACTCGCTCGCTCTCATACAGGAGAATTGTGCGCACTGATTTCGCTCGTCTGTTTCTCGGCGTCACAATCGTTGCGACTTCGTTGACCGCCTGCAGCACCACGTCCGGCCAGGCACCCGGCGCCGCCGGTGGTGGCGGGGGCCGCGGACGCGGCGGCCGTGGCAACGCGACGGTGCAGGTCGAAACCGTCAGCGTCGAGCGGATGTCGGTCGAACGCCAGGCGGATCTGTCCGGCACGCTGGTCTCGCCCGATCAGGCCAAAGTCAGCAGCGAGGTGGCCGGCGTCGTGCGCACGGTGCCGGTGGAGCTCGGCACGGAAGTGAAAGCGGGCGACGCACTGGTCCGCCTCGAGCCGCGCGAGCTCGCGCTGGCCCTCGAACGCGCCGACAGCGCGCTCAAGCAGGTCGAAGCACAACTCGGCATCACCCGCCGCGAGCAGCGAAGCGCTGCCGGACGAAGAGGTCGCGACCGTCCGCCAGGCGCGCGCGAACCGAGACGATGCCAAGGCGGCCTACGATCGCGCCGCGTCAGTTGAACGGCCGCGGCCTGGTCTCGCAGGTGGATCGCGACACCGCCGAGACGCGCCTCAAGGTCATGGAGGCGAACTACCAGGCGGCGCTCGACAACGTGCGCGCGCTGCGCGCCACGCTGCAGGATCGGCGCGCGTCCTACGACCTCGCCGTCAAGAAACTGAGCGACGCGGTCATCAAGGCGCCGGTGTCCGGCGCGGTCTCCGAACGCCTGGTCCAGCCCGGCGAGTTCATCCGCGAGAACACCCAGGTCGTCACGATCGTCTCGATCAATCCGCTCAAGCTGCGCACCAGCATCCAGGAAAAGTTCGCCAGTGCCATTCGCCAGGGACAGGCGGTCAAATTCTCGGTCGAGGCGTTTCCGGATCGGACCTTCGACGGCAAGGTCGCGTATGTCGGCCCGTCGGTCGATCAGACGACGCGCACCTTCAGCATCGAAGCGCTCGTCGACAACCCGGATCGCGTCCTGAAGCCGGGCTTTTTCGCCAAGGGCAACGTCGCGCTCAAGATGGACGACAACGTGATGGCGGTGGCCGACGATGCGGTGTCCACGCTGGCCGGCGTGTCCACGGTCTACGTGATCGAGAACGGCAAGGCGCGGCAGCAGATCGTCACGCTCGGCGCGCACCAGGGCAAACGCTGGGAAATCGTCGAAGGGCTGAAAGGCACTGAGCTGCTGGCCTCGTCACAGCTCAACCAGCTCGCCACCGGCATGTCGGTCGCGACCGGCACGGAAGGCGGCCGCGGCGCGGGCCGGGGCGGCGAAGGCGGGCGCGGACGCGGGAAAGACCAGACCAGCGGATCGGCGCAGACCAAAGGAGAAGGCCAATGATGCTCTCTGACGTCAGCGTCAAGCGCCCGGTCTTCGCCATCATGATGACCGCGGCGCTGGTCGTGCTCGGCGCGTTCTCGTACTTCGAGCTGGGCCTCGACCTGATGCCGAAGACCGACGCGCCGGTCGTGACGGTCAACGTCAATCTGCCGGGCGCGAGCGCCGAGGAAGTCGAAACCCAGATCACCAAGCGGGTCGAGGAAGCGGTCAACACGATCAGCGGCATCGACGAGCTGCGGGCGACCTCCGACCAGGGCAATTCGCGCGTCAGCATCACGTTCCTCCTCGAGCGCGACATCGAATCGGCCACCCAGGACGTCCGCGACAAGATCGCGACGATCGTCGGCCAGTTCCCGCGCGACACGCGCCCGCCGCAGATCCAGAAGATCGATCCCGACGCCGCGCCCATCCTGACCTTTGCGATGTACGGTCCGCGCGCGCCGAAGGAACTGACCGAGATCGCCGAGAAGCGGATCAAGCAGGATCTCGAAACCCTGGCCGGCGTCGGCTCGGTCAGCCTGAACGGCGAGCGCAAGCGCGAGATTCAGCTGCTGCTCAACGCCGATCGCCTCAACGCCTACGGCATGACCGTCGATCAGGTCCGCACGGCGGTCGAGCGCCAGAACGTCGAGGTGCCCGGCGGCAGCTTCGTGACCGGTCCGGCGGAAGTGGCGCTGCGCACCATGGGGCGCATCCACAACGTGGACGACTTCAACCGCATCATCCTCACCTACAAGGACGGCGCCGCGATCACCTTCGCCGACGTCGGCCGCGTGCAGGACACCGTGCAGGAAATCCGCGGCGCGACGCGCCTGGCGATCGACGGCGTGTCCATCCCGTCGGTGTCGATCGCGCTGGTCAAAGCAGTCGGGCACGAACACCGTGGAAGTCGTCGATCGCGTGCTGGCCCGGCTGGCGCGAGATTCAGGCGACGCTGCCGCCCGACCTGACCATCAACATCGGCAGCGATCAGTCGCGGTTCATCCGCCGCTCGTTCGAGGACATCCGGCTGCACCTGTTCCTCGGCAGCTTCCTCGCCTGCTGCGTCGTGTTCCTGTTCATCCGCAATTTCCGCGTCACGCTGATTGCCGCGCTCGCCGTGCCGACCTCGATCGTCGGCACGTTCACGTTCATGAAGATGTTCGGCTTCACGCTGAACAACATGACCATGCTCGCGCTCTCGCTCGCCACCGGCATCGTCATCGACGACGCGATCGTCGTGCTCGAGAACATTTTCCGGTTCGTCGAGGAAAAAGGCGTGACGCCCAAGGAAGCGGCCGCCGACGCGACGCGCGAGATCGGCCTGGCCGTGATGGCCACGACGCTGTCGCTGGTCGTCATCTTCGTGCCGGTCGCGTTCATGACCGGCCAGATCGGCCGCTACTTCTACAGCTTCGGCATCACCTCGGCCGCCGCGATCCTGCTGTCGATGTTCATCTCGTTCACGTTGACGCCGGCGCTGTGCGCCTGGTGGATGAAGAGCAGCGACGTGACCTCGGATCACTCGACGACCAAGACCCGCGGCTTTTACGCGCGGATGGACAAGGGCTACGGCGTCCTCCTCGGCTGGTCGATGCATCACCGCGCCGCGATGCTGCTCATCGCCGCGGCCGTGACGGCGTCGGCGGCGTTCCTCTATCCCTACGTCGGCAAGGAGCTCGTGCCCGACGATGACCAGGGCGAGTTCAACGTCAACGTCCGCCTGCCGCGCGGCACCAGCTATCTGCGCACCGAGGAGTACGCGCAGCCGATCGAGAAGGAGATCATCGCGCTGCCGGCGCTGCGGCGCGTGCGCGTCCAGGTGAATCCCGGCGGCGCGAGCTTCGGCGTGTCGATGGTCGATCTCGAGGAACGCAACATCTCGCAGCAGGAGCTCATGATCCGCACGCGGCAGATGCTGCGGAAGTACCAGGGCGCGCGCATCAGCGTCTCGGGCGGCACCGACATCTCGGGCGCATCGTCGAGCGGCCCCGGCGGTCGCGGCGGCGGCCGGCGGCGGTGGCGGTGGCGGCGGATCGTCGAACCGGCTCAGCATCCTGATTCAGGGGCCGGACATCGAGCAGCTGCAGGCAGTACACCGCGGAGCTGATGGACAAGATTCGCCCGATGCGCGGCGTGGCGGACGTGGACTCGAACTTCGAGCCGACGCAGCCTGAACTGCGCGTCGCCGTGGACCGGGCGCGCGCGGCCGACCTCGGCGTCAACATCGACACGCTCGCCAACAACCTGCGATCGCTGGTCGGCGGCGAGGAAGTGTCGGAGTTCAAGGACGGCGACGATCAGTTCATCGTCCGCCTGCGCCTGGACGAACCGTTCCGGAGCAACCCGCTCGGCATGGGCGACCTGCTCGTGCCGTCGACACCGGGCAAGACCGTCCGGGTCAGCGATGTCGCCCTGCTGACCCGCGACAGCGGCCCGGCCTCGATCGATCGCTACAACCGGCAGCGGCAGATTTCGGTCAACGCCAACCTGCAGGGCGTGCCGCTCAGCGAGATCCTCTCCGCAGGCGCGCGAGAAGGTCGACGAGCTGCACCTCAAACCGGGCTATCAGGCGGTGTTCGGCGGCAGCGCGCGCACGCTCGCGGAAGCGTCGAACAACTTCGTCATCGCGATGGTGCTGGCGGTCCTCTTCATCTACATGGTGCTGGCGTCGCAGTTCAACAGCTTCGTCCACCCGCTGACCATCATGACGTCCCTGCCGCTGAGTCTGCCGGCGGGCCTGCTGGCGCTGATGGCGTTCGGCATGACGCTCAACGTGTACAGCGCCATCGGCTTGATGATGCTGTTCGGGATCGTCAAGAAGAACTCGATCCTGCAGGTGGACTACACCAACACGCTGCGCGAACAGGGCATGTCGCGCTACGACGCCATCATCGCGGCGAACCACGTCCGGCTGCGCCCGATTCTCATGACGACGATCGCCATCATCGCCGGCATGATTCCCATCGCCTTCGGCCGCGGCGCCGGCGCCGGCTCGCGCGCGTCGATGGCCGTGACGATCATCGGCGGCCAGGTGCTCTGCCTCCTCCTCACCCTCCTCGTCACGCCGGTCGTCTACTCGTGCTTCGACGACCTGCGCGCCTGGAGCCCGGCCGCCATCTTCCGCCGCCTCACCAAGGGCTCCCGGGAGAAGCCCGCCGCCGCCTGATTTCAACCTTCCGGCGGCTCGTCCCATCCAATCGGTTGTAACGTGGCAACCGTAGCTGTGACGCTGAACGCGGACAGGCGCATTGCAACCGGGGTTGACTCAGACGTGGCCCTGGCGGCTCAGGGGGACGCGTCTGCCTTCGAACGCCTGTATCGAGCCCATGTGGCCAAAATCCATAGTCTCGCCCGCCGGATGCTCAGCCCGAACGAGGCTGACGAAGTGACCCAGGACATCTTCGTCCGGACGTGGCAGAAACTCGGGCAGTTTCGCGGCGATGCCGCCTTCAGCACCTGGCTGCACCGCCTGGCGGTCAACGTCATCATCGAGCGCCGGCGAACCTATGCCGTGCAGCGCGAGCGGATCAGCGACGACGAGACGGCGCTGGAGCAGATGGCCGTCGCCCCGGCCCGCATCGACCTCGCCGTCGATTTCGAGCACGCCATCGAGCACCTGCCCGCCGGGGCGCGGGAAATCCTGGTGCTGCACGACGTCGAGGGCTACAAGCATCGCGAGATTGCGACGCTCCTCGACATCACCAGCGGGACATCGAAACGGCAGCTCCATCGCGCACGGATGCTGATGCGCAGACAGCTGGGTGCGGCATGACCATGCACGAAGAGTGGACCGACAAGCTCTCGGAATATCTGGACGGCGAGCTGCCCGACGCCGAGCGCCGGCAGGTGACGGCGCACCTCGAGACCTGCGACGACTGCAGCCGGATCCTGGAAGAGCTCCGCGAAGTCGTGGCGGCCGCGAACGCCGCGCCGCCGCTCGAACCCGGCCGCGATCTGTGGGCGGGCATCGCCGAGCGGATTGCCTCACCGGAAGGCTCGCGCCCGGTCGTCCTGAGCGGACCGTGGCGCCGTTTCTCGTTCTCGCTGCCGCAGCTGGCCGCCGCCAGCGTGCTCCTCGCGATGGTCTCGGGCTGGGCGGCGATCCGCTTCATGCCGCGCGAGGTCAGTCAGCCGCCCGACGTCGCCGTGGCGCCGCCACCCGCCCAGCCGACCGACGTGGTGCTGACCGACCTTCAGCAGCAACGATGCCGGGTATGACGCCGCGGTCGCGGACCTGGAGCGAACGCTTCGGGAACAGCGGGCGCGCCTCGACCCGGAGACCATCAAAGTCGTCGAAGACAACCTGGCCATCATCGATCGCGCCGTCAGCGAAGCCCGTCAGGCGCTCGACGAGGATCCCGGCAACGGATATCTGAGCGACTACCTGTCCGAGACACGCCGGCGAAAGCTGGATCTGCTCCGGCGCGCGACGTCGCTCGCGGAAGATCTGAACTAGAGGAACGACATGCTCGCATACGCACTCATCGCTGATGATCGCCGCCGCGCAGACGGACCAGACCGTCGAGGTCCGGCGCGGCACGCGGCTCGAAGTTCACCAGTTTGCCGGCGACGTCGTCGTCAAGGTGTGGAACCGGGATGCGGTGCGGGTCGAAGCCGAACACACCGACCGCCAGTCGGTCGACATCCGCCCCGGCGATCAGTCGCTGGTCGTTCGCGGCCGGACGCAGAGCGGACCGAGCCGCTCGATGGACTTCACGATTACCGTGCCGGCGTGGATGGCGGTCACCATCGAAGGCACCGCCGCCGACGTGTCGCTCGAAGGCGTGGGCGGCGACGTGACGGTGGAAACCAACCGCGGCGATATCCGGGTGCGCGGCGGATCGGGATTCATCTCGCTGAAGTCGGTGCAGGGCAGCATTCACCTCGAACAGGCCAAGGGCCGCGTCGACGTGCAGACGGTGAACGACAGCATCCAGATCGCGGATGTCAGCGGCGATGTGACGGCCGGCACGACCAACGGCTCGATCGTCCTCGAGCGAATCGACACGTCGAACCTCGACGCCTACACGGTCAACGGCACGATTTCGTTCGACGGCGCGATCAAGGACAAGGGGTCCTATCGGGTCACGACCCACAACGGCGAAGTCTCGATGGCGCTGCCGGAAAAGGTGAACGCGACGCTGCGCGTCCGGACCTACGGCGGATCGTTCCGCTCGACGTTCCCGGTGAAGCTCGAGGATCCGGATCGCCGCAATCGCTTCACGCTGACGCTCGGTGACGGCAGCGCGCGCGTCGAGCTCGAGTCGTTCAACGGCGGCATCGCGCTGCGGCGGCCGAACGAACCGCGTCCGCTGACCGGACGTGAGCGGCGCGACCGCGATCGCCAGCGGCAGAACGGTCAGCCGGCCCCGCCCGCGCCACCAGCGCCGCCGTCCGCCGCGCCCGCGCCCGCCCCCGCGCCGAACCCAAACCCGAATCCCGGGCTGCAGTAGCTCGCCCACGGACCGACCGGCAGCGGCCGCATGCTAATATCCGCGGCCGCCATGAACGACTCGTCGTTTTCGCTTCGACTCACACCGGCGACCGAACGCGACCTGCCGCTGATTCTCGACTTCATCAGGGAGCTGGCCGAGTACGAGAAACTCGCCGACGAGGTCACGGCGACCGTGCCGCTCCTCGGAGCGAGCTTGTTTGGCCCGGCCGCCGTGGCCGCGGCGGTCATCGCGCGCGT
This sequence comes from uncultured Acidobacteriota bacterium, assembly GCA_963712355.1. Taxonomy (GTDB): domain Bacteria; phylum Acidobacteriota; class Vicinamibacteria; order Vicinamibacterales; family CAVVIG01; genus CAVQHT01. The sequence continues at coordinate 243,956 of CAVQHT010000017.1, forward strand.
GGGCGACGCGCCCGCGGGTTCGCCCTCTACTTCTTCACCTTCTCGACATTTCTCGCGAAGCCGGGGCTGTACCTCGAGGATCTCTACGTCAGGCCCGCGTGGCGGAAGCGCGGTATCGGGCGCGCGCTGCTGGCGCACCTGGCGCGGATCGCGGTCGAGCGCGATTGCGGGCGCATGGAGTGGAGCGTGCTGAACTGGAACGAGCTGGCGCTCGGCGTCTACCGCGCCATCGGCGCGAAGCCGATGACCGAGTGGACCGTGCAGCGGCTGACCGGAACGGCGCTTACGGCGCTGGCGGCAACTGCGCCAGCAGTTCCCGAATCGTCAGACCGCTGACCGGATCGCGAAGATCCGGCGCGATCTCCGACAGCGGCTCGAGCACGAACCGGCGTTCCCGAAGGCGCGGGTGCGGCACCACCAGGCCGGGCTCGTTCATCACCGACTCCCCCGCCAGCAGCAGATCCAGGTCCAGCGTGCGCGCGGCCCCGGGCCACGGACGCTGTCTGCCGCGCGCCTGTTCGATGGCGAGCAGCGCGTCGAGCAGCGCCCGCGGGCTGAGCGCGGTACGGCCGATCGCCGCCGCGTTGAAGAAATCAGGCTGCGGATCGCTGACGCCGACCGGACGGGTCGTGTAAGTGGATGAGACGCGGAAGCCGTCGAGGAGCGCGGAGAGCCGATCGCAGGCGAACGCAAGGTGCGCGGCCCGATCGCCGAGGTTCGACCCCAGCCCGATGGCGACGAGGGACTCGCTATTCAATCCAGCGAGTCGGCATCACGCTGCCGACGCGTTCGCCGACGTCGGCGGTGCGGCGGCCGAGCAGGTCGTTCCGCCCGGCGAGCGCCTGCTCGAAGAAGCGCTTCTGCTCGAGCGTCTCGCCGAGCACGACCCGCAGCATGCCGCGATGCCGGGCATTGGTCATCGCATCGACGCGCGGCCGCCAGCGATCGACAAACGTCTGTGCGCCGCGCGCATCTTCTTCGAAGACGGCCCGCTGTGCCGCGGCCTTGTCGCCCGCGCCACGCTGCGGCTCAGGGCCGGCGGCCGGCACGGTCGCCGCCGAGCTCGGTGATCGCCTGGGCCAGCCAGGACAACTGCGTCTCCTCGCGATTGATGATGTACTGGTAGGTGTTGTTCGCGTCGTATTGCGACACGGCGCGCGCCCGCCTGCGTGTGCCGCAGGAGCTCGGCCAGCTTGTCGCGGTAGAACTCCTGGAGCAGCGCCAGGAGATCGGTCACGAGCTCTGTTTTTCCTTGCACTTGATGCAGACGCGCGTCCACGGAATCGCGTTCAGCCGCGGTTCGGCGATCGGCTCGCCGCAGTCGCGGCAGACGCCGTAGGTGCCCTTGTCGATGCGCGCCAGCGCCTCTTCAATCGCCTGGAGAATCTTCGCGTCGGTCTGCTTGAGCTTGAGCGCGATGTGGACTTCGTTGTTGCCGCTGGCCTGATCGGCCATGTCGCCCTGGCGCGTGTTGTTTTCCATCGACGCCTGGAGCGGCTTGATCCCGCCGGTGCCGAGGATTTCGGTTTTCTTTCTGAGCAGCGCGTCTTTGTAGATCTGCACGTCCATGCCTCTGGACTCCCTGCAGTACTGGCGCGGCTTACCGCGACCCCCGTAACACCCGATCATAGCATTTTCATGTCGGCGAGGGGTCCGCGGGCGGACCACGCCGGACGCGCGTTTCAGCGCAGCAGGAATGCGTAGCGCAGGAGAAACAGCACGGCGAACACGTACAACAAGCCGTGCACGCCGCGGCCCTGCCCGGCCGCCACTTTCAGCACGACGTACGACACGACGCCAAAGGCGACGCCCTCGGTGATGCTGACCGACAGCGGCATGATGACGATCGTCAGGAACGCCGGGATGGCTTCGGTCGGGTCGTCCCACGGAATGCGCCGCAGGCCGCCGATCATCAGCGTGCCGACCAGAATGAGCGGCGCCGCAATCACCGGATACAGCGTCGTCTGGCCGACGGGATGGCCGCCGCCGACCATCCGGACCAGCGGCGAGACGAACAGCGCGAGCACGAACAGCGCCGCGGTGACCAGACTGGCCAGCCCGGTCCGTCCGCCGGCCGCCACGCCGGCGCCGCTTTCGATGTACGCCGTGACCGTGGACGTGCCGAGCAGCGCGCCGAACACGGTCCCGACCGCATCGGCCAGCAGCGCCTGCCGCGCGCGCGGCAGCGTGCCGTCCCGCATCAGCCCGGCCTGCTCGCCGACACCGACCAGCGTGCCGACCGAATCGAACAGCGCGAGGAAGAAGAACACGAAGACGACGGCGATCATGTGCGCGGACAGCGCACCGCCGATATCGAGTTGCAGGAGCGTCGGCCGCAGCGACGGCGGCAGGCTGACCACGCCCTGGTAGTGGACGATGCCGAGCGGAAGCCCGGCGAGCGTGGTGGCGAGGATGCCCCACAGAAACGCGCCGGGCACTCGCCGCGACCAGCAGCACCGACGTCAGCGCGAGAGCACCCGAGCGCGAGCAAGCACCGGCCGGCTGTGCAGGTCGCCGAGCGCGACCAGCGTGCCGGGCGACGCCGACGATCACGCCCGCCCACTCGAGTCCGATCGTCGCGATCAGCAGACCGATGCCGGCGCCGATCGCGTGCTTCAGCGACTGCGGAATGGCCAGTGATCAGGTGCTCGCGCAGGCCGACGCCGGCGGTCAGGACGAACACGATGCCGGCGATCGCCACGCCGCCGAGCGCGATCTGCCACGGCACGTGCATGCCGACGACCACGGTGTAGGCGAAGAAGAAGTTGTGCCCCATCGCCGGCGCGACCGCGATCGGGTAGTTCGCGAGCAGCGCCATCAGCGTCGTCGCGAGCGCCGTCGCGAGGCAGGTCGCCACGAGCACCGCGCCGAAGTCCATCCCGGCCGCGCTCAGGACCGCCGGCTGCACGAAGATGATGTACGCCATCGTCAGGAACGTGGTGACGCCGGCGAGGACTTCGGTGCGGACGGTCGTGCCGTGCGCCGCGAGCTCGAAACGGCGCTCGAGGAAGTCCATGGCCGCGACTACTCGGCGCGAAGGGTCAGCGAGCGGCTTGTTCCGGAGCACGTCGAGGCTCGAGAGCACGCCGATCGCCGCCACCAGCACCGCGGTGGCGACGACGCCGACCGACGTGCTCGCCGACGAACGAGCCGCCACGGGATGTCGAGCGCATAGCGGCTGACGCCCCAGGTCAGCGCGACGGCGCCGAGCGAGCCGACCGCGCCGGCCAGCAGCCCGAGCACGCCGTATTCGAACAGCAGCATCCGGGCGATCGTGCGCGTGTTGGCGCCGAGCGTCTTGAACACCGCCGCCTCGTAGACGCGCTGGAACTTCGTCATCGCCACCGCGCCGATCAGGATCAGCGCGCCGCTGAACAGCACCAGGCCGCCGACGACGCGTGATCGCCAGCGTCACCTTCGACATGACGTCCTGGATCGTCGCCAGGATCTCGTGGAAATCGATCACCGACACGTTCGGAAACTGCTCGACCAGATCGTGCTGAAACCGCGCGCGCGCCTCGATCGCCGTCCGGCCCTTTGAGCGGCGAGATGAAGGTCTGCGGCGCCTGGTCGAGCGACGCCGGGCCGGAACACGAACATGAACCCGCCGTTCCGCGAGTCGCGCCAGTCCACCGTCGCGGATGCTCGTCACCCGCGCGCTCGACGATGCGGCCGAGGATGTCGAAGCGCACCGTGTCGCCGACGTCGATCTGGAACCGCTCGTGGATGCCCTGCTCGACCGACACTTCCGGTTCGGCTGACGGACCGTTCCAGAACGCGCCCGTCGACGACGTCGCTCGTTCGGCTCGAGATCGGTCGCGATAGGTGATCGGTGTACTCGCGCGCCAGCGATCCGCGCGCGCGCACGTCCTCGAAGCTCTCGAGCTGTCGTCTCGCGGCCGCTGACGCCGGTGACGCGCGCGCGCAGCACCGGGAATCAGCCGGAACGAGCCCGCGCCGTCGCGCCGGATCCTGCGAGAAACGCGCGCACGCCGTCGGCCTGGCCGCGCTGCACGTCCATCAGGAACATGTCCGGGCCGCGTTCGCCGTCGTCTCGACCGAGAACTCCTCGAGCAGGCTCGCCTGCAGCGACCGCACGCCGACGATGAAGAAGGCGCCGAGGCCGACGGCGAGCAGGATCACGCGCGTCTGGTTGCCCGGGACGCGAGAGGTGCAGCACGGCGTGGCGCAGCGGAAACGACGGCGAGTTCGCGAGCGGCGCGATCGCCCGGACCAGCGCGCGGCCCGGCCAGCTGCAGCACGAACGCCAGCACGCAGAAGCCGGCGCAGACGATCAGGCCGACCTTGCAGCGACGCCGCCTGCCAGGCCGTGAGCGCGACGAGCGCCGGCCGACACGAGCACGATCGCGCGCGATGCGCGTCCAGTCGCGCACCGGCCGCCCCGATCTCGTCGCGCAGCAGCAGCGACGGCTTGACGCTGCGCACCTCGCAGCAGCGGCACGACCGAAAACAGCAGCGAGACGAGCACGCCGATGCCGATGCCCTGCGCCGCGGCGCTCCAGGTGACGCCGTAGTGCACGTCGGACAGGAGCGACGTGGCCGACGGTCGTCGACGAAGTAGGGAATGGCGGCGATCGCGAGCCGCGCCAGCACGACGCCGAGCAGGCTGCCGGCCAGGCCGAGCGCCATCACCTGCAGCATGTAGACCGCGATGATCTGGCCGCTGCGCGCGCCGACGCACTTCAGCACCGCGATGCTGCGCATCTTCTGCAGCACGAACACGCGCGTCACGCTCGACACCGCGATGCCGCCGAGGATGACGATCACCAGGCCGACCAGGCTGAGGTAGTTCTCGGCGCGGTCGAAATCCGCCCGATCTCATCGTCGGTGCGCGCGGAACGAGCGGGCGCTGACGAACTCGTCCTTGAAGTCGTCGCGCAGCGTCGTGACGAGCGGCTCGATCTGCGGCGTCGGGCACGCGCGACGAGCAGCACGTGGCGGGCGCGGCTGCCGAACGACAGCAGCCCGGTCGCCGGCAGGTCGGCGTAGTCGATGAGCACGCGCGGGCCCGAGGCTGAAGTCGCCGACGCGCCGGCCCGGCTCGTTCTTGATGACGCCGCGGATCGTGAACGGCGCCTGGCCGATGACGATCTGGTCGCCGACCTTGACGCCGAGCGCCGTCAGCAGCTCCGGCCGCACGAGCACGCCCTGGTTCTTGAGCAGCGCGTGCGAGTAGGTCGGCCGCCGTCGAGTTCGAGCGTGCCGTAGAGCGGAAAGCCGGCTGGACCGCGCGCAGTTCCGACCATCCGCGCCACGGCACGGCTCGCGTCCGCCGGCCGCACCATCGTCGGCGTCTCGATGGTTTCGGTCTGCTGCGATCGCGCCGGCTCCGGCCAGGCGCCGGTCGATCGTCTCGCGCGCCTCCGGCGTCCAGTCGCGATTGGTCGAAATCAGGACGTCGGCCGCGATCAGCGACCTGGCTTCGGTGCCGAAGACGGCGCGGACGCTCTGGATGACCGAGCGCAGCGCGACGATCGCCGCCACGCCGACCGCGATGCAGACGAAGAAGAACAGCAGCCGCCGCCACGACGCCCGCGTTTCGCGCACCGCCATGCGCAGGACGAACATCATACGACCCTGCCGTCGCGCAGCGTGATGCGCGCGTCGGCCATGCGCCGCGAGCTCCGCGTCGTGCGTCACGAGCACGAGCGTCGTGCCGCGCGCCCGGTGGATCGTTCCGGAGCAGGTCCATGATGTGGCGGCCGTTGGTCGTGTCGAGATTGCCGGTCGGCTCGTCGGCCAGCACGATCGGCGGATCGTTGGCGAGCGCGCGGGCCAGCGCGACGCGCTGCTGCTCGCCGCCGGAGAGCTGCGACGGGTAGTGGTGCGCGCGTCCGGTCAGATCCGACTTCCTCGAGCAGCGCCCGCGCGCGCGCGGCCGGGTTCGCCACGCCCGCGATCTCCATCGGCACCGCGACGTTCTCGTACGCCGTCAGCGACGGAATCAGGTGGAAGAACTGGAACACGAAGCCGATCTTCTCGCCGCGCAGCTTCGCGAGCGCGTCTTCGCCGAGCCGGGTGATGTCGACGCCGTCGATGAGCACCGCGCCCGAGGTCGGCGCGTCGAGGCCGGCGATCAGGCCGAGCAGCGTCGACTTGCCGCTGCCCGACGGCCCGACGATCGGCGACGAACTGGCCGCGCGGGATGGTCGTGCGTCAGGGGATGGAGAATGGTGAGCGGCTCGGTGCCGCTGGTGACGGTTTTCGAAACCGTCGCGCAGCTCGATCATCGAGTCCTTCAGCATCGGTCGGAGCACCGTCCAGACGTTGTCGGCCACCATGCGCGCGCCTTCGGCGGTCGGATGGATGCCGTCGCGCTGGTTCAGCGTCTCGATGCCGGCGACGCCGTCGAGCAGGAACGGCACGAGCGCGATGTTGTACTTCCTGGCCAGATCCGGATAGACCTGGTGAAACGCGACGGCGTAGTCGCTGCCCGAAGTTCGGCGGCGCCTCCATGCCGGCGAGAACGACGCGGAGATGTTTCGCCTGCGCGCGTTCGATGATCTGCGCCAGGTTGCCCTTCAGCTCCTCGAGCGGCAGGCCGCGCAGCGCGTCGTTGCCGCCGAGCGCCACGACCAGAACCCTGACGTCGCCTTCGAGCGCCCAGTCGAGGCGGCTCAGCCCGCCGGCGGACGTGTCGCCCGAGACGCCGGCATTCACGATCTCGTAACCCAGGTGCTCGGTGTCCATCCGCTGCTGGAGCAGCGTGGGGTACGCCTCGCTCGGCGCCAGTCCGAGGCCCGCCGTCAGGCTGTCGCCAAGGATCACGACGCGCGGCCGGCCCGCGGTACAGGCGTCGCCGAGGCGGCCGGGCTGGCCGCCGCCGGAGCACTGGCTGGCGCCGCTGCGCCAGCCGAACCTTCGCGCGGGCCTGAATCGCACGCCGGCGCGGCGAGCGAGCCGACGATCGCGGCGGCCGCCATCAGACGGCGGAACGTGGAAGGATTCATCGATCCCGATGTGTGCGCAGCTGCGCTTCGAGCGCGGCAATGGCCTGCTCGATCATGGCCCGATGGGGCGGCGCAGACGCCCGCCCGAGATCGGCGCGCATCCGTGCGAGCGACAATTCGAGCGCTCGCTGCCGGTCATCCGTCGTCGCCGCGGGCCGCGGTCTCGCCAATCGTTCCGCCTCGGCTTGCTGATACTCGACGTCCTTGCTCTCGAACCCGCGAGCCATACGGTATTCTACCGTGATGGAACGCTCCGCCCTCCGACCCGGTTTCTCGATCGCACCGCATCCCCTCCTCCAAACTCTGAGTCGCGACGCGGGCCGGGCGAGTCAGGTCGCGGACGCCTTGTGGCGGTGCGATCCGGCCGGCTGGACGACCGATTCCGTCGTGCGCGAGAAGATCGCCAATCGTCTGGGCTGGCTGACCTCGCCGCCGCTGATGGCGGCGTCGCTCGATCGCCTGCGCGCGACCGCCGACGACGTCCGGCAGAACGGCTTCACCGACGTCGTGCTGCTCGGCATGGGCGGGTCGAGCCTCGCGCCGGAAGTGCTGCGCGCGGTGATCGGCGTCGCACCCGGATCGCCGCGCCTGCACATGCTCGACTCGACCGACCCGGCCGCGGTCAACGCCGTCGAGCACCGTGCCGGCGCACACGCTCTACATCCTGGCGAGCAAGTCGGGCACGACGATCGAGCCGAACTCGCTGGCCGCGCATTTCAGGTTCGTGCTCGAAGCGGCCGGCATCGCCAACTGGGGCGAGCATTTCGTCGCGATCACCGATCGGGCACCGAGCTGGCGACGCTCGCGCGCAACGAACGCTTCCGGGACATCTTCATCAACCCCGCCGACATCGGCGGCCGCTACTCCGCGCTGTCGTTTTTCGGTCTCGTGCCGGCGGCGCTGATGGGCCAGGACGTCGCGGCGATCCTGAACTGGGGACGCGCGATGCTCGAAGAAGCGCAGGCGCCGGGCGAGGTCGCGACGAATCCCGCCGTCGGACTCGGCCTGCTCATGGCCACGGCGGCGAAGGCCGGCCGCGACAAGCTGACGCTGATTCTGCCGCCGTCGCTCGAGGCGTTCGGGCTGTGGGTCGAACAGCTGGTGGCCGAGAGCACGGGCAAGCACGGCGTCGGCATCGTGCCGATTGCCGGCGAAACACTCGGCGCGCCCGACAAGTACCGCGAGGATCGCCTGTTCGTCCGCCTGCGAACCACGGCGGAGAAGGACGAAGCCGCGCGTGACGCGCGCCGTCGCGCTTCTCGCCGATGCGCCGCTGGCGACGATCGCCTTCGAGGAACCGGCGGCGCTCGGCGCGGAGTTCATGCGCTGGGAGATCGCGACCGCCGTGGCCGGCGGCCTGCTCGAGCATCAATCCGTTCGACGAACCGAACGTGCAGCAGGCCAAGGACGCCACGCGCGGCCTGCTCGATCGGTACAAGATCGATCGACGGCTGCCCACCGGACCGACCGACGCCACCAGCGACGACGGGGTCGACGCTCACGCTCACGACCGCGGCGCGCAGCCGCCTCGGTCGTCACGGCGCCGACAACATCCTGACGCTGCTCGGCGCCGGCGACTACCTGGCGCTCCTCGCGTATCTCGGACCCGATCCGGCGCTCGGCGAGCGTGCTGCGCGCGTTCCGCATGACGGTTCGCGACAGGACCCGCGCCGCCACGATGTTCGGCTACGGCCCGCGCTACCTGCACTCGACCGGCCAGCTGCACAAGGGCGGACCGAACAGCGGCGTCTTCGTCCTGATCACGGCCAACGCCGTCGGAAGACATCGCCATTCCCGGCAAGTCGTTCTCCTTCGGCACGCTGGAACTGGCGCAGGCGACTCGGCGATTTCGCGTCGCTCGAAGCGACCGGCCGGCGTGCCATCCACGTCCACCTGCCCTCGCCGGATCCGCGCGCGCTCGAACGCACGCTGGCACGATTCACGCAAGCGCTTCCCCGACTAGCGTCGGAGAGCGATCGACATGGAACTGGGATTTGTCGGTCTCGGACAAGATGGGTCTGAACATGGTGACCCGTCTCACCCGCGGCGGTCACCACATCGTCGCCTTCGATCGCAACCCGGAGGCGGTCGCACACGCGAAGGAGGCCGGCGCGATCGGCGTCGCGTCGCTCGAAGCGCTGGTCGCAGGCGCTCGCCGCGCCGCGCGCGATCTGGGTGATGGTGCCGGCCGGCGACCCGACCGAGTCCACGGTCACGGCGCTTGGCGCGCTGCTGTCGCGCGGCGACACGATCATCGACGGCGGCAACACGAACTTTCACGACGATGTGCGCCGCGCGAGAGACGCTGGCCGGCAAAGGCATCGAGTATCTCGACGCCGGCACGAGCGGCGGGATCTGGGGACTTCAGGAAGGCTACTGCCTGATGGTCGGCGGGGACAGCGCCACCTGTTCGCGCCTCGAGCCGATCTTCAAGACGCTGGCTCCTCCCGACGGCTACCTGCGCGTCGGCGACACGGGCGCCGGCCACTACGTCAAGATGGTGCACAACGGCATCGAGTACGGCCTGATGCAGGCCTACGCCGAGGGCTTCGAACTGCTCGATGCCAGCGAGTACCAGCATCGACATCGCGAAAGTCGCATCGCTCTGGATGCGCGGAAGCGTCGTCCGATCGTGGCTGCTGGAGCTGACCGCGCGCGCGCTGTCCGAGGACGCGAGCCTGTCGTCGATCAAGGGCTACGTCGAGGACTCGGGTGAAGGACGCTGGACGCTCCAGGAAGCGATTGGATCGGAACGTGCCGGTGCCGGTGCTCACCGCGTCGCTGTTCACGCGATTCCGTTCCCGCCAGGACGACTCGTTCGCCGAGCGCCTGCTGGCCGCGCTGCGGCAGCAGTTCGGCGGCCACGCGGTCAAGCACGCCGATCGACCACAGCCGGCCGCCAAATGAACGGCGACGCAATCAAGCCCTTACCGGTCACGCTGGTCATCTTCGGCGGCGGCGGCGATCTCGCCCACCGCAAGCTGCTCCCGGCGCTCTACAACCTGCATCTCGACGGCCTGCTGCCGACGCCCTTCGCGGTCGTCGGCGTCGGGCGTACGGCGATGAGCGACGATGAATATCGCGCGTTCGCGAAGGACGGCGTCCAGCAGTTCTCGCGGCGGCCCGATCGACGAGGCGCGATGGCAGGACTTCGCCGCGGGGCTGTTCTTCGCGGCCACGTCGATCGACGAGGCCCACGGATTCGCCGGGCTCGGCTCGCGGCTGGACGTCATCGAGCACGAGCGCGGATTGCCCGGCAATCGCGTCTACTACCTGGCGATTCCGCCGTCGCTGTTTGCGGTCACCGTCGATCAGCTGGCGCGCGCACGCTTCGTCCCGCCGGCCGACGATCGCTTCGCGCGGGTGATCATCGAAAAGCCGATCGGCCACGATCTGACGAGCGCGATGGCCATCAACGACGACATGGCCCGCGTCTTCACGAGCAGCAGATCTTCCGGATCGATCACTACCTCGGCAAGGAGACCGTCCAGAACATCCTGGTGATGCGCTTCGCCAACAGCTTCCTCGAGCCGCTGCTCAACACACGGTTCATCGATCACGTGCAGATCACGGTGGCCGAGGCGGAGGGCGTCGGCACGCGCGCCGGCTACTACGAGCAGGCCGGAGCGTTGCGCGACATCGTCCAGAACCATCTGCTGCAGTTACTGGCCGTCGTGGCCCTCGAACCGCCGCGCTCCCTCAACCCGGACGTGGTTCGCGACGAGAAGCTCGAAGTGATTCAGTCGCTGCGGCCGCTGACCAGCCAGTCCGTCGATCGTTTCGTCGTCCGCGGCCAGTACGCGGCGGGGTCCGTCGACGGGAAGCCGGTCAAAGGCTATCGCGAGGAAGACGGGGTCAAGCCGGATTCAAAGACGGAAACCTTCGTGGCGATCCAGGCGTTCATCGACAACTGGCGCTGGTTCGGGGTGCCGTTCTTCCTCCGGACCGGCAAGCGGTTACCCAAACGTGCCAGCGAAATCGCCATCCATCTCAAGCCGGTCCCGCCGATCCTGTTCAACGCGGCCGACCGCAAGCCCCTGACGCCCAATGTCCTGACGGATCCGCATTCAGCCGGACGAAGGGTTCGCGTTATGCATATCGTCGAAAGTGCCCGGGCCCGCAGGTCGAGGTGCGCTCGGTGGCGATGGACTTCGAATACAAGAGCATCTTCGGGATGAGCTCGCCGGAAGCCTACGAACGCCTGCTCCTCGACGTCATGCTCGGTGACGCCACGCTCTTCATGCGGCGGGACAGCGTCGAAGCCGGTTGGCAGTGGATTACCCCGATCCTCGAGCGCTGGGAATCCGCGCGCCGAGCCGTTCCGCAGTATCCGGCCGGCAGCTGGGGACCAGCTGAGGCGGATCTGCTCATCGAATCCACTGGCCGGCTGTGGGATGTGCTCTGATTCGTGAATCGCATCGAGTCATCGTTCGAGTCATCGGGTCATCGGGTCATCGAGTCATCTAGGCATTTGGTGAGGCCATGCGGTATCTGGTGACGGCGCGCGTGAAGGACGGAAAGCAGCGCGCGCTCAAAAGCGCCATCGACCGTGGCACCCTCGGACGGGGATCGGTCGCCGAAGGCGAGTACCTGCGCAACATGCACGACGCGCGCGTGGACGCCGCCGGCCGCGTGAAATGGGTGGAGGTCTGCTACTGCCCGACGCCGCTCGCCGAGGAGCGCGAGTACTGGGAGGAATTCTTCCACCTCGACAAAGTGCAGGATGCCCACGCCCGGACCCGCTGCAAGGACGACAACGGCACCGAGCCCTGGGCCTGCGGCGACTGCGATTGCTCGGCGCGCCTCGAATCGCGCCTGGCCGAGCGCGGCACACCGTTCCTGGGGGAACTCGCGCAGACACCGGAGGCCAGCGATGCGAAAGGCACTCCCCGCGGGTGATCAGGTCAAGAAAGCTGCGAGAGCTCTGCGAACAGGCCGACCGGCTGCAGAAGGCCGCCGCCAGGCTGTGCAAGGAGTTGACGCAGGCGATCGAAAAATCGAAGGCGGCGCACGTCGAGCGCCGCCGGCTGCCCCGCCATCGCTGATCCGACCGCACGAGGGACATCGTCCCGCCGAGGTTATACTCCCCCAACGGTGCCCTCTCCATCCCTGCAAGCGCTTCTCGCGCGAGCGGGCACTGCGCTCGAACGCGGGCGCGGTCCCGAAGCCGCTCAATGCTGGCGCCCGTGCTGCGCTCCAGCCTGACGCGCGAAGACGAGCTCGCCGTTCGCAGCGCGCTCGCCACCGCATGGCTCCTGCAGGACGATGTCGATCAGGCGGCGACGGCGCTCGGCCGCGCACCTGATACCTTTCGCGACACGATTTCCGCAGCGCGGCTGTCGACACTGTGGCGCCTCCACGGACGCCTCGCCTCGCTGCGCGGCGATCAATCGCGCGCCATCGCCCTGCACGGGCGCGCGCTCAAGCAAGCCGAGACCGCGCACGACTCCAAGGCCATCGGTCTCGCCCACTACGAGCTCGGCCAGTGTTACCGCCAGGTCGGCGACACGGCGATCGTCCGCGAGCACATCACGAAAGCCGCGTCAGCGCTCCTGGCCGCCGGCGATCGGCGTCACCTCGCGCTGGTCCAGTCGCTCTCGAGCATCTCGCTGGCGCAGCTCGGTCGCTACGACGAGGCGATGACCGCGCTCGGCCAGGCCGAACGCCTCGCGACTGCGATCGAAGCTGACGACGTGCTGGCGACGGTGTGCGGCAACCAGGCGAACGTGCTGATGATGGAGCACCGCTACGAGCCGGCCCTCGACCCTCGCCGAGCGCAGCGTCTCGCTTCACGAGAATCACGGATCCGGTCACGGTCTCGCGGTGGCGCTCGCCACGCTCGGGCAGATCTGCGTGCGCCTCGGCGATTTGACCCGCGCCGAAACAGCGCTGCACCGGGCGCTCGACGTCAGGAGCCCGATCCAGTTCCACGAGACGACGGGCGCGGTGTTCGACACGCTCGCGCAGATTCACCTGATGCGCGGCACCTACGACGCGTCGGCCGAGTTCCTCGAACGCGCGCGCGATGCCTACGGTGCGTACGGCAGGCAGACGAGCCACTGGTACGACTGGTCGGTGCGCGTCCTCAGCGCACGTCTCGCCTTGAAACGCGGCGTGCTCGACGAAGCGGTCAGCCTGGCGGACGATATCGTGGCGGCCGGCGCGCCGCCGTTCGATGCCATTCAGGCCACGCTCATCGCCGCCCAGGCGTTGACCGAGGCCGATCGACCGGCGCTCGCCGAAGCGCGTCTCGCGGTCGCGGCCGATCGACTGGATCCGCAGATCGCCCCGGCCGCGTGGGCGGAGTACCTTCGGATTCGCGGCGCGCTCTGCGAAAAAGCCGGGATGCTGGCCGACGCGTACCACGACTTCGCGCAAAGCGCGGCGCTGCTCGATCTGCTCGGCGAACGGTATCAGGCGGCGCTCAGTCACCTCGCCATCGGCCGGCTGGTCGCCAGGAGCGGCGCGCGCCGGATCGCCGAGCGGTATCTCGGCATGGCCGCCGCAGTCTTCACGCGGCTCGGCGCCGAACGCGATCTGCGCGACGTCGAGACCGCGCGCACCCTCCTCACCCAGATCGGCACAGGCGAAGACGTCATCTCGCCGCCGGACGCAGACGATGCGATGGTGCGGCGCATCGTGGATGCCGCGGCATTGCCGGATCTGCTCGGACGCGAGACGGCGGCGGCGCTGATGGAAGCAGCCGGCGGCGAGGCGGCCGTCCTGTTCGAGGAAATGGCGGGCGGCGACGTGCAGGTGATCGCGGCCGCGGGCTGCGACCCGGAGCAGGCGCTGTTCCTGGCGCGCTCGCACGTGCGGCGTCCCGCGACCTCGACCACGTTCATGGATTCGCTCGGGCGATACGCGCACGGCGTGCGCTTCGTGCTGGTCTCGCGGATCGCGGCCGCTGTCGTCGCTCATGCGCCGGCGCCTGGGGATGATCAGCGCCGTCGCGCGCCAGGGATTTGCGCTCTGCGCCGCGCGCGAACGGCCGAACCGGATCGTCGAACCGCCCGTCGATCGGTCGCTCGAGCCGCTGCTGCCGGGATTTGTCTGCGCCAGCACGGCGATGGCACGCGTCGTCGAGCAGATTCAGCGTTTGCAGGGCAACGACCTGACGGTGCTGATTACGGGCGAGAGCGGAACCGGCAAAGAGCTCGTCGCGCGCGCCATTCACACGGGATCGCACCGGAGCGCGGCGACGTTCCTGCCCTACAACTGCACGACGACCGGACGCGATCTTGCCGACAGTCAGCTCTTCGGCCACCGGCGCGGCGCGTTTACCGGCGCGGTGTCCGATCAGCCCGGCCTGGTGCGCACGGCCGCAGGCGGCACGCTGTTTCTCGACGAGATCGGCGATCTCGCGCCGGACGTCCAGCCGAAGCTGCTCCGGTTCCTCGAGCAGTCCGAGATCATGCCGATCGGAGAAACGCGGCCGCAGCGCGTGGACGTGCGCGTCCTCGCGGCGACCAACGCGGATCTCGAACAGCGGGTGGCAGAGGGACAGTTTCGCGAGGATCTCTATTACCGCTTGAGCGTGATCCGGATCCACGTGCCGCCGCTTCGCGAACGCCGCGAAGAGATCCCGCACCTGAGCACGTTCTTCCTGCGGGAAGCGTGCGATCGCCTGGCGAAACCGGACGTTCAACTGAGCTCCGAGGTGCTCGACGCGTTCGTCCAGTACTGGTGGCCGGGCAACATCCGGCAGCTCAAGAACGAGATTCAGCGGGCGGTGGCCCTGAGTCCGCCGGCCGGCACCGTCGAACGCGCCCATCTCTCGCCCGAGATCGGGACGACACGCCTGCCCACGGTCGCCGGCTCGGCACGAAGGTCCGCCCTCCTCGGCGCAGAACCTGGCGTCGGCCGTTGAACAGGTCGAGCGCGACCTGATCGTCGCCACACTCGACCGCACGAGCGGCAACATCTCCGAAACCGCGCGAACGCTGGGACTTACGCGGCGCGGCCTGTATCTCAAGCTCAGACGTTTAGGGCTTGAATCGCGTCCGGATTACCAGAGCGACACCGTATAGCGGCATGTAGAACTGGATACTGAATACTCAGTTCACAGCGGCCATGAATACCTAGTATCCACATTGCACTGTATTTGGTCACAGCCAAGAAACTGTGCAAACTGCTAGGCCGTAAGCAGTTATCGCCCAGTATGGCGGTTGACCCAGGCTCGGTTCTCGCGAGGCCCCGAACTTGATAGTTCATCCGGTGACATCTATCCCGGGGGAGCCGCCGTGAACCAGTCCGTGCCCGAGCCGAACCGCCGACGCGAGCACGAGGAACGCAACGCGCGACGCCAGGTCGTCGCCGTTCCCGCACGCCTGACGTGGAAGGACCAGCGCGGCACGACACGGTTTGCCAGCGTGGTGACCCGGAACATGAGCGAATTCGGCGTCTACGTGGAGTGCGTGTCGCCGGTGTCGATTCCGCTCTTCCGCCTGGTGCAGTTTCAGCTCGAACGCGAGGTCCGCGAGTCCGATCAGGTGCCGGCGTCGCTTCGCCAGGGACGCGCGCTTTCCGCGGTGTACCGCATTACCCCACCGGCGGCGGGTGCCCGCCAGGGTCTCGCGCTCAGGCTGATGGTCGATCCGAGGCGCGTCGCGGCGTCCGAGTCTGCGGAATCGGGCGCGCGCGCCACCGCGTAGTCGTCAGCCGCGCTTTCTCCAGTACCTCGCCAGGCCTCGCCAGTTCAGGTCGAACCGGCCGGCAACCTCGTAGCGCGCCGCTTCCGAAGCCTCCAGCCGGCGCCGCACTTCTTCGCGCACGCGGTGCACGAACCACGCTTCCCGGTCCGCGTCTTCCCCTTCGATGGCCAGCGACGCTTTCGCCAGTCCACCGACGACATCCAGGTGATCGCGCAGCTCGGCCAGATGCGGCGCGACCGATTCGACCGCGCCGAAATGCGTGATCAGCAGCGTGTCGGCGCGCCACGCCTTCGATGATCGACAGACTGTCGCGCCAGCTCTCGAGATCGATATCCGGCGGCGGGGTCGGCGGCATCACGAACGCGCCCGGCACGAGCCGCACGCCGGCGGTGTCGCCCACGAACGCGACGCCGGTCTCCGCGCTGAAATAGCTGACGTGATGCGATGCGTGTCCCGGCGTGTAGGCCACGTCGAGCATCCGGCCGCCGGCCCGGATCCGTTCACCGCCCTGGAGCACCTCGAGCGATTCGCGAGGAACCGGCGCCACTTCTCCCCACAACCGTTCCATCGCATCCGCATACAAGCGGCTCGCGCTCGCGACAAGGCGCGACGGATCGACCAGGTGAGGCGCCCCGACCTCGTGCACGTAAACGCGCAGGCGCGGATTCTCCCGCACCAGCGTGCCGGTCGCGCCGGCGTGGTCGAGATGGATATGCGTCAGCAGAATCGTCGTGACATCCGCGATGCCGATGCCGGCCGATGCGAGCGATTGGCGCAGCGTCGGCAGCGTGCTCGACGGTCCGGGATCCACCAGCACGACACCACCAGCGTCGTGCAGCACGCCGCACGCGATCACGCGCGCACGGTCCTGGAAATTCAAATCGAAATAGGAAATGCCGGCAGCTAGAGGTTGCATGATGCGTCGCGCGATGGCTCCATGTGGGGGAAGGCGTCCACGCATTATAGGAGGACGCGGTATGATCGCGGGCGCGCGCCCTTCATCGCCTTCAGGAGCCCCATGCCCCTTACCGACTACGTGACACTCGGACGCTCGGGACTGCGCGTCAGCCCCTTCTGCCTCGGCGCGATGACCTTCGGGCCGGACTGGGGCTGGGGCTCGTCGATCGCCGAGTCCGACGCGATCATCAACCACTTCCTGAGCCGCGGCGGAAATTTCATCGACACCGCCAACGTCTACACGAAGGGGCACTCCGAGAAAATCATCGGCGATTTCATCACCAGCGGCGGACATCGCCGCGACGCGCTCGTCCTCGCGACCAAGTTCTTCGGCAATCTCTACCCCGGCGATCCGAACAGCGGCGGCGCCAGCCGCAAGAACATCGTCGCCTCGTGCGAACAATCGCTGCGCCGGCTCCGCACGCACTACATCGATCTGTATTGGATGCACTGCTGGGATGCCTTGACGCCGATCGACGAGACGATGCGCGCGCTCGACGACCTCGTCACCTCGGGCAAGGTCCGCTACATCGGCTTCTCGGATACGCCCGCGTGGAAAGTGACCCAGGCGCAGATGCTCGCCGAATGGCGCGGCTGGAGCCGCCTCATCGCCCTGCAGATCGAATACTCGCTGATCGAGCGCACCGTGGAAGGCGAGCTGATCCCGATGGCGCTCGAACTGGGGCTCGGCGTGACGCCGTGGTCGCCGCTGCGCGGCGGCGTCGCTCTCGGGAAAGTACACGCGCGAGAACGCCGGATCCGTGAAAGCCGACCGGGGCGATCGCGTGACCGCCTTCCTCAACGAGCGCGCCTTCGGCATCATCGACGAACTGGCGCGCATCGCGCGGGAGCTCGACACGACGCCATCGGCCGTTGCGCTGGCCTGGGTCCAGGGACGGCCGGGCGTGGCGTCCACGATCATCGGCGCCCGGCGGCTCGATCAGCTCGACCAGAATCTGGCCGCGCTCGATGTGCAGCTCTCAGCGGACCAGACCGCCTCGCTGGATCGGCTGTCGGAACCGACCCTCAACTTCCCCGCCCCATTCATGAAAGTGGCGACGATGTTTTCGCAGGGCGGGACGACGGTCAACGGCCAGCCGGCCGCGCTGTGGCCGCTCGCGCCGAAGTCCGACGCGGAACGCTACTGAGCGCGCGATGCCGGCGACCGCCAGCCGCGCCCGGGTCCGGTTCGACGCGATCGTCCATGCGCTGACCGTGGCGGTCCTGGTGTTCCGTCACCACAAGCTGGTCTACGCCAACGCCGCCGCCGAACAGCTGCGCGACCGGCTGCGCGCGAAGTATCGGCTGGAGCTGACCGTGCTCCTCGGCGATCACTTGAAGAATCTTGGCGACAAGCACGACACCGCCACGACGATGAGCCTGCTGACCGGGCAGCGCGGCGAGCCGTTCTACCTGCACGTCATCCCGCTCGACGCCAGCGGACGCGACGTCGCGGTCAGCGTGCGCGAGCTCGGCTCGTCGATGGGCGCGTTCCGGACCCGCTACCGGCTGTCACGGCGCGAGGCCGAGGTCGTCGAGCTGGTGATGCTCGGATTCCGGAATCGCGACATCGCCACGACGCTCGGCACCTCGCCGATGACCATCAAGAAGCACCTCACGCACGTCTTCGACAAGGTCGGCGTCGACACGCGCACGCAGCTCGTCTCGCGCATCGCGTGACGCTCCGTGCAGAAGACGACCCACCGTGGCCAGCTAAATAGTGAGTCTCTAGCACTCATACCACCTACGTAGTATTGTCGGTCCTGATTTTCAACCATATAGTCGAGTTTCCCCATATTGACGGAGTCTCGCCAGGCGGAGGCTCCAGCCCGGGAGGGCACAGCGTTGCTGCAGGCATGTGCGGTCACCGACACCGGACCGGTCCGGAAGACCAACGAGGACTCGTTCGTCTCGGACCCGGAGGTGCGCCTGTTCGCGGTCGCCGACGGCATGGGCGGACACGATGCGGGTGAAGTCGCGTCGCGGCTCGCCATCGAGGCCATTTCCGGCTTCATCCAGCGCTCGGCGCGCGATACCGATTTCTCCTGGCCCTACGGACTGGACGGCAAGCTCTCGTACGACGGCAATCGCCTGCGCACCGCCATCCATCTCGCCAACCGCCGCATCTTCCGCGAAGCCGAAAACAACGACGACTACAGCGGCATGGGCACGACGATCGTCGGCCTGCTCACGAGCGAATCCAACATGGCGATCGGCCACGTCGGAGACAGCCGCCTGTATCTGATCCGCGGGCAGGTGATCGAGCAGCTGACGGCCGACGATTCGTGGGCGGCGACCATCCTCGCCCACGACCCGCGCGTCAAGCCGGCCGACCTCGCCCACCATCCGATGCGCAACGTGCTCACGAACGTCCTCGGCGCGCGCGAGCAGGTGGACGTGCATCTGATCGAGCGCGATCTCCAGAACGGGGACGTCCTGCTGCTCTGCAGCGACGGCCTGCACGGCGTGCTCGACAACGACGCGATCCAGCAGATCGTGCGGGCGCATCACGACGTCGACGAAGCGGCCGCGCGTCCTGGTGAAATCGGCCCTCGAACAAGGCAGCCGCGACAACGTCACGGCCCTCGTCGTGCGCTACGAGGCGATCGCGCCTGATGGGAGCGTGCGTGGAGACAGCCACCCGGCTCGGACGGTATCGCCTTCTGGACCGCATCGGCGGCGGCGCGACGAGCGTCGTGTATTCGGCCCACGACGAAGGCGCGGATCGCGACGTCGCGATCAAGATGATCGCGGCCGACCTCGCCGACGAGCGCGAAGCCCGCGACCGTTTCTATCGCGAAGTGATGGTGACCTCCGGCATTCATCACCGCAACATCGTCGCGGTCCTGGATGTCGGCGAGGATCAGGGGCGCGCCTACCTGGTCATGGAGCTGCTGCGCGGACGATCGCTGCGCGATTACCTGCGGATCGAAGCGCCGCCGACGCTCGGCGCGCGGCTCGATCTGATCGTGCAGCTCTACGACGGGCTCGCCGCCGCGCACGAGCAGGGCGTCGTGCACCGCGACATCAAGCCGAGCAACCTGTTCGTGCAGGACGACGGCGGCCTGAAGATTCTGGATTTCGGCCTGGCGCGCCTGCAGACCTCGACGCTGACCGCCAGCGGCCAGATCGTCGGCACGCCCGATTTCATGTCGCCGGAGCAGGCCGAAGGACAGCGCGTGGACGCGCGTTCGGACATCTTCTCGGCGGCCGCGGTCAGCTATCTGATCCTGTCGGGCCGCTCGCCGTTTGCGCGCCGCAACCTGCAGGAGACGCTCATCGCGCTCGTGCAGGCGAACGCCGAGCCGTTGAGCGGCGAACAGGCGCCTGCGGAACTTCGGGCCATCGTCGCGAAGGGACTCTCCCGCGCCGTGGACGATCGCTACCAGAGTTGCGCCGCTGTGCTCGCCGACCTTCGCCGCGTTCAGCACGGGATGCCGTCATGATTCGCAAGCTGCTGCTGAACGATGGCCGCTCGGAACGCGAACTGGTCCTCAGGCACCATCGTCGTCGGCCGCGATCCGTCCTGTCATATCAACGATCTGGATCCGCTGCTGTCGCGGCGGCACGCGGAATTCGTGGCCGGTCCGGACGGCGTCATCGTTCGCGATCTGGGAAGCCGCAACGGCATCCTCGTCAACGGCAACAAGGTGCCGCGCAAGGCGCTGACGCCAGGCGACATCGTGCAGCTGGGACACCTCGAGCTTCGCTACGTCGAGGATGTCTCGGCGCAGGCCATCGAGCATCACGTCCAGGCGCACGCGACGACCGCGACCGGCATGGAAACGCCGACGATGGCGCCGTTGCCGCGCGCCGCAGCGCCTGCGGCGCCTCCGCCGCCGGCTGCGGCGGCACACACCGACGCGGATGCGACGTCGGCGGTGCAGGATGCCGGATCTCGTCCGACTTCGATCGGACCATGCCGCCCACGAGGCCTCCTGAGAAACCTGCCGCGCGCCATCATCGACTTCGACGCCACCCTGGCTCCGACGTCGTGGCAGACCGCGGCGCGCGCGGTCGCCGCGCCGCCGGCGGTATCCGAGGAATCGATTGACGAGACGCGGCTGCCGCGCGCCCCGGTCAGAACGGCCGCGCCCGAGTTCCAGCGCGGCGCCGGGTTCACAAGCGCAGCTCGTCGCGGACCGACAGCCTCATCGTGACCGACGCCAGCGGGAGCTGTCTGGCGCTCCTCGGCGTTCGGCCTGAAACCATCATCGGCGGGCAGCTCTCCGAGGCGCTCGCCCGCAGCTTGAATTTCGTGGCCGGCGGCAGCGGCCCGTCACCGTTGACGCTGTCGGTCGCCCGCGGCGCATCGAGCGGTACGCTGACCATCACCTTCAAGAACGGACCGGCATAAACGAGACATGACCGCCCCGCAGAAACTGGAAAAGATCGGCCGCTACCAGGTCCTCGAACGCGTCGGCAAGGGCGGCATGGGTGTGCTCTACCGCGGCTTCGACCCGGTGCTCGATCGCGAAGTCGCGATCAAGCTGATGCACGCCGACTTCTCCGAAGACACCGAGCAGATGCGCCCGCGCTTCTATCGCGAGGCGCGCGCCGCCGCCAAGCTCCAGCACCGCAACATCGTCACGATCTTCGAGTTCGCCGAGGAATCGAACGTCCCGTACATCGTGATGGAGTTCCTGCGCGGCACGCCGCTCGGCGCGCGCATCAACGGCGCAGCCGCCGCTCACGCTCGACGACAAGCTGAACGTCGTCGCGCAGCTGTGCGACGGGCTGGCCTACGCGCACGAACAGGGCGTCGTCCATCGCGACGTCAAGCCGGACAACATCTTCCTGCTCGAAGACGGCTCCGTGAAGCTGCTCGACTTCGGCATCGCCAAGCTCACCTCGTCGACGCTGACGCGGCAGGGCGACGTGCTCGGCAGCGCGTCGTACATGTCGCCGGAGCAGGTCGGCGGCAGCGAGTCGGTGGACGGCCGCGCCGACATCTTCTCCACCGGCGTCGTGCTCTACGAGCTGCTGTCGGGCCGCAAGCCGTTCGAAGGCGACTCGCCGACCGCGGTCATCGTCAAGATCCTGAAGGACGAGCCGACGCCGATCGAAACCGTGACGACCGGACCTGCCGCCGGAAGTCGTGGCGGCGGTGATGAAGGCGCTGAGCAAGGATCCCGCGGAGCGCTTCCAGACGGCCGACGCGCTGGGCCGCGAGCTGCAGAACATCCGCAAGGGGCTGCATCCGTCCGCGTCGAAAGCGCAGATGGACGAAACGCGCTTCGCCAGCACGCAGGTGATGAAGCGCGCTGCACGAGGACTTGAAGAAGGCGCGCGCGACCGGAGGCCGAACCGGCGACGAAACGCTGGCCGGTCCGACGCGGGCCGTCACACCGGCACCGCCTGCGCCAGCGCCGCCGGCGCGCAACTGGCTGATTCCGGCGATCGGCGCGGCAGTCGTCGTCCTCGGCGCGGGGGGATATCTGATGTTCTCGTCCCGCGGCAGCGCCGCTCCGCCGGCGACCGTCAGCGCTCCAGCGGCTGTTCCAACGCCCGCCGCCGCGCCTCCGGCGGCAGGTGCGAGCGCGACGCCGCCGGCAGGCGCAGCAACGACCGCCGCGGCCCCCGTGCCACCGGCCGCCGAACCCGCCGCACCGCTGCCGTTGCCGGCCACAGCGACAGCTTCGCCGGCGCTACCGCCGAGAGCCGACGCGAAGCGTCCGGCAGCACCCGCGCCACCACCGCCGCCGGTGGCCGCCATGGTCAGCGTGACGCTGAATGGCAACTATCCGTTCGAGGTACTGGACGGCGCCCGGTCGATCTCCGCCGCGGCCACGTCCCACCAACTCAAGCAGCCGGCCGGAAAGGCGCTGCAGATCCGCGCGGCGCAATATCTCCTGAACCAGACGGTGCGGGTCGAGGGATCGGCCAACCAGCCGTTCGAGTTCACCGCCCCGGGGCTCGGCAAGCTCGATATCCGGAGCCCGCAGGAAACGTGCGACATCGTGATCGGCGGGACGAAAGCTGGGAAACCCGCCGCTCGTGCAGGAAGTCGCGGCGGGCTCGTACAAAATCGATCTGGTGTGCGGAACCGAGACCGTCAAGACCCAGTACACGACGGTCCGCGCCGGATCGACGTCGATGGTGCCACTGCGATGAACAAGCGGTTACTCCTCTCCCTCGGCGCGATCGTCTGCCTCGGCCTGGGGCTCACGCTGCACGGCGCAGCAGGCGAACAACGAAGAGTTCGCGCGCCGCCAGTACGAGAGCGGCATGACGTTCATTCAGAACCACCGCTACGCGGAGGGCTTGAAGGATCTTCAGGCGGTCGTCGATTCGTTCGCCGCGACCTCGATGGCGGACAACGCGCTCCTGCAGATCGCGCAGTATCAGCTCGACATCGCGCGCGACGCGCGCGCGACTCAGGCGGCCGTCGACCGGCTGTTGAAGGACTATCCGGATACCGACTCCGCGCCGATGGCGCACGTCCTCGCCGGACGGCTGGCGCTGATCCGCGGACGCTCGCCGCAGGACGTCGATACGGCGCATGGCCAGCTTCGAGCGCGTGCTGCGCCTCTTTCCCGGCAGCGACGCCGTGCCGGCCGCGGGGTTCTACGCCGGCGAGACGCTGCGGATCGTCCGGCGGACCGACGAGGCGCTCGAGCGCTTCCGCCGCGTGACGATGGAGTATCCGCGATCGCCGTGGGCGGCGCGGGCCGCGCTCTCGGCCGGCTACTGCCTGGTGCAGCAGGAAAACGCCGCGGCGGCGATGCAGGAAATTCAGTGGGTGCGGCAGCAGTTTCCGAATACGCCCGGTCGCCGCCGAGGCGCTGAATCTCAATACGATCATCTATCGCCTCTACGTCCGCCAGCCGGCGCAGCCCACGTACGGGTTCAGCGGCAAGGCCGTCGGCAACGAGCGCGCCGACTACAAGGCCGTCATGGGCGTCGTCCTCGACGGCGACGGCCGCGTGCTCCTCGGACACAAAGCCGGCGTCGCGATCTTCGACAAGGAAGGCGCGGCCGCCGGCGCGGTCGCCAGCGTCGAGCCGACGACCTTCTTTCTCGACGAGAAGAACCGCGTCATCGTGGCGCGCGGCGGATCGCTGATCGCGGATCGCGCGGAAGCGCTGTCGCTGGCGGTCCCGAGCCCGGAAGGACGGCCGCGGCCGCTCGAAGAGATTCCCGCCGCGCTGCCGACCTCGCGCGGCGATCGGCTGGTGGCCGACGGCAAGGCCAAGATCGTGATCCGCGTGACGGCGGACGGCAAGTATGTCGGCCTGTTCGCGTCGCTGCCCGCGACGCGCATGGCGATGAACGGACTGGAAGACGTGGCGCTCCTCGACGGGGCCACCAAGTCGATCAACATCGCCGATCGCGACGGCAAGGTGCTCAGCAAGATTGCCCCGCGCGGCACCGGCTACGAACTGACGATCCGGTCGACCTGGCGTACGACCCGCTCGGTCACCTCTACGTCCTCGATCGCGGCGAAGGTGCTGGTCTTCGGACCGAAGAACAAGTTCGTGGCCAGCGCGACGATTCCGGAGAAGAACCCTGGTGCGTTCGCCCGCGCCGCCGCCTTCGGGCTCGATCCGGCAGGCCGGCTCTACATCTTCGATGAGCGCGCGAAGCGCATCCAGGTTTACCAATGAGAGGCCCGTCCACACTGCTTCGCGCGTCCATCCTGCTGATTGGCGTGCTGGCGTGCCCGGCGATCGCCGGCGCGCAAAACGATCTGGCGGATGTGCAGGGGCAGATGGCGGAGGCTCGCCGCCATTTCGAGGGACTCGAGTACGAGCAGGTGATTCCGCCGCTCGACCGCGCAATCGCCACCATGACGGCGCGGCGCAGCGAGGACACCCGCAAGACCCTGGCTGACGCCTACGAAATGCGCGCCCGCGCGCGCTTCGGCGTCGGGGATCAGAGCGGCGCGCGCGAAGACTTCGTCGCCCTGCTCAAGACCGAACCGTCGCGCGACCCTGCCCGGGCAGGTGTCGCCCCGTGTGGTCGCGATTTTCGAGGAAGCGCAGAAGTCGACGATCACGATGCTGAAACTGACGATCGCGCCGCCGACCGCGGAAGCGACGATCGACGGCATCGCCGTCAAAGGCAACGCGACGGTTCCTGTACTGGTCGGCGAACACACGCTGCAGGCGAAGCAGCTCGGCTACCGGACCGGCACCGCGACGGTCACCGCCGCCGCAGGCGCGACGTCCGAGGCGCGCCTCGAGCTCACCCGCTCGTCGGCGGTGCTCAGTATCGTGACGTCGCCGGCGGATGTCGAAATCGTCATCGACGGAATCTCCAAGGGCAAGACCCTGGCAGGTCCGCCGCCGGCCGACTACGCGCCGCGCGCTGCGGCCGCCGGCGTGCAGATGAACGCCCTGTCGGCGGTGCTCGTCGCTGCCGAGCTCTCGACCGGCGCTCACCGCGTCGAATTCCGGCGCCCCTGCTCCGTGGCGGCCGAGCGGCGCGTGGACATCACGCAGCTGCAGGACGTCGTGCTCGATCCGGTGAAGCTCGAGTCAGCAGTCGGCACCGTCGTCGCGACCTCGACGCAGCCGAACACGGTCGTCTTCGTGGACGGGCAGGAACGCGGACCCGCGCCGTTCACCGGGCAGCTCTGCGAAGGCGAACACGTCGTCGAAATGCGATCGGCGTTCGGCCGCTATGCGCGCCGGGTGGATACACGCGCCGGCCAGCGAGCCGAGGTGACCGGCGCCATGCGGCCGGCTTTCGCGATTGTGTCGGCCACGGTGCAAACCGGCGTGTCCACCGACCTGCGGAGCGCCATCGAGCGCGCGCTCGAACCGGTGCGCAGCGTGTCGCTGTTCGCACCGCCCGCCGATCGCGTGGATCAGGCGCTGCGCGGCTCGCAGCTGACGGCCGACTGGCTGTCGTTCGACAACAACAAGCGCGCCATCGGCAGCACCGCCGATTTGAGCGCACCCACCCGCCGCGATCTCTCGACCCGTCTCGCGCGCGCGTTCGACGCACAGGGGGTCGCATCGGTCACCGTGCCGTCGCGCGCTCAATCGGAACCGCGTCGTCATCTCGCTGCTCAGCGCGGGCAGCGCCGATCCGGACGTGTTCGAACTGAGCCTCGATCGATCGGAAACGATCGCCGATGCCGTCGCCCTGCTCGATCGGCCCGTTCAGTTCCTGCGGCCGTCGATCGGACTGACGACGATCGACGTGGCTGACGTGCCCGGCGCGATCGTGGTGGCGGTCGGAGCAGGCGGACCCGCAGCCGCGGCCGGACTGCAGGCAGGCGATGTCATTCTCAAGGCCAACGACGCGGCGGTCGCGGATTCCGGCGCACTCGCCACGGCGCTCGCGTCGCGCGGCGCCAACGATACGCTGGCCCTCGACGTCAGGGACAAGGCCGGCGCGGCCAAGAAGGCCAGCGTGAAAGTGCAGCTCGTCCCGCGGCTGATTGGCCTGAGCGATCAGACGCTGCTCGCCAACCGTCTCGTCGTGGATTTCCGCACGCGGTTGATGTCGCCCACCTCGCCCGCCGAGGAATCGATCATCAGGCTCAACATGGCGGCGGCGCTGACGCGCCTGCAGGCATGGAGCGATGCGCGCGCCGAATTGCAGAAGGTCTCCCTGCCGGAACAGCCCGGCGTTGGCAACGGCACGGTGCAGTATCTGCTCGGGCTGTGTGCCGACAATCTCGGCAACCGCGCGGAGGCCGAAACCGCCTGGCGCATGGCGGCGTCGTCGGCCAGCTGGCTGACCGATGATGGTCCGCCGGTGAAGGAACTGGCGGAAGCGCGAATCGCCGAACTTCAGCGGCGCCCGGCGCGTTAGGTGGGTGTGGCGGACGTGGTAATGCGCGCCTGCTGCTGATTCATCGCTTCCCGTTCAGCCGCGATGAGATCGATTTTCGCGCGCAGCTCGGGATGGTTGCCGACAAACAGCGCGAAATCCTTCCGGTCCAGCGTGAACAGCTGACAGTAGTCGATGGCGGTCACGTCGGCATTGCGCGGCGCATCGCTCAGCAGGCCCATTTCACCGAACAGATCGCCCGCCCCGAGCTTGATCTTCCGCCCGCCGATTGCCACTTCCACCGCGCCTGACGAAATGAAGAACACCTCGTTGGCGGCGTCGCCCTTGCGAATCAGGCGCTCGCCGGGGACAGCGGACCGCGGCTTGAAGAGCGTGAGCAGCTCGCCGCGGCGCGCGAGATCGAGGTCGGCGAACACCGACCAGCGTCCGACCAGCGCGTCGGCCTGAACGACCACCTTCGCGCCGGCCTTCCGGTTCGCATCCAGCACCACCTGCAGCCGCGCGAGCTTGAGGTCCTGCGCGGAGCCAAAACGCGATACCAGCCAGCGGCGTCCGCTGATCCAGGCATGCGCCGGTTTCACGGCGGCGAAGACCAGCGGGTTGACCGCCAGCGACAGGAGCGCGCCGGCGAGGATCAGATCGCGCCCCTCGGCGGGAAAGATGCCGAGCGAAATGCCGAGGCCGGTGAGGATGAACGAGAACTCGCCGATCTGCGCGAGCGACGCCGAGACGGTCAGCGCCGTCATGATCGGGTAGCCCATGATCTGGACGATGGCGAATGACGCGACCGACTTGCCGATCAGGATGATGGCCAGCACGGCGAGAACCGCGAACGGCCGGTGGATCAGGATGCTGGGATCGAAGAGCATGCCGACCGAGACGAAGAAAATGACCGCGAAGGCGTGCTGCAGCGGCAGCGACTCCTCCGCCGCGCGATGACTCAGCTCGGAGTTACTGAGCACGACGCCCGAACAGAACGCGCCGAGCGCGAACGAGACGCCGAAGAGCGTCGCCGATCCGTAGGCGATGCCGAGCGAGACGGCCAGCACCGACAGCGTGAAGAGCTCGTGCGAGCCGGTTCGCGCCGCCTGCTGCAGGATCCACGGCACGACGCGCGGCCCGGCGACCTTCACGACGACGAAAAACAACGCGATCTTGATGAGCGTGATCGCGACCAGCAGCGCCAGCGAGCCGCGAGCCGCGGCTTCGCCTGTTCCGGCGCCGCCGCCCGCCATGCTCGCGAGCGCGGGCAGCAGGACCAGCGTCAGGACCGTCGCCAGGTCCTCGACCACGGTCCAGGCCACGGCAATGCGGCCGTTGGCGGTTTCGAGCGCGCTCCGCTCGTCCAGCGCGCGAAGGATGACGACCGTGCTCGCGATCGACAGCGCGAACCCCAGGACCAGGCCGGCCGGCAACGGCCAGCCCCACGCGCGCGCCGTCACGGCGCCGATGACCGTCGCGACGACAATCTGCACGATCGATCCCGGGCACCGCGATGTTCTTCACGGCCATGAGATCGGCCGTCGAGAAGTGCAGGCCGACGCCGAACATCAGCAGGATGACGCCGATCTCGGCGAGCTGACCGGCGATTTGGCTGTCGGCGTGAAATCCCGGCGTGAACGGACCGATGGCGATGCCGGCGAGCAGATAGCCGACGAGCGGCGGAATATGGAGCCGGCTGGCAATGTAGCCAAGAGCGAAGGCCGTGACGAAGGCCGTCGCGAGCGTGAACAGCAGCGTCGCCTGGTGCTCCATGGGTCTCGTGTCTCAGGCCCCGGGCAACGAGGCTCGAATGCGACCAGATCCTAACCTAGCGGTCTAGTCGCTAGTCGCAAGTCGCTAGTCGCTAGTCCCGAGTCCCTAGCCCCGAGCCCCGAGTCCCCGAGCCCCGAGCCGATTCACTGATCGAGACACTGCCGGACCGCGGCAAGTAGATCCTGCGGCGCGCTCGGCTTCTGGAGGAAGAGCTGTCCGGGGAGAAGGGACAACTCCAGGCCCGCAATCTCCGCGCTGTATCCGCTGGTGAAGATGACCCGCAGGCGCGACTTCTCCGCGCGGAGGCGCCGCGCCAGCTCGCGGCCATCAACCCCTTCGGGCATGACGATGTCGGTCAGCAGGAGATCGATCGCGCCGGCCTGGCCATCCCAGACACGCAGCGCTTCGACGCCGTCGGCGGCCTCGAGCACGCGGTAGCCGTGGCGCTCGAGCACGATTCGCGTGAGCCGCCGCACCGCGGGCTCGTCCTCGACCACGAGGACCGTCTCCGTGCCGCCGCGCGGCTTCGGCTTCGGCGGTTCCGGGACGGCGGCGACGAGCTCCTTCGGATCGGCGAGCGGCAGCAGCACTTCGAACGTCGATCCGCGGCCGACGTCACTTTGAAACAGCAGCGATCCGTTGTGCTGTTTCACGATGCCGAAGGCGGTCGCGAGACCGAGCCCGGTGCCCTTCCCTGCTTCTTTCGTGGTGAAGAACGGTTCGAACACCCGCGAGAGATTCTCGGGTGGAATTCCGCGACCGGTATCCTTCACGCGGATGCAGGCGTAGCGCCCCGGCGCCGTGTCGGTGCTCGCCTCGGCCTCCGCTCTGGCGACCGTTCGCTCGAGGGTTTCAATGAACAGGCGCCCGCCGCCGGTCATCGCGTCGCGGGCGTTGATGACGAGATTCAGCAGTACCTGCTCGATCATGCCGGCGTCCGCGCGAGTCACAGCGGACGCGGATGCAGATTGAGCTGCAGCTGGACATCGTCGCCGACGATCCGCTGCAGCATCTTGGTCAGGCCGGTGACGATCTCGTTGAGATCGAGGATGCGCGACTGCATGACCTGCCGCCGGCTGAAGGTCAGGAGCTGCCGCGTCAGCCTGGCCGCGCGTTCGGCCGCTGCCTTGGCGTCGCGCAGGTAGCCCTGCGTCGCAAGCGGCAGGTCTGGCGGCTGGGCCGCCAGATCCACCTGCATGATGATCGCGGCGAGGATGTTGTTGAAGTCGTGCGCGACGCCGCCCGCCAGCTGGCCGATCGCTTCCATCTTCTGCGACTGCCGGAACTGCTCTTCGAGCTGCCGCTGCTCGGTCACGTCTTCGGCGGTCCCGACGACGCGATGGATGGCACCTGAGGCATCGCGGATCGGAAACGCCCGATCGCGAATCCACCGCATCGACCCATCAGGACGGATCACCCGATAGACTTCGTCGTACTCGCCGGCAATCGTCTGTCGCTCGTTGGCCGCGGCGACGCGCGCACGGTCCTGCGGATGGATGCCGTCCAGCCAGGTGAGTGGCGACTCGTACAGGCTGGCGCAGGTCCGCCCCCAGACCGATTCGTAGGACGGGCTCACATAGAGCAACTGGGAGTTGACCGGATCGACGACCCAGAAGACCTCGCGGATATTCTCGACGACCTCGCGGAACCGCTCCTCGCTCGCGCGCAGATCCCGTTCGGCCTGCTGCCGCTGCAGTTCGCGCTCGTGAACCTCGCTCGCGAACGACACGTCCACCGCCAGTTCGTCGAGGAGACGCAGTTCGTCCTCGACGAAGAACCCGGACTCCTTCGCGTAGAGATTGAACGCCCCGATCACGTGGCCGCCTGCGCGCAGCGGAAACGACGCCATCGCCCGATAGCCGCGCGCAAGGGCCGCCTGCCGCCACGGCAGCGCCCGCGGATCGCGGGCAATGTCATTGCACACGCCGTGCTCGCCTTCGCGCAGCGCGTGCGAGGTGAAGACGCAGCCGCTCGGCGGATCCGCCGTAATCAGGCGCGTCAGGATCTCGAGCGTCTGCGCATCGGCGCCGGCATGCGCGACGAGACCCAGCCGGCTCGTGATCGGATCCAGCAGTCCGATCCACGCCAGCCCGAACCCGCCCTTTTCGACCGCCACGCGGCACGCGGTGAACAGCAGCGCCTGCGAGCTCTTCTCGCGGACGATGGCCTGGTTGATGTCCGTCAGGACAGCATAGACGCGGTTCAGATGCTCGATGCGCGCCTCGGCGTGCCGGCGCTCGGTGATGTCCACGATCATCGCGACGCGGCCGCGGCCCGTGTCCGCGTCTCCGATGGGCGCGGTCACCATGTCCCACCACACGACGCGTCCGTCCGGATGAAGAAAGCGGCCGGTTCCGGAATAGGCCGTGCCGGACTCATGCGACGCGTGCCACTCGTCGACGACCCGGTCGCGATCGTCCGGGTGGACCGCGGTCAGCCAGTCCTGCTGGCTGTTCCCGCCGCTGAGGCCGGTCATGCCAATTCCGGCCGGGTTTCCGTAGGTGACGCGCAGGTCGGGCTCGACCAGGAAGATCCCGACCGGCGAGGTGTCGCAGATGGCGCGGAACTGGGCTTCGCTGTGACGAAGCGCGTCCTCGGCGTTCTTCCGCTCGGTCATGTCGATGAACGTCGTCACGACATGGGGCTCGCCGCGCAGCGTGACGCGGACCGATCCCATCAGGATCTGCCGCACGTCGCCGGACCGCGTCCGGATCGGCGTCTCGAGATCGCGGATGGCGCCGGATGGGCCGAGCCGGCCCGCGCAGGTTCGCTGCCGCGTCCTCGGTGAGCATGTTCAGCTCGATGCCGTTCTTGCCGAGGATCTCGGCACGCGGCCATCTCCACGAGACTCGCGAACGCGTCGTTGACGTCCACGAACCGCCGATCGCTCGATCGGTTGACGGCGACGGCCACCGGACAGTGCCCGAACACCTCGAGCAGCCGCGCCTCGCTCTCGGCCAGTTCTCGCGATCGCAGGCGCAGTTCGAACTGCGCCATGACCTGGCGGCTCAATACGGCGAGCGTCTGGCACTGCACCTCTGTCAGCGCGCGCGGTTCGCGATCGACGACGGCCAGCGTGCCGACAGCGTGTCCGTCGGCGGTCAGGAGCGGCGCCGCTGCGTAGAAGCGGACGCCGGGCTCGCCGGTGACCAATGGGTTCTCGGCAAAGCGCGCATCGAGCGTCGCATCCGGCACAATCAGCATCCCGGATTGCGCCAGGGCGTGGGCGCAGAACGACTGATCGCGCGGGATCTCGGAAATCGACCAGCCCACCATCGATTTGAACCACTGCCGGCGCTCGTCGACGAGCGCAATGAACGCGATCGGGACATGACAGATGCGGGCCGCAAGCGCGGCGATCTCGTCTAGAGCGCTCTCGGGAGGCGTGTCGAGGATTTCGAATCGTCCAAGCGCCAGCAGGCGGCCGGGTTCGTCGTCCGGCTGAGTCGGTAAGGGCATCGTCGCGCGGGGCCAATACTTAACATGCCACGCGGGGCCGGGTCAGCAAAATACTGACAGCGGCGTGCTGGTCACCGGCGGCTGTTTCCTCTAGCGGCAAGCGTATAATCCGCCGCACAGGTCTCCCGAGGAGCGTTCATGCCGATGGTGCCGATAGCTGTTTATGCGGCGGTTTGCGGGCGCCCGGATCCGATCGCTGGTCGCACTGGCGGGAGCTGCGGCGATTCTCGGAATTTCCGCGCGCATCGTCTCGTCGGCGGCGCCGCTCGCGGCCGGCCCGGCGGCGTGGACCAACGACCTCTCCCCTATCACGCCAGCCGACTGGAGCTACGAGCGGGCGCGGCATCTCCTGGATCGCGCCGGCTTTGGCGGCACGCCCGCCGACGTGGCAAGACTTGCGGCGATGACGCCGCGGCAGGCGGTCGATTCGCTCGTGGATTTCGCCTCGCTCCCGAGCGATCTGAAACCGTTCGACGAATCGGGCATCTGGGATCCCGGCATGGATCCATTTCCGCCCAGCCGTGCCGAAGCCGTCCGCATCGCGCGCGAACATGGCGAGGGGCTCGGTGAGAAAATCCGGCCCGAAGGTTCCCAGCGCCGTCTGCAGCCGGTCGTCGACAAGTTCTTCTACAGCCTCGCCGCGAACAGCATCGAAACACAGCGCCTCGGTCTCTGGTGGGCGAATCGCATGCTCGCCACGAATCGTCCGCTCGAAGAAAAGCTGACGCTCTTCTGGCACGGACACTTCGCCACCGGCGAGAACAAGGTCCGCGACTACCGGATGATGCTCCGCCAGAACACGATGTTCCGCGCGAACGCGGCCGGCGACCTGCGCACGCTGCTCGTCGGCATCCTCAAGGATCCGGGCATGCTGGCGTATCTCGACAACGGCGAGAACGTCAAGCAGCACCCGAACGAAAACTTCGGGCGCGAGCTGCTCGAGCTCTTCACCATGGGCGTCGGCAACTACACGGAGCGCGATGTCCGCGAGGCCGCGCGCGCCTTCACGGGGTGGACCAACGTCGCGCTGGAGTTCAAGTTCAATCCGGATCTGCACGACTTCGGCACCAAGACGTTCCTGGGACAAACCGGTGCGTTCAACGGCGAGGACGTCATCGACATCATCCTCAAGCAGCCGGTGACGGCGGAATACGTCGGCGGAAAGATCCACCGCTTCTTCGTTCGCGAAGACGCGTCGCCGGCGGCGAGAGCGGAACTGGGCCGCACGTATCGCGAGAGCGGCTATCAGATGAAGCCGCTGCTCAAACAGATTTTCATGTCGAAGGACTTCTACAGCCAGGATTCCTACGCGACCCAGATCAAGAGCCCCGTGCAGCTCGTCGTGTCCACCTACCGGAAGCTCGGGCTGCGCGAAGTGCCGACGATTCCGGATTTCGGCCGCATGACCGGCAGCCTTGGCCAGTCGCTGTTCGATCCGCCGAACGTCGCCGGCTGGGCCGGCGGACGCACCTGGATTACGCCCTCCACGCTCCTGCAGCGCGGGAATCTGTTCCGCGATGTGCTGTTTCCTGACGTCAAGAACTTCCGTCCGCCGGATCGTGCGCTGTCGGCCACCGATCGCGGCGTCGGCGAGCGGCTCGCCCGCGGCATGGACATCACGGAAGCGACCAAGGAAACCGACGCGCCCGCGAACATGATGGCCGAGTCCAACATGATGGTGGACCGCGACGAGGACTACAACACACGCTACGCCGGTTATAAAGGCGCCCTCATCGCATTCGAGCGGACCAAGACGATTCCGCGGCGGCCCGCGGCCATCGATCTCACGGCGATGACCAAAGCCGCCGGCGCGGACACCGCCGCCAAGGTCGTCGATCATTTGGCGACGCGTTTTCTCTCGGTGCCGCTGAGCGACAAGGATCGAGCGGTCCTCGTCGCGTTTCTTGCCGGCAAAGTTGGGAGCGGAACTATTCAGCCGAGCGACCAGCTCGAAGGCGCGCTCCGCGAACTGCTGTATCTGATCGTCAGCGCCCCCGAGTATCAGGTGGGGTAGGACTCGGGGCTCGGGGCTGGGGGCTTCGGGGACTGGGGACGGACGAGAATCGGGACTCGGGACTTAATGTAGTGTCCGGCTTGAGCCGGACCGAGGAACATCATGCATCGCTGCTATTGTTCGCGACGCGATTTTCTGGTTCGCGGTCTTTACGGCATCGGCGTCGGCGCCGGCCTGCCGCTGCTCCTGAACCGGACCTCCGCTGCGCTGGCGGCCCAGGCGCTGGAAGGCACCAGCATCGAGAAACACCCCGAACGCATCCTTGTCGTCGTCGAATTGAGCGGCGGCAACGACGGACTGAATACGGTGGTGCCGTACGGTGATCCGGCGTACTACCGTGCCCGGCCGCGTCTCGGCATCCGCGAACAGGAAGTCATCAAGGCGTCGAGCGGATTCGGTTTCCATCCCGCGATGGTCGGCTTCGAGCGGTTGTACAAGGACGGTCTGCTCGGCGTGGTCCACGGCTGCGGCTACGACCATCCGAGCCTGTCGCATTTCTCGTCGATGGGCTTCTGGCACACCGGCGTCCCCAACGGCGGCGAGTCGCTTGGCTGGCTCGGACGCCTGGCGGATCACACCTACGATCCGCACACGCACAACATGATCGTCAACATCGGGACGGCGCAGTCGCTGGCGGTGCGCAGCGGCCAGCACTCCCCGCTCGTCTTCGACGATCCGTCGCGTTTTCGCCGCGAGGGCTCCGACGACGAGAAGCATGCCATCCAGGAGATGAGCCAGACGAAGGCGAGCGGCAACGCGACGCTCGAATTTCTTGCGTCGACGGCGCAGAACGCAGCGGAGAGTTCGGATTTCGTCCGGCAGGCGGCCGGCAGCTACCGCACGCCTGTGGACTACGGCGTCGGCGGCGGACTCGGCGGCAATCTACAGCGGGTGGCGTCGCTCATCGCGGCCGGAATGCCGACGCGGATTTACTACGTCAGCTACCAGGGCAACTCCTTCGACACCCACGTGCAGCAGGCGGATCTTCACAGCCGGCTGCTGATGTACACCGCCGACGCGATCCGCGGGTTCGTCGAGGACATGAAGCGGATTGGCAAGTCCGACCAGGTGGCGATGATGATCTTCACCGAGTTCGGACGACGCGTCGAAGAGAACGGCAGCCTCGGCACCGACCACGGCACCGCCACCCCCATGTTCATCGTCGGCAAGGGCGTGAAAGGCGGCTTCTACGGCCAGCACCCCAGCCTCACCGATCTCGACGACGGCAACATGAAGATGACGACCGATTTCCGGCGCGTCTACGCGACGATGATCAAGGAGTGGCTCGGCTACGACGACGTCGCGGCGGTTCTGAAGACGCCGTTCGACACGCTTCAGGCGTTCGCATAGCGCGAACGCCACAGCGCGCCGTCAGGTCGGTGCGTAGGTGCTAGGTGCGTGGGTGCTTAGGTGCGGTGCCAAGTGCGGAGGTGCGTCGGTGCTTCGGTGCCAATGCACACTGAAACCTTCGCACCAGCACAGAGCACCTAGCACCTAGCACCTAGCACTTAAGCACCCTAGCACTGCACCTGCGCACTTAAGCACCTAGCACCCGGCACTGCACCCACGCACCTAAGCACCTAGCACCCCCGCACCGACAAGCAACAAGTTACTGCGTCTGCGTCGGCCAGCGCGTGTCGGCGGGCTTCTCGGGATCCGCGGTGATCTCGAGGTTCGCGCAGTGGTGATAGTAGAAACCACCGTCCGCGTTCACGCCGTGTTCCGCCATGAACTGCGTGACCTGCAGCGTGCACTTCTTGCAGGTGATGTTGGGAATCTGCACGTCGGTCTGAAAGAGATCCGTCGGACGCGCCGTGTGCGGGAACAGGCCGTCGGCGAGGACGGGCGCGGCGATCGGGTTCTGGATCGGCGTGCTGACCGAGAACGGTCCGCGCGGCGTGTCGCGGGTGGCGGCGGTCGGATCGGCCGGAAGTTCCGACGTCGCGTTCACGACCAGCGCGACCCGGTAGTGTCCGGGGTGGTAGATCGTTTCACGAATCGTGATGTGAAGCGGCGTGCCGCCTTTCACCCGGCTGACGATCTGCGTCGGCATCCCGGCATTGGCGCTCGTGCCGCCGCAGGGGCCAAGCTTTTGGGGGTCGCCCAACTGGTTCTGGACCAGCGTGGACGTGGGTTCGAGCAGGATGAAGTGCGCCTGCGCGATCGTGGGAAGTGCCGCAAGGGCCAAGCCCAGTGCCAGCCGTACCGAGTGCCGTTTAAACATACCGACCTGTTCTCCTCTGGGACATAAACACCTGAGCCCCCCGAATTATTCACGCCTTGGGATTCTGCGCCATCGAAAACGTGTAACGAACCGTTCGGGCCTGCGCGCACCGGCGCGCAACGGCGCGATGTGCAGATCGTGCGGCACTTGTGTGCCGCCCTGGCACAACTGCCCAGTGCCTCCGACCCGATTGCCGCCGCGACTAGTCCAGAAAGGTCATTTCAGGCCTGAATTCGTCAGGCGGCGTCCGGCGCATGAACCAGCTCGTCGGTACGCCGGTTGCTGAACCCTGTCCCATGAAGCACATTCTGGTCGCGGACGACAACATCGCGATGGCCGCCCTCGTGGCCCGCGCGCTCCCCGGCTACAAGGTGACCACGGCGCACAACGGCCTCGAAGCGCTGGTGCTCGCCAGGACGCTTCCGAACTGCGATCTGGTCATCGCGGACTACGTCATGCCCGCGCTTACCGGCGCGCAGCTCGCCACCCGCCTCCGCCTCGAGCGCCCCTCGGTCAAGACGCTCTTGATGACGGGGCACGCCACGCAGGTGGACGCCGACGCCGCGGATACCGACGACCAGCTGGCCAAGCCGTTTCACGTCGCCGATCTTCGTGAGAAAGTCGCAAAGCTGATCGGCCGCGCCGAGTCGTAAGTAACCCTCGCCGGACAATCCGGTATCCCTTCGCATGCGGGAGGGATACATGTGCAAGCGAACGCTGAGCGCGCTGCTCGCCTTCGCAACTGTCCTTGGGAGTAGCGTGGCAAACGCGCAAACCTTTCAGGACGCGCCGTCGAAGGCGGCGCCGGTCTATGTCACGCGCGACGGATCGACCGGCACGATCAAGGGGCAACTGCTCCGCCTGAGCCCGGAGACGCTCACTCTGCTCCAGGGCACTGACCGCCAGGACATCCCGCTTCAGGACATCCGCACCATCGAAATTCCCGGCGACTCCGTCAAGAACGGCGCGATCATCGGCGCCAGCATCTTCGGCGGATTGGCGGCGCTCGGGTTGCAACAGTGGAACCAGCCCGGGTTCTATGTCTTTGCGGTGGTGCTGGACTCGCTGCTCGGCGCCGCGATCGGCACGGCCTTCGACGTGATGGTGTCGGGCCAGACGGTCATCTACGATCGCGACGCGCAACTGCCGCGTAACGCCGGTACGTCTCGTCCCGATCGGTCGATCGGCGTGGCGATCGCGAAAACCCTAAAGTTCTAGACAGCGCATGGTGATCTGATCGTACAGTGGCTGGTTCACCCGGGAGGACCTGTGCCACACAACGAACTCGACAGTTTCATCACGACGTGGGAAATCGAGTCGCAGAACACGCTGCGGCTGCTGCGCGCGCTGCCCCACGATCAGTACGACTTCCGGCCCGACGCCGGTGGCCGATCGCTCGGCGAGCTCGCCTGGCATCTTGCCGAAGGCGATGCGTACATGACCTTCGGCATCGAGAACGGCAAGTTCGGGATGGATCCGAAGCCGCCGCACATGGAACGGCCGCGCACGATCGAAGGGCTGGCGCCCGGGTTCGAACAGATCCACCAGGATGCGGTTCCGCGCATCAAGAAACTCACGGTCGCCGATCTCGATCGCAAGCTGCCGTTCTTCGGCAGCGAGCTCGCGATCCGCAACATTCTCTGGACGATGGTCATCGTCCACGGCGCGCATCACCGCGGACAGCTGTCGCTGATGTGCCGCCTCGCAGGCGGCGCGGCGCCCGGACTGTATGGACCGAACCGCGAGGAAATGGCCGCGATGCGGGCAGAAGCGAGCAAGATATCCGCAGCGCGCCAGTGATCCGCGAAGAACGCCCCGGCGACGTCGCGGCGATCCGCGACGTCCACGATCGCGCGTTCGGCCGCGCCGAGTGAAGGACGGCTGGTCGATGCGTTGCGTGCCGGCGGCGCGACGCTGCTGTCGCTAGTGGCGGTGGCGGCGGAGAGACCAGATCGTCGGGCACATCATGTACAGTCCCGCGTCAATTGGAGAGATCCACGGGGCTGGACTCGCGCCCGTCGCGGTTCTTCCCGAGCACCAGCGACGCGGTGTCGGCCGTGCGCTCATCGAGGCCGGCAACCAACGCATCCGCGGCACCGGGTGCCCATTCATCATCGTCCTCGGACATCCGGACTACTACCAGCGCTTTGGATTCACGCCCGCGAGCCGCCACGGCGTCACGTGCCAGTGGAACGTGCCGGACGAGGCGTTCATGATGCTCGTGCTCGATGAATCGGCCATGAACGGGCAATCGGGCGTGGCAACTTACCGGCAGGAATTTTCAGGCGTCGCGTAGACCGCGAGCCAACGCTCGATGACCCGGCACATGGTCAGGAGCGCCGCTCCTGACGTCTATGACCGGTAGGCTTGCCGGCCAATGCCCTGGACCGGAATGCCCTGCGCCGGCAGCACCTCGTGCTGGAGCGCGTACATGCATGCGGCGGCCCGGTCGATGCTCCGGACGAAGGCGAGCGATCCCTGCAGAATCGGCCGCAGGCGCTCACGATCCTGCAGCCGCGCCTTCGGATACTCGTGTTCGACAATGAGGGGCGTACGCTCGACGTCGAGCGAGAGCAGTTCGCGCGCCGCCAGCTGGTGGTCGAGCCAGTCCACGGTCCGGTTCTGCAGGTACGCCAGCGGATCGTGGCGCGCCGTGCCCGGCAACTCGTGCTCGGCGAGGACGGATTGCTTCTTCCAGGCGTTGATCTGCGCCGCTGGATCGACGGACGGCGCTCCCGCCACCCAGTCGCCACGCTCGATCGTCTGCCCGCCATAGCCCCACGATGAGACGCCCCTGGCGTCGATGACCTGCCCCTTCACGTGAAATCCCGCAATGAGGAACGCGTAGCCCTCGTCGCGCAGGTACTGAAAGATCGAACGGGAGTCCTGCCCCATCAGAATGGCGTGCGACGGGTCGTAGTGAATCGCGGAACTGATCGCCCACGCCGTGCCGTTCGCAGATGCGGTGCAGGGCGATCCACGTGCCTGGCGTGTACGCGATGTTGTTGTGAACGCTGTCGCCGGTCGTCCAGCCGGGCATCGGGCACGGCTCGACACGATACGTGAGGCCGCGCGCC
Source organism: uncultured Acidobacteriota bacterium (assembly GCA_963712355.1). GTDB lineage: Bacteria > Acidobacteriota > Vicinamibacteria > Vicinamibacterales > CAVVIG01 > CAVQHT01. The sequence continues at coordinate 282,814 of CAVQHT010000017.1, forward strand.
TTTGCTTCCTTCAGCAGCGGGATGAACGCGGTCTCGAAGTCGACGAGGTTCTCGTCCATGGTGCGCAGCAGGTTGCGTCCGACGAATCCGCACACCGCGCCGAGGCCGAGCAGCGCGGCCGCATCGAACACGCGCACGCATGAACTCGCAGCTTCTTTCCGCGAACGACCGGATCGTGGTGCAGCATGTTGTCGAAGTATCCGATGTCGGCCACGCGCGACACGAGTGGAGCGACATGCGGTCTTGCACGCGCTGGGCACGCGTGCCGCGTCGAAGGGACTGCGGAGATCGAGCGTATTGGCCACCGGATCGAGCATCGCCTCCGGCGGGACGTCGGCTTCGGTTGGATGCAGCGCCGCCGACAACTGAATGGTGTCCGCGCCAAGCTCACGCGCGAAGTCGAGCCAGTCTTCGATCGCGCGATCGGGATCGGCGTCGCGAACCGATCGCGGCGTCAGCTCCTGCAGCGCCGCTGTCAGGATGCCCACCGGCATGAAGCGCGGCGCGAAAGGACGGATCGTCATACGGTCGTCCACACGCCGCCGGCCCTGGCGCTCGCGAGGATCGCCTCGACGACCCGCGCTGCCCGATAGCCGTCCTCGAATGTCGCGAACGCCGGCGGATGCGGATCGCCGGGCCCCTTGCCGGCGGCGATGAATTCGTAGATATCGCGCATCACGTTGCAGAACGCGTCCGCCCAGCCCTCCTGATGCCCGCCGGGCAGGCGCGCATAGCGGCGGCTGCCGGCATCCATCAGCGCCGGATCTTTCTGCAGAATCTCGTTGCGCGCGGTCGCGATGGCCGATCCAGAGCTCGTTCTGCTGTTCCTGCCGCCACGCGATCGATCCGGACCGCGCCGCAAATCTCGAGACACAGATCGTTCTTGTGTCCCGCGCAGACCTGGCCGACCGAGAGGCTGCCGGTCGCGCCGTTGTCGAAGCGCAGCAGCACCGAGGCCAGGTCCTCGACCGCAATATCGACCCACTCGTAACCCTCGTCGCGGCCATGCGCGTCGAACGCATCGCGATTCGCAATCGGCTTCTTGCGGCGCCGCACCACCGTCGTCGTCTCACCGAGGACCTGCACGATTCGCAGCCCGCTCACGTGCTCGGCGAGATCGCACCAGTGCGATCCGATGTCGCCCAGCGCCGACGAGGCGCCGCCTTTGTCGGGCTCGAGCCGCCACGAGTAATCGGTCTTCGTCGAGCAGCCAGTCCTGCAGGTAGCGCCCGTGCAGCAAGTGCGGCGCGCCGATGTCGCCGCGCGCGATCGCTTCGCGCGCCTGCTGCACCAGCGGATTGCCGCGGTAGTTGAACGTCACGGCGTGAACGACGCCGGCGCGGTTGGCCTGCGTCGAGGAGCGCCTTGGCATCCGACGCCGTCATCGCGAGCGGCTTTTCCGAGACGACGTGCTTGCCTCTTGCGATCGCCGCGGACGTGATCGGGTAGTGCAGGTGGTTGGGCGTCGCGACGTGCACGACGTGAACATCCGGATCGTCGATCAGCGCTCGTAGTGGCCGTAGCTTTTCGGAATGCCGAGGCGATCGCGCGGTCTGCCGCGCCGACGCCTCATTCGAACCGGCAAGCGCCACGACGTCGACAAAACCCAGCCGACGGACCGCATCGACATGATGCGGGCCGACGAAGCCCGCGCCGACAAGGCCCATGCCGATGCGCATGATTGGCGCGCTACTCGTAGATCGCGAACGCGTAGAGGGTGTCGCCGACCGCGACCAGCACGTGCTGGCGGCCGTCGAGCAGATAGGTCTGCGGCGCGTTGGTGATGTGCCGATGCGCGAGTGCCAGAGCGGCGTGCCGTTGGTCGCATCGAACGCGACGAAGTTGCCGCCGGCGTCGCCCGTGAAGACCAGGTCGCCGGCGGTGGCGAGCACGCCTCCCGATCCGCCCGCGCCGGTCACGCCGGGAAACTGGGTGCCGCCACGCGACCTTGCCGGTCCGGTAGTCGATCGCGGTCAGGAAGCTCGGCGCCGCGCCGACAGGCGCCACGGTCTTCCCGCCAAGCCCCATCGATCCCCGCGGATCCGGATCGCTCAGATACAGCAGGTTGAAACCATTGCGCTCGTGCACGTAGAAGAGACCGGTCTTCGGCGAGAACGCCGCCGGCGGCCAGTTCGTCACGCCGCCCTCAACCGGCGACACCAGCGAGCCGGGAATCGTCGCCGCCTTCCCCGGATCCGGTTCGACGATGCCGGTCGGACGTTGCCCTTGCGCCCAGTTGGTGGCCGTCCCGTACTTGTTCGTCACGATGTGCTCGCCGGTGATCCGATCCAGCGTGTAGAAGTAGCCGTTGCGCGAGGCGGTGGACACGAGTTTCCGCGGCCGGCCGTTAATCGTGCCGTTGATGAGGATCGGCGTCTGCGCCGAATCCCAGTCGTGGGTATCGTGCGCCGACGTTTGAAAGTGCCAGGCCATCTTGCCGGTATCGACGTTGACCGCGATCAGCGAACACGTAAAGAGGTTGTCGCCTGCACGCGCAACGCCGGTATACGCCGGCGTCGGGTTGCCGGTGCCGACGATGTAGAGGCGCGTGTCCGGGTCGTACACGCCCGGGAGCCAGACCTGGCCGCCGCCGTGGCGGGCCGCCTCGAGGCTCGGCCATGTGTCGAGGCCGGCATCGCCGTCTTTCATCGGGACGGTATAGAGCTTCCACTGCAGCGCGCCGGTTTCCGGATCGAACGACTGGAGAAATCCGGGCATGTCCAGATCGTTGCCGGTGCCGACCAGCACGTGGTTGTCGACGACGATCGGCGCCGGCGTCGAGAAGTACTGCTCGTCGAAGTCCGCGATCTCGACGTTCCACCGTTCTTTTCCGGTGCGCGCGTCGAGCGACACCAGGTAGTCGTCGGGCGTTTCGAAGAACAGATAGCTGTTCCACATGGCGGCGCCGCGATTCGCGATGTGCGTGCCGCCGCGGGTCTTCCACACGTACCGCCACAGTTCGCGCCCGTCGCGCGCGTCGAGTCGCCCAGACGTAATCGGGCGCCGTCACGTAGAGGACGCCGTTCACCTGCAGGATCGACCCCTTGACGTTGACCGCCGCGACCACGCTGCTCTCGTCCGCCCCGTGCCCACCCACATTGATCGGCGGTGCGCCCGGGCGCACCGTGCGGGCCGTGTCGCCAGTTCGCTCGCCCACGCGAGCGACAGGTGCTTGACGCGTCGTGCGATTGACTTGCGTGAGCGCGCTGTAGCGGCGCCCGGTGTAGTCGCCCGAGTAGGTCGGCCAGGAGTCGGCCAGCGGCGCAACGAGCGACGCCGGAGCCACGCCCACCAGATCAGCAGGTGCGGCAAGCACGCGCGCCACGATCGAGCACGCCGACCAGCGATCGCGCCGGCCGAGAGGAACATGAAGCGCGATCTCATTTGATCGTCACCAGATACGCCGTGACATCGTGGATGTCGCGGTCCGTGTAGGTTTGCAGCAACTGCTTGTGCGCGGCCAGCGGATCGTGGATTTCGACCTTCGGCAGATCGCCGACCCGGCGAATCGTCTGTCGCCGGCCATCCGCAAGGATGACCGCCACCGTAAAATCGTCGATTCGCTCGAGTCGGCCTTCGATGCGCGGCCCGGTCGCGGGCGATATCACGACCATCACATCGCGCCGGCTCGGGGGACTCGTCGGATCGCTCACTTCCTGCCGGCCGCCGCCCACCCAGAGATTCTGGAGTTCCACCGCATCGGGCACCCGGCTCGCAATGCCCTGCAGATCCCCCGTCGTCGAATGACACGCGCTGCACTTCGCGTCGAAGTAGGCCTGGCCCGCGGTCGCGGTCGCCGACGAGAATGTTCAAGGGCGACGGCGCCGCGGCGGGAGGCGCGCCCTGGGCCCTGCCCTGCGCCAGCACGCTGTGCACATACACGGCCACCGCCACTCCATCGTCTGCCGCGAGATCGATCGGAGGCATGGCGGCGCGACTGCCCTGGAGGATCGGCAGGAGGCGCTCGCCCATGATGTCGTTCAGCATCACATTCGAACGAAGCAGGTTCGGGCCGCCCATGTCGCCGCCGCGGAGGTCCGCCCCATGGCAGGCACGGCAGGAGATCTCATAGACGCGTTTCCCGCGCGCGACGACCTGCGGGTCGTCCGGCGGCCGCTGCTGCGCGGGAAACCTGGGGCCGGGCGGTCCCTGGGCCGGCGGCGGTGTTTGCGCCCACGCCGAGGCCGCGAGACAGACGACCGCCACGGCGATCACGTCCACGGCACGCGTGCTGGCCCGGCGACGGACGGTATGCATGTGTCCCCGAACTGGAATACGCTCCCTCGCGGCGAGGCAGGCGCGTGATAATACCGCACCGCGCGAGGAGCACACCATGAACAGCACAGCGCCGACACGAGGCTATACGCGACGCGAGTTCGGCAGGATGGCACTCGGCGGCGTGCCGGCCGCAGCCCTGGGTGCCGCGGCGTTTCCAAGCGTCCTCGAGGCCGCGGCGATCAATTCGCGGATTCGCGGTGTGCAGATCGGCGCGATTACCTACAGCTTTCGGGCACTGACCGACGCGCACGCGATCGTCAACGCGATGGTGTCGATCGGCCTCGGCGAGGTCGAGTTGATGTCCAACCATGCGGAGGCCCTGGCAGGTGCGCCAGGCGGGCCGGATGCGGCCGACGCGCTTGCGCGCCTGGCGGCTGCGCACGACACCGGCCACGTGGGCGCCGGTTCGGCGGATCTTCGAGAACGCCGGCATCGACCTCCGATCGCTTTGCTACAACATGAACGTGAAGACCATGTCGGACACCGATATCGAGTACGGCCTGGCGATGGCGACGCATCTCGGCGTCAAGGTGATGTCCACGTCCACGCAGGTGAGCATGGCGAAGCGCGTGGCACCGCTCGCGGACCGGCACAAGATCCTCGTCGCCTATCACGGCCACGCCAACGTGCAGCAGCCCGACGAGGTCTCCACGCCACAGAGCTTCGCCGCGTGCCTCGCCTATTCGAAGTATCACGCGATCAACCTGGACATCGGCCACTTCACCGCCGCGGGATTCGATGCCCCCGCGTTCCTCCGCGAGCAGCACGCCCGGATCACGCACCTTCACCTGAAGGATCGCCGGACGCCGGCCAACGGCGGCGGCAAACGTCGCGTGGGGCGAGGGCGACACGCCGATTGCGCAGGTCCTGCAGTTGCTGAGCCGCGAGAAGTGGGACATCCCGGCGAACATCGAATTCGAGTATCCCGGCGACCCGCTCGTGGAAGTCCCCAAGTGTCTCGCCTTCTGCCAGCGCGCACTCGCTTAGGCGGCACATGAACACCCGGGCGAGACTCGGCGCCATGATGTTTCTCCAGTACTTCATCTGGGGCGCCTGGTTCGTGACGATGGGGACCTATCTGGGTGAGACGCTGAAATTTTCAGGAGCTCAGGTCGGCCTCGCGTACGGAGCGACGGCGATCGCCGCGCTCGTCTCGCCGTTCTTCCTCGGCGTCGTGGCCGACCGCTTTCTCGCGTCGGAAAAACTGCTCGCGATACTCCACGTCGCCGGTGCGGGACTCATGTGGCTCGTCTCCACGCAGACCGCATGGGGCGCCTTTTATCCGCTGCTGCTCGCCTACGCGCTCTGCTATATGCCGACGCTGTCGCTCACGAACTCGGTGGCGTTCCATCATGTGGTCGATCCGGCGCGCGACTTCCCCATCATCCGCGTGCTCGGGACGATTGGCTGGATCGCGGCGGGAGTGATCGTCGGCAAGGTGCTCCACGCGGACGCGCTCGCCACGCCGATGCAGCTGGCCGCCGCCGGATCGTTGCTGATGGGCGTGTACTGCCTGTTTCTCCCGCACACGCCGCCGAAGGCGGCGGGCGCGCCGTTTTCGATGCGCGATGCGCTCGGACTCGACGCGCTGCACCTGCTGAACGATCGCGGTTTCGCGGTATTCGTGCTCGGCTCGTTTCTCCTGTGCGTGCCGCTGCAGTTCTACTACGCGTTCACGAATCCGTTCCTGAACGAGATCCACGTGCCCGAGCCGGCGTTCATCCAGACGTTCGGCCAGGTCAGCGAGATCGGTTTCATGCTGCTGCTGCCGCTGATGCTTCGCCGGCTCGGCATCAAGGTGATCATGCTCGTCGGCATGATGGCCTGGGCGCTTCGCTATCTGGCGTTCGGATGGGGAGACGCCGGATCGGGCATGTGGCTCCTCTACATCGGCATTCTGCTGCACGGGGTCTGCTACGACTTCTTCTTCGTGGGCGGCCAGATCTACACCGACCAGCGCGCGGGTCCGAAGACGCGCGCCGCCGCGCAGGGGTTCCTGAACCTGGTGACCAACGGCCTCGGCTATTTCGTCGGTGCGTTCGCGTCCGGACGCGTCGTCGACGCGTACATGCTGGCGGGCGGCGGACACGACTGGCGCGCGATCTGGATCGTACCGGCGATCGGCGCCGCCGCGGTGTTCGTGGTGTTTGCGCTGACGTTCAAGGCACCGCGCGCCGCAACGGCGTAGCTGCGCAGCACGTGGGACGTCCCGTCGCTTCCGTGCTCAGCGCGGCAAGGCTTCCGGGAGCAATTCGTCGAACAACGGCGGCCCGGCTTTCAGGGTCTGGCGATGGCGTTCGACCTCGCGAAGCAGATCCGCAACGATGTCAGGATGGCGCGCGGCGACATCGCGTTGTTCGCCCGGGTCTTCGGCAAGATTGAACAGCAGCGGCGGATCGTGAACGACGCGTGCTCCACCATCGCCGTATGAGCCGCTGGTGATGAAGTGGGCCTTGTACGCGCCTTTGCGCACCGCCCGCAGCTCGTTGTCCCAGTAGTAGAAGAGCGCCTGGCGCGGAGACGGCCCGGCGCCCGTGAGCGGCGCGCGAAGATTCACGCCGTCGATGACGCGGTCGCCGGGGAGCGCCGCGCCGGCGAGGCTCGCGGCGGTCGCGAACAGGTCCATCGCCGATCCGATATCGGCGACCACCGATGGCGGCACCGTTCCCGGCCACCAGAAGATGGCCGGCGTCCGAACACCGCCCTCCCACGTCGTGCCCTTGCCTTGCCGGAGCGGACCCGCCGAGCCGCCGTGGTCGCCAAATGGCAGCCACGGACCGTTGTCGCTCGTAAACACGACGAGCGTGCGCCGATCCACGCCCGCGTTTTTCAGCGCGTCGAGGATACGCCCGGTACTCCAGTCAATCTCCTCAATCACGTCTCCGTACATGCCGCCCGCAGAGTGATTCACGAACTCCTCTGACCTGGCGAGCGGAATGTGCGGGAGCGAGTGGGCCACGTAGAGGAAGAACGGATTCGCGCGATTCGCGTTGATGAATCGGACGGCTTCCTCGGTGTAGCGCTTTGTCAACGTGCGATGGTCGGCCGGCCGTTCGATGACCTCTCCGTTCCGCATGAGCGGGACGTCCCAGTACTCCGGCTTTGGGTTGTAGTAGGCGGCGCTCTTGAGACCGTTTTCGCGCGGCGCGGTCATCCGCATGTCATGTGAATACGGCAGGCCGAACCAGGAGTCGAAGCCCTGGGCCATCGGCAGAAACTGCGGCAGCTGCCCGAGGTGCCATTTGCCGACCATCCCGGTCGCATACCCGCGAGCCTTGAGGATCTCGGCGATCGTGATCTCGCCGGGAGGCAATCCCTGCGCGGCGTTGTCGCGCAGCACTTTGGGCGCGTTGCCGCTCGCCACGCCGTACATGCCGCTGCGGATAGGCAGACGTCCCGTGAGCAGTGCCGCGCGGCTCGGCGAGCAAACCGGCTGGACGTAGAAGTTCGTCCACTTCTGCCCTTCGGCCGCCATCGCATCGAGGCGCGGCGTCCTGATGCTGGGGCTTCCAAAGGAGCCCAGATCGCCATAGCCGAGATCGTCCGCGAGGATGATCACGATGTTGGGCGGCGCGGCCGGTTGCGCCAGCAGCGTCAGGCCGGCGGCCACCGCGGTCAGCATGCTTGCGATGAAGAACGACCGACGAGGCACGGACTGGTGTCTTCTCATGAGCTACCAAATTTGGCGCAACGGCTGCGGGGATTACGTTACCGCGGCCTGAGCACTGGCCACCTTACTCGATCAACGCCAGTACCCCTTCCACCCCGGCGGGTAACGTTTTAGCGGTCAGTTTAGTTCGGCAAGGACACTGCCTACCAAAACGTCCATCCCAGCTCTACTGCGACAGTTCCTTACATAAGTTTGTTGACTCCAACCCGGCGCGGTCTGAAGATGCGCGATGTCAGAACTGTGTGCTGGCTTTCCGTCAACGACGCTCGCTGAGATGAGGAGGCGGTATGTTGCGTGTCGCTGGTGCTGCGATCTGCGGTTGTCTGATCGCGTCCGCGGTGGTCGTGTCGCTGGGCCAGGTTCAGGGACAGAATCAAACTCCAGGAGGCCAGGCGCAGGGACAGCCTGCAGCGCCAGGCTAGAGGCCGAGGACGAGGCCCAAGCCCCGAGGCACTTGCCGCGGCCGGGACGCGGCCAACCGTCAGCAAAGCCGAATACGAAAAGTGGAAAACGGAACTGTCGAACTGGGGCCGCTGGGGAAAGGATGATCAGCTCGGCGCAATCAATCTGATCACGGCGGCCAAGCGCAAACAGGCCGCGGCGCTCGTGAAGGAAGGCATCACCGTGTCGCTCGCGGGCGATGTCAACACCGAGCGCAGCGCCGACAACGGGCAGCCCTACGAACATGTGATGACCTCGGCGGGTCCGGGCGGCGCCGGCGACAGCCTCTCGGTGTCATTCCACGGATACGCGCATACGCATCTCGACGCTTTCGCGCACCGCTTTTTCGACGGGAAGATGTGGAACGGCTTCTCCTACGAGGAAGTGACGAAGGAGGAGGGCGCGAAGAAGAACTCGATTTACAACCTCCACAACGGCATCTTCACGCGCGGCATTCTGATCGACATCCCGCGCCTCAAAGGCGTGGCGTATCTCGAACCCGGGACACGGATCTTCATCGACGACATCGAAGCCTGGGAAAAACAAGCGGGCGTCAAAGTCGCGGCCGGAGACGCGGTGTTCATTCGGACGGGGCGCTGGGCGCGCCGCGCCAAGACCGGGGCGTGGAACGCCGGCGTGGAAACGGCCGGACTCGATCCGTCAGTGCTGCCATGGTTGAAGCGTCGCGACGTGTCGATTCTCGGCAGCGAGACGGCGCAAGACGCGACGCCGCCGCCCGCGACCTCTGAGCTGGGGCCGCTCGCGCTCCACGACTTCGCGCTGATCGTCCTCGGGATTCCCCTGATGGATGACACGAACCTCGAGGCCGTCTCCGAGGCGGCGGCCGCACGCAAACGATGGGAGTTCCTGCTGACGGCGTCGCCCTTGCCGGTCACGAACGGTACCGGTTCCCCACTGAATCCGATCGCGGTGTTCTGACAGGCCGATCCAATAGACCGGTGACAGCGATCATCGTCGAGTCACTCGCGATCGATCGTTCAGTAAGCGAGGAGGCAGTTTATGGTTCGAATCGCGAGGGCCGGATTACTTGCGTTCGCTGCGCTGCTGATCCTGGCGACGCATGCGGCCGCGCAGACCCTGCCGACCGGTATCGCCGGGACGGTGAGAGATACGACGGGCGCGGTCATTCCTGGCGTCACGGTGGAGGCCGCCAGCGACGCGCTCATCGAAAAAGCCAGGACCGTGGTGTCTGACGAACACGGTGAATACAAGATCATCGACCTCCGATCCGGAACGTACACGGTGACGTTTACGCTGCCGGGCTTCAGCACGGTCAAGCGCGAGCAGGTCGAACTGCCGACGGGGTTCACCGCGAAGATCGATGCAGAAATGCGAGTCGGCTCGCTCGAGGAGACCCTCACCGTAACCGGGGTGAGCCCGGTCGTCGACGTGCAGAACACGTCGCAGGTGAAGGTGGTGTCAGGCGAAATGCTCTACGCGCTGCCGATCACCAAGGAAATGGGCGGCCTCGCGAAGGTCACGGTCGGCGTGATGATTCCTCCGACCGCTCAGGATGTCGGCGGCAACATCGACCCGATGAACGCCTACCCGGTGATTCACGGCGGGCATACTGGCGACAATCGCGCCCTCCTCGACGGCATGCAATTCAACGGCGAAGGACAGGGACGGGGTTTCTACTTCAACCCGGCCGCCGCACAGGAAGCGAGCGTTCAACTCGGTGGGCAGACCGCCGAGTTCGAGAACGGCGGCTTCCAGGCGAACATGGTCCCGAAAGACGGCGGGAACCATTTCTCGGGACTGATCAGCGGCAACTTCGCGAACAAAGACATGGTCAGCGACAATCTCACGCAGGAGTTGATCGACCGTGGGCTGAAGCTTGTGAACACGACGAATCGCACCTACGACGCCAACGTGGCGGTGGGTGGGCCGCTCATGCGAGACCGGCTGTGGTTCTTCACGTCTCATCGGGTGTTTGGCTATCAGAATATCCTTGCCGGGGACTTCTTCAACCTCACCCAAAATACCCCGTTCTATACGCCCGACCCGAGCCGGCCGGCGCTTCATCAGGAAGACAACATCTCCGACGGCATTCGTTTCACCAGTCAGCTGACCAAGAAGGACAAGGTCAGTGCGTCCTGGGACTTCCAGCACACGAACATCTGCCTCGGCTGCAGCCCGCTGGTCGCGCCGGAAGCGACCTACACCACGAAATACGCTGATCCGAACTACCTGCTGCAGGGCAAGTGGACGCACCTCGCCAGCAACAAATTGTTCTTTGAAGTGGCGGACTCGACGCTCATCTTCAATTGGCCGAACACACCGGAAGCCTGAAGCGCCCGGGGATGTCCATTCTGAATCGCAATACCGGCTTCCGGTACAACGCGCCGCTGGCCTCGAGTCTGGGCCAGCGCGTCGCCAGCGAATCCAACCAGCGCGGCTCGGTGAACTACGTCACCGGTTCACACGCCTTCAAGGTGGGCTTCACGACCCAGGAAGCGTGGCATCACGCCTGGTACGACGACGGCGGTCCGGAGCATGGCCTGGGGGCGGGCGTCGTCTCTTACACGTACTTGAACCAAACGCTCGCAAACGGCACAGTCGTCAGCAGGCCGTCGCAGATCATCCAATACGCGGAGCCGGTGACCTTCGACGAACGGCTGAAGGTGAACCTGGGGCTCTACGTCCAGGATCAATGGACGATGAGGAAACTGACGCTCAATCTGGGCATCCGCTACGACTACTTCAACGCCTACGTTCCCGAACAACACCTGAACGCCGGTCCCTTCGTGCCGGCACGCGACTACAACAAGGTCGAGTGTGTGCCGTGCTGGAAGGACATCAGTCCACGCCTGGCTGCGGCCTACGACGTCTTCGGCAACGGCAAGACGGCGGTGAAGGCCAACGTCGGCCGGTTTGTGGCGGCCGACATCTACACGCAGGCTCGCGCCAATAACCCGGTCACGCGGGCGGTCTTGAATTCCACTCGGTCCTGGACCGACACCAACGGAAATTTCTCGCCCGATTGCAACCTGCCGGACGCCAAGGCGCAAGACCTCAGCGCCAGCGGCGGCGACGTCTGCGGTGCGCTGGACAACGTCGATTTCGGCAAGAACAATCCGAACGCGACGACCTATTTACCCGATACGTTGACCGGCTTTGGGGCCCGCTCGAACAACTGGCAGACCGCGGTGACCGTCGATCAACAGTTGCGCAACAACATTTCGCTTGGCGTGGGTTACTTCCGAACGGTGTGGGGCGGCTTCGCGGCCAGCCAGAATACGTCGGTCAGCAACGCGGACTTCACCACGTATTGCGTCACGGCACCGATCGATGCGCGGCTGCCTGGCGGCGGCGGCTATCCGGTTTGCGGGCTCTACGACGTCAGCGTGGCAAAGTTCGGGCAGACGACGACGGTCGTGTCGCGAGCAGCCGACGGAAAACGGCAACCAGACCGAGGTCTACGACGGCTTCGACGCGGTGCTCAATGTTCGCCTGTCGCGTCACATCAACATCAACGGAGGAGTGAACACGGGACGAACGGTCACCGATAACTGCGGTCTCGTCCAGGACAATCTGCAGTTCGGGGCCGTCACCACGCCGCGCACGGATCCGTACTGCCATGTGGTGCCGCCGTGGTCCGCGTCGACGCAGGTGAAGTTCTCGGGAGCCTTCCCGCTGCCGTATGACTTCCAGGTGGCAGCGACATACCAGAATCTGCCTGGCATCGTGTACACGGGCGGCCGCAACGTTTACGAATGCCCAGATTGCGCCATCGCTCGGCCGTAACTTGTCGGCCGGCCCGAACGCCTCCGTATCGAATATTCCGCTCATCGCGCCCGAGTACGCTCTACGAGGACCGGATCCAGCAGGTCGATTTCCGGTTCTCGCGCGTGTTCAGGATCGGCGGCACGCGTGTTGAACCGCAGTTCGACATCTACAACGCCTTCAATGCCAGCCCGATCCTCGCGGTCAACAACACCTATGGCGCGGCGTGGCGCACACCAACCCAGATTCTGTCTGGCCGTCTGTTGAAGCTCGGGTTTCAGATGACGTTCTAGGCCGACTGCTGGAATGTGGTGCGTTTCCAGTGAACGGAGTCGCCACAATGGACGCGAAGGACACAAAGGATTTGGAATCTGGAATATTGTGTCCGTCGTGTCCGTTGTGGTGAGCGCGATGCTCGCAACCGAAGCCTGCCCCCTCCGATTCGGTTGAAAGACGCCCGATTTATTGGTGCCGGGGGCGGGGATCGAACCCGCACGCCGCTTTCGCGACCCAGGAGGACTCCGTCCCGCCCTATAGTCCAGTCTCGTGTGTGGGACGCACGGTGGCTCGCACTTGCCGAGCCGCGTGTTTAGGCGCATTCGAATTTCTTCTTCTCTGCATTGCCTCACAGGCTTCATGACGATGCTCATCACCGTAACGATGTCTCTCCGCTGGAAAGCCGCCTGAAAAGAAAAAGCCTGTCCTTCGAGTAGCGAGGATACCTACCGAACTTCTTGCCACCGTCCGAGCTTACGTTCCGAAAACCTCAGACCCGATGTGAGACTTTCACGCCGAACGGCAAGTCTTCGCTGCTAGACTCTGCCGGACCGGGGTGCCCATGCTGAGCTTGCGAAGCCTTGTCGCTGCAGGAGTTGTCGCCGCCACGATCGCCGTGGCCATCGCACACGCCCAAAGCGGAACGATCGAACGGACGGCAATCGTCCGCGCGCCTGCATTCAGCGGTCGCGAGCTGACGGCCCTCCCGACCACGGCCTGGCTCACAAACGGCGGCGATCTGTTCAACCGGCGCTATTCACCGCTCACCGAGATCACACGTGACAACGTGGCAACCCTCCAAGGAGTCTGGCGAACTCGTTTGAACGGGTCCGGCTTGGGGGCGCGGTACTCCGGGGAGGCACAGCCACTGGTGCACGAAGGTGTTGCCTATGTCATCACGGGCGCGAACGATGTATTCGCGATCAGCCTGGAGTCCGGCGCGATCCTCTGGACGTATCGAGGCGCACCTCGATCCCTCCCTGAGCACCGTGTGCTGCGGGTGGACGAGCCGCGGTGTCGCACTGGCGAATGGCAAGGTGTTTGTCGGTCAGCTCGATGGCAACCTCGTCGCGCTGGACCAGCAGACCGGTACGGTCGTGTGGTCGGTCGCCGCCGAACGATGGCAGGACGGCTTCACGATCACGAGCGCGCCGCTGTACTACGACGGGCTGATCATTACAGGATTTGCGGGCGCCGAGTTCGGTCTCCGCGGCCGTGTGAAGGCATTCGACGCCAACGACGGCCATCTCGTCTGGACGTTCTATACGATTCCCGGTCCGGGTGAGGTCGGTCACGACACGTGGCCGCCGGACAACGACTCGTGGACGCGCGGCGGCGCCAGCGTCTGGCAAACGCCGGCGGCGGACTCCGAGCTGGGGCTCATTTACTTTTCAACTGGTAACGCCGGTCCCGACTTCGGCGGCACCAGTCAGAGCGGGCGACAACCTGTTTTCATCGTCGATCGTGGCGGTCGACGCGAAGACCGGCAAGTACCGGTGGCACTTTCAGCAGGTGCACCACGACCTCTGGGATTACGACGCGCCGAGCCCGGTCGTGCTCTTCGACCTGGAGATCAACGGCCGCATGCGCAAAGCGGCGGCCGAGCCGAGCAAGACCGGATGGGTCTACATCCTCGATCGGGTCACGGGCAAACCGCTGGTCGGCATCGAGGAGCGGCCGGTGCCGCAGGAACCACGTCAGGCGACCGCGAAGACGCAACCCTTTCCGACCGGCGACGCGTTCGTGCCGCATTCGATTCCGATCGCCCCCGAGGGATTTCGTCTCCTGAACGAAGGCGGAATCTTCACGCCTTACTGGACGGAGCCGGTCGTTGCGAGGCCGGGCCAGGGCGGCGGCGCGAACTGGCCAGCGAGTTCCTACGATCCGGCAACCGGCTACCTCTACGTGTGCGCGACCGATCGCATTGGCGTATTCACGGCCAGCGAGAACGGTGGCGACCGTGGCGACCTCAAGCCAATCGGCCAGCAGTACTGGCAGGACGGTTCGGCAGCCTCGCCTACACCGTGTCCGGTATTTTCGCGGCCCTTGACATGCGCACCAACAAGCTGGTGTGGCGGCAGCAGTGGCAGGATCGCTGCTACAGCGGGTCGGCGACGACCGCCGGCGGACTCGTCTTCGTCGGCCGCAACGACGGTCGGCTGACTGCGCTCGACTCACGAGATGGTACGCGCCTGTGGCAGTTTCAGACGGGCGCGGGCGTAAACGCGCCGCCCACTGTCTTCGAGTGGCGGGGCCACCAGCATGTGCTCGTGTACTCCGCGGGGAATACGTTCGCCGGCTCGCCGCGCGGCGACAGCGTCTGGCTGTTCTCGCTGCAAGGCACGTTGAAGCCGGTCGATGCGCCGGCAAGCCCGGCGCCCACGACAAATGCGGCGCCGACACTGCCCGCCGGTCCCTCCGCGGTCGCGCCGAACGCTGTGGCCAATCTGACTAACGGCCGCGTGGTCTTCGAGCAATCGTGCAGTGGCTGCCACGGCCCGTCAGGGCAAGGTGGACACGGCGGCGGCCCTTCGCTCGCGGCGATGACGAACCGCACCACCGTCACGCGCATCGTCACCGCCGGACGCAACGAGATGCCGGCGTTCATCGGACTTCTCAGCGCTGACGAGATCCGCGACGTCAGCGCCTTCGTCGCCGAGTCGCTGGGACGGTAGTCCTTCGCCGGACGAAGGATCAGGGACCCGATCAGGCCTTCGTTACCTTCCCGCCCTTGATAGTTGCCACGGACGAGATCTTCTGGCGGCCGGTCCGTTTCTGGCGCTTCGCGTCGAACAGGTCAAACCGCCCGTCGGTCAGCTGCAGCACCGAAACATCGGCGACGCTGCCTTCCTGCAGCGTGCCGATCTTTTCCGGGAACTTGTACATGCTGGCGGGATTCGTCGTGACGCGTTCGACGACCTGGTCGACCGACAGCCCCAGGTACATGAACTTGGTCATCGTCGTTTCGAGGTCGATCACCAGGCCGTTCGGTGCGGCGTGGGCGCGGTGAAGCCCGGTCGACAGCGCGTCGGGATACCAGTTCTGAGCGGCGGCTCGCTCCGCGAGCTCCCAGGACAGGTGCGCGCCGTGGCCGAAATCGACGCGGATGCCGCGATCCTTGAGCTCCAGGATTTGCGGCGGAATCTTGGGATCGTCGACCCCGAAGAGGTTCGACGATTCAGGGTTCGACGGCGTCAACGGGTGCGTCATCAGATCGCCGCGTTTCAGCAGTGACAGCAGATCCTTCTCATTGGTCCAGTGAAGGACGATCGGCACACCCGTCGCATCGGAAACTTCGCGGGCCTTCTTCACGACGTCGATGTCGTGCTCCAGCTCATTGTGGTTGCCTTCGATGCGGACCTTGATGCCAAGAATGCGGTCGCGATTCTTCAGGATGATGTCGGTGGCGGTTTTCGGGTTGATCAGTTTCGGGTCGATGTAGGTTTCGTTGCTGATTACGAGGCCGATCGTCGCCATGTTGAGGAGCGCGTAGACACTGGTCTGCGCGTGCTCCATCACGTAGGTGCGGAGCCCCGGGAACGTCAGCGAGCCCGCCGATCCGCCGTCGATGATCGTTGTCACGCCCAGCGCGAGTCCCGCGGCGTCGGCCGGCATGGACGCGAGCGCCACGCCTTCGTAGATGTACACATGCGAGTCGATGAGGCCTGGGGTGACCAGTTTTCCGCGTGCGTCGATCACCTGCCTGGCCTGCCCGTGCGGGATGTTGGCGGCCACCCGCGCGATCGTGTTCCCGGCGATTGCGACGTCGCGTTCGGCAGACAGTTTTTGCGAGGGGTCGATGGCTTTGCCGCCGGCGATGAGCAGATCGTAAAGCGGCGCCCCGCCACCCTGCGCGCTCACGTGGGCAAACGAGCCGATCGCGAGCGCAGCGGCTCCGGCCTGGCCAAGAAATTCTCTTCGGGTTGCATCGCCCATGACGACTCCTCGCGAGGCGTGCCGGTCCCCCCGCTCGCATCTTGTGCGATCAGCGCGCGCCTGGGAACGTTCGCCTTCGCGGCCGGCTGTAGTTTGACGTCAAATGCCGGGGGCGGGAATCGAACCCGCACACCGCTTTCGCGATCCAGGATTTTAAGTCCTGTGCGTCTGCCAGTTCCGCCACCCCGGCGTACCGGCTATGTTACGCGAACAGAACGATTTGCTGCGACGGGAGGGAGTTCAGATCGCGCAGACGCGTACGTCGATATCAGATTCCGCGTACCGTAGCCGTTGGCGTCACGCCGCCAGGCGCCTTATTTGACGGCGAACGTCAGCGTCACGGTCAAAATGAACGGCGTCGGCACGCCGTTCAGCGACAGCGGCTCGTATCGCCACTGCTTCACGGCGTCGACCGCCGCCGCATCGAGCAGCTTCACGGACCGCAGCACGCGCACCGATTGCACGTTGCCGCTTCCGTCGACAATCGCCTCGAGGATCACCATGCCCGTCACGTCCGCGGCGATCGCGAAGTCCGGATAAATCGGCTCGACGCGTTTCACGAGCTTCGGGATCTGGATTTGTCCGCCGACGCGAACCGGCTGCGTCGGCGCGGGCGCGAGGCGGTGGTGGCTGGAGGCGGTGGTGGCGGCGGCGCCGCAATCAGCCCGCCGACGATGCCACCGGCGACTCCCCCTTCGATGCCGCCCTCGACGCCGCCTTCGCCACCGCGCGACACCGGCATCGGCGGCTCCGGGAACACCGCATCGGGCGCCTCGACGGGCGCCGCGTTCGGGTTCACCGAGTGCCACCGGCGGCTTCTCCACCGGCACGGGAGCAGGCTGCTTGGCAGCCGCTGGCGCGGGCGGAGGCGGGGGCGGAGGCGGCGGAGGCGCGGGCGGTGCCGCGACGAATGCCATCATCGTTGGCACGACCGGCAACTTGCTCGTCGCGAACATGAGCGGCAGCACGACCACGAGCGCGAGAACCACCGCGTGACCGGCGACCGAGATGACGACCGGGGCCGCCGTCTGGTCATGGAACGGATGTCTTTCGCCGCCGGAAATCAGGTCGAACATCGCACCCTCCCGCGGCGCGCTCAACGCGCCGCAGAGAGCAGGGGCAAGCCATGTGCCGGCACGGTCGCGCCGGCACCATGCCAAAACGCTAAGAATTTCAGGAATTTCGATGCGAGCACCACAGAGTGCGCGGCGGAGGATGGGAGAATTCCGGGTTGGCGCGCGGGAAATTTCCCGCCGTGACCGCGTCCGACCGGCGTTCACAGCCCCAAACGGATCTTGACGGTGTTCAGCCGCTCGCGCGCGACCGCAATTTCCGTATGCGCCGCATCGGCCAGCTTCAGGATCATGCCGGTGGCGTTCGATTTCACCTCGGCGACGAACGCGATGTTCACCAGCGCGGCGCGATGGACGCGAAGGAAGCGGCCCGGATCGAGCCGCGCCTCGAGGTCGTTGAGCGTCGCGTCGATCGGGACCGGACGCGGCGGCGTGGCCGCGTACGTCTGCTTGTCGGAGGCGTAGAAGTGCGACACCCGCGCCAGATCGACCAGCTGCGTACGGCCGGCGATCGTGGACGGAATGCGCTCCGGGTACGCGGGACGCGTTTTGAGCGCGGCGGCGATCGCCTCGAGCGTTCGCTTCACGGTCGTCCCGCGTCCGTCCGCGCTGCGCCGCCGTCGAAACGCGCCGCCTTTTCGAGCGCGCGCTCGAGGCGCTCGCGCGCGATCGGCTTGAGCAGGTAGTCGATCGCGGTCTTGTCGAACGCCTGCAGCGCGTACTGATCGTAGGCCGTCGTGAAGACAACCGTCGGGGTCGTCTCGAGCCGATCGAGCAGTTCGAAACCGGTCATGCCCGGCATTTCGATGTCGAGCAGGAGGACGTCCGCGGCCGCGCGATCGATTTCGGCCGCCGCCGTCGCCGGGTTCGTCGAGCTGCCGACGACCGTCACGCCGTCGATCTCGCCGAGCAGCCGGATCAACCGGGTGACGGCCAATCGCTCATCGTCCACGACGAAGACACGCAGCGGACGGGCCAGCATCACGCGGCCGGCATCGCGCTGAACGGCAGCATCAGCGTGACGCGCGTCCGTCCCCCGTCGCGTGCGACGCGCAGCGAGGCCCGCGCGCCGTAGAGTGCGTCCAGCCGTGACGTGAGCGTCTCCAGGCCGTGTCCCGGCGGCAGCGCCGCCTCGGAAAACCCCGGACCATCGTCTTCGACGGCGATCGTCAGCGCGTCGCCGACACGCGACGCCGACACGCCGATGTGCACGCCGTCGGGACTGCGCGCCACCCCGTGCTTCACGGCATTTTCGACGAGCGGCTGAAGGCTGAACGGCTGGAACCGCGGCCTCGAGCATCGCCGCGGGAACGTCGATGGTCGGACGCACGCGATCGCCGAACCGCGCGCGCTCGATGGACAGATAGTTCTCGACCAGCCGCAGTTCGTCGCCGAGCCGGATGGTCGATTGGTGTGACGCGTCGAGCGACGAGCGCAGCAGCGCCGAGAGATCCTCGATCAGCCGTTCGGCGCGGACCGGGTCCTCGTGCACGAGTTCGGAGATGGAGTTCAGCGTGTTGAACAGGAAATGAGGACGGATGCGCGACTCGAGCGACGACAGCCGCGCCTCCATCGCCGCCTGACGCGCCCGGGCTTCGTCCTGCTGCTTCTCCTCGAGCGCTTTCGCCGTCCGCCGCAGCCGGATCTTCAGAGCCGCGTTGCCGGTGCCCCAGATCCCGAAGATGAGCGTGATGACGGTGACAAACGGGTAGATCCGCCAGTACTGCGCGACCGCGTCGCCGCGCGGGATCAGCCGGACCGTGACCGCGATGACCAGCGCGAGCGCCAGTCCGACGGCGGCGACCACGATCATCACCGCCACGACGGCGAGCCAGTTAGCCGGGACACGCAGCGCCCACAACCGCTCCCAGATCGGGCCGAGCACGACGCCGATCAGCAGTCCCATGCAGTTGCAGATGATGAAGCTGCCCAGAAAGCTGCCCGCAAGGCGTTCGATCGAGCCGAATCCCTGAAGGGCGCCCATCAGCAGCGTGACGAGCACGGCGAGAAACGTGCAGAACGCCACGAGGCGCGGAACGGCCGCCAGGCGCGCTTTCACCGTCCGGCTCCCCAACGCTGACCGACGCCAGTCACGCCGCCGATCATAGCCGCCACTTACCGCGCGGTCGACGCCGGCTGCATGGGTGGCTCGAGCAAATCCTGAACCTTGACCCCGGCGGGTGCGAAGCGCCCGCCGATGGCGATGCCGCCCGGCAGCGGCGCGTACAGCTCGATCGCAATCTGCGAGATCGGCATCTTGATCGCCGCGACCTGCGCGGCGTCTGCGTACGTGAGCGACGCGATCGTCAGAATCGGACCGCTGTCGTCCGCGATGCCGGCGAGCGGCGCGCGCCCGGAGTGCGCATCCGGCGCCATCGTGCGCATCACGGCCTGGTGCGTCGGCCCGTAGTACCACTTCAGCGCCGCCTGCTTGTTCTCGAACCAGGCGAAGATCACCTGCTTGCCGCTCTGCGTGCGCGCGAGCTCGACGCCGAGACACCCCGGCGTCGCTTTCAAGCCGGCGACGAGATCCGGCATACCCTGCTGCGCACCGGCGCCCGGCGCCGCAGTGCCCGGGTTCTGCGCGCGCAGCAGCGTGCCGCTCGGCGCGGCGACGAGGAATGTCAACGCCAGGCCGGCGATGAGCTCACGTCCGATGTGGGTCCGTTGCATTCTGCCCTCCTGTTTGCACGATCGTCTGACCGCAGGATAGCGACGGCAGAACACTATGCATCCGGCTATCGGACGAACCAGCCTGAATTCAGGATGAGCGGTGACCGGCAGGCGACGAACGGCGGCCA